>CALWVE010000033.1 GCA_944384905.1 uncultured Clostridia bacterium
TCAGCGCATCCAACTTAAAACAAAACTGACACCACTCGAAAAGCGATGTCAGTTCGTTGCTTAAAAAATAATTGTTACTACCATTTAGGCTGTTTTGTACTGTCCGCACAAATTAGGGCAGTCCAAAAACGGGAACGCTGTTTTGCTTTTTAAAAGACTAATTAGGAAACATGCTGACCAACCAGCGAGGGCTTAATCGAATATTTAAGCTTATATTCGGCATAAAGCTCATCGTATTCACGGCTATCCAACTTAACATTGTTGGTGTACTCGTGCATCTCAAAGCTGTCATTGGCAATTTCGATAATGCAGCCGGCAATGTTGGAACAATGGTCGGAAACGCGCTCCAGGTTTGTAAGGATATCCGAAAGAACAAAGCCCAGTTCAATCGTACATTCGCTGTTCTGCAAGCGGGCAATATGATTCTTTTTAATCGTATCACGCAGAGAATCAATGACCTGCTCCAACGGTTCCACTTTAGCAGCTGCCACCAGATCGTTATCGGTAAGCGCTTTAATAGCAAGCTGGAGAATTTCGGATAGCGCCTTCATCATCACAGAAATCTCCCGCGTAGCATCGGCCGAGAAAGAAAGATTGTTGTCGTGAATTTCTTCCGCTGCTTCAACCATATTTACCGCATGATCGCTGATGCGCTCCAAATCACCGATAATATGCAGCAGTTTGGAAACCTCGCGGCTATCGTTCACAGACATGTCATGGCTACTGAGCTTGACCAGGTAATCGCCTAAAACGTCTTCATACTTATCAACGGAAGCTTCTTCTTCTCGGATATTTGCTGCAACGGTGCTATCGAACTTATCAAAAAGCGTAAAGGAGGAAAGAATAGAGTCGCGTGTAGTAGAAGCCATTTCGTTGGCAACATTACGGGCCTGTTCCACAGCAACACTGGGCGTATTCATAAAGCGCTCGTCCAACATATGGGCGTTGCCTTCATTCTTTCCGGAGCGAACCGTAAGGTTAGCCAGCTTTTCCAGAACGCCGGAAATGGGCATCAGAATTGCTATAGTAATGATGTTGAAGAGGGTATGTACAAATGCAATTCCCAGCGGTGTAATCGGCTGTTCTACAATAGAGAACTGGAAAATAGCATTCAAACCGCAATAAACGCTCAAAACAACAATCGTTCCGATTACGTTAAAATACAGATGGATGAAAGCAGCTCTCTTGGCGTTTTTCGAAGTACCTACGGAAGAAAGCAGCGCCGTAATGCAGGTACCAATATTCTGGCCCATAATGATCGGGATGGCGGTACCAACACTGACCGTACCGGACAGAGAAAGAGACTGCAAAATACCGACAGAAGCGGAAGAAGACTGGATGATCATCGTGAGAATAGCGCCTACCAATACGCCGAGAATCGGGTTAGAGAACAACAGCATCATCTGTTTGAACGCCTCGTTCTCTGCCAAAGGCGCTACTGCATCCGACATAGCCTCCATGCCGAACATCAGAACCGCAAAACCAAGGAAAATAACGCCAACATCTTTCTTTTTGCTATCTTTGGCAAACATCTGCATAGCAACGCCTATGATAGCCAAAATCGGTGTAAAGGTTGAGGGTTTGCACAGCTGAATGAAGAAGCTATCGCCGCTGATACCCGTTAACGAAAGCAACCAGGATGTAACCGACGTACCCAGGTTTGCACCCATGATAACACCGACGGATTGCCCCAGTGTAAGGATACCGGAATTAACAAAACCCACGACCATAACCGTGGTAGCCGACGAAGACTGGATAACAGCCGTAACAGCTAAACCAACCAAAAAACTTTTGAACTTACTGGATGTTAATTTGCTCAGGATCGATTTCAGTTTGTTGCCCGTGCTTTTTACCAGTGCATCGCCCATTACGGACATACCGAACAAAAACAGAGCGAGACCGCCTAAAAGCGCGAGTACATTGAAAATATTCATGATGCCTGTCCTTTCGATTTTACTCTTTTTTCTGCTTCTTTCCTAATCTTCCATCTATGTAAAACCGTTCACCTGTTTTTCACGAAAAAAACCGCGAAAAACAGAATTTCAGCGGATATTTAAATTATATATAAAGTCAAAAGCGTTTTCAAGTTAAATCTACATAAAACAGCATCCAAATTTCCATGTAAATTTTTACATATATTTTATAATCGATTTCTGAATTTCAATCCATAACATGGGCTATAGTCTACACGCACAATCGAAGCTGCATCATCAGACGCTTCTTTTTGTGATTTCGTATAGGTTACGGAAGCGGCAGACGAAATCAATCGAATTTTTTGGCAAATATCTTCCGGCAGCGGACAATCAGTCTGCCAGACTAACCAAAGGAACTGCACGCGCACCTTTTCATCTTCCTGCAAAAATTCGCGCGAATCCATACGATCGGAAGGCACAAAAGACATGCGAAGCCCATCCGCCGCCTGAAGTACACGGTCATCCGGCAGTAAGGTTGTCAGTACATAGCGGCAAATATCCGGCAAAAAGCCGGTCTGCTGCTCCAATGTAAACGCGTTGCGACCCAAAAGTGCCGCAAAAGCCCGCAGGCGATTACTCAGTAAACGCATATCATCAGTTTGCAGAGAAGACGCGAAATTTTCGCCCAAGCCGTCTGCCGCCGTCACAACCAGATCATCGCGGCAGCGAGCCAGAATATCGTGATCGGGAATCTGCAAACCTGCCGGCAGATGAACTCTTCGCAGGGAACTGCATCCGCCCAGGTCAACCGAGCGCACAGAATCGGGCAGGTGAATCTCCTGCAAAGAAGAACAATCGTAAAATGCATCGCCGATTTCTTCAATTCCATCCGGCAAATCGACGCGCCTCAGCGAATTGCATCCCTGAAAAACGTTCAGTCCCAACTTCGGACTGGCCGGACCGACAAAGCGAACCTGCCGCAGATTCCGGCACCGGGCAAACGCATGGTCTTCGATGCAAGTAATGGACGGCGGGATCACTACTTCTAACAAAGAATTCAATTCAGCAAACGCACGTCTGGAAATGCGCACAACCGGAACAAAGCGATATCGTTCCGGCAAACTGACCGAGGCCATATCGGTTTCACATCCGACAATCGTATAAGCCGGACCACTTTGTGTTTTGATTGGCATATATTTTAATTTCAGCATTCCTATTCCCCCATTTCTCCTATTTCAATTATATCATGCGTCGAACCGCCGCGCGATACTTCGCGGATAAGTCAAAGTAAAATTGATAGCTCAAGTCCCGCGGCAGGTTTCTCATTTTATTTTACCTTGTTTGCAAACTAATTTCTTCCCATAAGCTGAAATCGCCTACCAGACGGCAGGCGATTCAATTTGTTAAATAGACAGACATGATTGCCGGTTACGCGGCCGCTCAATTTAAATTTCAGTTAAAGCGAAGCGAGGGTACCGAGCGACCCGCGATTTATCTGCGGAGATTCTCCGCATCGCCTGCCAAACGGCAGGCGAATCAAACGGCCTCAGGTATTATGATCAACCTGATGGAAAGTTTTCAGGTTACCCTGTTTCTGATGGCGGCGGGCCAGTTCGGCTTCCACTTCTTCGGGCGTGATGCCTTCGTTGGCCATCATCACGGTAAGATGATACAGCAGATCGCTGATCTCCCCGATCGTATCTTCTTTTACGCCGTTTTTTGCAGCGATGATGACTTCGCTGCACTCTTCGCCGCATTTTTTCAGAATTTTATCGAGACCTTTTTCAAACAGATAGCAGGTATACGAGCCTTCGGCTTTTTCCGCTTTGCGGGCTTCTACCGTAGCATACAATTCTTTTAAAATATCCATTGTTTCCTCCCCTTTACAGCAGCTTCTTGAAGAAACAGCTGTGGTTGCCGGTATGGCAAGCGGCACCTTTCTGGTTTACCTGTACCAACAGCGTATCGTCGTCGCAGTCGGCATAAATGTTTACAACCTGCTGTGTATGGCCGGAAGTCGCGCCTTTGTTCCACAGTTCCTGACGGCTGCGGCTCCAGAACCAGGTAAAGCCTGTTTCCAGCGTTTTCTTTAAAGACTCACGATTCATATAAGCCAGCATCAGCACTTCACCTGTACCGGCATCCTGCACCACGGCCGGAATCAGTTCGCTTTTGGCAAAATAGCGGTTGATATCGATTTCTGAAGCTGTTTTCCGCTCACTCATCCGGCGGGCTTCCGTTAAAGCCATGCGCAGGTCGATTGCCCCAGCGTAGATCGCTTTGCCGATAATCGCGCCATACAGGTTCAGATTATACAGATCGATAATATCTTTCAGATTTCCCACGCCGCCGCTGGCAACAATTTCGCAGGAAACCGCATTATTGATGCGGTCAAGCATTTCCAGATTCGGCCCGTTGAGCGTACCATCCTGTGAAATATCGGTGACAATCAGATAACGCACACCAATCTGTTCCATGCGGCGTGCCAGTTCCAGATAATCTACCGAGCTGGTTTCCGTCCAGCCTTCCGCCGCAACCATGCCGTGACGGGCATCGATGCCCACCGCGATGGAATCACCGTATTTCTGAACGGCTTCCTTAACAAAACCGGGATTCTGCAAAGCCGCAGAACCGAGAATCACCCGGCGAATCCCGTTTTCGAGGTAATCTTCTACCTGCTGCATGGAACGGATTCCGCCGCCGACTTCAATTTGCATTTTCGTATTTTGACGCACACGCAAAATCGTTTCGCGATTCAGCGGATGACCGGCTTTGGCGCCGTCCAAATCGACCATGTGCAGCCAGCGCGCACCGGCTTGCTGAAAACCGAGCGCGGTCTCTACGGCGTCTTCCGCAACTTTCTGCGCCGTAGCGTAGTCCCCTCTGAGCAAGCGGACACACGAGCCTTCATGCAGATCAATAGCAGGCAAAAGTATCATAAAACGTCCTCCGTTTCTTATTCCAGCATTCCTTTTGTGGAAAGCGCTTCCCCGCTTTCCTTGGGCGTGACCGCCGCCCGCAGCGCATGCGCCACGGCTTTGAACATAGCTTCAATCATATGATGTGCGTTTTTGCCGTACAGGCAGCGCACATGCAGGGTCATACCCGCGTTCTGAGCAAACGCCCGGAAAAATTCTTCTGTCATGCAGGTATCAAACCCGCCGCAGCGTTCTTCGGAAAAATCCGCTTCGCATACCGTAAACGGGCGGCCGCTGATATCCACAGCGCAAAAAGCCAGCGCTTCGTCCATCGGGATATAAAAGCTGCCGTAGCGGCTGATCCCGGCGCGGTCTCCGAGCGCCTGACGGAATGCCGTTCCCAGCACAATCCCGGTGTCTTCGATCGTATGATGGCAATCTACTTCCAAATCGCCTTTTGCGCAAATCTTCAAGCCAAAGCCGCCGTGTACGCCCAGCGCCGTGAGCATATGGTCAAAAAAGCCGATTCCGGTCTGAACCGAAACTTCTCCGCCGGAAAGATCGAGCGAAACCGTAATATCCGTTTCGCGTGTCTGGCGGGAAACCGAAGCCGTTCGTGCCATACAACCTGCACCCCTTTCTTTCAAACAGACTTACTTTTCGGCCTGCATCCGAACTTCCACCGCGTTGGCGTGAGCGGTCAGTTCTTCGGTTCGGGCCAGGGTAACGATATCCTGCGCCGCTTCCTGCAAGGCGTTCTGTGTATAGTAAATAAAGCTGGATTTTTTAATAAAAGCATCCACCGAAAGCGGCGAGAAGAAACGCGCCGTGCCGCCGGTGGGAAGCACGTGGTTAGGTCCGGCAAAATAATCGCCCAGCGGTTCCGGAGAATAATTTCCCAGGAAAACAGAACCGGCGTTATCGAGACGGCCGATGTATTCCATCGGATTTTCGCAGCAGACTTCCAGATGCTCGGGCGCCAGTTCGTTGGCAAATTCCACGGCCTCGTCCATCGTATCGCAGACGATCATGGCACCGAAATCACGCAGGGAAGCTTCGATGATCTCGCGGCGGCTCAGGTAAGCCGACTGCCGGACAATCTCGGCTTTTGTGGCTTCGGCAAGCTTAAGGCTGGGTGTAATCAGAATGGCGGAAGCCATTCGGTCGTGCTCGGCCTGGCTCATCAGGTCGGCCGCCAAAAATACAGGATCGGCGCTTTCGTCGGCAATCACCAGAATTTCGCTGGGACCGGCGATCATATCGATATCCACCACACCGTACAGATGCTTTTTAGCGGTCGCCACGAAGATATTGCCGGGGCCGACAATTTTATCGACCTTCGGAATCGACTGCGTACCGTAAGCCAGCGCAGCCACAGCCTGTGCGCCGCCCACCAGAAATACGCGGTCTACACCGGCCGCCATGGCGGCTGCCAGCACATCGGGGTTCGGGTGTCCGTCTTTTCCGGGAGGGGTGCACATGATGATTTCCCCTACACCGGCGATCTTAGCAGGAATCGCATTCATCAATACAGAAGAAGGATAAGCCGCCGTACCGCCCGGCACATAAATACCAACACGGTGCAGGCCGCGGATACGCTGTCCCAAAATCACGCCGTTCGGCTGCGGATCAAGCCACGACTGCTGCTTCTGGCGCTGATGAAACGCGCGGATATTTTCGGCGGCGCGCTCCAGGGAAGCCAGAAAAGCCGGATCACAGCTTTTGGTCAGTTCGGCGATTTCTTCACGGGTGATTTCCAGGCGTTCCGGGCACCAGCCGTCGAAACGGGTGGTGTATGCACGGACAGCCTCGTCGCCTTTTTCTTTGACAGCCGCGACAATCTCGGCCACAGCGCCGTCTACCTTGCGGTCGTTTTCGGCGGCGCGCTCCTTGAGTTTACGGATAAAGGAACGGCAGTAAGCCGCATCCCCTTTAGCAATCTGTATCATGAAAAACTCCTCCGTTTTCAGGCTTTTTTCGCAATTTCGGCTTCCATTTTTTCGGTAAGCGCTTCAATTTCCTGCTTGCGCAGTTTCATGCTGGCGGCGTTGACGATCAGCCGCGCCGAAATCGGCACAATATCCTCCACCACGGCCAGGCCGTTTTCTTTGAGCGTAGTGCCGGTTTCTACAATATCGACGATCCCGTCGGAAAGCCCCAGAAGCGGAGCCAGTTCCACCGAACCTTCGATGCGGATAACCCGTATATCCATATTTTTGCCCTCGAAAAAACGGCGGGCAACATTGGGATATTTGGAAGCGATCGTTTTGGCGGCATAGCCTGCGTAAAAATCACAGCCGCTCGGAGCAGCCAGCGCAAAGCGGCACCGGCCGAAACCGAGATCGAGCACTTCGAAAAAATGCCCGCCGTGCTCAAGGATCGTGTCTTTCCCCACAACGCCCATATCGCACACACCGTGTTCCACATAGGTGAGCACATCGGCGGCCTTAGCCAGCACGACTTCAATTTCGCCGCTGCCGACAGGCAGGATCAGCTTGCGGCCCTTTTCGCGAACCTTGGTACAATCGTAACCGATTCGCTCGAACAATTCAACTGTTTTTTCTTCCAGACGTCCTTTGGTCAGCGCAATGCGGAGCGGTCTCACAGGCACACCTCCTCGATTTCATCCGAAACAAAGATGATTTTTTTGATTCCCTGCGTTTCGGCATAAGCGCGGGCTTCTTCCCGGCTTTCGAAGAGGGAATTATCACAGCGCAGTTCTTTTTGCGCGTATTTGTTCAAAACCTGAAGCCCGCGGGCTTCAAACCCGGCATCGCTATGCACCAATACATCCGGAACATCGGCCGGCTCTTCCTGCATCATACGCAGGCCGGTGATGGCATCCACCCGAACGGAGAACCCGACGGCCGGCATGGGGCAGCCAAAGTTTTCAAGCAGGTTATCGTAGCGGCCGCCGAACAAAACGGCATCGCCCCAATCTTCTACATAGGCGCTGAAAACCACGCCGGTGTAATAGTTGTTGCGCTGAACGAGTCCCAAATCGACCATGACCTGTTCGGAAGAAAGTCCCATGCGGCACAGCGCTTCATACAGTGTGCGCAGATACCCGAGCGTTTGCAGGGTGTCTTCCCCGCACATCAACTCGGCGGCTTCTTCAAAGACCTCCGCTCCGCCGAACAGACGCGGCAGACGACGCATAGCGGCCGCCGCAGGCAGATCGCCCAGCGGATCGAGCAGATTGGAAAGCTCCGCGTAGTTTTTGCTTTCGATGGCTACACGGATATCCTCGCGGACTTCCTCGCTGACCGGCAGACGGCGGGCCAGCGAACGGAACACATCGGCGTGACCGATTTCAATACGATAGCGTCCGACACAGCGTTCCAGCGCTTCAGCCGCACAGGAAATCGCTTCCAGATCGGCTTTCAGGCCGGAAGCGCCAAGCAATTCGATACCGAATTCGTCCGTTTCGTCACTGCGGCCCGTCAGCTGCACATTGCTGCGGTACACCGGATGATTGTAAAACAGCCGAATGGGACGCGGCAGATTCTGCAGCCGGGTCGCCGCCAGACGGGCGATCGGCACGGTGGAATCGGGACGGAGCACAACCAGACGGCCGTGCTGATCGGTTGTCTTATACATATTTTCGGGCAGGATACCGGTTTCCAAGCCCTCGAACACATCGTAAAATTCAATGCCCGGCGTCATCACTTCCCGGTAACTGCGGGCAGCAAAAAACGAAGCCAGTTCATCTTCTACACGTCGACGGACAACGCATTCCCGGAAAAGAACGTCTTTGGTGCCTTCCGGCGTGATCTTATTATATCGTTTCATATTGTAAACCTTTCGTGTCAGCAAAAGCCGTTACGCTTTAGCTTAGTAGCACGGTAGTATACTAGCACACGAATTTCACCTTGTCAAGCATTAAAACAGGGATACCTGGCTGCTTTCGGGCAAATCCTTCAGCGAACCGGCCTCGCGCAATACATCGATAACAGCTTTGGAGACTTTGGAACGGCTCTGGAACTCATCTACAGAGAGGAACTCTCCCCCGCCTTCGCGTGCCTGAGCCAAACTGTGCGCCGCCGCTTCGCCCACACCGGGCAGAGAAGAGAACGGCAGACGGATTTTGCCGTCTTCCACCAGGAAACGCTTGGCATCCGACTTATACAGATCGACGGGCAGCAGGCTGATCTTGCGCGCCAGCATCTCGTTGATGATCTGGAACGTGGCATAAGCGGCTTCTTCTTTGGCGCTGGCTTCTTTGCCCTTCATTTCGATTTCCTTCATGCGGCGCACAACGGCTTCTTTGCCTTTGAGCGCGGTTACGCCGTCGAAGTCGTCGCTGCGAACGGTAAAGTAGGCCGCGTAATATTCAACCGGGCGGTGCACTTTATACCAGCCCAGGCGCAGGGTAGCGATCATATAGGCCGCGGCGTGCGCCTTCGGGAACATGTACTTGATCTTCATACAGGAATCGATATACCATTCCGGCACACCATGGTCGCGCATGGCCTGCAGATGCTCTTCTGTAAGGAGCTTTTTCGCCTTGCCCTTACGGGTGATTTCCATAATCTTAAAGGCCATTTTCGGTTCCAAACCCTTGAGCAGCAGGTAGGTCATGATGCTGTCACGAGTACCGATTACCTCGGAAATGGTGCAGGTGCCGTTTTTAATGAGATCCTGTGCGTTGCCCAGCCACACGTCCGTACCATGCGAAAGGCCCGAAACCTGCAAAAGGTCCGAAAACGTTTTCGGCTGAGAATCGATCAGCATCTGACGCACAAACGAAGTGCCGACTTCCGGCAGCGAGAACGTTCCGGTCTGGGAATCGATATCTTCCGGCTCCACCCCCAGCGCTTTGGTGGACGTGAACAGCGACATCACTTCGGGGTCGCTCATCGAAACTTTCATCACCGGGATACCGGTGTAGTCCTCCAAATAGCGGTAGATGGTGGGCACATCGTGTCCGAGTTCATCAAGCTTGCAGATCGTATCGTGGATGGAATGGAAATCGAAGTGTGTCGTGATGTTATCGGACTTCTGATCGTTGGCGGGATGCTGTACGGGGCAGAAATCGTAGATTTCCATGCCGCGGGGCACAACAACCATGCCGCCGGGGTGCTGGCCGGTTGTACGCTTAATACCGGTACAGCCGATGGCCAGCCGTTTTTCTTCGGCACGGCGCAGAATGGTTCCCCGTTCTTCGGCATATTTTTTCACAAAGCCGATGGCTGTTTTGTCGGCCACCGTGGCGATGGTACCGGCTTTGAACACGTTATCGCGGCCGAACAGCGTTTCCGTGTAGCGGTGCGCACCGCTCTGGTATTCGCCGGAGAAGTTCAAGTCGATATCGGGCACCTTATCGCCGTCGAACCCCAGGAAGGTTTCGAACGGAATCGTATGGCCGTCGCGGTCGCACGGCTGGCCGCAGACCGGACAGTTTTTCGGCGGCAGGTCAAAACCCGAACCCACACTGCCGTCGGTGATAAATTCACTGTGTTTACAGTTGGGACAGATGTAATGCGGTTCCAAGGGGTTAACTTCCGAGATACCGGACATACTGGCCACGAACGAAGAACCAACGGAACCACGCGAACCAACTAGATAGCCGTGGGCTTCGGAATCGGCCACCAGCTTCTGCGCGGTCATATACAAAACGGAGAAACCGTGTTTATTGATGGAGTCCAGCTCACGCTTGAGGCGCTTCTGCACGATTTCCGGCAGCGGATCGCCGTAACGCTGTTTGGCGCGTTCCCAGCAGATGGAGTTGAGCTGCTCTTCGGCGCCGTCGATAAACGGCGGGAAGTTTCCGGGCGGAATGGGACGAACCGTTTCAATGCTGTCCGCAATCTTCACGGTGTTGGTCACCACAACTTCATAGGCTTTTTCCGCGCCGAGATACGCAAATTCTTCCAGCATTTCGGCCGTCGTGCGCAGATACAGCGGCGCCTGGTCTTCGGCATCGGAGAAGCCCTGTCCGGCCATCAAAATCTTGCGGAAATTGGAATCTTTCGGATCGAGGAAATGCACGTCGCAGGTGGCTACAACCGGCTTATTCAGCTTTTCGCCGATGCGGACGATCGTACGGTTATATTCACGCAGAGTTTCCACGTCGGGTGCTTCGCCGTTTCGCACCATAAACATATTGTTGCCGATCGGCTGAATTTCAAGGTAATCATAATAATCGGCGATTTTGCAGAGCTGATCGAACGGCTCGTTGTTACGAATGGCGTGGAACAGTTCTCCGGCTTCGCACGCGCTGCCGATAATCAGGCCCTCGCGGTATTGATCAAGTACGCTTCGCGGCGTACGCGGACGCTTGTAATAATAATCCAGATGGGCAAACGAAATCAGCTTGTACAGATTTTTCAGACCGGTCTGGTTTTTGACCAAAATAATCTGGTGATAAGTAGGCAGTTTTTTCGGGTCACCGCCAGCCAGTGCGCCGTTGATCTGAGAAAGTTCACTGATACCAGCGTCCGTTTTTAGGCGGCTGACCAGGCGCAGGAAAATTTCGCCCAACACGGCGGCATCATCGCAGGCGCGGTGATGGTTGAAAGGCTTAAGCTTAAGATAAGAAGCGACCGTATCGAGCTTGCAGTTTTTGATACCCGTTAAAAGCGAACGGCACATCGGCACGGTATCGATAAACGGATACACAAACGGCACGCCGCAGCGCTGCCCGGCTGTACGGAGAAACGAGGTATCAAACCCGGCGTTATGCGCCACCAGCACGGCATCTTCGCCGCAAAATTCATAAAACGCGCGCAGGGCTTCGTCTTCCTTCGGCGCGCCTTTCACCATCTCGTCTGTAATGCCGGTGAGTTCGGTGATCTTGGCCGGAATCGGCTTTTCGGGATCGACAAATGTATTGAACGAATCGGTCACTTCCCCGTTATGCAGGCGAACGGCGCCGATTTCGGTGATCCGCTCGGTTTTGGGGCTGAGTCCCGTCGTTTCCAAGTCGAAGCAGATGATGTCACGGTCGAGCGAACCGGCGGCATCACCCGACACGGCGGGAACCAGGTCGTTGACAAAATAGGCTTCCACGCCGTAGATCACCTTGAATTCTCCGCCGTCTTTGGTAATCGATTCAACCGTGTTCATCGCTTCCGGGAAAGCCTGGGCCACGCCGTGGTCGGTGATGGCAATCGCCTTATGCCCCCATTTATAGGCGCGCTTAATCAGGTCTTCCGCTGTGGAAACGCCGTCCATGCTGGACATGGTGGTATGCAGATGCAGTTCCACACGCTTCTCTTTCGCGTCATCAATCACCTTTACCTGTTCCACCGTGGCGATACTGCGGGGACGCATGACGTTTTCTTTATCGTATTTATCGTAGGTGACTTCACCGCGCACCAAAATGCTCATGCCTTTGGAAAGGCCGTCCAGCGGCTTGCACTGGGCGATATCCTGAATGATCTTGAGCGACATGGAGTCGGTGTAATCCGTGATATCGATGGAATAAATTTTGCGTGCGCCATCGCGGGTTTCTTTCGATTCAACGCTGAAAATCTCGCCCCAGATCGTCGCCGTTCCAATATCGGGCGTAACATCGCGGATCGGGATGGGATCGGCTTTCGTGGAATGTCCCATAATATCGCGCGCCGTACCGCGCAGAATGGTGGGATACAAAGAATCGCCGGCACGCTTATTGATCGCGCGGGATTCTCCTCGCTCGCGCATGGCTTCTTCATAGCGTTCCATCTCTTCCACAGCTTCTTCGCGGCGCTTCTTTTCCTCTTCGTGATGGATGCGTTCCAGCAGGGAATCATCCATTTTATCAATGCTAAGTTTACCGGCAAAACGCACCTTGAGCGAAACGGAGAACCAATCGCGGATGACTTCTTCAATGCGCCGGTCGTAACGCCGGGCATCCAGAAATTCAAATCCGCCATGCAGCAGCGACACCTGCAAAACGCCGTCCTGAATCAAGACTTCGGCGTCTTTCAGCGTACCGTTCAGGCTGGCATCGCGTTCTTTTAAGTAAGCAACAATCGACGGGAAGCAATCCGCCGAAAAGCTTTCCGGCGGGAAAGCGGGCTGAATGATTGCCTGACGCAAACGAAGCGCCGAAGCCATCAGCGCGCGCTCTGCGGCAAAAATCTTTTCCCGGGAAACGAAATCGCCAAAACGCACCCGCATCAGCAGCTCGCGGGAATCGGGATCGACCGCAAGCGTCATCACTTCCCCCGCTGCGACTTCCGGCGGCAAAGCGGCCTGAATCGTCTGGGGGGTAAAAATATCGGCTATTGTTTTCAAAGTAATCCTCCGCTTTTACAGGGCCTCAATTTCCGCCATCAGGGCGTCTACCAGTTCATCTTCTTTTACTTTTCGCAGGATCTGACCCTTTTTAAAGATCAGTCCTTCCCCGATTCCACCGGCCAAGCCGATATCGGCTTCTCTGGCTTCTCCGGGGCCGTTGACCACGCAGCCCATCACAGCCACCGTGATATCTTTGTTCACCGATTGCAGCCGGTTTTCAACTTCTTTGGCGATGCCGATCAGATCGATCTGCGTACGTCCGCATGTCGGGCAGCACACCAGCCGCGGGCCATGCGTCATACCGAGCGCCGAAAGAATATCTTTTGCGGCGCGGATTTCTTCCACCGGATCGGCCGTAAGGGAAACACGGATCGTGTCGCCGATGCCGCGCTGCAGCAGGCTGCCGATTCCGATCGCCGATTTGACAAGCCCCATCCGTGCCGTACCGGCTTCCGTTACGCCGAGGTGAAGCGGATAATCACACCGCTCGCTGACCAGCTCATACGCGCGGATCATGGTATCGACATCGGACGATTTAATGGAAATGACAATATCATTAAAATCGAATTTTTCCAGCAGAGAAACGTGATAAAGCGCGCTTTCACACAGCGCCTGTGCCGTGGGGGAACCGTATTTGGCCAGGATTTCCTTTTCTACCGAACCGGAGTTGACGCCGATGCGGATCGGCACCCCGTGGCTGCGGCAAGCCTGTGCCACCGCCTTCACACGGTCGTCAGAACCGATGTTGCCGGGATTGATGCGCACTTTATCCACGCCGGCTTCCACAGCGGCCAGCGCCAGACGATAATCAAAATGGATATCCGCCACAATCGGAACCTGTACGGCTTTTTTCAAAGCGGGGATCAGCGCCACCGCTTCCTGATCCGGCACAGCCGCGCGGATGATTTCGCACCCGGCCTGTTCCAGCAAAACGGCCTGACGCACACTGCCTTCTATATCATGAGCCGGTACATTGAGCATAGACTGTATGCTCACGGGCGCTCCCCCGCCGATGCACACGTTTCCGGCCTTAACCTGCCGCGTTGTTTTTCTCTGGATTCCCATTTTCTGCTCCATCCTTTTCCTCCGTAAAGATGCCGAAAACCGGGGGCTCAGCCAAAGGAGCCGCCGGTGATCAGACGAACAATATCATTAAATGTGATAACAACCATAAACGCCATCAGCGCAACAAAACCGGCCGCATGCACCCAGCCCTCATATTTGGCCGGAACAGGCTTGCGGCGGATTCCCTCAATAATCAGGAACACCAGGCGGCCGCCGTCGAGTGCCGGAAGCGGCAGCAGGTTCACGATTCCAAGGTTGACGGTGATAACCGTCATCATCATCAGGATATTATTGAACGCATCCAAAAATCCGGTTTCAAGTCCGGCGCTGGCTGCCTGCGTGATCGCCTGTGCGGTGCCTACAGGCCCTGCCATTTCATTCAGGCCAAACCGACCCGTCACCAAGCCGGCCAAGCTGGCCCAAACCATACGCACAACAGAAACGGTTTCGGTAAACGTATTTTTCAAAATCGAAAAAACCGTGCGCTCTTCGGGATAAACATAAAAATCAAGCTGAACAACCTGTTGTCCGTTGCTGTCTACCGTTTTCAGCGCCACATCATCAAAAGAAAGCACCTGACCGCCACGCTGAACCTGGATATCCACGCTGTTCGGATCAGCCAGCGCCAAAGCAAAGCTGAGGTCGCGAGCTGTGTAAATCCGGTATCCGTCTACCGAATAAAACGTATCATCAACCTGAAGACCCGCCGACTGCAGGGCAGAGCCTTCGGGGAATTCCGCAATTTGTGGGGTCATGAAAACGGGCTGCTGAATCTGCAGGAAAAACATCATCACCAAACCGATCACGATATTCATAAACGCACCGGCGGCCACAATGATAATCCGTTTCCAGACTTTGGCCTTACCAAAAGCGTATTCATCTTCGCTTTCTTCATCCTCGCCCTCCATGGCGCAGTAACCGCCGATATGAAGCAGACGGATGGAATAGGCCGTTTCTCCTTTTTGAAAACCAAACAGTTTCGGCCCCATACCAATGGCAAATTCATTGACGCGCACACCGGAAAGTTTCGCGGTAATGAAATGGCCGAATTCATGCACAAAGATAATCAGGCTGAACAGCAAAACAGCCAGAATCGCCAACAAGACGCCCAAAAAATCACTCCTTTATCAAGCAAGCGAAGCCACCAGCGCACGGGCGCGGGCATCGGCTTCCAAAATATCTTCCACGGCAAACGTCTGCACATCAGGCTGACGCGCCGCCGCTTCCCGGGCCAGTTCCGGGATAGCCAAAAACGGGATTTTCCTTTGCAGGAACAACGCGACCGCCGCCTCATTGGCGCCGTTTACGGCCGCGGGAACCAATCCGCCGCGCCGCATCGCTTCACGGCAAAGCGGCAGGCAGCCAAACGTTTCTTCATCCGGCTCAAAGAAGGTAAGCTTTGCAAATTCGGCCAGATTCAGCCGTTTCACCGGCGACGGGAAACGCTTGGGGTATGTGAGCGCATACTGGATGGGAATACGCATATCCGGCACGCCCAGCTGAGCAATTACCGAATTGTCGTTGTATTCGATCAGCGAATGCACTACGCTTTCGCGATGAACCACCACATCGATCCGATCTTCGGGAACACCAAAAAGCCACGAAGCTTCCATGACTTCCAGCCCTTTATTCATCATTGTAGCGGAATCGATGGTGATTTTTGCACCCATGCTCCAGTTCGGGTGCTTGAGTGCCATTTCCGGTGTAACCTGCTCGAGTTCCTTGCGGGTTTTACCGAAGAACGGTCCGCCCGAAGCCGTGAGAATCAAACGGCTGAGATCGTGTTTGCGCGGGCAACCTTGCAAACACTGGAAAATCGCGGAATGTTCGCTGTCTACGGGGTAAATCGCCACGTTTTTTTCGCGTGCAGCCTGCATCACAAGCGCACCGCCCACAACCAGCGTTTCCTTATTGGCCAGCGCAATCGTTTTTCCGGCCTCAATCGCCGCCAAGGTAGGACGAAGCCCCACCATGCCCACGACGGCATTCAGTACGACATCCGCATCGCCGCGCACGGCTTCCAGCAAACCTTCCATGCCGGAAAGCACACGCACGGAAAGATCGGCTGTACGCACGCGAAGATCAGCCGCAGCCTGTTCGTCAAACAAAACCGCCATCGGAACCTTAAACGCGCGGATCTGCTCTTCCAGAGCGGCAACGTCACGATTGGCCGCTAAAACCGAAACGGAATAAGCATCTTCCGTTCCCTGCAGGCAGCGGACAACATCCAGCGCCTGTTTTCCGATTGAACCGGTAGAACCCAGAATACAAAGTTTTTTCATCCGTTTTTCCTCTCATGGGTTAAGTATACCCGTGACGGCGAAAAAGGTGCAATCTCAGTTAGACTGAAAATCACACCTTCCCGCAAATAAACGTCCATCAGCCGAAAATCGGCAAAAATGTCAAAAGAAAATAAACAAAGGGAGCCACAAAAATCACGCTGTCGAAACGATCGAGAATACCGCCGTGACCCGGAATCAGGTGGCTGAAATCCTTAATGTGGCAGCTGCGTTTAATCAGCGAAAAACTCAGATCACCCAAAACGGAGTAACCCCAGCCGATCGCGCCAATCAAAACCAGCGGCAGATAATGTACCTGCGTCTGAGAATACGCGCTGAAGGCCAAGCCGCAGGCAACCATTACCAGCACGTTAAAGATAAATCCGCCCACAGCGCCTTCAATCGTCTTTTTTGGGCTGATATTGGGACACATTTTATGTTTGCCGAAAAATACGCCGGCAAAATATGCGCCCACATCCGCCGCCCAGGCTGCCAGAATGGTGATAATTACAGGGAACATGTTGTGTTCCGTAGAATGATTTCGGATAAGCACAAGCGTAGTAAGTGCAGCCGGAATCATAACAGACATCAGCATCAGCACACCGATATCTTTAAACGAAACGGAAGCATGTTCCTTGAGCTGCGCCGTAAACATCAGCGTGAGATACAAAAACACCACAAGCGGCCCGATCGGTACCACGGTGGAAAACGGAAGGGCCACCGCACAAAGCAGGCTCGGGACTAAAAATGTGTACCGTTTAGCCATTCCCATTGCCCCGAACAGTTCCATGACGGCCCAGGAAGAAATGACCGCTACAACAATATTCAGCGCAAGCGGAAATGATGAATTAAAAACAACAATTGCCGCAACAAAGAGAACCAGGATTGCACCGGAAAGAATTCGTGTTACCATGTGTCGTTCCGGCGATCGCCGGATTCCCCCATTTCACTAGGTTTTACTTCACGCCGCCAAAACGACGGGAACGGCGGGCATATTCCCGCAGAGCATCGTCCAGATCTTTTGTGGTATAATCCGGCCAAAGAATATCGTTATAAACAAATTCCGCATAAGCCGACTGCCACAGCAGAAAATTGGAGATGCGTTTTTCGCCGCTGGGGCGGATAATCAAATCCGGATCCGGTTCCCCGGCAGTGTAAAGATGATTCGAAATCATCGCTTCGTCAATGTCATCGGGGCGCAGATTTCCCGCCTCCACCGCCTGAGCCAAACTGCGAACCGCACGCGTAATTTCGGCGCGGCCGCCGTAGTTCATGGCAATGTTCAGCGTCATGCCTTTCCGACCGGCAGAATTACGGGCAATATACGTTTCCAGTTCCCGCAGTTCTTTCGGGAAAACAGAAGAATCGCCCAAAAAGCGAATGCAAATATCCCGATCGGAAAAATTATCGATGGCATCTTGCAGATACGTTTTGAACAGCCGCATCAAAGCCGAAACTTCTTCCGGCGGTCTGGACCAGTTTTCGGTTGAAAACGCGTAAACGGTAAGGCACGGAATACCGATTTCGGCGGCATACAAAGCGATTTTTTTAAAAACCTTGGCACCGGCCACATGGCCCGCACTGCGGGGCAGCCCCCGCTTTTTGGCCCAGCGGCCGTTGCCGTCCATAATGATGCCGACATGCCGGGGAAATACCGGCAGTTCGTCACGAATGCTCATATTAGATCTCCATGATCTCGGCGCGCTTGGCTTCCGCGATCTGGTCGATTTCCTTGCAGTATTTATCCGTCAGATCCTGGGTCTTCTTTTCGCCCTGCTTCTGATCGTCTTCGGTGATTTCACCGGTCTTTTTCAGCGCCTTGATCTTTTCAATGGCATCACGGCGAATGGAGCGAACCGCAACCTTGGATTCTTCGGCCATCTTGCTGATATCCTTAGCCAAATCACGACGACGTTCCTCGGAAAGCGGCGGGAAAGTCAGACGGATCAGTTTACCGTCGCTCTGGGGATTTACGCCCAGATCGGACTTCTGGATAGCCTTTTCGATCGCGCTGCACACGGAACCGTCCCAGGGCTGGATCACCAGCACGCGGGCTTCCGAAACAGAAACGGCAGCCAGCTGATTAACCGGCGTAGGAGCACCGTAATAATCAACGGTGATATGGTTGAGGACCGCCGGGTTGGCACGGCCGGCGCGGATTTCCGCGTAGTTGGCCGAAAGAACAGAAACTGTTTTCTTCATCTTGTCTTCTGCTTTTTGTATAACCGTTTTCATAATAGTTTCCTCCGAAATAGTGAACTTATTCTACGACCGTACCGATCTTCTCACCGCACACGGCACGGACAATATTCTGGGGATCATCGATGCTGAACACCATGATTTTAATGCCGTTATCGCGGCACATAGTGGCTGCTGTCATATCCATAACCTGCAGGTTCTTTTCCAGAATGTCGCTGAAAGTCAAGCGGTCAAAGCGGACAGCATTGGGATTCTTCTTGGGATCGCTGTCGTATACGCCGTCTACCATCGTGGCCTTCAGGATAATATCACAGTTGAGTTCTGCCGCACGCAGAGAAGCGCCGGTATCGGTTGAAAAGAACGGATTGCCCGTTCCGCAGCCCAGAATAACGACCGTTCCTTCTTCCAGCTTGCGGACAGCTTCATCGCGCACATACTGATCGGCAATGGCATTCATTTCAATCGCGGTCTGTACACGAACGGGAACCTGCATCTGCTCCAGCGTATCAGCCAGACCCAGCGCGTTAATCACCGTAGCCAGCATGCCCATGTGGTCCGCACGGGTGCGTTCCATTTTGCCGCTGGAACGGCCGCGCCAGAAATTGCCGCCGCCAACAACAACCGCCACTTCAACACCCAGATCGTGGAGCTGACGAATGGGTTCGCACATAGCCTGTGCAATATCAAAATCAATGCCGTGCCCTGCCGCACCGGCCAGGGATTCACCGCTGAGTTTGAGCAGAACGCGTTTGTACTGTGGTTTCAAAGCCAATCTTCCTTTCACCCAAACACACAAATGTGGGGCTGTTAGATTTTTCTACTGTTAATTTTACAATATCTGCCTCGTAAAGTAAAGGGGAATTCATCGAATTGACGAAATATTCACAGACCGTTCATGCCAAAGCAGAAAACGGCCTTGGTCTATTATCTGCGTCTCGGCGAAGGAATGGTACAGCCGGCCAGCAGATCATACCGGCGAATATACTCCTCAACAGGCAAATCATTTTTTAAATAATGACACAGCAACGCCGCACAGGCTTCGCTATCGCTGCCCGCCCGATGATGATCCAGCGGGATATGAAGGCTTGCGCACAGCGTATCCAGCCGGTGATTGGGCACCTGCGGCAAACAGCGGCGTCCCCAAGGGCTTCTCCCCATCTGACAAGTACAGGCGTATTCCGCAATCGGCTTCCATTGTATGCCATACGCGCGCAGACATTTGGAAAGCACGCTCATATCGAACGGCGCATTGTGTGCAACCAACACGCCGTTCTCCATCAGCCAGGCCAGTTTGGCTTCCCACAATTCGGGGAACGTGGGAGCCAGTGCAGCTTGTTCCGGTAAAATACCGGTAAGCTGGATATTAAACGCATGAAAACGCACTTCGGGGTTAACGAGCGTTGAAAACGTTTCGACGATTTCCGCGTTTTCAACCACCGCAACACCGATCGCACTCATCCGGTCATTGGCCGCGTTCGGCGTTTCCGTATCAAAAACAACATATCGTTCCATCTGCCGCACGCCGCCTTTCTTTAAAGCATTTGCTTATTTCGTGTAGTTATCGAAATAGCCCTGAATGTAGATAATCGGCGTACCCTTATCGCCGCTGCCGGAAGTCAGGTCGGCCAGAGAACCGATCAGGTCGGTCAGACGTCTGGGCGTCGTACCCTGAGATACCATGCTGCCCTTCAGGTCGGCATCCTTGTGCTTAATATAATCGGAAATAGCAGCCTTGAGTTCTTCGCCCTTCAGATCGGCAAAGTTGTTATCGGCCAGATATTTCAGCTTCACTTCGTTGGGCGTACCTACCAGTCCTTCAGTATAAGCCGGGGAAACAACCGGGTCGGCCAGTTCCCAAATTTTGCCTACCGGGTCTTTAAAGGCACCGTCGCCATACACCATGACTTCCACGTTCTTGCCGGTCTTTTCCAGCAGCTTGGCGTGTACGTCATCTACAAAAGCCTGGCAGTCACGCGGGAACAGCTTCACGGTGTCTTCCGTAGCCTTATTGGAACCGAGCAGACCGTAATCGGCGTTAAAGCCGCTGCCGTTGATGGACTCATTCATGATCTCATCCAGACCGTATACTTTTTCGGCACCGGCGGCTTTGAGCAGGCGCTTGGTACGAGCGCGGGTATGAATGTCGCAGCAAAGCACGCTCTTGGTATAATCCAGAATGGTTTTGCAGTTGTTGGCCAAAACAACTTCTACCTCTGCGCCGCATTCCGTGATGAGCTGCTTATAGTATTCGATATAATCCACACCGGTAAACGTATGCTTATGGTAGCCGAACAATTCGCGGAAACGAGCTTCCGTGAGTACATCCGTCCAGGGATTGACGCCCTTTTCATCGAGCGAATCCAGATCGATCAGGTGGTTGCCCACTTCATCGGAAGGATAGCTGAGCATGAGCACAATCTTCTTGGCGCCCTTAGCAATACCGCGCAGGCAGATGGAGAAACGGTTACGGCTGAGGATCGGGAAAATTACGCCGATCGTATCATCGCCGAACTTAGCTTTCACATCAGCGGCAATAGCATCGATATGCGCATAGTTACCCTGTGCACGGGCAACCACCGCTTCGGTAACGGCTACAACGTCGCGGTCTTCAATCGCAAATCCCGCGCTTTTGGAAGCATCCAGAACAGACTGGATGACGATTTCACTCAGATTATCACCTTCACGAATAATGGGGGCGCGAATTCCCCGGGAAACGGTACCGACTAATCTTTCCATGTTGGTCACGACTCCTAACTAAACAATAAATAAAAATAAACAGCATAAATGCCCCCAAAATAAATTCTGGGGGGAAAATCTGCCGGATGCGGCAAATTCCGCAATCCTTATTATAGTAAAAACATGCGGATTAGTAAAGTACCGGTTTTAACGAAATTTTGACAATTTTCAAAAAATACCATACAGCTCTTTAACGGAAGCGTTTTCATAACGAAATCCACCCTGCCATTTTGCAAGGTGGATTGCTTTGTTCTATTATTTTTTACAATTCAGCCGATCGAGTTCTGCATTCATCCTGCGGATATTTTTGCGCCCTACAAAATACTGTACAAGCCAAACCACAACAAAAATAGCAAAGAAAATGCCGAAATAACTGAAAAATCCCAGAACACTATGTTCCATCCAATACGTCACATAAGCGATCGGCAGCATAACAAGCGAAACCACGAGGAAATAAATACCCGTCTGTTTCACGAGGCTCCAATGCTCAAGCTCCCAGATCACCGAAGCGGCCGCAAACCCTGTCCCGAGCAGTCCGCACAAAACCGTCTGAAGCGCAACCGCGCCGATTTCGTTTCCAACCATCGAAATGAAATCGGGTACGCAAGGCCAAAAATGCCCCTGGCCCCAAATCAGGGAAAGGATAATCACAATCACCTGTCCCAGTGTTACGCCTCCCAAAAAACCGACAAATCCACGCTGCAAAATCTTCTTTTTCATCTTAATTCACCTCATAATCCCAGCAATTGTTTGATTTTCGATACATATCTTCTGGAAACATACGTCGTTGTGCCGTTTGAAAGCCGCACGCAGATCGTTCCCACCAGATTCAAATCAAAATGAAGGACCTGATTCAAATTGATAATTTCCGAATTGGAAATACGGACAAAACGCCGTTTATCCAGCCGCTCTTCCCATTCATACAGACGCTGGCGAAGCGCATACTCCCCTTTGGCGGTTGCGGCGAAAATCTTCCCGTTTTGCGCATAAACACGGATCAGATCATCCGGATTCAACAATTCTACCCGATCATCCTGTATACCGGGAATCAGGCTTGGGGATTCCTCGCCAAGCTGCCGGATGATTTGATTGATTTCCTCCGTCATGCCGGCCGCTCGGATCACGACCTCCGGCTCCGAACAGGACGCATCGATTTCAAAACGAATTTTCACACGATCACCTCTTTCTTACAGCTATAGAATACGAAATTCCCGGGAAATATGCAATCGTTTTCAGCTACTCGGTCTTTTTAAAAACATAACCGGTCAAAAGTGCTTGGTCGGATCTATTTCTTCTTGGTAAAATCACTTTGCAAGCGGCCGATCCTGTGCTATAATGGTCACGTTTTATGCTTTTGCGGAATAGCCGCTTCAAGGAGGATGAATCTGCATGAACCCCAATTACCAGCACACCATGTATGCCTGTTTTACCGGCTCTGCCTCACAGGCGATCATCAACAATTTCGCGCCCCTGCTTTTTTTGACATTCCAATCGACTTATGATATTCCTCTATCCCAAATCACTTTTCTGGTAACATTCAATTTCGGCCTTCAGCTGCTGATTGATTTGATTTCGGCCGGGATTGTGGACAAAATCGGCTATCGCATTTCGATTGTAGCCGCTCATGTACTCGCCTCACTCGGGCTGATCTGTCTAGCGGTTCTGCCGGAAATTTTCCCCGATCCGTTCACCGGGCTGCTCACTGCCGTTATGATTTATGCCATCGGCGGCGGCTTACTGGAAGTTTTGGTCAGCCCGATCGTAGAAGCCTGTCCGAGTAAAAATAAAAAAGCCGCCATGAGTTTGCTGCATTCTTTTTACTGTTGGGGGCATGTAGGCGTCGTTTTGCTTTCCACGTTGTTTTTCACCCTGGCCGGTATCGAGAACTGGCGTATTCTGGCGTTTATCTGGGCCATTATTCCGGCCGTCAATGCCGTTGCTTTTACGCGCGTGCCGCTGGCCAGCTTAATGGAAGAGGGCGAGCGCGGTCTTTCCATCCGTGAGTTGCTGACCAACCGAATCTTCTGGGTGATGGTTATTTTGATGCTATGCGCCGGAGCCTGTGAGCAATCCGTCAGTCAGTGGGCTTCCACGTTTGCTGAAACCGGCCTGCACGTCAGCAAAACCGTAGGCGATTTGATGGGACCGATGCTGTTTGCCATCTGCATGGGACTCTCGCGCGTATTGTACAGTCGCAAAGGTGAACAGCTAAATCTTCCCAAATCGCTGTTGGCCAGCAGTTTGCTGTGTGTGGCCAGTTACTTGGTGATTTCGCTTTCCCCCATTCCTGCGCTTGGGCTTTTGGGCTGCGGTATCTGCGGATTTTCGGTTGGTCTTTTGTGGCCTGGCACATTCAGTCTGGCAGCTGCGGCTTTGCGCCGCGGCGGAACCGCCCTATTCGCGCTGCTGGCGCTTGCCGGTGATCTGGGATGTTCCGTAGGTCCTACCGTTGTGGGACGAGTCAGCGGACTTGCCGGCGGCACGCTGCAAATCGGCATTCTGGCTGCAATCATTTTTCCGCTTGTTCTTACCGGCGGCGTTTTGCTGAGCCGCAAATATTTACGAGCCTGATTCCATAAATCAAAGGGCCGGAACCGATGAGTAGGTTCCGGCCCTTTTTTAGAAAGATGAAAAGAATAAAACCAAAATTTGCTAAAATACCTTAACCAATCGTCAAACGAACATCTCCGCTGGTCGTAGAAATCGTACAGGTCTGCGATTGAGATTGATTTTGAGGCACCTGCACATCCCCCGAAAGGCTGTTGACAAAAAATTGTTTTCCGCTTAAAAGAGATCCTTCCACACAGCCGCTGACAGTTGTCACTTCAATTTCTGGTGCATCAAATCCTACAAAACCCACATCACCGCTGGTCAATTGAAACCTAGCCTTCTCGCTTGCTTCACTCTGGTTGACCGATACATTTCCGCTCACACTGGTAATCCCTATCGTCTTTGCTGTACTGTCTTGCACATGAATATCGCCACTGGTTGTTTTGAGTTCCAGCTTATCGCCGGTAAATTTCTGTACCGACACATTACCGCTGACAGATTCAGCATTCAAAGTCTGGCTAATCTGAGCTTGTCCTTCCAAATTTCCGCTTGCACTATACATATCTACGTTTGTGAAAGCGAAATCCGATGGAAGAATAACGTTCCCGCTTGCAGTCTTTACCGACAAATTCTGGTATGTATTTTGCGGCAGATAAAGGGTGACATCTTCCGGAGCGGAAAACTGAAAATTAAAAAGATTTTCCTGCCAGTTTTCTTCATTTTTTATAACTCTCAACGTGTTGTCCTTGACTTCGACCGTAAAATCCGCATCATCTTTCACAGGGCAAACCACTTTACAGGTACCGTCCTCAGAAGGAACAAATTGAACGTTTTCCCATTCGGTAGAAATCTCAATTTGATCAAAATCGCTTTCGGCTGTATAGGTTTTTTCTTGATAGGAAACTTCAATCGAATAGGTTTTCTTATAGACAAGTCGACTATTGAATTTGGAAAAATCAAAGCCAGCCATTGCGACTGAAGCCATCGTCATAACGCCGCCAACAACGATACAGCAAGCTGCTAGGATGATACAGATTTTTTTACCTTTTTTCATCACCGTTACCCCCTTACAAATCGTTTTTTAGCCCACAACACAAACTGGCGACTCAACGAAACAAGTCTCACCGAAAGCGCATTAAAAGCAAAGAACAACAAAACACCAACACCCAAAGAAATCAAACCAACACCGATGTAAAAAGGAACCTGCAAATTTATACCTGTAAACAAAGCGATACCGCTTTGAACCCAAGCAGCTACGCCACACAGAACAAACGCTAAATTGACGGCGTATAATGCCGCAATCATGATCCAAATTGTCAAATAGATCGCAAAAAAGGTAAGTACAAAAGCAAAAAGCAAAGGAACCCAAACCGGCGATCCAACAATTAGCAAAATGATCTCCCACACCGCCAACGGACGGGTTGGTCGCGCTTTAGCCTTTACCACTTTGGTAAGCGGCATATCAAGCAGGATCTGCTGGGCAATTTCTTCCGATGTTTCCATCGCCGCTACAGCCTCTTCCTCTGACACACCATCTTCGATTCGATCGTCAATCATTTCACTATAATACTCTAATGATTTGTCGATATCGCTTTGCGGCAGCCCATGCAGCTGTTCCCGCAAAGAAGTGAGAAAAGTCTGCTTATCCATGATCTGTTTCCTCCCTGGTTATAAACTGATAGATTCTAAGGATTTCTTTCCACTCTTCCCGAAAAGCTTCGATTCGTTCTAATCCCGCCGGCGTAATATGATAATATTTTCGTAGCCGACCAGAATGTTCAATCGATCGAACGGTAAGAAGTTCAGCGGCCTCTAACCGACGTAAAATCGGATACAGCGTGGATTCCGAGATTTCTACATAAGGCTTCATATCCTTAATGATCTGATATCCATATGAATCCGCATCTTTTATAGCGGCAAGAACACAGACTTCCAAAAGCCCACGTTTGAGCTGAATGTCCATTTCAATACCTCCTTTCGTATTATACTATATCACGCGTAGTATAACGTGTCAAGAGGCATAAGAAAAAAGCGTCCCGAAGGACGCTTTTCTTTATTTTTGATTATAATCACGAACAGCCTGATACATAGCCAGAATATTTTCTACGGGCGTTTTGGCTACGATATTATGGATCGGCGCAAACACATAACCGCCGCCCTGTGAAAGAATTTCTAAACGTTCCAAAACCTGCTGACGGACTTCTTCCGGTGTACCAAACGGAAGCGTTTTTTGGGTATCTACGCCGCCGCCCCAAAAGACCAGCTTCTTACCATATTTCTCTTTGAGCATGCGCGCGTCCATCCCCTTAGCGGAAAGCTGAACCGGATTGAGAATATCGACACCCATCTCCACAAAGTCATCGAGATAGTTCACGATGCTTCCGCAGCAATGGTAAAAAGTCTTCCAAGAAGTATTCTGATGCACCCAATCGTTAATACGTTTGTAAAACGGCTTATACAGTTGGCAGAACACTTCACGCGGGAAAAATTCTCCGTTTTGTGTACCGAAATCAGTACCGCTGATCCAGACAATCTGAATACGGTCCCCTACGGCTTCACGATAGATCTCCAGATTTTTCAGCATGGCAGTCGTCTGCATCTCGAATACTTCTTCGATATATTCAGGGTACAGAAGGTGCGCCATCAGCCAATCTTCAAAACGGCGGATGCCCTTCGGTGCCAACAATTGCGGACCGGCAACCAGAGCGCTGTCGCCTAAACCTGCCCCACCCAAATTGCCTATAATGGCATAATCTGTTTCTTCATACAAACGCTTCGATTTTTCTTCGAGATAACGCGCCGTGCTGTCATCCAAAATCGGAAAATCATCCCGGAAATCTTCCGCAGGCGTCAAATTATCTTCATCAAAGTCGGGACTGCGATTTATATTATCAAAAAAGTAACCGCCCGCCGGCATGTGTCCGCTGGGGCCGACCGAACGGTTTCCCTGGGGATAAATGTAAATGGACCCGTCTTCGGCAAAATCGAACGCGTTTCCCTCAGAAACCAAAGTCGGCGTCCCATCCGGCATAGGAAAAGCTTTTAGCTTACCGTCCGGCACGCCGAACATGTTGGAGGGATTGTTTAAACCAATTACATCAGATCCGGCAAAAGCCATAAGTTCAGGGTCAATTTTGCCCAGCATTTGAAACGTTTCACTGATCTCGACCGGTTTGGATTCCAACCCCAGTGCTGCACGCAAACGATACAAGGTGCTTGCATTCATTCCGGTTTGTCCGGTCGCTCCCAAATCAACCGGAACACGGTCAGGCTGTTTGTGCTCAATGGCACAAATGATTCTCTCTCGTGGTGTCACAATACAACAACTCCTCTTGTATGGTATAAAAATCCCCGGCCGGTACAACCCAGCCGGGGACAAATGCCTGTTTTATAACAAGCTTATTTTACCATGTTGGCAACTTCGTCAGCAAAGTTGTCTTCACGCTTCTGCAGGCCTTCGCCCTTTTCGAAACGTACATAGTCAACAACCTTCATGCTGCCGCCAGCCTTCTTGGCCATTTCTTCAACATACTGAGCAACCGTAACATCGCCGTTCTTAACGAAAGCCTGCTGCATCAGGCAGTTCTGCTCGTAGAACTTCTTGATACGGCCCACAATCATCTTTTCCTTGATGTTCTGCGGCTTGTTGGCGTTCTTGGGATCGTTGTCGATCTGGCCCAGCAGAACTTCCTTTTCCTTCTCCAGATCTTCGGCGGGAACGGTGGTCTCGTCGAGATACAGCGGATTCAGCGCAGCAATCTGCATAGCTACGTCTTTGCCGCATTCCTGCAGAGCTTCGCTGCCGGAAGCAGCTTCGTCGGCTTCAAAGCGAACCAGCACGCCGATACGGCCGCCGCCGTGTACATAAGACACGCAATCGCCTTCATAGCGAACGAAACGACGAATCTTCATGTTTTCGCCGATGGTCTGAATCTTTTCCTTCAGCAGAGCATCAACGGTCATGTCGGTGCCGGCAGCCTTGCAGGCCAGCAGAGCATCAACATCAGCCGGATTGTTTTCCATAACGGTATCGGCGCAGGTCTTTACGAAAGCCTGGAAATCGGCGTTCTTGGCCACGAAGTCGGTTTCGGCGTTGACTTCGATTACAACACCGACTTTACCGCAGGAAGAAACTTCCGCAAAGGCAACGCCTTCAGCGGCAACACGGCCGGCCTTTTTAACGGCAGCAGCCAGACCCTTCTCACGAAGGATATCGATAGCGGCTTCCATATCGCCGTTGGCATCGGTCAGCGCTTTTTTGCAGTCCATCATACCGCAGCCGGTCTTCTCACGAAGAGCAGCAACGTCTTTTGCAGTAAAATTCATAATTTTGATCCTCCTGATTCCTTTCGGGTATACGTTCGGGCAAACGAATTATTCAGCTTCGGCGGGAGCTTCTTCAGCTTCTACAGCGGCAGCGCCCATCTGGCCTTCGCGGCCTTCGATGATGGCGTTAGCCATAGCGCCGGCGATCAGCTTCACAGCGCGGATAGCGTCATCGTTGCCGGGGATCACATAGTCGATTTCATCGGGATCGCAGTTGGTATCTACAATAGCTACCACCGGGATGCCCAGACGACGGGCTTCAGCAACAGCAATGTGCTCCTTGCGGGGGTCCACAATGAACAGAGCATCGGGCTGCTTCTTCATTTCTTTGATACCGCCGAGGAACTTTTCGAGTTTCTCGATTTCGAGGTTCAGCTTGACAACTTCCTTCTTGGGGAGCAGATCAAACGTACCGTCTTCGCTCATCTTCTTGAGCTGGTTGAGACGCTCAATGCGGCGGCGAATGGTGGTGAAGTTGGTGAGCATACCGCCCAGCCAACGAGCGTTAACATAGTAAGCGCCGGCACGAACGGCTTCTTCCTTGATGGATTCCATAGCCTGCTTCTTGGTGCCTACGAACAGCACGTTGCCGCCTTCAGCGGACAGGTCACGGATAAAGTTATAGGCTTCTTCGAGCTTCTTCACCGTCTTCTGCAGATCGATGATGTAGATGCCATTGCGCTCCGTAAAGATATAGGGAGCCATTTTGGGGTTCCAGCGTCTGGTCTGATGACCAAAGTGAACGCCTGCTTCGAGAAGCTGTTTCATAGATACAACTGCCATGGGTAAAATCCTCCTTGGTTTTTCCTCCGCAGCCTGTTTTCCGACGAGAAGACCGGAATTTTTTGTCCGGCACCAATCCGATCAGGCATGCGTGTGTTTTTTTGGCCTGAATAGTATAGCACGTCACGTGCAAAAAAGCAAGCTTTTATTTAAAATTCCTGCAATTTTTACGTTAAATCCCTTTCGGATCAGAACAGAATACAGGAAACATAGGTTACGGTAGCCTCGCCGTTGTTGTATTTTACGCCGTTGCGGCGGCAGACATCGCTGACAAACAAACCGTAGGCTTCCATGGGAACCATCATTTTATCCGGGAAACGGCACGGTTCATCCGGGCAGGTACAGGTTTCGCAATTGCGGCAGCCGCCTGCGCCCAGAGGAAGCAGATCGGGATACTCGGGGCGCAGCTCTTCCACAGCCTGCAAAAACTGTTTCTGATGTCGGCGTCCGCCTTCCTGCATACCTTCATAATCGAAGGAATCTTCCAGCTGTGTAGCGGTTGTCATGATAATACCGTTTTGGTGCGCCTGGATTCTTTCGGTACATTCTTCCAGCGTTCCGCAATACGGCGGGCAGCTCCATTTATGTCCGTATGCGCCGCAGCGGTCGGCCGCGCACATCTGACGAATTTCCGGCATGGGAACCAGGTCTTTCACATTCACTTCGGCCACTTCGGTAAAACCGATTTTCTTCATACGTTCAATCAAATTTTTCATATCCATTTTCAGTTCTCCCCCTTGTAATTCCAATCAAACTCCTGTAGAATTTCGTCATGGAACTTTGTGTTTCATACTAGCACAAGCGCCGGATGGTGTCAATCGTTTTGCCGCCAAAACGCACGGCGAATTTGCTTATTGGAAAGGCAGGAGTTTGTATGAAAGAAACCCACAAGCAGCGCTTTGAAAAAGCCCTGCGCCGAGAGCCGATCGTCGGCCACGTTCCACAGTTTGAACTGGTCTTCTTCCTCACGATGGAAGCGTTCGGCAAAGTTCATCCCTCTCATCGATACTACTCTCAGTGGAACCAGATGTCCTTTGCGGAAAAGAAACTGCACATGCAGGAAATGGCCGACATTTATGTTATGACGGCCAAGCGGTATGATCACGACGCCATTTTTGTCCATCCCAATCCCGCCGGGCTGGAAGAAATCAAATGGCTGCTGGAACTGATCCGCGAACAAACCGGAGACGACTATTTCATCATGATGCACGGCGATACCACCGTAAGCATTCCGACCGGCGATGATATGATGGAATTTTCAGTGCGCATGTATGAAGATCCGGAAAGCATTCACGACGAGCAAAAACGCGCGCAGGATGCCGCGGCAAAGCGGGCGGCCGCTCTTTCGGGAACCGGTCTGCTCGACGGTTTTGCGCTTTGTTCGGACTATGCGTTTAACGTGAACCCGTTCTTCTCCCCCGACTTGTTTGAAGAACTGGTGGCGCCGCATCTGAAAGAATGCATCGATACCTACCGCGGTCTGGGTTTTTACACCATCAAGCACACGGACGGCAACATCAACCCGATTCTTGATCAGATTGTTGCTTGCGGTCCGGACGCCCTACATTCCATCGATCCGCAGGGCGGCATGAACCTTCTGGAGGTGCGCCGCCGCTACGGCGACAAAATCTGCACCATCGGAAACGTTAACTGCGGGCTGCTGCAAACCGGCACCGAAGAAGAAGCTGCCGCCGATGTACGCCGCTGTTTGCGTGAAGGCATGACGGGCGGATACGGCTTTATCTTCTCCACCTCAAACTGTGCTTACACCGGTCTGCCGCTCGAACGATACGAGCTGATGCAGAAAATCTGGCGTGAAGAAGGCATTTATTCCGCTGAATAAACAAACTGAGAGTCATTGGCAGATATAAAAGGGAACCCCCGGCGAGGGTTCCCTACGAATCAACATCCCCCGGATGTTTGATTCTACCTTCCTGCGCTTATGAAGGCAAAGAAATTCCGCTCTCTGCGGAGAGCGGCCAAAGGGTGTTGCTTGCCAGTGGCAAGCATTGAAACACCGACCGAGCCAGCAGGCAAGAATCTGCCTTTGGAAACCGCAAACCTTTGAAAAGGGCGCCGTGTGCCAGTGGCACACAAGCAAGGCGCCGACCGCAGCGGCAGCGAAGAATTGATCGAAACTTTTACGTTTAAGGCTTATCAACAGATTAAAAGCTCGGATGCGATATCTCCGCATCCGAGCTTTTGCTAGTTTAAAATTTCGCGCAGGCAGTCGAGAAAAGCTTCTTCCCCGAATGTGTTGACCTTAAAGAACATCGCCTGGCTGCCGCCGGCCGCAATGGCGGTAAGATGAATATCTCCGTCTCGGCCGAAAAGCACCACCGTCAGACTAACCCGGTTGCCGCCCATAAAGCTATAGCGTTCAAACACACGGATACTGCATCGGGTATCGCCCGTTCGGTTGTCGTCCGCTTCTTCCAGGCTGGCCGAAACGCTGCCGTTCACGATCCCGTTTTCGATTTTGTTCAGCCAGTAATCAAAATCACCCGTTAAGCGTGCTGTCATTTTTGCCATTGTAAATCCCCCTTTATTCGGTCTGCCAGCTTCCGCTTTCAAATTCGGAAGCTCTACGGTAAACGCCTTTCCAATAGAAAGAACGATCGGTTACAGGTTCTACGCGATTGCCGGAAAAGACAAACTGATCTTCAGCTTCCGGCGCAACAATTGAATACACCACGGAGCCGTTGGGCGCTTCACCCAAATGGTTGTCTTCCACTCGGATTTCGCCGCCCGGCGTGGCCTGATCGATCCGCCAGATAAACAGATGGTGTCCCATCGGCTGCGGCCAGATTTCGGAACGCCGCGGCAAAGTTTCCCCCTGCATAGCAAAGCCCGTTCCAGCGCCTCGGCAAATATTTTTAGAAAATACCGTTCGGCGCGGCATAATATCGCGCACCTCATACGCCGCCATACCGTAACGCTCGCAGGTACAGCCTGTAAAAACGATATCTTCCGGCGGCGGGAACGGCATCTTGCCCTGATGGGTAAAACAGGAATCGTAGACATCCTGGAAAACACAATTTTGAATTCGCACCTGCCGCGCGCCGTTCCAGAATTCCACACCGTTTCCGAAACGGATTTTCAGATCTTTATTCCACACCATACCGCCGATGAACGAGAACGTGCAGTTTTCCAGCGTAATGTCTTCCGCTTTTTCGGCGGCAAACCCATGCACGCCGCTGCCCCAGAAAGCCAGATCACGGAAAACAACATGTGCTGAAGCCTTGGCTAAAACACGCTCGGCATAAACGGCCGCTTCAATATTCTTCCAGTAAACCGCCGGATTCTCTGTACAATATAGGTACAGTCTATCCTGCGGGTCGCGCGCTTGATGATGCTGTTCGGTTTTGCCAAACCCAGAATCCCACCAATCGCCCGGATTTTGCAGTTCTTCGCGGCTCCAGCGCAGCGTACCGCAGCTCGATTCATCAAAAATCAGGTTGCCCGGCTCGCTGGGCAGCGGATGATCCCACATCCATACATTCGAAGCATATTCTTTCCAGCCCGATGGTTCCGAAAGCGAAACGCTGCCCCGAAACTGCGGCGCATCACCTTCTCCGTAAGCGCCCCACACAATCGGAGCATCTTTCGATCCTGCCGGTGAATCAATCGCCCCGCGGATCACGCTGCCGCGCCTGAACAAAACGGTATCGCCCGGCAAAATTTTGAGATCTTTCCATGTTTCGCCCGCAGATTCCGGTGAAAGCGCATTGTTTTTCCTGCTCCCGTTTTCGGGATCAATATAATAAACAGCCATACCTTTGCGCGTGTCCGATCGGCACGCATCCTCCCCTCGTTTGAAAAAAACTTATTCCTCGACCGAAAAACGGATCCGAGGCAGATTCCAACGATAAACCGTAGCCAGTATACGAATCGCGATCACAACGAACATGGCGATCAAAACCGCAGGAATCTCGTGGACCGAAAAACGAACCAGCAGATAATAAAGCAGGCTCCCCGCAATGGAGGCCACCGCGTAAATGTGTTTGGTGAAAACCAGCGGAACCGTACAGCACAGAATATCCCGCAGAATACCGCCGCCCACGCCGGTCATCATCCCTAAAAAGACACAGAAAATCCAGTTTTCTCCGTGTCCGGCCTGGATAGCGATCTGCACGCCGGTAACGGAAAACGAAGCCAGACCAATGGCGTCGAAGATGTTGTTAATGGCTTCTACCGTGAGATGGCTGCGGCGGTAAGCGTCCCGAAGAATCTGCACCGCCAGAAAAACCACCAGCGCCGCCGCCAGCGAAAGATAAATATACGTATAGTTATAGAAAGCACGGGGCGGGAACTGCCCAAGCAAAACATCCCGGATCACGCCGCCGCCCATAGCGGTAACCGCGCCCATGGAAAGCACGCCGAACAAGTCCATCCGCCGGCTGACAGCCACCATGGCCCCGGCCACAGCAAAAGCCACCGTTCCGATAATATCCAAAAGATAAGAAGCATATCCCAAAGTAGGCATGGTACGATCCCCCGCTTGTCAATTCGCCCCTAGTATACCATCCCTTCCCCCGGTTCGCAAGAGTCATTCGTCCTCACACAAAACAAAAGCGGCCGGCGTAAATTGCCGACCGCTGATCGCAGCTTTTAATTGTTACTGTTCGAACGCATAACTTCCATCGCGTGCAACACAGCCTCGCGTTCTTCCTGGCTGATGCCGTCGGCGATCTTACTGCTCCATTCATCCAGACAGCTGATGATAACCGGAACCATCTCCTCGCCCTTTTCGGTGAGGAACAACTTATTCTGCCGGCGGTCGTTTTCATCGACCTCACGGCGGATATAACCCAGCGTTTCCAGCTGCTTAACCCGCTTGGAAACCGTACATTTTTCAATATAAAATGTAGAACAGATTGTATCCTGGCTCATTCCGGGATGACGATGCAGAAATGTGATAAACATATGCATAGCTCCCGTGAGTCCATACGGACGCAGTCGTTCACCCAAAAAACGTTTACGCTGCCGATTGAGATAAGCCAACAGACGATCAAAATTGCGCGGGAATTCATCAGTGATAACCACAGATATCCCTTCCTTTCTCAAAAAACGGCGCTTTTGCTGCCGTTTCTACCCATACAGCTAAAACTTGTCTAGTTTATATTATTATACCATCCCGTTAAAAAAAGTCAATCTTTGAAACATTTTTTAAAGTTAATCATTTTTCACCCCCTATCCATGCTCAATTGTGCGCATAAATGATCGGAACCCGGATTTATTCTGCACACTTCGCGAAATTATCGCCAGATATAGACAAGCGCATTTCAATTCGCTATAATGAAAATACACAGGCATCTCACGTAAATTCGTATTGTTTTGGGCGTGATGCCGAATTTTCACGCAGAAAGGCGGGTTCATTGTGAAAAAAGTTCTGGCTTTTGACTTTGGAGCTTCCAGCGGCCGTGCCATGCTGGGATCTTTTGATGGTAAAAAAATTCAGATGGAAGAAATCCATCGTTTTTCCAACGACACCGTAACCGTTAACGGGACGTTCTACTGGGACACCCTGCGACTGTTTTTTGAAATTAAACAAGGTATTTCTCTGGCTATCCAGAAGGGCGGTTTCGACGCCATCGGTATCGACACCTGGGGCGTCGATTTCGGTATGCTCGATAAGAAAGGCCGTCTGCTGGGCGCACCGGTTCATTACCGCGATGCACGTACCGAAGGCATGCCCGAAGAAGTTTTCAAAACCGTAAGCAAAGAGGAAATCTATGCCCGCACCGGCATTCAGTGCATGCGTATCAACACGCTGTATCAGCTTTATTATCTGACGCATCATGATGCCGAACTGTTCTCTTTGTGCGATAAGATCCTGATGACGCCCGATCTGTTCGCTTATTTCCTCACCGGCGAAATGCGCGGCGAAATGACCAACGCCTCCACCACCAACCTGATGGATGCCAAAACCAAAACATGGGATACGGAGCTCTGCGAAAAATTGGGCATCCCGACGCATATCCTGCCTGAAATCATCGCACCCGGCGAAGCCTACGGCACCCTTTCCAAAGATATCTGCGAAGAGCTGGGTTGTGATCCCGTGCCGGTCATCGCCGTAGCGACACACGACACCGCCAGCGCCGTTGTAGCTACGCCCGCACAGACCGACGATTTCGTATACATCAGCTGCGGCACCTGGTCGCTGTTCGGCATTGAAAGCGATTCCCCCATCCTCTCGGATGAAGCCATGGCCGCAAACTTCACCAACGAAACAGGCTATAACAAAACAACCCGTTTCCTGAAAAACATTATGGGTCTGTGGATCATTCAGGAATCCCGCCGTCAGTGGATCCGCGAGGGACAAAACGTGACCTATGCCACGCTGGAACAGGATGCCCTGGGCTGCGAACCGTTCCGCTGCTTTATCGACTGCGACGATCCTTCGTTTGAAGCACCCGGCAATCTGCCGCGCCGCATTCAGGAATTCTGTGAACGCACCGGACAGTACGTTCCGCAGACGCGCGGCGAAATCATGCGCTGCATCTACCAGAGCCTGGCCATGAAATACCGCTATACATTTGAATCGCTGAAAACGCTGCGCGGACGCGATTTTGCTTCGATCAACGTCATCGGTGGCGGCACGAAAGATAACTTCCTGTGCCAGCTTACCGCAAACGCCACCGGCGTTCCGGTTGCGGCCGGCCCCAACGAAGCAACCGTCATGGGCAACATTGCCGTTCAGCTGATTGCGCTGGGCGAAATCTCTTCTTTGAAGCATGCCCGCGAAGTTGTTACCGCTTCGACCGATCTGAAAACATACCTGCCCGTCGCGGAAGAAAAGCCGCTTTGGGATGAGGCTTATCAGAACTATCTGAAAATTCTGAATGCCTAAAAGGAACATTTCTTAATTACAAGGAGGAAACCTCTATGCGTGAAGATATCAAACAGGCTTATGAACTTGCCAAAGCAGCCTATGCCGCCATCGGCGTAGATACCGACAAAGCTATGGAAGAGCTGAAAAAGATTCAGATTTCCATGCACTGCTGGCAGGGCGATGATGTACAGGGCTTTTTGTTTAAAGATGCTTCCCTTTCGGGCGGCATTCAGGCAACCGGCAATTATCCGGGCAAAGCCACCACGCCGGACGAACTGCGTTCCGACATTGAATTTGCTTATTCCCTGATTCCCGGTAAACATCGCTTCAACCTGCATGCCATTTATGCCGATACGGATGAAAAAGTAGATCTGGACGAACTGGAACCCCGCCACTTTGAAAAATGGGTTGCCTGGGCTAAGAAACTGGGCATCGGTCTCGATTTCAACCCCACCTGCTTCTCCCATCCGATGGCCGAAAGCGGATTCACGGTTTCTTCCGCAGATGACAAGGTTCGTAATTTCTGGATCGAGCACTGCAAGCGTTCCCGCCGCATCGCCGATTATTTCGGCCGTGAACTCGGCACCAAGTGCGTGACGAACTACTGGTTCCCGGACGGCTACAAAGATATCCCGGTAGACCGCGAAGCTCCCCGCCGCCGCATGATGGAATCCCTGGATGAAATCTTCAGCGAAGAGATGGATCCGCAGTACAATTTGGATGCCATCGAAAGCAAGGTATTCGGTATCGGCGTAGAAAGCTACACCGTAGGCTCCAACGAATTTGCGCTGGGCTATGCCATTTCCCGCGACAAAGCCTACTGCCTGGATGCCGGTCACTTCCACCCCACCGAAGTGATCTCCGATAAAATCGCTTCCGTTCTGATGTACACCAAGGAACTGCTGCTGCACGTTTCCCGTCCGGTTCGCTGGGACTCCGACCACGTAGTGATTCTCGACGACGAGCTGAACGCGATTGCACAGAGCCTGGTTCGCACCGGTCTGATCGAACGCACGCACATCGGTCTGGACTTCTTCGATGCTTCCATCAACCGCATTGCGGCTTGGGTAATCGGCACGCGCAACATGCTCAAAGCCTTGCTGAAAGCCTATCTGGAACCTACCGAAGAACTCAAGAAGATCGAACTTGAAGGCGATTATACCAGCCGTCTGGCTCTGACGGAAGAACTCAAGATGTATCCGTTCGCCGCAGTTTGGGATTACTACTGCGAAACCATGGGCGTACCGGTTCGCGACAGCTGGCTGCCGATGGTAAAAGAATACGAAAAAAATGTGCTCTCTAAGCGCTAAAAGCTAAAAAGAAAGTCCAAATGCAGAAGATTTCTTCTGTGTTTGGACTTTATTCTTGTTTGATTCGGAAAATGATCCGGCCAAAATCGAAAACTGCCTCAAGGCACCGGAACGCGCGGCTTTTGAGATTATTACCGGAAGAAGAAAACTCAACTAAAGAAAAGAAATCCGCAGACAACAGCCTGCGGCTTTTGCTTTACAGCTTACAATTCTTCAAAAATCTGGGGAAGTTCTGCAAGTGTGGAAACGGAACGATCAAACATCGACGAATCGGATACTGTTTCGCCGGTTGGATTATACCAGATACAGCGCAGCCCGGCGTTTCTTCCTCCTTGCATATCGCTGGAAAGCGAATCGCCGACAATCACCGTTTCTTCGCGGCAAATTCCGCCGGGGATACGGGCAAAGCAAAGCTCAAAAAAACGAGGATCCGGTTTATTCACGCCGATTTCTTCCGAAACAAAACAATCGTCCATCAGACGGTCAAATCCAGCCAGGCGCATGCGGTTTCGGGAAGTATAGGTGTTTCCGTTGGTCACAATGTACTGCCGGTATTTTCCGGAAAGAGAAGCGCACAGCTCGTAAGAACCGGGGATAAAATACGCCGCCTGTCCCAGCACACGCGGGTAAAGCCTAGCTGTGGCTTTGACATCTGCCGAAACGCCTAGCTGTTGAAACAACCGCTCGAAACGAAGCGTATACAGCTGTTCGCGTGTAATTTCTTTTCGTTCCAGCTGTTTCCAACAGGTGTCGTTAATCTGGGAATACAACTGAATCGTTTCGGGCGTAGGTTCAACACCCGCCTTGGATAATACTTTGCGAATCGCAAACGATTCCGCTTTTTTAAAATTGAGCAGCGTTCCATCCAGATCCCATAAAATTGTACGGATCATCTTATTTCCTCCTTACTGCGTTCCGATTCAAGCGGCGGGCGGCAGTATTTTTTCAGCTTTCGGGTTACAGCTACGATTTCCTCAAAAAACGGGGGCTCGGCACATGGTCGAACCCCAGAATATTTTAGTGATGGAACAGACGGATTCCCGTAAATGCCATGGCCAGGCCGTGCTGGTCGCAGCAATCGATGACGGCATCGTCACGCACGGAACCGCCGGGCTGTGCAATATACGAAACACCACTGCGGCAGGCGCGCTCGATGTTATCGCTGAACGGGAAGAACGCATCGCTGCCCAGCGCCACACCGGTGATACCGGCAAGATAGGCTTTCTTTTCTTCGCGGGTCAGCGGCTGCGGCTGCTCGGTGAAATACTGCTGCCAGATACCGTCGGCCAGAACTTCGTCGTATTCATCGGAGAGGTAGACATCGATTACGTTGTCGCGCTCCGGACGGCCGAGCTTCGGCAGGAAGGGCAGATCCAGCACACGGGGATGCTGACGCAGATGCCAGCGGTCGGCCTTATCGCCGGCCAGGCGCGTGCAGTGAATACGGGACTGCTGACCGGCACCTACGCCGATAGCCTGTCCGTCTACCGCGTAGCATACGGAGTTGGACTGTGTATATTTGAGGGTAATCAGCGCCACAATCAGGTCGCGCTTGGCGGCATCGGGCAGTTCCTTGTTCTTTGTGACCAAATTTTCGAGCAGAGCTTCGTCGATCTTCAGGTTGTTGCGGCCCTGTTCAAACGTAATGCCGAATACCTGCTTGCGCTCGATTTCTTCCGGAACATAATCGGGATCGATCTTGACGATATTGTAGTTGCCGTTCTTCTTCTTTTTCAGAAGTTCCAGCGCTTCATCCGTATAGCCGGGCGCAATCACGCCGTCGGATACTTCGCGCTTGATCAGACGAGCCGTCGTCTTATCACACACATCGGAAAGCGCGATCCAGTCGCCGAACGAAGACATACGATCCGTACCGCGCGCACGGGCATACGCCAGCGCCAGCGGAGAATCATCCAGTCCCTTTACATCCTGTACGAAGCAGGCTTTTTTCAGCGCGTCGCTCATCGGAAGACCCAACGCGGCGGAAGTGGGGCTGACGTGCTTAAACGAAGCGGCACAGGTCACGCCGGTGGCTTCTTTCAGCTCCTTAACCAGCTGCCAGCTATTGAAGGCATCGAGGAAGTTGATATAGCCCGGGCGGCCCGAAAGGATTTCGACCGGCAGTTCCCCGCCGTTTGCCATATAAATGCGGGCAGGCTTCTGGTTGGGGTTACAGCCATACTTCAGAGAAAATTCATTCATGTTGAAACGCTCCTTAACTTCATTTTTCGGAAAAGTACACGCAAATTAAAACGACAAAAAAGGCAGCTTCGTAACGTTCGCTGCGAAGCTGCCCAGACGGCCGGCAAAAGAAACTCCTGCTCCCCCGTGGTTTCCCACATATGCCGTCAGTCACAGGAATTTACTCTTTATTTATACCATATTCGTCATGCCGCGTCAAGAGGAAAGCATTATACGGGAATAAGAAGTGTACGGGCTTCCTCAATCGTATCCTCATAACAGTCGTTTTCTTCGCGCAAAGCCGAAACACCGGCGCGATGGCTCTTGGCAATATCCCATACACGCTCGCCCGCCTGTGCAAAATAAACGGCAAGCGCCGCATTATTTTCGGGATAAGCCTTATCGTGTTCCGTTTCTACCGCACTGATATACGTCATATTCTGTGTTTGCGACAAGCGGAAGCAGATCATCAATTCAACGGAAATTTCCAGCGCATCGGCGGCCTCAATTCGATAGGCACTTACACGGGGCAATTCCAAATCGGCCGAAACACGCACGCCTTTTCCCATCCCGGCATCGGCCAGCGTTTCGGAAAATTCCACGGCCTGCTCGGTGTAAAATGGCGTCCCGGAAAGATCCACGCCCAGCACGCACAGCGTATACCGGCCCTTTCCATGCAGTCCGCTGTCATCCGTAAAGGCGTTGACGCTGCCGCTTTCTGCCCACACATCCGTAATGCTCGATACTTCGTGACCCGCGATCTCGAAGCGCACTTTTTTAGAGAAGCGTTCGCGGCGGAAAGAAACACCGGAAACGAACGTATCCTGCGCGTGTTCCAGCGCAACCGGGCAGCGCGTGGAATACGCGTCGGTTACAAATTCGATGCTTTCTTCGCAATAAGCCGCGCCGTACAGAAACAAGCGAACCCAGATATCGAGCCGCGTATTTTCGCCGGTTGCTTCCGCTTTGGGGCTCACCGTGACTTCGCCTGCATCCAACCGCAGATCCAGCACGGCGTCTTCCGTAAGACCGGGGCAATCTTCCAGGCGCGAGAACGGAATTTCAAACGTCATCGGTTCCAGTGTCACGCCGTCTGCCGCCGAAAGATACAGCACACAGACGTTTAGCATACCTTTCACCAAAAGCTTGCCTTCCACAACCCGCGTCTCGTCCATTCGCACGGTACAGGCACTGCGCAGAATCGTTTCAACAGGCGGCTTACCCGCCGGAAACTCCTGACTGTCTTCTACAGTGAACTGAGAACAGCATTGCGCCCGAGCGGTGCTGATCGAAACCGGTTCTTTCAGAAATTCAATGTCTTCCCCACCCGTGGTGTCTAGAAGCGCCTCTCCCCGCTTTTCCGTTACAAAAGCACTCACCGAAAATGCGCCGTGGATATCGACCCGGCGTGCACTCACAGCCCGGCAGTTGATGTAATCGCATTTCGCCCGCAGGGAGACGCAAGGGTCGGTGACACTGTGCTTGAGTTTAATCTGAAGAGAAAACTGCTGACGAGCCTCACAGGAATGAACCGCGTCCCCATGGGTATCGAGATAATAAACGTGGATCACACACGTTCCGTCGCACACCAAAGTATCCTGCATAACCGAATAGGAAGAAATCTCCGGCGAAAAGCGGCATTTCAGGATTTTTTGAATATCGCTGCAATAATCCGGCAGGGTAAAATCAATATCGATGGGATGTTCATGACAGCCATCGAACAAAACATCAAAGCGTTCGAAAGCTTCTTTTGCATAAATCTGATCCATAATAACGCGCTCCTTTACTTTTTCTTGCCAATTCATATGCCGATTGAGGAAAAAATATGCACAGATATGAAATTTGTCGTGATAAGCTTGTAAAGCGGGCGGCGTTGTGCTATACTTCCTAAAAACAGAGTAGGAATATGTGCGTTAAGATCCGCGTGGACGGGGAGTTGCCCGCGGGCGATGGAGTTTTCCAGCGATGCATATTCCGCATCCCGCTGTAAAACACCCGGTTGCTTTGCCGAAAGGCGGGCCGGGCGATGCGGCGTCTTTGTTTTACAAAACAAGGAGGCTTTTTTATGCTCAAAAAACGTGAACACCTCGAAACCATGATGATGCTGGCGCTGCTTTTGGCTATGCAGATCCTGCTCTCGCGCTTCTTTTCCATTACGGCGCTGAGCCAGAAAATCGGCTTTTCCTTTTTGCCTGTTTTTCTGGCGGCACGCCGAAACGGCATTCCTGGCGCGGTCTTTGTGGGCGGCGTAGGCGATTTAATCGGCGCGCTTGCTTTCCCCGTAGGGCCGTATTTCTTCGGATTTACGGTAACGGCGGCGCTGGGCGGCGTACTGTACGGCGCATTTTTTAAGCGCAGTGTTTCCTGGCTTTCAATTATAGCCGCTGTTGTGCTGTTCCAGATTTTTGGCTCTCTGGTGCTCAACACGGTTTGGCTTTCCATGATGCTCGGCAAGGGCTTTTGGATTTTGCTGCCCGGCCGCGTGATGCAGGCCATTATTATGGTTCCTGTACAGGTTGTGGTTGGCGGTTTGTTCCTGCGCCGTCAGGCCGTGAACCGTCTGCTGCATCAGACTGCTGTGTGATGAAAATAAATAAGTCTCTGCCTTCGGGCAGATTATAAAAAGAAAAACCTTCTGCCCGGATCCCCGCCCGGCAGAAGGTTTTTAGCTTATTGAAAAAGATATGCGTAATTTAACAGCTTATACAAATAAAAAGTTAGAAAAAGCGTTTTCTAGACGAGACAGGGAACCCCCGGCGAGGGTTCCCTACGAATCAAACATCCGGTGGATGTTTGATTCTACCCTCCTGCGCTTATGGAAGTAAAAGAATTCCGCTCTCTGCGGAGAGTGGCCAAAGGCTCTGCCTTTGGAAACCGCAAACCTTTGAAAAGGTTTGATCGAAACTTTTTATATTTGTTAATTTCTCTGTAGCTTTAGACTTTATAGGCCGTCTACTTTATCACGTTTTTACAGATCAAACCGAAAAATCTTCACCGCCCGTTTTCCCTCGGCATACATTTCGTTATCCGAAGGAATAGCGGCTGTTTCCAAATAGCGCCCGCCGGCGATTTCGCATGTTCTGGCTGACGCTGCATTATCGGGAACACAGGTAATAATCAGGTAATCCATTCCATGCTTTCGCGCCTGATGAAACAAAAGCGCACACGCTTTGGCGGCATACCGATGTCCGCGATACGCTTCTTCGATACCATAACCGATATTCCCGCCGATATACGTTTTCTCGTTGTGCCCGATCCGCAGATCACAATGGCCGATTGTTGTCCCATCCGGCAAACAGATCTCAAAGTAATAAGCCGGAAGCCAGCGCTTCTGCGGCTGTTCTTCTGCTGTTTTTACCAGACGGAGAAAAATTTCGTCTGTACGCAAATCGTCACAATCGTAAAACACAAGGGCACCTCCCAGTCATTCTAAAACAGCGCTACTTACACTCTGCTTTGATGGCAGACCAGATACAGAATTTGCCGGTGTTTTGAGAGTTCCAGCAAAACTTTGAGAGCACGGCGGATTTTTTCCTCATCCAGCGTGGCAAAAGGATCATCCAGAATCAGCAGCGGCTTTTCACCCGGGAACAGCGCATCCGTAACCGCCAGACGCAGGCAGATATCCATCAGCGCGCGGTATCCCTCGCTGAACGCTTCGGCCGGACGCGCCGCGCCGCTGCGCCGGGCGGAAACACGCAGGTCGGCATCCAGCGAAGCTTCGCCGAACGCTTCATCTACCGCCTGCATATAGTGGTTAAACTGACGGGCAATCGTATCTTTATAGCGGACATTCAAACTGGTGCGGGCTTTTTCAAGCCACTCCATCGTTCGGGTCAGCGTATCAAAATGCTGATTGGCGATTTGAAGCTGTTCTTCACATTGTGCCAGTTCCGTTTCGGTTTGGCTTACAGCCTCTACCGCGGCATCCAGGCGGACGGTTTCGGCATCGCAGGCCGAAATACGGCGCAAAAGTTCGTCGCGGGCACTTTGCAGTTTGCGGTTCTTGTCTTCCAGTTCTTCAAGCGGAGGCAGCGACGGGTCTACACCCTCGTCGCGGTGTTCGCGATTGAATGCCGCGAGCGCAGTGCGGGCTTCTTCTGCGGCTTTATGAGTCTCGCTGGCTTCGCGCACGCCATCGCGGATACGCACGACGGCGTCTCCCAACCGCTCCAAACGCCCGATTTTAGGCAGATGATAGCGATCAAAAAACGCCAGTACGGCAGACTGCGCCTCGCTTTCACGGCGATGAAGCTGTTCCAGCCGCTTTTCATACGCGGCAAGTTCTTCCCGGCGGCTATGCAGATCGTGCAGACGTTCCCGCACTTTTTGCAGCGCTTCTCCGTAAGGCAGGCTTTCCGGATCGAAATACCGGCCAAAGAAAAGATTCAGCGTTTTCTGCGGCTGCTTCATATTCTGGCTGTACTGCGCACGAATCCGCGCCAAACGGATCTCGTTTTCACGCAGCTGATCAAACTCTGAAAGCGCGGCATCCAGTTCAAACAAAAGCGGCTCGGTTTTTTCATTCACGGCATTTAATCCGAACGGAGCCGTACAGGCCGCGACCGTTTGTGCAGCGGCTTTTGCGGCATTGGCACGCTCCTGCGCACGGCTTAGCTGCGCATCGATGCGGTTCTGCCGCGCAGCGCGTTGCTGTTCGGCCTCTTCTTTTCTGCGGTTATATACAAAAACGGAACCAACCGCGCAGAGCAGCGCCCCAATGCAAGCGCCAACGCCAGCCCAAATTCCGGCTATCTGCAAAACAAACAGCAAAACGCCAACCACAGCCAGCACACCGGCCAGCACCCACAGTCCAACGGGCGGCACGGCCTTTGCAGGGGACTGTGCCTGCAGCGTTTCCGCTTCTTCGCGGGCCGCATCCCGTTCGCGGCAGATGAATTCATATTCCGCCAACGTGCGGCGCGCCGAGGAAATTTCCTCGCGGGTCAGCTTTTTCCCGTCGAAACGGCGGCGCAGTTCGGCCAATCGACTGGCTTCCGCCGGGGAAAGCACGCTGCCGCTCACGATCAGCGCCATTTCCTCATACTGCCGCACGGTTTCGGCGGTTTGGTTGAGTTCGTACTCGGTAGGCTCCAGATTTTTGAAAAAAGCCTGCGCCTGTTCGAGCCGCTCGCGCACGGATGTATCCTGTTCGGCTTCTACAATCTGTCTGCGCAAGGAAGAAGCCAGTTCGGCCTGTTCCCGGCAGTCTTCCAGTTCCTGCGGACTGGGAATACCATGGGCAAAAAAGGTGACAAACCGCTTTTCCTGCTGTTCTTTCTTCGCCACCTCGTTTTGAAGCCGCGTACGCTGCGCTTCCACTTCTTTAACGGCCCGCTGTTCAGCCGCGGCTTTTTTCTGGCGGCTTACAACGGCCAATTCTTTTTCAACCGGGGCAAGCATTCCGCGGGCTTCTTCGCCTTTTTTGCGAATCTCCTGCAAACGCGCAAGCTCTTCCTGCTGCTGTTGCAAGCGGCGGCGAAGCATTTCCTGTTCTTCTGCCAGACGAGCCGTTTCCCCGCCTGTTCCGCGCTTAAGACCGTAAAACCGGCGGCGTTCATCCAAAGCACGCACGGCAGCGTCATAATTGCGCACATCGTCGGTGTTTTCAACCAGACCGGTCAGGCGCGCCGAAATGCTGTTGGTAATCCCGGCGGAAAGTCCCCGCTGGGAAAGATAGGTTGTACGCGAAAAGGCCTCCGCATCCAGGCCAAACAGTTCCTCGCCGAGATTTTCGGAATAATCGGAACTTACCTTGCCTGTAACCAAATCGATCAAGGTAAACACGTCGTCTTTGCCCTTCGGTTCAAACCGGCGTTCCACACGATAAGCGTGGCCGTCCACCTCGAAATCGAGCGAACCGCCAAACACACCGCCCTGCCAGGGCGTATAGCGTTTACGTTCGTTTTCGTCGAGCGAACGCTTGGTACTTACGGGCAAACCGTAAAACATAGCCTTAATAAACGCGGCCAGCGTTGTTTTTCCAAAGCCGTTTTCTTCCAGAAAAATCGTAAATCCCGGCTTAAATTCCCGCTCGAAAGAAGAAAGCGTACCGAAATTTTCTACCGAACACCGAAGCAGTTTCACAGCTGCACCCCTTCCCCGAGCAGCGCGCGGATTCCGCACGTCAGCACGCGTTCCTTTTCTTCCTGCGGCATACGCGAGGCCAAAACCATCCGCACAAACTCTCCCTTTAAGGAAACGTCGTTGCGATAGGCCGCGGGATCAATCGCCAGACGGCTTTCGTCATAGACTTCGGCAAAATAAAAATGTGAACGAAGCTGCTGTGTGAGATACGAAAGATCTTTTTCGGTTTCTACTTCATAGTGGCCGGTCAGGATCACGCGAACCAGATCCTCGGCCGGAAGATTATCCACAGCGCCTAAAACGGCCGCTTCCACCTCGCGGGTCGTTACACAGCCCGTAATATCGGCTTCCACTTCATGCAGCGTACGGCGCGCCAAGGAAACAAACTGCACGCTGCGCCGGTCGGTATCCAGCACGATCATGCCCTTGCTGCCGCATTCGTCAAAACCGCGTCCTTCCAAACAGCCGGAATACGCCCAAACGCCGCGCTGATCCAGCTTTTTGCAAGTATACGTATGGTAATGCCCCAAAGCCAGATAGTCGATATTTTTATTCTGAAGCCGGGGCAGGCAAACCTGGTCTTCTCCGGCCGATGTGCCCTGCGCTCCATGGAAAACAGCAATATTAAACGGCTCTTTCGGAAAATCAACCGTATCATACAAATCCGGCGCCGAAAGATCTTCCGCCCCGCCGATGCGCACGTTTTCCAGCGAAAAAACCTTGAACTCCGATGAAAACAAGTGCAGATTTTCCGGCAGGTTCATGCCTTCAAAAGCCTGATGGCCGCCGTCGTGGTTGCCGCGCAGCAGATAAAAATCGATCTGCGGGTAATTGCGAACCGTATCAAGTACAAAAGCGGCCGCTTTGCGCGTAACGCGCGAAACATCAAACAAATCGCCGGCAATAATCACGGCGCGAACCTCGTTTTCTTTGGCATAAGCCGCCATAGCGGCAAACGTTTGCAGCATTTCGCTGCGTCGGGCAGCCGCCTTATCCGGCGGCAGATGCGTGCCCAAAGCGGAATCCAGATGGATATCCGCGCAATGGATCAATTTCAATCCGGTCAGCTCCCTTTTCTCTCCCAGTTATCTGCATCAAGTGCAGACAGTCATGCGTATTAAGTATAGCACAGCTGACAATATAAAGGAAAGGGCAAAAAATAAAAAAGCCGACACAAAACAACGGTTTTGCATCGGCCCTAAAGAGATGTTTATGCGTGCTGCGGCTGCATGGATTCAGCCAGTGCGGACACGTTTTCTTTTCCGCGGAAAGAGAAAATGTAGGTTTTCCGATCGGTTTGGATGAGCAGGAAATCATCGTCTGTCGGATCGAGCAGAACTTCACAGGAAGCATAACCGTCTACCCGGAAAGTACCCTTATACAGCGTGGGGAAATTCGTGCCCATCTGTTTGGAGCAATCCGGCAAATCTTCGAGAACGCTTACGTTTTGAACATCCGATTTTTCCACGGTATAGGTCGTTATTCCATGGCTTACGGTCAGTTCCGTTTCCGAGACCGTACAGGTGATCGGAGAAAATTCCTCGGAAACCATCCAAACGCCCAGAAGCGGCATCAGCAAAATCAGCAGCGCCGCAAAGCCCATAAAGATTTTGCCGGCCGGACGCGCCAGATTGACACTGCTGTTCATACCGACACGATCGTTGACAATCAGGTGGCTGTCATTTTTGTTGTAGTAGAATTGTCCCCAAATCCAGAACGCATCTTCATCGGCGTACGGTGTTTCTGCGTTTGACATACCGGCGGCGGTCAGCTCTTGCTGGCGGGCGCGCACATGCAGTTCGATACCCAGCGCCGCCACACAAAGTACAGCCGTATACACCACGATGGCTGCCAGGAAAATCCAAGAAGAATCGCCCCAGACCATGGCAAATTCCAGACCCAGCGTAAGCCAGGCCATCAAGAGCCACATCGTATTCCAGCCGCGGCGGCGTACCCGGGTGAGTGCGACGTTCAGGTCGGTGTTCTCCCCCACCGTATCGGCGCGGCGGCGGATCAGAAACGCACACATCGGGCCGCACAAGGCTACAATGACAGCGAACGTGATGGACGTGATCGTCAGCGGCCAGAAATCATTGGCGTCTCTACGGAAAATCACCAGCAAAAGAACCGGAACCAGCGAAAGCACACTGCTGATGATAAACTGCGCACGGTGTACGCGGAACGGTTCCCGCACAGCGGCCTGCAAATCGGCAACCACAAACTGCTTACCGGCAGGCATCGGAGAAAACCAGTTATTTTCACGCTTGAGCTTCATCAGGCTGCGGTTTGCCAATGCATAAACCGCTACGGGCACGGCAATAGCTGGGATCAACCAGATACACAAAAGCAATGTCACAATCGATCCATACTGAATCGGCATACATCCAAACGGAAGCACGAACAAAACAGCACACACCAGACGCAGGCGGCGCAGATAAGTTTTACACACAGCCAGAACCCGTTCGTCCTGCTGGGCGGCTGGGGTCAGTGTGACGCCCAGAATAATATTCTTTTTGGGCTTCACTTCGTTTCTCTGCACAAAATAGAGGATGGGGATCATCAGATCAAAACAAACAATCAAAAACAGATTGAACATGAGGTTTTCTCCTCTCACAGATTTTCCTTGCCGTCGGCCTGCTCGAACAGGCTGCGGCACACGGACATAAACTCTTCATACGAACACCCGGACGCCCGGGCCTCACAGATGATGCGTTCCAGTTCTTCTCGCGTATGAGATGAAAGCTTTCCGGGAGAGCGCAGCGCCACGCAAGCGCCATTTCGCCGTCCCATGGTAATGTAGCCTTCTCCCTTGAGAAGCTGATACGCTTTGCTGACGGTCATCATGTTCACGCCGGCTTCATCCGCCAGCGCCCGCACAGAAGGAAGCCGTTCCCCCGGCAACAAGCGCCCGTCTGCAATCCCCCGAACAATCTGATCCCGGATTTGCCGGTAGATCGGAAGATCGTTTTCAAAATCCAGCTGGATCAACATACATCTGCCTCCTTTCGTCTTATTTGTATTATAAAGTATAATACAAATAAGATAAAAAGTCAAGAATATCTCACAAAAAATTTTATAAAGGCTTGTTTCATAAAAGAAATTGCGGTACAATGCCCTAAAAGGAAACGCCTGACTCCATCGAAATCAACATGAAAGGGGTATTCCAATGATCTGGAACCGAGAAGATTATCTGGCACACATGCGTTTTTCCTATACCGGCAAAGAAATGTTTACCGAGCTGTTCGGCCTTTTGGTAGGGCTCGAAAAAGAATGGCGGCAGCAGGGCGCCAGCGAGCAGGAAATCGACCTTTCTGCTTTCGGCTGGGACAGCGTCCGCTATGCCACGCTGCCGATCCGCTGCGGCGCCATCACCGGCCTTGAGCCGCGTGTTTTAGAAGACACGCCGACGTATACCCTTTCGATCGATGAAATGGGACGCACGAAAAAGCTAATTAAGTCGAGCGCTACCATTCCGCTGCCGCTCGATTATCCTGTAAAAAACATGGATGACTGGCTGAAAATCAAACACTGGTACACGTTCCGTGAGGATCGCGTGGATTGGGAAGCGCTGGACAATCTGGCTGCCCGTCAAAAAGAAGGCACGCTGATTCTGGCGCACATGCCCGGCGGATTTGACGAACCCCGGCAGCTAATGGGCGAAGAAGAATTGTGCCTGGCCTTTTATGAACAGCCGGAACTGATTGAAGACATCCTGAAAACGATTTCGGAAACCTGCCTGAAAATTTACGAACGGGTCGCCTCCCGCGTCACGGTGGACTGCCTGTGTGTTCATGAAGACATGGCCGGAAAATCCGGACCGCTGGCCGGGCCCGCGCAGATTGAAGAATTTATCGGCCCTTACTACCGCAGCATCTGGGAACCGCTGCACGCAGCGGGGAGCACCCTGTTTTCGCAGGACAGCGACGGCAACATGAACGCCGTGATCGAGCCATTTATTCAGGCGGGCGTCAATGTGTTCTATCCCTGTGAACCGGCCGCTGGCATGGATATTGTGGAGCTGCGCCGCAAATACGGGACACGCGCCGCCTTTAAAGGCGGGATCGACAAACACGCCCTGCGCGGCACGCTGGCCGATGTGGAAGCGGAACTCAACCGCAAAATCTGTCCCGAAACCATGGGCGGCGGCGTAATTTTTGCTCTGGATCACCGCATTCCAAACGGCGTGCCCATCGAAAACTACCGGTATTACGTCCGGCGCGGCCGCGAAATGCTTGGGCTTCCCCCGGCTGAACCTTCTCCCTTTGTGCGTATGGCGTTTTAAAATAACGAAAAAAGCTCCCGCCTACAAAACGGGAGCCTTTCTATGTTCTTTTATAGATCTTTGAGAATCTCGGCACGTTTGGCTTCGTACTCTTCCCGGGTGATCAGGCCGCGATCATAAAGATTTTTCAGTTCCGTTAAACGGGCTTCCGTGTGGCTGGGAGCCGTTTCAAATCCATACGGTTCCTCTTCAATCTGAATTTCTCCCGTCGTTACACCATTTTTAGAGAAAACATTGATTCCGTTAAAAATCGTAATCGCAAGCGCCATAATGGTCCACAAAATACCGAACGGTCCGGCCGCAGGAATCACAACAAACAAACCGATACAAACAAAAATCACACCCATCACAAGCCCCATGGCAGACGGAGCTTTTCCGGGACGATAATGAATGCGTCTCATTCGTTTTCCTCCTCAGGATCTGTATGACAAGTACAACCGTTTTCTCCGCAGATGGCGGCAAATGTATAAGAATCTAACTTTTGCCGCACCAGATCGGAAATTTCACGGTAGATGGCATGAAATCGGCAGTCTTTATGCGTGCACGTATAAGCGCTGCTCTGGCAGCGATTGAGCATATACGGACCTTCCACGGATTCAATCACTTCGCGCAGGGTAATTTCCTGTGCCGGCTTTGCCAGCTGATAACCGCCCTTGGCCCCTTTGTAAGACCGTACAATGCCATCCGTTACCAGACGATGCAGGATTTTCAGGCAGAAGCGCTGCGGAATCTGTGTGCGTTCGGAAATGGTACGAGCATCCGTTTTATCGCCCAACCGCGTCAGCAGTTCCACAATGCGCACCGCATAATCCGCCTCCAGGGTCATATGCATGACGGTGTTTCTCCTTTCAATCGGCTTAATCCAGGAAATCCTTCAGCTTCTTGCTGCGGCTGGGATGACGAAGCTTGCGCAGTGCCTTGGCTTCGATCTGACGAATACGCTCACGGGTTACGTTGAATTCCTTTCCCACTTCTTCCAGCGTGCGGGAACGGCCGTCTTCCAGACCAAAACGCAGACGCAGTACTTTTTCTTCACGGGGGGTCAGGCTATCGAGCACTTCGCCCAGCGTTTCCTTAAGCAGGGTATGAGAAGCGGCATCGGCCGGCGCGGGTGCGTCGTCGTCGGGAATAAAATCGCCCAGATGGCTGTCTTCTTCTTCACCGATCGGCGTTTCCAGCGAAACCGGTTCCTGCGCCACGCGCATGATTTCGCGAACCTTATCCACCGGCATATCGAGTTCTTCGGAAATTTCATCGGCAGTCGGTTCGTGGCCGTTGGAACGGAGCAGCTGGCTGCTGACTTTCTTCACTTTATTGATGGTTTCAACCATATGCACCGGGCTACGGATGGTACGGGCCTGGTCGGCAATCGCACGGGTAATGGCCTGACGAATCCACCAGGTAGCATAGGTGGAGAACTTAAATCCCTTGGTGTAGTCGAACTTTTCAACGGCTTTAATCAGACCCAGGTTACCTTCCTGAATCAGATCCAAAAACTGCATGCCGCGGCCCAGATAGCGCTTGGCGATACTGACAACCAGACGCAGGTTGGCTTCGGACAGACGCTTTTTGGCGGCTTCGTCGCCGTTGGTGATGCGCACGGCCAGATCAACTTCTTCATCCGGCGTAAGCAGCGGCACGCGGCCGATTTCCTTCAGGTAAATCTTAACCGGGTCGTCGATCGAGATACCTTCGGTGGAAAGAGCCAGTTCAAGGTCTTCTGCCTCGGCGTCGGCCACAACTTCGTTGATATCGAAATCATCGATCTGGATATCTTCTAAATCGCCTACAACATCGATGCCCTGGGCTTCCAGCGTATCATAGAATTTTTCAATCTGATCGGGCTCCACGTCAAATTCGCTGAGCGCGTCCAGAATCTCTTTATTGGTCAGCTGGCCTTTGCTTTTCCCCTGCTCAACCAGTTCACGGATGGCGGTTTTTTTATCGGGTGCTCCCATCGTTTCCATTCCTTTCATTCCTGCGTTTATTTCTTCTGATTTCTCAGTGATTCAATGTATTTAGAAAGTTCCTGCGGATCGGCGGAACGCGCCGATTCGGAATCCGGCCGCCCGGAGGCTGCCCGGATCACGCGGATACAAGCCGCGGCGTCTTCCCGTGTAGGCGGAATCTCGCTATATCGTGCCAGAATCCGCGCCACGGCGGAAATCTCGTCCTGTGTCAGTTCTCCGGAAAAATCAGCCAGAGAAACCGATGCGGAATATAGCATTTTACTTAAAACGGCATGATATACACGTCGGTTGAAATTTGTGACAAAATCCTCGGGTTTCAGCCGTTCCCGGCAGAAATCTGCCCCATCCGGATGGCAAAACAAGTACGCAAGGATCGTTTCTTCGGCGTTTGCCGCCCGCAGATGCTTCTGCTTTTCCTTATTCACGGGGTCGTTGGCGCCGGACATTTCGCGGGTCTGTTCCCGGAATTGCTGTTCGCGCACACGCTTGGCCGAACGCCGGGCCGCTTTGGAAGCCTGCGCCAGCACAGCGCTTTTGTCAATGCCGATCTCTTCCGCCAGACGCGACGCATAGACTTCCCGTTCGATCGGGTTGTCCATCCCGGCCAGCAATTCGGCGGCCTGCGTCACATACTGAACTCGCCCGTCGGGGGTATTCAGATTGCAGCGCGCACGGATTTTTGTCAAACGGTAATCTACGTCGTTGCCGCTCGATTCGATCAGCGCCTTAAAGCGCGCGGGGCCGTCTTTGCCGTAGGTGCGCATAAATTCATCGGGGTCTTTATTTCCCGGGACAGTCATCACGCGCACGTTAAGCCCGGCCTGCCGCAAAATCGGAATCGCGCGGGACGCGGCTTTTTGTCCGGCCTCGTCGCTGTCGTAACAGATGATCGCTTCTTTGGCATAGCGGGCGATAATCCGCGCCTGCTCGGCCGTAAGCGCCGTTCCCAGCGACGCGATGGCGGTTCGAAATCCCGCCTGATGCAAGGCGATTACATCCATATAGCCTTCGGCCAGAATCAGCGTATCGCTGTTCTCGTTTTTGGCAAAGTTCATCGCGAACAAGCCGCTGCTTTTATGGTAGACCGGTGTATCGGATGTGTTGATGTACTTGGGCTTTTCGTTGGTAAGGATTCGTCCGCCGAACGCCACCACGTTGCCTCTGAGATCGATAATCGGGAACATGGCGCGCGCCGTAAAACGATCGACCGGATAGCCGTTTCTGGAAAGAAACGCCACATTGGCCTGCACCATTTCTTCCTTGGAAAAGCCTTTTTTCTTCAGATGGTTGACCAGTTCAAACCGGCCCTCGGGCGCAAAACCCAGCCCGAAATGACGGATGGTCGACGGAGAAAGCCCGCGGCGGGTAAAATAATCCAGACCGGCTTTTCCCTGCGGCGAAAGCAGCACAGTATGATAAAAACGGGCAGTTTCGCGGTTGACTTCCAACACACGGCGGCGCAGATTCGCCATAGAATCATCCACCGCATTTTCCGGCACGGTAAGCCCTGCACGCTGCGCCAGCAGACGAACGGCTTCCATGTAATCGAGATTTTCGATCCGGCGGATAAAGGTAATCACATCGCCGCCCACATTACAGCCGAAACAGTAGAAAGAACCGTTTTCGGGATAAATATTGAACGACGGCGTTTTTTCGTTATGAAACGGGCACAGCCCGATATAGTTGCGCCCACGTCTTTTCAGCGTAACATAAGAAGAAACCACGTCGGTGATATCGCAGCGCGATTTCAGTTCCTGCAAAAAAGAATCCGGTAAAGGCACTTTTGAAACCTCCTTTCTGCCTGAACACAAAATCAAATGGCAAAAGGTTTAAAAATGCAGCTCCCATGCCTGTGGAATAAACAGATGCTGATAGGTTGCCACGGCAAAACGATCGGTCATGCCCGCAATATAGTCGCAGGCGGCGCGGTCATAGCCGTCTTCTTCGGCGATGATCCGAAGATCTTCGGGCAGATGCTCGGGCCTGCGATAATACTGGAAAAGATCTTCCATCAAACGCGGCACCTTGGCCTCTTCCTTTTTGGCATAGGGATTTTTATAAACCGACTCCCACATAAAAGCGTAAAGAAGATCAAACGCTTCCTGCGTCTGCCGGTCCATACCCACGGTATCCCCGGGGCTGTTTTCTACAACAGAGGTTACCAGCGAAGTGATCCGCCGGGTTTTGGTGTCACCCAGTATGCGTTTCGCCCGGGCTGGAATGTCTTCTTCCCGGATGGCCGCGGCACGCACGGCGTCGTCGATATCATGATTGATATAGGCGATCCGGTCGGCCAGGCGAACGATCCGCCCCTCTTTGGTGGCGGCTTCTTCGCCGGTGGTGTGGTGCAGAATTCCGTCGCGCACTTCCCAGGTAAGATTCAGGCCGAGCCCGCCTTTTTCCAGGCGTTCCACCACACGGACACTCTGTTCATAATGGCGGAAACCGCCGTCGCACAGCTCGTTGAGCACCCGCTCCCCGGCATGTCCAAACGGGGTATGTCCCAGATCATGCGCCAGGGCAATGGCTTCGGTGAGATCTTCGTTGAGCCGCAGTGCACGCGCAATCGTGCGCGCAATCTGCGAAACCTCCAGCGTATGCGTCAGCCGGGTGCGATAATGATCGCCGACCGGCGAAAGAAAAACCTGCGTTTTATGTTTCAGACGTCGAAATGCCTTACAGTGAATAACCCGATCGCGGTCTCTTTGATAAACCGTGCGCAGCGGATCTTCCGGCTCAAACCGCTCGCGCCCGCGCGAATTCGCCGAAAAAGCGGCCTGCGGACACAAAAGATAGGCCTCCGCCTGCTGGGTATATTCCCGGGGCAATAAGGATGAATCCATTCCTCCCACCTCCGTTCTGATAATATATACGCGGTTTTTTAAAAAAACACTCTTTTTTATTTAAATTAAATTTCTTCCGGAGAAAAAGCAAAATAACGCGAGCCTTCCTCTTTCACCGTGCTGCTGCCGTTGGTTGCATCGGCCAAAGCCTTTTCAAAAGCCGGCAGACCTTCCGGCGCCATATGGAAAGAAATCGTAACGGCATCGTCGTAAACCGTATCGTCGATAATGCCGCCGTGTTCGGGAACCAGCGACGCCAACCGGCCGTAAAACGTATACGCGCAGCGCACGGAAAGCAGCAAACATTCTTTCATCACCTGCACGCCGGCCGCTTTTACGGCAATGGAAGCGCCGTGCGAATATGCGCGAACCAAGCCCCCGCCGCCCAGCAGAATGCCGCCGAAATAGCGGGTCACGACGATAACAGCGTCCGTGATGCCCGGCTTACGCAAGACATCCAGAACCGGCACGCCCGCCGTTCCCTGCGGCTCACCGTCATCGGAATAGCGCATGATCCCGCCCTCGCGCAGAATATAGGCGTATACATTGTGGGATGCATCCCAATGTTTGGAACGGATTTCCTGAATAAACGCCAGCGCTTCCTCTTCCGTTTGAACCGGACGGCAATAGCCGATAAAACGCGAACGCTTTTCTACAAAAGCATCCTCTCCCGGCGCCGCCACGGTGGTATACTGAGCCATATCGATTCCCCTCCCTTACAAAACACGGTAAAATGAAAACAGCGGCACGAAATGTGCCGCCGTTGTTTCACAGAGAAAACTCTTATTTGAGGCCGTAGCGCTTCTTGAACATATCGACGCGTCCGCTGGTATCAACCAGTTTCTGCTTGCCGGTAAAGAACGGATGGCACTTGGAGCAAATTTCAACATGAATGTCTTTTTTGGTGGAACGTGTTTTAATCACGTTGCCGCAGGCACATGTGATCGTTGTTTCCTCGTAGACCGGATGCGTATTCTCTTTCATGGCTCTTCCTCCTTTGAATAGGATTACAAAAATACGTTTGACCTAAACGAAGCCGCGGCACACTGCCGCAACATAAAGATAATAGCACAACAAAAAGGAAAATGCAAGGAAAAAATCAAAAAAATACGGAATTTATCCCTGCCAGCCCAGATAATCGACGTAATCTTCCACGGTCATGTCCAATCGGCGCATCTGACGTGCATGTGCGCTGCCGACATAGCGGATCACCGTAAGATCCGCTTCCATTCCGGTGGAAACTTCGCCGTTTGCGGGATATCTGAAAACAAAACCGTAGGTAATGGCAAAATTATTCAGCCACTGATACGCTTCACTCTTGGTGAAATCACCGCTCGAAGCCAGGCGCACACACAATCCTGTCTGGAAATCGCACATACCCGGGCGGCCCACCTGTTTTTCCGCTGTGGTCATCGCCATGATATGGGTCATGCCGGACTGTTCCAGCCGAGACACCGCTTCATTGAAAAGCGTTTCCTGTTCTTCATAAGAAACATAGCCGCCGGAAAATTCCAGCGTAACACCGTCTTTCGCGGCTGCATCCACCATAGCCTGAAGCGCAGGCACAATCCGCTCATCCACTGAAACACCCTGGAAAGATGCAAGCTCGGGTACATCATCCGCCGGAGCCGAATGATCTTTATTGATCAGTTTCAGCGAAATGCTGTCGGCATAAACAGGCAGACCGTTTTCGTCGTAGGTGACGGCCGGTTCCACCGAAACCGTCGACTCTTCGGAAGAAGCAGACGAAGAGCTGCCGGAAAGCATAGAAGAAACTTCCTTTTGCTGCTTGAGATACGGAAGAATTCCGTTTGTGGTCACATAAATGCCGAAAGCCACAACAACAAGCGCCAACAAAACGCCGAAAATTTTCAGAAATCTTCCCATCCAAAGCACATCGGCATAGTCGCGATAAGCATTAAATTTTGTTTTGGGCCGTTTAGGCGGCGGCACCGGGCGGCCACTCGATTCCCGATACCGTTTAGGTCTGGAATGTTTTGGTTTCATAAATCCCTCTGTATCATCTATACAAAATACAATTCTATTATTTCACAGTCGCAACACAACGTCAAGGGGAAGCAAAAAAAGATTCCTACTGGATTTTCCGCGCGGGCTGTGCTATACTGGTGCCATCAAAATCTCTGTTATTTTGAGGAGGCGTATTGAACATGAAGCAAATCAAAATCGGTACCTGTATTCCGGGTAATCAGGCCCCCGAATGGATTCCCCATATGATCGCGGCAGGTTATGAATCCGTATCCATCAACTTCCACATGTCTTTGGGCGGCGTGGATTTGAAAGAATACCATCATGTTATCCGCGAAGCGCTGGGCGATTCCGGCGTTGGCGTGGGTTCCATCGGTTTTTACTGCAATGCGCTGCAAAATGAAGAACAGCGCAAAACGCTGGAAACCGCCATTGATGTAGCCCATCTCTATGGCACCAACATGGTGAGTACCTTTGCCGGCGCATTGGACGGCGAAAGCGTAGAAGCCGCTATCCCCCGCTTTAAGGAAGTTTTCGGTGAGCTGACCCGCCGTGCGGAAGACCGCGGTGTAAAACTCGTGATCGAAAACTGCCCGATGGGCGGAACCTGGAGACGCTGCACCTGCAACATCGGCTTTAACCCCAAGGCATGGGAGCTGATGTTCGACGCCGTACCCAGCGACGCTTTGGGTCTGGAATGGGAACCGGCTCATCAGATGGGCCAGCTGATCGATCCCGTTGCCCAGCTGCGCGAATGGGCCGACAAAGTCTATCACATGCACGGCAAAGACGCCACGGTAGACTGGGACGCCGTTAAACGCTACGGCATTCACGGCGACAAGCCGTTTGCGTATATGCGCATGCCCGGCTTCGGCGATGTGAACTGGCGTGATATTTTCTTTATTCTGCATCAGCACGGCTACGAAAGCGACATCTGCGTAGAAGGCTACCACGACCCGATCTATTCCGGCGAATGGGAAATGACCGCTCAGCTGCATGCACTCAATTATCTGAAATGGGCGCGCGGCGGCGAATTCGTTCCCAATCCGTGGGATAAAAAGTAAACTTAGCTTTGGCTTATGCAAAAGCAGGAATTCCTCATCCGGAATTCCTGCTTTTTTATTTCAACCTTTTTCAAGCACAGCCGCAAACAACTTTTGCGCGTTACGATTCCGCATAATAAACGGAACGAATAAATTCAACCAATTCAGGGTTTTGGGTTCCGGAGAAGTTAATTTCTACACGCACACCAAGCTCATCGGTATCCACGGAATCATCCAGCAAACCGATCCAATCCGAATCCGCAATGGACTGCGGCAAGGCAGATTCGAGGTAGATTGTACCCATGGCAGTAGGCGTGTAATTTTCCATATCGATCGGAGTGAGTTCCTTCAGCAGGGCAACCAATTCGCTTTTCTGCTGCGGCGTCAGATCGTTCCAGAAAATAAACATATTTTCGCTTTTGTAAATATCGCCGTACTTGCTCTCGAGTTCCTCATACTTTTTGTCGTATGCGTCTCCGGTGAGTTTTTCCAGCTCGGCTACTTCTTCTGCATGTACGTACGTATTGTAATCGATTTCCAGCGATTTGATCTGATTTAGCAGATCGGAATAGCCAAACGTATCTTCACCGACATAAGGAACTTCATTCAGACGCTGTTCAAACGCCTTAACCTCGTCATCGCGATTCTGTTTATACAGCGAGATCAGCCGATACTGACGTACAACCTTACTGCCGTCTTCCAGATAATACGTGAACTGAATCCGGTGTCCAAAGGAGAAGCTATCAGAAAGCGGATTAAGTGAACCCGATACCATGCGGGTCAGGTCTTTCTGCAGCTGAATAACCTTTTCGATGTTTTCTTCTCCGGTATAGCATTCATTCAGATCGGCCAAACGTCTGCCGTCTTCATCAACCAGCGAATATTCCAAATCCCGCGGCGCTAATTCCGTATTGACATCTGCCGCGCCATTATAGGCATATTCTGTTGCAACCATGGAGCCCATATTCGAAACGGTACAGTATTTCACGTCCGAAGCTTTCGGAGCGGTATAGCCGTATCCGAACAAGCCGAAACAGGAAATAAAATAGAACGCGAAGAACGCAGCGACGAACACGCCGTATGTGATTGTTCCGCGGGCAAAATGACGCAGACCGCGCGAATACAGCGCTTCCACAACGGTGTTGGCAGCCAGAGCGCCCAGCAAAGCAAACAGGATAAAGACCAGATCCGACTGATAGATCAGAGCGGCGATATACCCCAGACCGAATGCACTGGAAGCGGAAACCAGGAACTTCATGCCTTCTTTCAGCGGCGAGAACGAATAGGTGCTCTCGGCATATTCGCTCTTGCGGCGCTTATACAGCAGCAGAGAAGCGACAATCAGCAAAACGGTGAGGAAAATCCACCAGATTGTAAAGGAAAGCGGAACACGTGATTGCAAAGCTGTAATCGAATTCGCTTGCTCTAATGTCCAATAGCTTTGCAGCAAATAAGCGGCAAACGGCGAAAACGCCGTAATCACAGTAACGTCGGCCGAGAAAAGATAACCCGGTACAACGGCTTCCAGAAAAGCCTGCATCAAAAGGAGCAAAACGGGATAGGCCACCGAAAGGATAGAAGCCGAAACCACGGCGTCCATCATCGTTCCGCTTGCCACACACATGAACATGACAAAGGCAAAGCACGAAACCATGCCAAGCAGCAGATAAAACAGCTGCGTAAATACAAAGGAGAACATCATCCCCCAGTAAGCGCCGGTGTTTCCCGCAATCAGCGCAGTCATCAGCGTGCAGACCACCACGGGAACCGCCAGCAGGGTAAGCCCCGACAAAAAGTTGGCCGCCAAAAACGGTACACGGCGCACCGGCAACGCATGGAACGTATCGACGCTGCGCTTTCTGTGCATAAAACCAAACAGGCCCATGCCAAACACCGCAGAGAAAATGATAGCAAGCGGCTTAAGAACAAAGGTAAACAGAAGTACCAGAACCGACTGATAAGCGGATGTGATATACAAACGCGTCTCTTCGGAAAGCTGACTGAGGAATACCTGTGTTTCACTGTTGATATTCAGACGGATCGCGCTGGAGATCAGCATAAACAGAACCGGAAGGAACAAAAGCATCAATCCGGCATACAGGAAAAACGGGCCTCGGCATTTACGCAGCCCATAGCGCCAGGTTGCACCAAACAGGCGGGGAGGTTTATTTGAGGATGTTTTCAAGGTCATAACCGGCCGCCTCCATTTCATTGATAAAGACTTCTTCCAGCGAAAGCGGAAGCGTTTCGAAGAAGATCGGGTGTAAACTTTCGAACACGCGGTTGATTTCGCGCTCTTCCCCGCGCACCACCAGATTCAGCAAAGAGCCCTTGGCTTCCCAAGTGACAATATCCAGCTGCTGTTTGAGCTGTTCGATCTCGGGCATGGGCCGGAAAGCCGCCTGGATTTTATGAATGCCCAATTTGATGGAATCGAGGTCTTTTTCCAGCACAATCCCGCCGCGGTGGAGCATACCGATATAATCGCAAAAATCCTCCAGCTCGCGCAGGTTGTGCGACGCGATTACCACGCTCATGTTCCGCTCGGCTACTTCGCCCGAAACGATACGCTTGAGCAGCTGACGCATGACAGGATCAAGTCCGTCGAAAATTTCGTCCATAATCAGATAATCCGGGCAGCAGGAAACCGCGCAGATGAGCGCGCACTGGCGCTGCATACCTTTGCTCATTTCCGAAAGGCGCTGTTTTTTGCCTACCGGGAAAATGCGGCTCAGGTATTCGAACTTTTCTTTGCTCCAGCGTCGGTAGAACCGCGCATAAAACGCCGCCAGGTCCTGCAAAGTCTGGCCGGACTGGAAATAAGGATAATCCGACAAAAAGAAAATTTTCTCTTTAACCGACGGATTTTCATACGGCGACTCGCCGTCTACGGTCAGGATTCCTCCGTCGCCTTCATACACGCCCACAATGGAACGCAAAAGCGTAGATTTACCGGCACCGTTGGAGCCAACCAATCCCACAATGACACCCGGTTCCACTTTAAGCGAAATATGATCGAGCGCACAATATGTTCCAAATTTTTTTGTAAATTCACGAATTTCGATCATACGGCCTCCACCCCTCTCTCGTGAATGTATTGTTCGCAGATTTGCTGAAGGGTTTCGGCTGCAAATCCGCAGTCTAATGCGAAGCCAATGGCTTCGTGCAGCTTTTCGCGGGCCAACGCCTGCTGTTGTTCCACGGCTTGTGTTTCGCCTGCGATAAACGATCCTTTGCCGGGGACCGAATAGATCACGCCGTCTCGTTCCAGCATCTGGTACGCTTTCTGTACCGTATTGGGATTGATGCCCAATTCCACAGCCAGGGAACGAACAGCCGGCAATTTTTCATCTTTCTCAAGCGCACCGGCTGCCGCCATTTTCGTTACCGAACGATACAGCTGTTCGTATATGGGCAAGCCGCTTTTATAATCCAGATAAAACACCGCCGCAATCTCCTTTCTCAAAATGTACTCCGTGTGTACCAAACGAGTGAACTGTCCTATTGCGCTTAGTACAGTCATACTCTACCATACCTGTTTCTTCCTGTCAAGGCATTCTGCAAATTTTCATTTCTTTTTTGCATACAAAAATCCCGGCCGCTTGCATTGCGACCGGGAAACTGATACAATAGGTCAATCACTTTTTTCGAGATGAAGAAGAAAACAGGGCTTTTTCCAATTCGCAAACCACAAGCGGCAGCACGGAAAGCGCACAAACGATTCCCCACTGCGGAAGGGTTAGAACCGCGGTATGGAAAATACCGGCCAATGCCGGAACGGCAATCACGACGATTTGCAGCAGTGCGCAGAACGCACACGCCGCCACCAAAGCTCGATTGGAAAACAGTCCGATTGAAAAAACAGAGCTTTTGCTGCGCATATTAAAGGTATGCACAAGCTGAGAAAAACTTAAAACGGCAAAAGCCATCGTCGAGCCGATTTGAGGAGACGCAGGCGAAACATCAAAGAACACACGGCCGATGGAATAGGCCAGCAGCGCCAGTGCGCCGATCAGGCAGCCTTCAACTGCAATGGCAAATCCCGCGCCGCCGGAAAAAACACTGCGGCTGTCTTTGACAGGCGGCTGTTCCATCACATCGCCGGCAATCGGTTCCACACCCAGCGCCAGCGCGGGGAATGAATCCGTAACCAGATTCACCCACAAAAGCTGAATCGCCGAAAGCGGTGCCGGGATTCCCAGCAGATACGCCGTAAAAACAAGCAAAATTTCGCCGATGTTACACGAAAGCAGAAAATGAATCGTTCGGCAGATGTTGCGGTAAACGCCGCGGCCTTCCCGTACAGCGGAAACAATCGTGGCAAAATTATCGTCGGTAAGCACCATATCCGCCGCCGATTTGGCCACTTCCGTTCCCCCGAGCCCCATGGCGCAGCCGATATCCGCGGCCTTGAGCGCCGGGGCATCGTTCACCCCGTCGCCGGTCATAGCCACGACGTGCCCTTGCGCCCGGAACGCTTTCACCAAGCGAACTTTATGCTCGGGAGAAACGCGGGCAAAAACGCGGCAGGACTGCACACAACTTTCCAGCTGCTGGGGCGTCATGGAATCGATCATCGCGCCTGTGGTGACATTGCCTGTCGTATCGATACCGACCTGACGGGCAATCGCCGCGGCTGTTGCGCCGTTATCGCCGGTAATCATAACCGGCCGAATCCCCGCCCGCAGGCATTGTGCTACGGCCTTTTTCACTTCACGGCGCGGCGGATCTTCCATGGCGATCAAGCCGCAGAATAGCAAATCGCTCTCGGTCTCCCGGTCATCCCGGGGCACGGAAGCAACATCGCGGACGGCCACGGCCAGCACGCGCAGCGCCTCATTGGCCATGCCGCGGTTAAGAGACAGCAGCCGGTTTTTCAGCGCGGGCGTCAGCGCAACGGCGCGCCCGTTTTGCAAAACACGGTTACAATGTGCCAGAATAATTTCAGGCGCGCCTTTACAGATAATCCGGTACGCTTTTCCATAGCGGACGGCTACCGTCATCCGTTTGCGCTCCGATGTAAAGGGAATTTCCCCCACCCGCGGGCAGCGAACCGCCAATTCCGAAAGATTTTCCCGGCAGGCCCGGACCAACGCCGTTTCGGTGGGATCGCCCATCGGTTTTCCATCGGGTGCGGCGGTGCAATTGGTACACAAAGCCGCCAGCGTCAGCAATTCATCGGCCACGTCGCTTTCGGGCTTCAATTCACCCGAAGCATCGGCTGTGCGCACAACCGTCATGCGGTTTTGTGTGAGCGTTCCGGTTTTATCGGAACAAATCACCGTTGTGCTTCCCAGCGTTTCCACCGCGGGTAGCCGACGGATAATGGCGCGTTTTTTAGCCATACGGCCCACGCCCAGCGCCAATACAATCGTAACGACCGCCGTCATGCCTTCCGGAATGGCGGCCACGGCCAGGCTGACGGAAATCAGCAGCATCTCAAGCGGCGCGCCCCGGCGAAGAAGTCCCATCACGAAAATCAGCGCACAGATAGCAAGCACGCCAATAGCAAGCAGTCTGCCGGTACGCGCCAGGCGCAGCTGCAGCGGCGTTTTGGGTGTTTCTTCTTCGGCCAGCATCGCGGCAACCTGCCCCACCGCCGTATCCATGCCCGTAGCCACCGCAATTCCCGCGCCATGCCCGGCCACCACACTGGTGGACGCATATGCCATGGTGTGCCGTTCGGCCAAAGGGGCCTGCGGCGTGCAGACCGCGTCCGCCTGTTTGAGCGTCGGCTCCGATTCTCCGGTCAGCGAAGATTCTTCGGTTTTGCATTCCAGTGTTTCAACCAGCCGCAAATCGGCCGGAACAATATCGCCGTCTTCAAGCAGAACCAGATCTCCGGGCACCACTTCGGTACAGTCGATCGTCTGGCGGCGGCCGTCGCGCACCACCGTGGCGTGCGGAGAAGAAAGCTTGCGCAGCGCTTCAATCGCGTGTTCTGCGCGGCTTTCCTGAATAAAACCAATCACCGCATTGGCGAAAACAATCAATAGGATAATCAGCGCATCAACCGAGCCGTTTTCACCGCTGATGCGTGCGGCCACCCACGAAACGGCCGCCGAAACCAGCAAAATCATCACCATCACATCGGAAAACTGCGCGAGAAATTTTCGGATGGGTCCGCGTGTTTTGGCGCGGCGTATTTCGTTTTTCCCGTATTCCCTTCGCCGCGCGGCGGCTTCCCGCGCAGAAAGCCCCTGTTTACTATCCGTTTTCATGGCCTGGGCCGTATCCCGGGCCGACATCGCATGATAATCCATAAAAAGCCCCCCTGCCTCATGAAACTTCCTGCTGTGCAGGACAGCAAAGCCATACAGAAAACTTATATGGCAGACAGGTAGGGTTTATGACGCACCAAAACAGAAAGGAGCCCTGACGATGGAGCTTTTACTTTTTATTCAAGAACACCTGCGAACGGCAATCGGAGATTTTTTCTTTCCGCTGGTTACGCATCTCGGCGACGCCGGCGTCGTTTGGATTGCGCTGGGGCTTTCCTTGCTGATTCCTAAAAAAACACGACGCTGCAGCTTGGCCGTTCTGATTTCACTGGCTATCACGTTTATCGTTGGAAATGTGGTGATGAAAAATCTGATCGCGCGTCCGCGTCCGTTTATCGTTTATCCGGATATCGAATTGCTGATCGCCCCGCCGAGCGGATTTTCCTTTCCCTCGGGACATAGTTCTTCTTCCTTTGCGGCGGCGACCACCTTATTTTGCTTTTATAAAAAGCCCGGCATCGCCGCGCTGGTTTTGGCGGCACTCATTGCCTTTTCCCGGATGTACCTGTTTGTTCATTATCCAACCGACGTATTGGCCGGTTCCATGCTGGGAATTTTCCTGGCGCTGGCCGTGTGCTGTATCCTGCACAAAGCAGACAAACAAACCGTTTAATGCCCGAAACGTTTCTGATATTGCCCCGGCGAAAGCCCAACATGCTTTTTAAAGCACCGGATAAAATTAGCGTAATCCCCAAAACCCGCTGTTTCACAAGCGGTTTGTACGCTTTCTCCCTGTAGCAGGCAGGATTGCGCAACGGCGATTCGTTTGAGCAGCAAATAGCGGTAGACCGTACCGCCTGTTTCGGCCTTAAATCGCCTGCAAAGATGGTGTTTGTTCACCATAAAAGTTTCGGAAAGCGCATCTAAGCTGAACGGTTCAGAAAGGTGCGCCTGTAGATAATCCATCACATCACCAGAAAATCCGTCCTGTCGTATTTCGAGCGGCTGTGTATTCTGTACCGGTTCCAGCTCGCAAAGAAGCAAGACCAAATAAGCGTGCGCCTTGATGCGGCCCTGAATGCTGCCGTCTAATAAAGCCTGCTGCATAGCCTCAAATCGAGCCCGAATGGAATCGAAAGCCGCAGACTCCAGATGAATGATCGGAGAACGGTCGGCCTGTTCCAGAAATCGGGAAAGCAGAAGGCTCTTTTCCTCTTCACAGCCTGTTCCAAATCCATACAGAAGCTGCGGATCAAAATGAATGACAAAACGCCGGTAAACTTCTCCGGAAGGATTGATCGATTTATGCACCTGCCGGTTATTTAACAGCACCAGATCGCCGGCTTTGAGCTGCCAGCGCTTGTTTTCAATCAAAAAAACCACATTGCCGCTGAGCAGAAAATAAATTTCAAACGTGTTATGAAGATGAAAGTCCGGTTCAACCGTCTGTGTGGACACGGTACAACCGCAAGAAAGCGGATCACTTTGCAGACCGTAACGGTAACCTGTTTCCATAGTAGCGCTCCTCCAGAAAATCAATATGTGCAATAAAAAGGCCAATATAAGCCAAGAATCCGCATTTATTATAGACTATAATAGCAGCAAAGAAAAGATTTTGGGAGGCAAAATCCATGAATACAACCAGAAAATATTGGCTTGATACCATGCTGAAGATTGTCACACCCGTGCTGGACGCTCTTTCCAGAGATTGTCTGCGTAAGGAAATGCCGATCGAAAGCAAATCCCCTCGCGATGACCGTGAAAACTATACGTATCTGGAAGCTTTCGGCCGTGTGGTCGTCGGTATGGCTCCGTGGCTGGGCTGCAAGAGCCTGACCGGCGAAGAAGAAGAGCTTCGTCAGAAATATGCCGCTCTGGTGCGCAAGTGCATCGAAGTCGGCGTAGATCCTAACGCCAACGACAAACTGAACTTCTCCTATGGTTTCCAACCCATTGTAGACGCCGCCTTTTTGGCACAGGGCATTCTGCGTGCCCCGGACGAACTGTGGGCTCCGCTGAGCGACGTTACTAAAGAACGCCTGCTTAACGCTATGCGTGAAACGCGTACCCGCAAGCCCGGCCAGAACAACTGGCTGCTGTTCTCCGCCATGATCGAATGCTTGCTGCATTACGCCGGCGCACCGGACTGGGATCCCATGCGTATTGACTACGCCCTGCTTAAGCACGCCGAATGGTACAAGGGCGACGGCTGGTACGGCGACGGCAAAAATTTCCACTGGGATTATTACAACAGCTTCGTTATTCAGCCGATGCTGTTGGATGTACTGGCCGAAATTAAAGACGAATATGCCGAATGGGGCAAAATGGAAGATGAAGCCTGGGTTCGTGCTGCTCACTATGCTACGCATCAGGAGCATCTGATCTCGCCCGAAGGCACATATCCGCTGATCGGTCGTTCGCTGGCTTACCGCTTCGGTGCGTTCCATGATCTGGCTATGACCGCCTATCACCATCGTCTGGAAGAAGTACTGACGCCTGCTCAGGTTCGATGCGCGCTCACAGCCGTTATGAAACGTCTCATGGCGTTTGACAATATGTTTGACGAAAACGGCTGGCTGCAGGTTGGTGTATGCGGACATCAGCCGGGTATGGGTGAATTCTATATTTCCACCGGCAGCCTGTATCTTTGCAGCGAAGTCTTCCTGCCCCTGGGTCTTGCTGAAAATGATCCTTTCTGGGCGGATGCAGATGCACCGTGGACCATGCAGCGCCTTTGGAACGGCGAAAACCTGGAATGCGAACACGCCATCTAAAAAGCAAGTACAAAAACCGATGCTTCATGCATCGGTTTTTTGCTGGTTACAGAAAAGAGGCCAACATGCAATGTTGGCCTCTTTTCTATAAATTAAACCTTTTCCAACAGACACACGGCGTGCGCGGCAATTCCTTCGCCGCTGCCGGTAAATCCCAAACGTTCTTCCGTAGTCGCTTTTACGCTGACATCATCCATTTCAAGGTTGCACGCCGAAGCAATCCGTTTACGCATGGAGCTGACATACGGCTTTAAGCGCGGCGCCTGCGCGATCACCGTCGCGTCAATATTTTCAACCCGGTATCCTTTGGCCGCGATAGCCTGCACAACTGTTTTTAATAAAATCCAGCTATCGGCGCCTTTATACTGCGGGTCGTTATCGGGGAACATGCCGCCGATATCGCCCATGGCCGCCGCCCCCAGCAAAGCATCACAAACAGCATGGAGCAGCACATCGGCATCGGAATGGCCCAACAAACCTTTTTCATACGGGATCTCCACCCCGCCCACAATCAATTTACGTCCTTCCACCAATCGGTGAACGTCATAGCCATGGCCAATTCTCATTTTGTACACGCTCCTTCCCCATTTTCTTCGTTTCGGCCAGACAAAAGCGCCTGCGCCTGAATCAGGTCTTCGGGGGTTGTTATTTTCATATTTTCGTAGCCGCCGCGGCACAGATGAACGTTTCCGCCCGCGTATTCGATCAGCTGACAATCATCCGTAAAATCAAGTCCGGCCGCACGGCTTTTTTCCAGCGCCGCCCTATACAAATTGGATTCAAACACCTGCGGCGTCTGCACCGCCCACAGTGCGGAACGATCGGGTGTGGCGGTAACAAATCCGTTTTCATCCGCCAATTTGCAGGTATCCTTAACCGGTACGGCCAGCGTAGCGGCTCCCCAGCGAACCGCATCTTCACACACGTCATCGATTCGTTCGGGCGTAATCAGCGGACGCGCGCCGTCGTGAATCACATAATAATCGGTCTCACCGGCGGCCTCGATGCCGTTTATTACCGATTCCTGCCGTGTTTTTCCGCCGCACACCAGACAATACGGTTTATGACAATACCGAACCAGAAGCGGTATAAACGATTCGCGGTCTTCCTCGCGCGCCACGATCACGACGCGATCCAAACGCTTACAGGCGTCGAAAGCGCGCAGCGTATGCGCCAGAACAGGTTCGCCCGCAAGCGGCAGCAGCAGTTTGGAAACCGACCCGCCCATACGGGTGGAATTCCCGGCCGCTACCAAAATAGCCGCAAATGTCGCCTGCCGTTTATCGGTTAGAGGCTCAAACGCCTCGCAAGCCGGATCGTCCGGCAAAATCCGCGTGCCTTCGTGCACACGATAATTCCGGCTGAAAAACGGCCCTTTGCGTGAGCAGAACACATAACGCTCTAAATCACGCCGGTAATCAGTTGCGCGATCATCTGTTACGCAATACCGGCAGTGTTTGCAGTAAGTCATCTTATCCCCACCTTATGTGGGTATTGTACCGCATTTTAAGAGAAAAAACAAGAACCGCCCGCGCAGGCGGTTCTTTTGCAAATCAGGAAACGGAACGCATTTTCAGGCGGAGCTTATCGGAAATCATGGCGATAAATTCCGAGTTGGTTGGCTTTCCGCGTGTATTATGTATGGTATAGCCGAAGTAGGAATTGAGCACATCTACATCACCGCGATCCCAAGCCACTTCGATGGCGTGGCGAATCGCACGTTCCACGCGGGAGCTGGTGGTTTCATATCGTTTGGCAACGCCCGGATACAGCTGTTTGGTAACCGCGTTAATAATCTCGGGATCTTCAACCGACATGATGATGGCATCGCGCAGGTAATGATAACCTTTGATATGCGCGGGTACGCCGATCTGATGCAGAATATCGGTTACCTGAACTTTCAGGGAGGAGTGTTCGTTTCCGGTTTCGGGGCGGCCGTTTAATGCATACAGTTCAAACACACGCTCAATCAATTCATGTTTGTCATAAGGAGAAAGAACCAGGTAGCTGGCTCCGGCATCCATTACTTCGCGTTCCAGAATCGGCGTAGAATAAGACGCCGTTACCACAAAAATCGGTCTGCGGTTTTCGCTTTTGGACAATACCGTCCGGATCACACCGATTGCATCCATGCCGGGCATCAAAAGATTCAGGATATAGACATCCGGCCGCCATGTTTCAGATTTTTCAAGAACTGCCTGTCCGTCTCTCGACACAACCGTAACGCGTGCGCCGCGATTTTCCATATCCTGCAGCATATCATGCGGCCATTCATTTTCGTCCGCGCTGATCAGTACTTTGATAAATTTCTCCATAATCATCTGCTTCCTCCTGCCGAATTGGTTTCAACGCCGTTATATTACCATATATAAGTCTAATTGGCAACAGTTGGCAATTTTTGTTTTCCCCAGCTTTTGGGAAATTGCCCAAAACCACAGGAGATATGGATATTTGCACCGAATTCCCACAATTTATAGTGTTCATTCTTCCGCGGCAAAGAAAAAGACGGTTGAAAAACAGGTTTCTGACACAATTCTGCATGTTTATTTTGCGTGCGCGGTAAAGTTTCGGCGCTTCGACAAAAACTTCTATTCTTCGATGAAAATCGAACAGCAAAAAACAAATGCTTTCGACGATTTTGCTGTTTTTGTTCGGTAAACGACCGAAACCAAAAATTTTAATATTTTTTACATTTCGGCGAAATGACGAACAAACAACTGTTCTTTTGATTCCAAAAAGGAACTTTTCCATGGTTTTTTATACAAAAAAAGACAAAAAATGTTCTGCACCCATTTGGGATGCAGAACACGAAAATTTAGGACTGAGGGGGCTTGTCTGACGACTCATACAGTTGACAAACCGCGTGTGCATGTTTGCAAAGCTCTTCCGAAAGCCGGGGCGGATACAAAACCTGTACATCGGTTCCAAAAGAAAACAGCCAAGCCAGAAACTGAGGGCTGTTGACCACTTTAAGCGTGACAGCAAAATGTGTATCGTCTACGGTAGCGATATGAATATCTTTGCCAAAACGATCCACTACCACGCCGATCAGGCGGTTGGCAAAGCACAGGCGAACCATTTCGGGTTCTCCGCTGAACATACCGAACAAGCGGCGCGTATACTCGGCGACATCCAAGCGCTCAAAATGTTTTTTCCCGTTTCTAGGCATAGGAATCGTTTCGATTCCCGCCATACGGTCCACGCGAAAATGTTTAATTTTATCCGCCTCGGCGTCGTATCCCAGCAAATAATAATTCTCGTCGTCCCAAATCAGCGCCCAGGGGCTGATTTGATACAGGCGATCCGGATGCCGCTCTTTCCATTCCAGACGATCCGTACCGGTGATCTGCCACTCATAGTACCGGAAAGAAATCTGGCGGTCGCTTGAAATCGCCGCGTGAATTGTATCGATGCTATAATAAACGCTTTCATTCATCGATTTGATCCGATTGGCAACATAAACCTGACGCTGCAAATCGGCCGCCTGTGTACGGCTGCACAAGGACTCTACCTTTCGGATCAGCTCGGCCGATTTTTTATGCGTGATAAACCGGGATGACTGCACGGCATCGACCAGCAGGCGCAGCTCCGGAAGCTGGAAATCGCGCTGCGCCAGAAAATACTCGAATGTTTTGCTTTTTTTCATGACGATATCCATACCGAATGCACGCAGTGTCTCAATATCGTCATACAGGCTTTTGCGTTCTGCGGAAAAGCCGTAACCGCTTAACCGCTGCAAAAGCTGTGCAGCGGAAAGTGCAGCCGTTTCATCGGTCTCTTCCAAGAAAATTTTCATCAAATAGAGCAGTTTCAATTTACTGTTGCTGACAGCCGGCATAAACATCCTCCTCTTTTCGCAGCCTGATACATAAAACGCCGCCCCAAAAGGGACGGCGCTAGAAGCATTTTAATCCTGACCGGTTTGCGTACGATCGGGGCCTTTACTGAGCACGATCGTCACAGTGGACCCGGCCTCACACAAATCACCGGCCGAAGCGGATTCATAGCCGATAACATATCCATAAGGCACGCTATCGCTATAAGCATCCACTTTCGCGGTATTAAAGCCGCTGTTGCTCAACTGTTCCGCGGCAGCAGCCAACGTGGTATTCTCCACAGCAGGGAGCGGACGCATCTTGGGACCACGGCTGACCACAACGGTAATTGTGGAACCGGCCGCGATATCCGATCCACTATTCGGAGACTGAGAAATAATATTTCCCTCGGCTACGGAATCATCGTATTCCTGTGCGGAAACACGAATCGTAAATTGCAGGCCGCCGTCGCGCGTTTTGGAAAGCCATTCCTCGTAATTTTCATTTACCAGGTTCGGCGCTTTAATCATAACCTGAGACGTATCCTGCGACGATGTTCCGGATTGAGGCAAAACGGAAGAAGCCTGCGATACACCTGAAGACACATTAGACGGTTCCGAAGAAACCGAAGAAGTGGTATTCGCAGTAAAATCTATGTTGCGCAGAATCAGAGCGGCAACCAAAATCACGCACAATGTGATAATACAAGAACCAAGCATCCAGAAAATCGGCGGCAAGCCCTTATCTTCCGGAATATTCTGATAAGCCGCCGGGAGCCGCTTTTTGATCTCCATGGTTTCAATAGAAGCGGTTACCGTAGGCGCAGCAGAAAGTTCTGCGCGCAGGCGTTCAAAAGTAGCCGTACGATCTTCGGGCGCAACCTGAAGTCCGTTGGCAATGGCTGTAATCACATGAGGCGGAATGGTTTTAAGAATCTGACTGGAAATCAGAAGTCGTGTGTCCTTACGGCGCAGCATGGCGTTTTTCGGCAGCGTACCGGTGAGCGCAAACAAAAGCGAAGCCGTAAAGCCGTAGACATCCGTATATTCTCCGCAACGCTGGTCGGTATATTGTTCCAATGCGGCACAACCCGGATGAAGATCGGGTTTTAAAGCCGTTCCCTTGCGGTGAACCGATTCGCAGCAAAAATCACCCAGCTGCATTTTGCCATCCGGCATCACGCGGATCGTTTCCGGCGAGATGGCCAGATGATGCACACCGGCCGAACTCATGGCGCTTAAAGCGGTGAGAAGCGGCATAAACAGCTGGCGCGCCGTATTCCATTCCACGCGGCCGCCGCTGCTTTCGATATACTGGCGCAGCGAAATGCTGTCCGTCCATTCGGCCACGGAATAGGCCGTCTGGTTTTCTTCAAAAATATCATAAATCGATACGATCGGAGCCAGCTCGCGCAGACGGGCAACCCGTCGCGTATGAGACAGGAATTCATTCAGATATTCCGTATACAGCGCGTCGTGCTCAGCCAGCGGCACAACGGAATGCTCGTCTTCCGCCCGAGCCGAAATAGACTCCGGGAAAAATTCGCGTACTCTGGCCAGCGAATGGCTTTCTTCGTCCAGCGCGACATACGTAATTCCTTCGCCGTTTAAAGAAAGCGTGCGGCCGATTCTGTAGCGATCCTGTAGAAGCGTATTATAGGGAAGCGCGTATGCGGGCTGCTTGGTGGCGTTGTCCCAACCGCAATGCGGGCAAAGATGTTCCGACTTTTCAGCCTGTCCTTCACCCAGCGGCTGCATACAATTCATGCACAAACCTGCCATTGCCTTTCCTCCGTTTCATAAAAATTTCTATCTGCAGGATCAGTCCTCGTCTTCTTCTTCCGGCATATCCCAGTTATGCCATACGTTCTGTACGTCGTCGTTATCGTCCAACGCATCGAGCAATTTCTGCATTTTGGTAATGGCGTCTTCATCCGTGAGCGTGGTATACGTGCTGGGCACCATGGCCACATCGGCGGATTCAAACGTATAACCCTTGGCGCTGAGGTCTTCCATCACGCCGTTAAAATCGGACGGCTCGGTATAAACTTCAAAAACATCACCGTCGGACTTGAAATCGGATGCGCCGGCTTCCAGGGCGGCTTCCATCAGTTCGTCTTCGTCCACGTCTTCGCCGTTGACAACCAGGACGCCCTTTTCTTCGAACATAAAGGAAACGCAGCCCGTGGTACCCAGGTTGCCGCCGAATTTATCGAAATAATGGCGAACATCGCCGGCCGTACGGTTACGGTTATCGGTGAGGGCATCTACAATAACAGCCACACCGTTGGGACCATATCCTTCGTAGGTGATATTTTCGTATTTGGTAGAACCACCTTCGCCGGCAGCCTTTTTAATGATACGCTCAATGTTATCGTTGGGCACGTTGTTAGCCTTGGCCTTGGCGATGCAGGCACGCAGTTTGGAGTTGGAAGCCGGATCGGCTCCGCCGCCTTCTTTTACAGCAACCGTCAGCTCACGGCCGATCTTGGTAAGGATCTTGGCCTTGGCGCCATCGGTTTTTTCTTTTTTACGCTTGATATTATTCCACTTGGAATGTCCGGACATAATCTGTTTCCTGCCTTTCAGAAAATAGAGTGACTCTTTATTGCGGATTTATGTTCTGTTTACCGCCGACAGCCACTGTAAAAAATCACATAATGTTACAATTTATTATAATACTATATCCGAGCAAATTTTACAACAAAAATTTTTGGATTCCCGTAAAAAACAGCAAGGCACGCCCGGCGGATAAACTTGCTTTTTGCCAAACAGCGCGATAAAATGAAAAACAGAGAGCTAAGTTTAAATTCAAGGAATGGGATCAATCATGGAGAATCTGATTTTCAGTCTGAACGCGACCTTGCCGGTATTTTTCACCATGCTGCTGGGCGTTTTATTTCGAAAGATCGGCCTGTTTGATGACGCACAGACCACGAAACTTAACCGTTTCGTTTTTCAGGTGGCGCTGCCGGTTTTGCTTTTTCAGGATATTTCCGGCGCAGATTTTTATGAAGTATGGGACACAACGTTTGTCCTCTTCTGCTTTGGCGCCACTCTGCTGAGCATCGGGATCAGCATCGGCTTATCGTATCTGATGAAAGACAAAAGCCGTCAGGGCGAATTCATTCAGGCTTCCTACAGAAGCAGCGCGGCGATTCTGGGGATCGCGTTTATCCAGAACATCTACGGCTCTTCCGGTATGGCGCCGCTGATGATTATCGGTTCCGTTCCGCTTTACAATATGATGGCGGTTGTGGTGCTTTCGTTTTTCAAGCCGAACCGCGGCAAAATGAACCGCAAACTGCTGCTTGAAACCGGGAAAGGCATCCTCACCAATCCCATCATCATCGGTATCGTCGTAGGACTGATCTGGTCTGTTCTGCGTATTCCGCAGCCCGAGATTTTGCAGAAAACCGTGAAAAATGTTTCTGCGCTGGCAACGCCGCTGGGGCTGATGGCGATGGGCGCCGCATTTGATCTGAAAAAAGCCATCGCCGGTATCCGTCCGGTTCTGCTGGCCGCCTTTATGAAGTTGGCGGGACTGGCCGCTTTGTTCCTGCCTGCGGCGATTGCGCTGGGCTTCCGCGAAAGCTATCTGGTGGCTATTTTGATTATGCTGAGTTCACCGGCCACAGTAAGCTGCTATATCATGGCCAAAAATATGGGACACGAAGGCAGTTTTTCATCCACCGCTGTTATGCTCACCACGCTGTGCAGTGCCTTTACGCTGACCGGCTGGCTTTATCTGCTGCGAAGCCTGGCTCTGATCTGATTCTTATTTTTGATGTTTTGTGTCGTGCCCAAGCGGATGATCCTTTTTAGGCCTGGCCGAAGCCAGCTCCTGATCGAGAAACATCACACCGCGAACCAGCGCCTTATCTCCATAGCGTCCGCGCAGTGTATCGACAGCCGTTTCCAGTTCTTCGGCGCGTCGCAGCTGTTCGGCTTCGGGCAAAAAGGAAAGCTGTTCTTCCCCGATCGGCTCCAGACCGGTAGCCGTTACCCCCAAAAGCCGCACCGGACGCTGCGGGCGATGCGTACAGTACAAGCCATAAGCGGCTTCAAACAAAGCACGCGCCGTATGGTTGGGCAAATCCAAGCCGCACTGGCATTCCTGCCGCGCAAACGTGTTATCTTTAATGGTAAGCTGCACGGTTCGGGCGTTGAATCCCGCGGCACGCATACGCGCCGACACGCTTTCACACAATACATACAGGGTGATGCGGATATCCTCTTCTGCAGTGAGATCATGCGCGGCGGTGGTGCTGTTTCCGATCGATTTGGGCGGCGGCAGTTCCGACAGGCGCAAAACGGGCGCGTTATCTTCCCCGTTGGCATAACGTTTAAGCTGGATACCGGCTTTGCCCAGCGTATGCTCCACAAACGAATCAGACGAAGCCGCCAGTTCCCCGATGGTGCGAATGCCGCGGCGGCGCAGTTTTTCACAGGTAGCGGGTCCGGCGAAAAGCAGCTGTCCGACTTCCAGCGGCCAGACTTTTTCGCGGTAATTTTCCCGGCTGAGCACGGTTACGGCGTCCGGCTTTTTCATATCGCTGCCCAGTTTGGCAAAAACTTTATTAAAAGAAACACCGACCGAAACGGTAAGGCCCAGTTCCGTCTTCATCCGTCGGCGAAGTTCGTTTGCAATCGTTTCCCCGCTGCCAAACAGCAGTTCACTGCCGGTTACATCTAGCCAGCATTCATCCAAACCGAACGGTTCCACCTGATCGGTATACTGGCAGTAAATTTCGCGGGCTGCACGGGAAAAAGCCGTGTAGCGCTCAAAATGCGGGGGTACAAAGGTAATCTGCGGGCATTTCTGGCGCGCCTGCCACAAAGCTTCCCCTGTTTTCACGCCAAAACGTTTGGCCAGGTCGTTTTTCGCCAGCACAACGCCGTGCCGGGCTTCCGGGTCGCCGGCCACGGCAAGCGGAATTTTACGCCATTCCGGATGTCCCAGGCATTCCACGGAAGCGTAAAAATTATTCAAATCCGAATGAAGAATCACGCGATCCATACCGGCGCCTCCCCTTTGACGTAAACAGAACATATGTTTTATTCAGTATAACACAGATCGATGAAAAGCACAAGTTTTTACCCGGTAAGGTTAAAATGTAAAAACTATATACAGAATCACCGTTTCTCTTGACGAAATGAAAAGGTATACGATACAATAGCGGCAGAGAGTGAAAGGATGTGTATCCATGAGAAAAACAAAGATTGTCTGTACAGTCGGTCCGGCTACCGATGACGAAGCCGTTTTGCGCCAGCTGATGCTGTGCGGTATGAATGTTGCGCGTTTCAATTTTTCTCACGCAAATCATGAAGAACACCGCCGCCGGTATGAAATGGTCGATCGTCTGCGCCGTGAACTGAATCTCCCCATTGCCACCATGCTGGACACCAAAGGACCGGAAGTCCGTTTGGGTCTGTTTAAGGATAACAAGCCGGTAGAAATTTTCACCGGAGACACCTACACCCTGACTACGCGCGATGTCGTCTGCGACGACAAAATCGCTTCTGTTTCATTCAGTGGTCTGCCGGCCGACGTTCAGCCCGGCACGGCGATCCTGATTAACGACGGTCTGATTTCTTTGCGCGTCAAAAAAGTAACCGCCACCGATATTATCTGCGAAGTAACCGAAGGCGGTATTCTTTCCAACAACAAAGGCGTAAACGTTCCGGGCGTGGAACTTTCCATGCCGTATCTTTCCGAGCGCGATATGACCGACCTGGAGTTCGGCGCCAAAACAGGCTTTGATTTCATTGCCGCCTCGTTTGTGCGCACCGCCGCGGACGTAGACTACCTGCGTAAATTTACCAACTCGCTGGGCTGGCGCAATGTAAAGATCATCGCCAAAATAGAAAACATGGAAGGCGTAAACAACATTGATGAAATCATTCGTGTTTCCGACGGCATCATGGTTGCGCGCGGCGATTTGGGCGTTGAAATTCCGTTTGAGCAGATTCCGGCCATCCAGAAAGAACTGATCCTGAAGGGATACCGCGCCGGTATGCAGGTCATCACTGCCACGCAAATGCTGGAATCCATGATCAGCAATCCCCGTCCTACCCGTGCCGAAACAACCGACGTAGCCAATGCCATTTATGATGGTACGTCCGCCGTTATGCTCTCCGGTGAAACGGCCGCAGGCGCGCATCCGGTAGATGTTGTCAAAACCATGGTTCGTATTGTGGAGGCTGCCGAAGCCAGTATCGACTATATTCATCAGTTCAATATCGCCGAAAGCCTGAAAAACGATATTCCCGACGCCATTTCCCATGCCACGGTAACCACGGCACACGATCTGGGCGCTTCGGCTATCATTACGGTCACACAGTCGGGCAATACGGCCAAGATGCTCTCGAAGCACCGTCCTTCCTGCCCCATCATCAGCTGCACGCCGTGTGAAAAAGTCTGGCGGCAGACAAATCTCTCGTGGGGTGTGCTTCCGTTGATGTGTGAAGAAAAGGAAAGCACCGACGAACTGTTTGAGCATGCGCTGGAAGTTTCCGCAAAATGCGGCGCCGTTCATAAAGGCGATACTGTCGTCATCACGGCAGGCATTCCGCTGCGTACCGCCGGAACAACCAACATGCTGAAAGTAGAAAAAGTGAAATAAAAAAACGATCCCGCTGCTTTTTACGGCAGCGGGATTTTTGTGCAAAAAATAGCCGGGCGGCGAACCACCGCAGGATACGTCGCGAATAAGCTTTCAATGAATTTATAGCTTACGTCACGCAGCAGAGGCCTATTGTTATTCTACGCTTCATTCGCCAATGGTCAGTGGGAACCCCCGCCTTGTCGGAGGTTCTCTTTTACCAGCTATACTTAATGAATTTAAATTTTAGGCTGCTTATAACCGCACTGGTTACAGAAGGCTGCACCGGCAGGCAACTGCGCACCACAATTCACGCAATATTTAACGGCCGGGCGAACCGGTTCTTCCTGCGGCTTAGGTGCTTCCGGTTTTTTAGTCTCAACAAGAGGCTCCTCTTTCTGAACAACAGGCTGCGCCGAAACAACGCCCTCCTCGGGAGGAAGCACAACGGCAGCCGCTTTTTCTTCTTTTGGCTGAGGATCAACCGGAGTCGGCTTTTCGACCGATACAGGCTGAACGGTAGGAATAGCCGACACCACATTCTGTTCGGGCGGAAGAATCACAGCCGCACCAACCGGCTTTTCCGGCTCAATCTTCACAGGCTCAACCGGTTCAGGCTTGGGAACCGGAACAACGGGCGGTACCGGAATTTCTTTCTCTTCAGCAACAGGCGGTTCATCATAAACCGGTGCTTCCACAATGTCCGGTGTTTCTTCCAAAACAGGCTCGGTGACAGGTTCTACCGGAGCAGGGGTCTCGACCGGCTCGACAGGTGTTGCCGGAGTGGCAGGCTCGGAATCAACAGGAAGATTAGGAATGGGAGCCGTAAAGGTCTGCTTCTGCTCAACGGAGACATGCATTTCCATCGGCGAAGCCGGAGCATGCGGAGGTTGAACCTGATATCCCGAACGCGGCGGATTTTCTGCAAGGCGCACAGGCTGCATCCGACGGCGATAGATCAGCAGCTGAATGGTAAGCAGCAGCATAGCAGTAAGGCCGCAAATCTGCGTCAGAAGGCTGAAAATGCCATACAGCGAAACAGCTCCGGGACGCATGAAAAACGTCGTCATCAAAGCTACAGGCATGCTCAAAAGGCCGAACACGAACAAAATAAAATTCATGACGATGAGGAACATGGAAACCGGACGGCCTGCCTTACCTGTGCGGGCCGTATATTTCACACGGCTGATTGTATTCAGAGCGGAACCCAAATACACAAATACCAGCGTAAAAACAGCGGCTACCACTACAATCACCAGAATCATCATGGCCCAGCTCATTCCCATAACGGCTGCACCCGATGTATCTCCGGTAAAACCGGCGCTCATTGCCGCGGAACCTGCGGCAAGTGCAACAGATGCAATCACAAAAAGAACTGCATAAATGAGCGCTGCCAGACCCAGCAAGACGATCGAAACAATTACCATAGACTGGATCAGCGTTAAGCCGCCGGTACCGACCGGGCTTTTCCGGCTGCGTGCCGCGCTAAAAGCGCACCAAAAGCCGATTACGTACAGAAGCTGCAACAGAATACTGAAACCAAGCGTAAAAAGGACAATCCCCTTATACGAAGAAAACAGCACACGCGCCTGAGTGGATGGCAGCTGATACAGAATGCTGCTCACCATCGAATCCACATTCAACATATTTACAGAAGTGAATAAAGCGGAAAGCGTGAGCAAAATTGTCGCTACCAAAAACAACGGACTACCCATGCAAGCACGCAGAATCTGTACAGCCTGCGGCTCACGGGTTCTTGGATCAACAGGCGGCATCCGGAAAGTTTGATTCACAAAAATCGCCCCTTTACTGATTGCGTATAAAACACGCAGATTTTATTTACATTATAACAACCGCACTACCATGTTTCAATGTTATTTTGCATAAATCGAAAGATTTTGACAAGATTATTTTCGAGAAACAAACTCGAAAGCCAGGCGCGGATCTCCGTTTTCCAGATAAATCACGCCGCAGGGAAGAAAACCTTCCTTTTGGATAGCACCCTGCATTGGGTAATTATCTGCATGCGTATCGATTCTGAGGTGCCCGCATTTTGCTTTACAATATGCGGCACAGCGAGAGAATACGCCTTTCAGCTCCCCGTCGGAAGCCACACGGTGAATCGCCGCATACGGGGAATCATCCCGCCAGGCGCCCTCGATCACACGATAAGTCGGATCTTCTCCCGGAATAAACGCAAAGGCGGCATGGACTTTCCCCTTTGATTCCATCACATACAGCTCGCCGCGCGCAATATTTTTCTCAAGCTCGCAAGCGGGCGGATTGTTATTCCCCCACTGCGAAGGATTGTTATGCGCACGCATAAAGGCACGTGCAGCCTCATAAACCCGCAGCAATTCGGGCACATCGCCGATAACGGCGGGACGAATCGTAACTTCTGCCTGCTCGGGGCAGGATGGAATCAGACACATAAATAAGCCTCCCAAAAAACTTTTTCCCATTATAACACAGTCACATCCTGTATAAAAGTTTTTTGTATGCGCAGGAAAACGCGCACTTTTTCCTTTGTTTTGGAATAGACTGAAGTGTAGTAATTTGAAAAGGGTGGTATTATGTGCGGATTTGCAGGCTTTTCCGTGATGGACGACGATCTTTTGCACGAACAGTATCTGTGGCGACGGCTGGCACTGGATATGGCCGAAAGCGCGGCACACCGCGGGCCTGATGACCGGGGCGTACATGTTTCTCCGCACGCGGCGCTGGCGCATGTCCGGCTGGCGGTGATGGACCCGGAAAACGGTGCTCAACCCATGTCAGCCGTAAAAAACGGTTTTACATACACCATCGCATACAACGGCGAGCTCTATAATGCGCCCGAATTGCGTGAGACTCTGCGCTCTTTGGGATACACGTTTGAAACAACCTGTGATACGGAAGTTTTGCTGAAAGCCTATATGCATTACGGCGAACATGTAGCCGAACAGCTCAACGGCATCTATGCTTTCGCGGTAGACGACGAGGCGCGCGGCATTTTGTACCTTTGCCGCGACCGATTTGGTGTAAAGCCATTGTTCTATACACAAGTAGGTAACCGGCTGGTATTCGGCTCGGAAATCAAGACTTTGTTCCGTTATCCGGGCGTTACGCCAATCATCGGGCGGCAAGGCCTCTGTGAAGTATTTGGCCTTGGCCCTATGCGTACGGCCGGATGCGGCGTATTTGAAAATATCCATGAACTTTTGCCGGGCAACTGTGCAGTATTTGACCTTTACGGATTGCACGCACGCGCTTATTACACATTAAAAAGCTACGAACACACCGATTCCTTCGAAAAAACGGTTGAAACGGTGCGCGGCCTTTTGGAAGACATTATCGAGCGTCAGACGGCATCGGATGTTCCGCTTTGCACATTCCTTTCCGGCGGGTTGGATTCGAGTGTTGTCACGGCTTTGGTTGCGCGCGAGATGCGCAAAAAGGGTATGGATCTGGCAACGTATTCGTTTGACTTCGAAGGGAACCGGCAGTTCTTTACGCCAAGCGCGTTCCAGCCCGATCAGGATCAGCCCTGGGCCGAAAAAGTAAGCCGGATTTTGGGTACGCATCACACCACACTGGTCTGCGACAATCAATCGCTGGCCGATTCCCTTTCCCCCGCTCTGCACGCCAAAGACCTGCCGGGCATGGCCGACGTAGACGGATCGCTGGTTTACTTCTGCGGACTGGTTAAGCAAAACCATACCGTGGCGCTTTGCGGCGAATGCGCTGATGAAATTTTCGGCGGGTATCCGTGGTTCCACAAAAAAGAAGCGCTCGAAGGCCACACGTTCCCGTGGTCGCCAGATCTTTCCGTCAGAATCCGTCTGCTGACGCCCGAACTGCGGGAAAAGCTCCGGCTGGAAGACTATGTGCAGGAGCGCTACGATGAACTGCTGCAGCAAGTACCGAAGCTCGAAGGAGAATCTCCCGAAGAAGCACGTCGGCGGGAAATCGGCTATTTGAATATTTACCGCTTTATGGCAACCCTGCTCGACCGCAAAGACCGCTGCAGCATGGCGCACGGGTTGGAAGTCCGCGTACCTTTTGCGGATCACCGGCTGCTGGAATATGTCTTCAACACGCCATGGGATTACAAAGCCCGCAACGGTGTCCCCAAAGTCCTGTTGCGTGAAGCCGCCCGCGGGCTGCTCCCGGACGAAGTGCTGGATCGCCGCAAGAGTCCGTACCCCAAAACGCACAATCCCGGTTACGAGGCAATTCTGAAACAGCGCTTGCGCGCAGTTTTGCAGCAATCGGATTCCCCGCTGCACGGCCTGATTGCCGAAGACGTGATTCACGGCCTTTTGGGAGAAAGCTTTGATTACGGCAAACCGTGGTTTGGCCAGTTGATGGCCGGGCCGCAGCTGCTCGCTTATCTTTTGCAGATCGATGAATGGATTCGCACCACACCGGTGGAGATTCGCTTATAAATGAAACGCCCTGCGCAGACTGTACAAAGCCTACGCAGGGTATTTTTTATAGTAAAGTATCCTCCGCTTGTCAAACGTCCGGCTTCCTGCTATACTGAACTTATTCGACACGGGAGAAAGGACGGATAAGATGGAACCGATTGCCAAAACCATATTGGAACGTTTTCAGGTTCGAAAAAGTGCGCAGCAAAAGATTGCTTTTTATCATTGGCTCGAAACGCTTTGCAAAGAAAACGGCACAGCCTGCCGCGTGGAAACCGGCGGTCTGCTGAACAGCCGCAACATCATTCTTGGGAATCCGGATACGGCCGAAATTCTGCTGACCGCGCATTACGATACCTGTGCGCGCATGCCGTTCCCCAATCTGCTCTTCCCGCGCAACATCCTGCTGACGTTATTGGCTCAGCTGGGCGTTTTGCTGCCGATCTTTTTTATTTGGGGCGTCGCAGTTGCACTGGCCGCACAGCTGATTGAAGCACAGGAATTTTACTGGCCTGTATACGGCGCCGGTTTGCTGGCCTTTATGCTTTGCATGATGGCAGGCCCCGCCAACCCGCACACCGCCAACGACAACACCTCCGGTGTCGTCACCGTGCTGCGCACCTGGTTTGCTTTAAGCGCGGAACAGCGCGCCAAAACGGCCTGCGTCCTGTTCGATTACGAAGAACTGGGGCTGATCGGTTCCGCTCGTTTTGTAAAATGCCATCCAAAGGCGGCCAAAGAAGCTTTGGTGCTGAATTTTGACTGTGTCTCAGACGGAGATTCTATCTTGTTCGTGTCAAAACCTGGTGCTGCTCATCATCCGCTTTTTCATACCTTGCAAAAAGCTTGTGAAACAACAGCCGCAAACGGCAAAGCTTGTCATTTTTATCCCAGCAAAAGCACCTTCTACCCATCGGATCAGATGAACTTTAAGCGCGGCATCGGCGTTGCCGCTTTTCATAAAAAGAAGCTGGGCTACCGGATCGGGCGGATTCACACCGTACGCGATACCGTATACGATGAACAAAACATTGATCTGCTGGTAGCGGCCGTTTCGGGCTGGATCAGCCAAACGGAGGAATCGGCATGACAACTTTATACATTGTGCGCCACGGACAGAGCGTGGCCAATCTGGAAGAACGCTTTGCCGGGCACAGCGATTTTCCGCTAACCGATCTGGGACGCCGTCAGGCCGCCTGCGCCGCCGCTTATTTGAAAGAACATGTCCGGCTCGACGCTGTTTACGCCAGCGATCTTTCGCGCGCATGGGAAACCGGATCGATTATCGCCGAAGCACAAAATCTTACGCCGATTGCCGACAAAGGCCTGCGGGAAATCTGGGCCGGGCTTTGGGAATCGAAAAAATTCAGCGAACTGGAAGCCGAATTCCCGGAAAGCTACACCGTATGGAAACAAAACATCGGCCGCGCGGCCTGTGACGGCGGTGAAAGCATTGCGCAAGTACGCCGGCGTGTATGGGCGGCTGTAACGGCAATCGTGAAGAAACATCCGGGCGAACATATCGGCATCGCAAGCCACGGTGCGGCGATCCGCTCGCTGGAAGCCGAAATCCGGGGACTCTCGCCCGATGAGGTGAAAGATTACCCGTGGGTGGGCAACGCCTCGATTACAACGGTTGTATTCGACGATACGATGCACGCCGAAATTGTGGAGCGCGACAACCGCGAACCACTGGGCGATCTGGCCTCTTCTCTTCCGGCCAATGTTTAATTCATTCACTCCATTCCGGTTCGCGGCGGCGTTCCGTCTTTTTTCCGGCATAAGCCGAACGATATTGCAGCGGGGTCATGCCCGCTGCTTTTTTTAATGCGCCGATCAGGATCTTGCTTTCTCCAAACCCGGCGCGCGCTGCAATTTCGCTTACCGGCAAGTCGGTTCCGATCAGCCATTCCTTAGCGCGGTTGATGCGGAACAGACGCAGATATTCCCCGGGCGCAGAACCCGTAACCGCCCGGAACACACGGATAAAATGATATTTACTCAGTCCGCAAAGCGCGGCCAGATCGTCTACCCCAAGCGGCTCGGCAAAATGCTGTTCCATATACAACCGGACTTTTTCAATCCGGCCGTGTACGGGAGATTCATCTTCTGTATAGCGCGAAAGGCATACCCAGGATGTGAGCATATCTGAAAGCAGATTACTGATTTCAAAATGCGTATACTTACCGTTTTCCGCAATTTTATTCCGAAGCTTTCCCCACCACGATTCCAGACTGCCCTCTTCCGGATAGAGAATATGCAGCCCATCCCCGTTGATCGCCTGCAGATAAGGCGGCACACCTTCGCCGTTAAAATGCACCCACAAAAAGCGCCAGTTTTCTCCATGCGTATGGTAAATGTGGTATTTTCGGCAATCAAACACTACCAGGGAACCCTTTGGAAGCAGCACATGGTCGTTCCCGCAGGTCAGCTCACCTTCTCCGCCCAGCGTATACAGCATCAGATACTCTTCGCGGGCACTGCGCTCGGTATAGTAATCCCCGCCGCAGTCAAAATCTCCGATTACCGAAAGATAAAACGGAAGCTGTTTCGTTTCGGGATGACCGGTATACGGATAAGAAAACTGACGGCTGCGGTCTGCGCCGAAATTGTATTTAAACATCCGGCCGCCTCCTTTCAAAAGAAAGCAATTTTAAGGAATTTTTTCGCAATAACTTATCTTGTATTCTATCACGTCCTGCGCTATGATACAAGTATCATACGGCTATGGCGCCAAAACGCCGGCCGCCAAAGAGGAGAAAGCGACATGACACACAGAGAGAATATTCTGGCCATTCTGCACGGGCAGGATTACGAAGCCATGCCTATTGTTTCGTTTGGTTACTGGCGCGAGACGCTGCAGAAATGGGCCGCAGAAGGACACATCACCCAGGAAGAAGCCGACGGTTATGCCAAAGAGGGTGACAACAGCCAGTGGGATCAGTCTGTTATGAAACGGCTGGGATTCGATTTCAACTGGAACTCCTGTGTCGGCTGTTCCGTAGATCTGTTCCCCAATTTTGAAAAAGAAATTCTGGAAAAACGCCCGGACGGTTCCCAGGTTGTACGCGATCCTGTGGGACTGATCGTATTGGAAAAGCCGGGTACGGTTTCCATTCCCGCCGAAATCGGCACCTCGCTGATGGATCGTGAATCATGGGAAGAACTGTATCTGCCGCGTTTGCAGTGGTCGGATGACCGCTATAACGCCGAATTGCTCAAGAGCCTTACAAGCACCGAAGGGCGCGAAATCCCGATCGGCATTCACTGCGGCTCGCTGATGGGCACCATGCGCAATTTCCTGGGCGTGGAACAGCTGAGCTATCTGTATGTGGACGATGAAGATCTGTTCAAGGAAATCATCGACACCATGGCCGGTCTTTCGTATAAATGGGTTGAAACTGCGCTGAAATCCGGCGCTAAATTCGATTACGCCCATTACTGGGAAGACATCTGCTTTAAAAACGGCCCGCTGGTCAATCCCACGATGTTCCGCGAATGGGTTGGCCCGCACTACAAGAAAACGACCGATCTGCTGCGCTCCTACGGCGTGGATATTGTTTCGGTAGACTGCGACGGCTGCATCGACAAATTGGTTCCGATCTGGTTTGAAAACGGCGTCAACACGATGTTCCCGATCGAAGTGGGTACCTGGAACGCCAGCATCGCCCCATGGCGTGCACAGTATGGCGAAGGCCTGCGCGGCGTAGGCGGTATGAACAAGACCGTATTTGCCCGCGACTACAAAGCGGTTGACGAAGAAATCGAGCGCCTGAAGCCGCTGATCGAACTGGGCGGCTATATTCCCTGCCCCGACCATCGTATCGCACCCGACGCCAAATTTGAGAATGTGCAGTACTACTGCGAACAGCTCAGAAAGGCTATGTCTAAATAATCTAAACAAACCGAAAAGCCCGCAGGCGATTGCCTGCGGGCTTTAATTTGACAAAAAGGGATAAACAATCGTTTCGGCACCAGGGAACCCCCGGCGAGGGTTCCCTACGAAAGAAACGTCCACCGGACATTTCTTTCTACCCTCATGCGCTTGTGAGGGCAAAAGTGTTCCGCTCTCTGCGGAGAGCGGCCAAAGGCGCCGCCTTTGGAATCCGCAAACCTTTGAAAAGGGCGCCGTGTGCCAGTGGCACACAAACAAGGCGCCGACCGTAGCGGTAGCGAAGAATTGATCGAAACCTTTCATGTTTATAAGGATTTTGCTTTATTTTTCCGGGACGCCGTACCGGCGCAGCAGCGTTTGCGCTTCTTCCACGGTTTTAACGTCCAGGCTGTTCAGATAAAACTGACCGTCCGGCACAGCGCGGCGAACCGCTTCAAAATCCTCATGGCCGCAATACAAAAACATGCGTTTACCGGCTTCGTGAATCCGGCGGTAAACATCCAGCCAGTGCGGCGCCGTGGACTGACCGTCTCCGTAGACCCACTGCACGGCGTTCAGTTCCGGAATCGCCAGAATATCATCGAGATGATTCAGTTCTCCGATTCCGTCGAGGTGATAAATCGTATCCTCCAGTTCTTTGCAGTCCTTTTCCAGATCAGGCAGCACAAACTGGCGGAACATCGGATTGCCGATCATATAAGAGAAATCACACTGAATGATGTACGATGTCCTGTCGCTGAATATCCCCGACCAGTTGCTGCACCCGGGATTAACAGGCTGCAAAGCCTGATACAGATCCCGATACGCTTCCATCCAGGCTGTGCGCGCTTCGCGGCACAGACGCAGCACTTCTTCCGGTTCGTCGTACAGCGCATACAACAGATTTTCGCTTTCACAGAAACTGGCGACCACATCCATGACGCCACCGAGGTCGGGCATACCGAGCAGCACAGAACTGCCCCAGCGTTCCTGCGCAGCGCGGTAAATCGCCTTGATCCGCTGTACCCACTTATTTTCAGGGTCGTAGCGAATCTGAATTTCTTCGAGCGGAAGCTCTTCTTCGGGGAAAAACCAGACGCGGCCGCTGCTGTTATCGAGTTTTGCCCCGCAGAATGCGGCCAGCACACCCGGCCCGAAGAAATCGAAATTCCACATGGGAAAACCATCGCCCAGAAATTCAAACTGCGACAATTCGTAGTCCACGGCATCAACCACGGCTTCAGGTGAAATCGAAAAATCGTGGCAATTGCTTTGAGCCGGAAATGGCGCAGCCGGTGCCGGGCGATCCGGCTGATGACAGCGCACAGCCGCTTTAACCAGCGGGCGATCGAGTGTGCCGTCCCACCAGGCACGGTAATTCTTGCGAACCGCTTCCCAGCGATCCTGTGAAAAATGAATGCTCATGTTATGCTCCTCCCATTCCGGATGCCCTTTCAGCGTCCGGCCATTTTTTCATAACATTCATTATACCACAAAGCGTTGTCCACGGGAGTATTTGCGGGAATATGATTGCCCACCGCCATAAAGAAACCGGGGCACTTTTTGCCGATATCCATGCAACGCTTGACTTCACGGTAGATATCGTCGCGGCTGCCCATCAGCAAAACACGCGTATCTGCGTTGCCGATAAAGGAATGTGTTTTACCATATTTTTCCGCGATATAGGCCATATCGGTCGTGGGTTCCAAAACGAATCCATGGAAACCGCAGTCGGCAATATCGTCGACAAAGGTAGTGTAGGTTCCGTCGGAGGTGAAGACAACCTTTTTGCCCGCCTCAAGCAGCGGCTGGAGATACTTTTTATAATTGGGGAAAATATACCGGCGGTACCAATCCGGATGGAGGAAAGGGCCTTCCGTCCACACAATATCGTCGTGCAGCATGATAACCGGCGAATCACACTTTGCCAACGCCTTCATATACTGCATGACCCAGCTTGCATACCGGTCGGCCACATCGCCGAACGCTTTCGGGTCCATACCCGCCGCCGTAAGCAAAAGATCCCAACCGAACAAATCGATCAGACCCGACATGCAGGTGACGTACACGCCATCCATATTGACGGCGTCGTCCCAGAACGCGCATTTTTCGCGGTAACGGCGATTGAGCATCGCGACCGTTTCGGCTTCGTCAATCGCGCCCAGCGCTTCCCAGGGATCAAACCCGAGCACGTCGTCTTCGTCTTCAAACATGCTCTTCCCTACTTCGCGGAAATCGGAGCCGCCCGCCGCATACACGGCATGACCCATATCCGTATAATACCGGCCGAAAACGTCGTGGCTGATATCGACACTCCACATAAAATCGAACTGCCAGGCTTTCAGAAAAGCCTGCTGCGCTTTTTTCCAGGTTTCGGCGTCGCTTTGGGCGGTTACCTGAATTCCCGTAACCCGGCTCACCAGCTCGGGATGACCCAAAACAGAGTATTCAGTCCGCGGAACCCGATCGGGCATTTCCAGATTCAGCGCTTTCATACCGTCGCTTTTCGACATGATTTTTCCCTCCTTTTACCGAATACCGGACAGCTCGGCTGCCGTATCGATCAGGGCACACAAGTTTTCAAACGGAACGTCCTTCTGAATTTCCTGCGAGGGCGCGGTGATGTATCCGCCGCCGCGGGAAAGAGCACCGGCCACTTTAAGCGTTTCTGCGCGCACCTGCTCGGGCGTGCCGTAAGGCAGAATCTGCTGCGTGCTGACGCCGCCCCAGAAGCAAATGCGGTCGCCGACTTCTTCTTTGATTTTGTAAATATCCATGCATTCGGGCTGAATGGGATTGAGCACATCCACGCCCATTTCCTTGAGATCGGGCAGGATGCGGCGGATGTCGCCGCAGGAATGCACCCACACGTCCAGTCCGGCACTGCGGATCAATTCGTATTCCTGAATCTCACCCGGGCGGATCAGCTCACGCCAAGTAGTCGGCGACATCAACAGGTCTTTCTGCGAACCCCAGTCACTGCCCAGCAAAATACCGTCGAGGCCCGGCGTATGGATGATATTTTCAAGCATCACCATGTTTTTATGGATGATAAATTTGAGAAGCTTTTCGGCGTATTCGGGATCGCCTGCCAGATCGGCCAGGAAATTTTCAATCCCGCGTGCAAAATTGGCTTTTTCAAAGTGGCTGCCCCAGATGGTGACCAGAATGTAAGCATCGGTCGATTCTTTGAGCGCTTTCACCTGTTTGGCAAACGCTTCATAGCTGCCTGTGCCGATCGTTTTGGGCAGGAAATCGGGCGCTTCTTCCTCTGCATAAGCCGGAGGCAGATCGTACCACTGCCACCAAGGGCACGAAACCGTGAGCACATGATTGCCGATTCCGTAATAAACGGCATGGCGGCGAGAAATCTCGCCGGCGAGATAACGCTCGCGCACATCGCCCTTTACATAGCGTTCAAACAGCGGATCAAAATATTTCTCTATGCCTTCGCCGTCCAGATGAATGCACGACGGGATAAATTCCGTCTGCCGATGGTCAATCGCGGCGCGGACTTTTTCGTAACGATTCATGAAAAGTTCCTCCCTGTTGCCGGGCTATACCCCCGAGCATAGTCTTTTTTCACATTATAGCAAAACCGGCCGGATGTTCAATTGACAATCCAGCCAGTTTATTGTATTCTTGAGACATTTGAAGGAGATGAATGAGATGCGCGTTTATGATATTACCGCCCGTCCAGACGACAGTTTTCCGTTTTCGGCAGAAACCAGCTGCATGAACGGATTTTTCCCCGATCATGCGCACAACTATACCGAACTGATCGTGGTGCTCGGCGGCACAGGCTGGCACTGTTCCGAAAATGAGCGCTGCCGGCTGGAAGCGGGAGCAGTGGTCACGGTTCCTCCGCCGCTGACGCACCGGATCGAAGACATGGATAACCTGAAAATCTATGTTTTGAAATTCGACCTCAACGGCCTGATGGCCTGCGACTATGACCTGAAAAACGATCCGGGTTTCCGCTCGCTGTTTGTACAGTGTCCGCCCGCTCTGCGTCATCAGGCGCCGGGCGAACCGCTGATGCTCGACGCCGATCAGCTGGCTCATGTTACCGATCTGATTGGCGTAATGACGCAGGAATTCCGGGAGCGCAAACCGGGCTACAAAGTAATCATCCGCACCCATCTGCTGGCGCTTACGGCTTATCTTTCGCGCTGTTTTCTGCCCAGCCAGAACAGCCTGTCGCTTCAAATGGAAAAGATCCTGCCCACGGTTACCTATATGGAAGAAAACCTGCACCGGAGCATCCGTGTTCCGGAGCTGGCCGAGCAGGTTTTCCTTTCTACCCGGCAATACGACCGGATTTTTAAAGAAGTCTACGGAACTTCTCCCAACACCTATCTAACACAATTGCGGCTTTACCGCGCCTGCCAGCTGATGGCCGCGCGCTCCTGCCCGCTGGGGGAAATCTGGGAAAAATGCGGATTTACAGACAACCCGTTTTTCTATAAAAAATTCAAAGCGTTCTTCGGCATCACGCCCCGCGAATATCAGCAATGGCTGGTGCCTTCCATTCAGGACTGATTCAGCGAACGGCCTTTTCGGCGTATTCTTTGAGCAGGCGCACATAGATGCGATACTGTTCCACGGAAACGTCCGGCGGCGTCTGGTGGTCTACGCTAGGCACATACCGGCCGCTGCGCATGGCGGGCAGTACGCGCTCAAATTCGCGCCGCATGGCTTCTTCGCCCAAATGCATAATCGTTTTGTCGTAGCCGCCTACCATCAGCCAGTCGGGATGATTGCTGCGGATACGGTTGACATCCACACCGGCCTGACGTTCCAGCGGCAGAACGCCTTCGATACCGGCTTCTTTAAACCACGGGATCAGCGGTTCCACATTGCCGTCGGTATCGATCAGCACACGCACGCCGAAATCTTTGAGCACCGGGATAATCTGGCGGTAATACGGCAGCATGAATGTATCGAACAGTTCTTTGGAAATCATCGGGCCATGATTGTAGGACATATCTTCGGCGAAGGTCATGAACTCCGGTTTCATGATAGGCAGCAGTCTTTCGAGTGCGCGCAGATGATACGCCGTGAGTTCGCGGTTCATGCGATGCATCAGTTCCGGCTCATCGTAAAAAGCATACAGATGATTTTCGATACCGAACAACGTACGCGGGAACCAGAAAAAGCCTTCGAGCGTCAGCCATTCGGCAAAATCGCCGCGCTCGTGGCCTGCCTGCCATTCGGTGGCGCGCGCAACCGCTTCATCGATGTTTTGGTCGTTGTACAAGCCGTACAGCATCGATTCATACTGCTCCTCGTCTTCCAGAATGCCGGCGCCATGCGAAACAGGCTGCGGCAATTCACGGCTGCGGGGTCTGAGCCAGATCTGGCGAAGCGGGTCCAGCCCGAAATAATTCTGCAAGGTATCGGGACCGGTCTGCGCCGGGGCGCCCTCGCCCTGCCAGCGCTCCATCGTCAAAGTCCACCAGCTTGCCCACTCTACAACAGGCAGACGATCCGGCTTTTCGCCGCCGAATACAGCCTGAAAACGCTCACGATTGGTCATAAAAAAGCCTCCTTGCTTTTGCTGACCTTAGTATACTACCAAACCGCTCAACATGAAAACCGGTGTTTTTGCTCTTTTTAGGGGGGATTTTTGTGAACGATGCGTTTACCATGAACAGCAGCTTTTCCATTCGTACGCAGTCTGTGGCTTTGCCCGGCATTGCGCATTCCCATACGTTTCTCGAGCTGGCCTATATCCGCAAAGGCTGGACCCGGCACACGCTCAACGGCGTTTCCAGGCGGCTGTGTGCGGGCGACGTGATTCTGGTGGACTTTGGCGAAACACACAGCTACGACAGCGGCAGCGAAGATCTCACCGTGACAAACTGTCTGTTCCAGCCCGCGATGATCGATGCCTCGCTGGGCCACTGCCGCAGTTTTCCGGCACTGCTCGACAGTTGCATGCCCGATACGGGGTTTTCGGGCGGGTATGCCGGCAGCCGGGAAAAACTGTTTTACGACCGCGACGGGCGGATTGCCGCCGCGCTCGACCGGATGGAAGAAGAATGCCGTCAGCAGGACATTGGCTATTACGCGATGCTGCGCGTGCTGCTGATTGACCTGTTGATTCAGTCGGTGCGTCTGCTTGGGATGCAGCCCGCCGAACGTCCGGGGATCGAAGTTTCCTGGATAACGGAGGAAATCCGCAAAAATCCGGCCGCCCCGCACGCGCTGACCCGATATGCCGAACGCTTCGCCATGCGGCCCGAAGCTCTCAGCCGTTTGTTCCATCGCCAAACCGGTGAAAATTTTGCCGAATATCTGCGCCGCAAACGGATTGAACTGGCCTGCCGCTTGCTGCTTGAGACCGATCAGCCCATCTCTGAAATCGCACCGGCTTGCGGATATCTGGATGTGAAAACCTTCCGGGAAGCGTTTCGGCGTGTGGTGGGACAAGCCCCCCGCGAATACCGAAAAAGCCACGCTCAGCCGCTTATTCGCCTGATTTAAGCACCCTATTTCGTGAAAAAAGCCTATCTTTTTCTCTTTTTGGAATCATAATCGCAAAGATTGTGCAAAATAGAACAATTCAACGCTTTAAATTGTCGCAGTTTACCATCTTGACGAATGACGAAAATGTTGTATGATGAATGATATAGCCCGCACAAAAATCGGATGCGGGTCAAAGCAAACAGGGGTGGATTCTTATGAACATCAAACGTTATTTGTCCGTATGCCTGGCTGCCCTGCTGATGGCAACCGGTCTTGTAGCCTGCGACAGCGCAAACAGCGGCAGCTCCGGCGGAGGCGACGACGTCTTTTCAATCGGCGTTGTTCAGCTAACCAAACATAATGCGCTTGACGCCGCTTACGAAGGCTTTGTAGCCGCACTCGATGAAGCCGGTTACAGCGAAGAAAAAGGCAATCTGAAAATCGATTATCAGGTTGCAACCGGTAAAGCGGACGAATGCGTCACGATTTGCAACCAGTTTGTAGCCGATAAGGTTGATCTGATTCTGGCTATTGCAACAGACGCCGGACAGGCCGCTGTAAACGCCACTTCGGATATCCCGATTCTGGTAACGGCCGTCACCAATCCCGAAGCCGACGTACCCGGAGAAAATGTTTCCGGTACATCCGATATGGGTCCGATCGAAGATCAGATCTCTTTTGCCAAGGAGCTGTGCCCCGAACTGAAAACGCTCGGTATTCTGTACAACTCCGGCGAGCAGAACTCTAAATTCCAGGCCGAAAAAGCCATTGAAGCCGCCCAAAAGCTGGGGATCGGCTACAAGGAATTCACCGTAACGGCTTCCACCGAACTGCAGTCTGTTGTTGAATCGATGGCCGGTCAGGTTGAAGCCTGCTGGATTCCCACCGACAACACCTGCGCTTCCAACATGGATATCATCGGCGCTACCGCAAAAGATGCGCATGTGATGACGATCTGCGGCGAAGCGGGAATGGTTGATAACGGCGGTTTGGCCACTTACGGCGCCGTTGATTATCTGGAACTGGGCAAACAGACCGGCGATATGGCTGTCCGCATCATCGAAGGCGCTTCCGTTTCGGATATGCCGATCGAATATCAGTCGGCCGGCGAAGATGCCGAAATCGTTTTGAATCGCGAAGCTGCACAAGCTTTTGAAATTCCGCAGTCCGTTCTGGACAAAGCTACTTTTGCAGAATAATCAAATCAATACACGCGGGCCGGAAACAGCCAACCTCCGGCCCGCTGTCTCGTTTTAAAATCCGCCATTGGGGCGGAAGCAAAATAATTCCTGCCGGGAGAGTGTATGAATATGACAGAGTTTTTACAAGCCAACGGACTTGTGCTGCTGGGCGGTGTGGCACAGGGACTTATTTGGGGCGTGATGGCCATCGGCGTCTATTTGACTTACCGCATTCTTGATTTTGCCGACCTTTCCGTAGAAGGTACGCTCGGTTTGGGCGCTGCCGTTTCGGCCGTATTAATTGAAGGCGGAATGAACCCGTTTGTCACACTGATATTTGCCACGCTGGCAGGTATGCTGGCCGGTTTGGCCACGGGTGTGTTCAATACCGTGTTCAAAATTCCTCCGATTCTGGCCGGTATCCTGACCATGATCGGGCTGTATTCGATCACCATCCGCGTATTGGGCGGCTCCGCCAGTATGTTTATTGCAGACAACCGCATCACCACCGGGCTGCGCAGTGTTCTGCAAAGCTGGGGGATTTTCCCGAAAGACTATCTGAACAACATCACGGTGACCATTCTGGGTATTGTGATTCTGGTTCTCTTGATCTGCTTCCTCTACTTCTTCTTTGGAACGGAAATCGGTACTTCCATTCGCGCCACGGGTGCTAATCCGCACATGGCGCGCGCTTTGGGCGTACCTACGAGCATCATGGTTGTTTTGGCGCTTGTTATCTCCAATGGTCTCGTCGGACTTTCCGGCGCGCTGATTGCCCAAACACAAGGCAGCGCTGATGTACAGCTGGGACAGGGTTCCATCGTAATCGGCTTGGCTTCTATTATCATCGGCGAAGTGATCTTCTGCCGCAAAGACCACAGCTTTGGCTATAAGCTCTCTATGGTTGTGGTAGGTTCTATCATTTATCGTATTATTTATGCCGTTACGCTGCGTATCGGCCTCAAAGCCAGCGACACCAAGCTGATTACCGCTTTGATCGTGTTGATCGCTCTGGCCGTTCCGGTTATCAAAAACGCCATCCAGACCCGCAGCCTGCGGATTGCCAACGATAAAAAATATGCGGGAGGAAACGCCGATGCTTAAACTGATCGATATTCAAAAAACATTTAATGCGGGAACCGTCAATGCCAAACCGGCTTTGCGCGGTGTAAACCTGACGATCAACGACGGCGACTTCATCACCGTAATCGGCGGCAACGGAGCCGGCAAATCGACCATGCTCAACATGATTGCGGGAACCTATGCCTGCGACGGCGGACGTATTGAACTGGACGGCCGCAACATTACCGACCTCAACGAAGTGCAGCGCGCACGCTATATGGGCCGCGTTTTCCAGGACCCGATGATGGGAACGGCTGCCAGCATGTCGATTCTCGAAAATCTGGGCATGGCTCGTCGGCGCACCAAACGCCGCACGCTGGCCTGGGGCGTTCGTAAAAATGAGCCGGAAGAATACCGGCAGATGGTCAAAGATTTTGATTTGGGACTTGAAAACCGCCTGACCACTAAGGTAGGACTGCTTTCGGGCGGTCAGCGCCAGGCGATCACCCTGCTGATGGCCACCATGCAGCGACCGAAACTGCTGCTGCTGGACGAACATACGGCGGCTCTTGACCCGAAAACCGCCGCCAAAGTATTGGATCTTACAGAAAAAATTATTCGCGAAGACAATTTAACGGCTCTGATGGTTACCCACAATATGCGCGATGCGATTCGTTTGGGCAACCGGCTGATTATGATGCACGAGGGCCGTGTAATTTATGATGTATCCGGCGAAGAAAAGGCGAAACTCACTGTGGAAGACCTGTTGAAAAAATTCACGGAGGCCAGCAAGGGCGAATTCGCCAACGACCGGATGTTACTGGGTTAAGGAGGCTCCATCATGGAAAGTATCAATGCAACGGCTGTCTTTTTCTCCCCCACCGATACCAGCCGGACCGGTGTGTGCGCCATTGCCCGTGCGCTTTCGGATGAATTCAGCGAACTGGATCTGACCTGTGCCCCGGCGCAGGCGACTTTCGGAGAAAAAGAAGTGGTGGTATTCGGCGCGCCCGTTTACGGCGGACGCATTCCGGCTGTGTGCCGCGAGCGTATGGCCGGTCTGAAAGGCAACAATACGCCGTGTATCGTAACTGTAACCTATGGCAACCGCGACTTTGACGACGCGCTGCTTGAATTGAGCGATTTGGTACAGGAACAGGGTTTTGTTCCCGTTGCTGCCGCCGCATTGGTCGGACAGCATACCTACGGAACCATTCAGGTCGGCCGTCCGGATGAAAACGATCAGGCGCAGGACGCCGCGTTTGCCGCTCAGGCGGCCGAAAAACTACAGGCCGGTACTTGGCAGGTACCGGCTACTCCCGGAAATCGCCCCTATAAAGACGGCGGCAAAGGTGGGAATTTCCGCCCGCTTACCAGCGACGCCTGCGTTTCCTGCGGGCTTTGCGTGCGCGGCTGTCCCACACAGGCAATCGCGGATGATTGCCGCACCATCGACGACAGCAAATGCATTGCTTGCTTCCGCTGCATCCGCCGCTGTCCGGTAGGCGCCAAAAACATGGACACCCCCGAATACAACGCGTTTGCCGCCATGTTCAGTGAGCGCCTGAAAGACCGAAAAGAGAATCAATACTTCCTGTAAAAATAAAATCCCGGCAGACAGTCACACTGAAGTGCCCCCAAAAAGTTAGACAATATTTTTGAAGAAATAAATCAAGCAACCGAAAGGGCTTGTTGTCTGTGAAGAGCAGGCGGCAGACCCTTTAGCTTTATCTTGATTCTGCGGTTATTGTAG
>CALWVE010000034.1 GCA_944384905.1 uncultured Clostridia bacterium
GCGCATCCAACTTAAAACAAAACTGACACCACTCGAAAAGCGATGTCAGTTCGTTGCTTAAAAAATAATTGTTACTACCATTTAGGCTGTTTTGTACTGTCCGCACAAATTAGGGCAGTCCAGAAAACCGGACGGCTGTTTTCTGTTTTTATTTCAGCTTCAGGCCATCGCGGAAAGCATTTCCCACTTTTTCGCCCAGCTTACGGTAAACGTTATGAACCGGATCAAAAACGATCGGCTGCAGCTTATCGGGATCAATCTTGCCGTTTGCATCGAGCACAGATTCATCGGCACTCACATTGACGATCTCGCCTACTAACCGGCAGCTTTCCGCATCATAGCTAATCAGACGGCACTCTACCGCCATCGGCAGTTCATCGATCAGCGGCGCATCTACAAATTCCGAACGGGTGGTATGCAGTCCCGCCTTTTCCAGCTTATTGGCTACATCATTACCGGAAACAATACCCACATAGTCGCAGGCAACAACCTGATCGGCCGTGGCCATGCTCACGGTAAAGGCGCCTCTTTTCAAGATGTTCGCCGTGGTTTTGTGCCCGGCGCTGATGCACATCGAAAGCTGGGTATCGTCGCTGATACCGCCCCAGGCTGCATTCATGGCATCGGCACGACCTTCTTCATCATACGACGCGAGGATAAACACCGGCTGCGGATACGTCCAGGGTTTTGCTCCAAAATTTTTACGCATAAAGATACCTCCTATTTCTGATTCTAAAAGAACAGCAGCGATTATTTGCATTTAATTTTTGCGCTGTTTTACCATTTCGACAAACCATTCTACCATATTAGGATCCTGATGAGAGAAAAATACACTCTGTTTTTTGTCTAGTGTTTCGATCACCTTCATATCTTCGGGATTGAGGACAAAATCAAACACATCAAGATTTTCACGCATACGCTCGATATGGGTAGATTTCGGAATAACGACTACACCACGCTGCAAATGCCAACGCAACATAACTTGAGCAGCAGATTTCCCATATTTTATTCCAATCTCTGTCAGCACCGGATCGGTAAAAAGGCCACCGCGCCCCTCACCAAACGGTGCCCACGCTTCAGCCTGAACCTGATATTTATCCATCCATTTTTTAGCTTCGGCTTGTTGATGATAAGGATGAATTTCTACCTGATTTACCATAGGGCTGATACGGGCAAAAGAAGCAAGATCTACCAGTCTGTCAGGATAGAAATTAGATACCCCAATGGCACGAATTTTTCCCTCGTCATAAAGCTCTTCCAACGCACGCCAAGCACCATAATAATCTGCAAACGGCTGATGCAGTAGTACCAGGTCAAGATAATCTGTTTGTAACTTTCGCATCGATTCCAACACAGATGCCCGGGACGTTTCGTATCCATAATGCTCCACCCATACTTTGGTGGTCAAAAAAATATCTTGGCGCGGTACGCCAGACTTATTTATAGCGTTACCTACCTCTTCTTCATTAAAATAACTCTGGGCAGTATCAATCGAACGATATCCAACAGCAAGCGCATCCAGCACACAGCGTTCACACTCACTCTGGCTTACCTGATAAACACCGTAGCCCAGCATGGGCATTTGTACACCATTGGAAAGGGTCACATATTCCATCAAATATTCCTCCTTTATTTTTCACAGCCGCTCTTGCAAAAAGCCTTACGTCTGTGTTATCCTCAGTGTAGCATTCGGTAGTAACTACCGGTCAAGCTTTGAGTTATGAATTTTTCGTGAACAATACAGGAGGAATTTTATGCTTTATTCAATGAAAAAGACCTGTGAGCAAACAGGTATGACCTATGAAACACTAAAATTTTACTGCAATCAGGGGCTTGTGCCCAACGTTAAACGAGACGCAGGCAATCGCCGCATATTTGACGAACAAGATATTGCATGGATCAACGGACTCGGCTGCCTTAGACGCTGTGGGCTAAGTATTCAAGAAATGCAGCATTATGTGCAGCTATGTTTACAAGGCAAAGTTTCTATTCCCGAACGTAAAATTATTTTGGAACAAAAGCGGCTCGCATTGCTTGAACAGATTACCCAATTAGAAAGTGCAGTGGCTTACATAGATCAAAAACAAGCATTTTACGACGATGTGCTTGCCGGCAAGCAACCTTATGTCAGCAATTTGTTATCGGGAAACCATTCATCTTCCAACTTAAAATGATTTATTAAAGCCATTTTTTGTGTTTAAAATACCAGATCAAAGCAACCACAATGCCGATACTGATCACAATCACCGCGGGATAGCTATACCGCCATCCCAGTTCCGGCATATAAGAGAAATTCATACCGTACCACCCCACGAGCAGGGTCAGCGGCAGAAAAACAGCGGTTATAACGGTGAAAATCTTCATCAGATCATTTTGCTGAATGGAAAGCTGCGACTGATACGTTTCCTGAATCTGGCTGACCAGTTCCTGCAAATTAGAGACTTTATTCAGATACCGGTCTGTTCGTGCGCCAAGAATGGTAAGCGATTTGATGGCCTTAGACGACAAAATCCGATTGTCGTTCATCGCCATTTCGTCAAAGATCAAATCGATCTGCTCATAATAGCGTTTGAGGCGAAGCAGTTCCCGCCGGCGCGCAATCACGTCCTGCGGTACCTGTTCCAGTTCGCCGGAAAGCAGCGCCGTCAGTCTATCGTTTGTTTGTGCTTCGAATTCATCAAGATATTCCATGTCTCCGCGGAACAGACGGATAAAGAAACGGTACAGCAGCTGTTCATGGCTTACAGACGCCTCCGCCAGAATCGCGTCTGTAATTTCGCGGCAGCGTGTTTCGGCCGCCGTATCGCTGCAAATAAAAAATAGGTTTTCCTTATCCATGTAAACCAGGATTTTAGAAAGCTGTGTGCGGCTGCTGTATAAATCGTACCAATCAAACGCCAGAAGATTGAATGTTTCAAACGCTTCAAAACTTTCAATCCGGTTCACACCGAGATAGTGAAAAGCCTCCGGCAGCATAACAGGGCGCAGTTCTTCGATTTTATCAAACAGCAAAACTTTCTGCATGTGGCGGTTCCCCTTTCCTACGTCCTCTCAAACACAGCCCAATTGGAAGAACAAAAGCGGTATAACCCATGGGCATACCGCTTTGTTTCATTTATCGTTTCAAATTAAGCCAGAGAACCCATCGGATCCCACGGTTCCAGTTCGATCGGATCGCTTTCGTAAGCTTTCAGAATTTCTTCGGAAAGGTACTTGCGGTTCACCACGATCTGATAGGTATATTCGCTGAACCAGTCATCGGTCATCACATAATAGCCGTCTTTGCCCGGTTCTTTGCCCCAGCTGTTTTCCACACGCCAGCGGTTGGGCTTACCGTTTTCATCCAGATTCACGCCCTGGAAAACCATCGCGTGCGTCATCAGGCTCTGGCCGTAGGTCAGGCGCTCGGCTTTGTTCATGCCGAATGTCGTGTTGAACAGCGCATCGGTGTGATACAGATTGAGATCCATCAGCCCCAGCTCGCGTTCGGAGCTCTTGCCTACATCACAGCCGAACCACACGGGTTCGCCGTCTTTCAGCTGAGCAATGGCGGCGGCTTTCAGCTCTTCAACCGGCAGGTTGACATAGCGCACCGGGCGGCCTTCCTTGACGTTGCCCAGGAATTTCACCGTGTAGCTGCGGTAATAGGGCTTATCTTCGGTAGGGGCATTGATCAGGCTGACATACTGATTCAGATCAATACCGATGTATTTTTCATAGAACGTTTTCGGCGTAAGACCGGTTTCGCGGATAAACTGATTGTCTTTGTCGCGCACTTCCAGATCAAACGTCTTGGGCGGAACGCCGAGACAGGTGCACAGCATATCGTAAACGGTTTCCATCATAGCCGCTTTGGCTTCGCGCAGCTGGGCTTCTGTTTTGCCTTCGGTGTGCATCCGGCGCAGCACGCAGGCAAACTCACGCAGTTTTTCCGTCATGCAGGACGTCATCTCGCGCGTAGCGGAAGACGAAACCGTTTCGGGCATGGCCGATTTCGGAACCAGACCGTACTTATCGACAATGCTGCAAAGCATATCCCACTGACCACCGTCGTTGAGCGGCGCCATCAGCAGGTGAGCGATCAGGCGGCTGTCGGCCGGCTCTTCCAGCGTTTCGAGAATGCTCTCGAGGAAATAATTGGCTTTTTCCAGCTTATCGTAAAACAGCGTGTAGCACTGCGAAAGCTCAAACGTTTCGAGATTGAGCTTCTGCATCACCTGAAAACGCAGGCAGTTGAGTGCGGCAAACATCCAGCAGCGGCCGCTCTGCTTCTGGTTGGTGATTTCTCCCTGCTTAATGGAAACAGAGAACTGATGCGTCGTCGTGCGGAACGCTTCGGCGTTTTTCGCGGACTTCAAAACCCCGTTGTTTACAACGGCATCCATGGCCACGCGGTTGGCACGGTCGGCCATAAAGCGCGCTTCAAATGCAGACAAATCTTCCTGTGTAACAAAAACAGACATGGTTTTTCCTCCTTAACCCGCCGCCTATGCGGCTTTGCTATTGTTGATCCATTCAACGATTCCTATTGTAGGCTCATCAAAGACAAATGTCAATCGTCCATAAACGATCAAACGCTGAATTCCTGCCAGACCTTGCCTTCCATCGTCTTCCAGGTGAATTTCGTTCCTTCCAGAATCATGTATCCGTGCGGGCTTTGTTCCTTCGGGATCGAAACCGAACCGGGGTTCAGATACATATACGTTTCGTGCCGGTTGCAGCAGGGAATGTGCGTGTGACCGTGCAGCAGGATGTCGCCCGGCATCAGCGGCGGCAGGTTCGATTCATTATACACATGGCCGTGTGTGGCATAAACCAGGTGTTCGCCCACCGGCAGCAGGCAGTAATCGGCCAAAACCGGGAATTCCAATACCATCTGATCCACTTCGCAATCGCAGTTGCCGCGCACGCAGGCCAGACGGTCTTTGCGGGCGTTGAGCAGCGCAATCACTTCTTTGGGCGCATATTCTTCCGGCAAATCGTTGCGCGGACCGTGATAGAGAATATCTCCCAGCAAAAGCAGGCGGTCGGCCTGTTCTCTGTCAAAAGCGGCCAGCAGCTCTCGGCACCATTTAGCCGAGCCGTGAATATCCGATGCAATCATCCATTTCATCTATGTTTTCTCCGTTTCCCGCCTGACGGCGCAAAGTTTTTAGTCTTTATTTTGATTGTACCATCTGCTTATCCGGCGGTCAAGCGTTCAGCGAAGCGCTTCTTCCTGCGCAATACGGTTCCACAAAATTAGATTTTCCAGCTTGCCGCCCGCCGTGCTGATGTCTTTGAGCAGCAGTTCACAAGGTGTGTTGTTTCTGCGGCAGGCTTCAACCAGCGCACGTAGCTCCTTGCGGATACGATCCGGGTCTTCGCAGGTAAACGGCAAATTGGCCGGGTTCGGCTTGGCGGAAATCACAAAGTCACGGCCGATGGCTTCCGCCGCGCGGTTGATATCGGCCCACGGCGTGATCGAAATTTTACGCAGGTGCGGAATTTTGCGGACTTCGTCAATCTTGGTATCGAGCGGCTCACAGCAGCCGTAATACACCAGCCCGAACGGCTCCATCGCGCGGCGGACATAAGCGATTTCAAATTCATCGTGCATCGCGGGCGAAACCGTAGCCAAAATCTGCGCCAGTCCGCGTCCCCAGACATTTTTCGCCCGAACAGCGCGCCGGTCAAGCGGTTCTTTGCGCAAATCACGCGAAACCGCGCTGGAGCAATGACAATAAGGATCGTCTTCGTCGATAAGCCCCTGCTCTTCATACTGGCGCACGGTATCGAGGAAAATATCCGTCAGCTTTTCGGCCAGCGCGTGCATCATCTCGGGCTCATCGATCAGCGCATACAAAAGCTCATCCACGCTCATATAGGTAGCAATCAAATCCCAAACTTTATAGCCCAGCCCATAGCCGGTAGCTTCGCCCACCAGCCGCACGGGCAGCACATCGCCCAGCGCCGCGCAGATTTTTTCATACCGCCGCATGGAATCTTCCCGATCGTACGTAATGACGTCGTAATGCAGCTTTTCCACATCTTCTACGCTATAAAACTGGTTTTCATAGCGGTGCGCCACAATCGAGCCGCCCCCGGCAGATGCGCGCGTTTCTTCTTTGACCGATACGCCGTTGCCGGAAGAACGGATCGTTTTCTGCACAGGGAAATACGGGCGCAGCAGCATATCCCCGGGAAAATAGCGGTATTGGAACAGGTTGCGGCGCAGAAATTCTTCCGCCCGCCTGAAATCGGGGTCTTCGCATTCGAGCGTCAGTTCCCCGCTGCCATTGAGTTCATGCCACGGCAATTCGTTGATGAGAACGATCGGCCGCTGCGGATGCAGGTCGTTTAAATCGGCGTGCAGCTGCCAGGTTCCGGCCTGTTCAATCTCCCACGCCGCCTGCGCGTAGCGATCTGCCAGCGCGCGCAGAATGTCAACATCGCGATGCATACAAATTCCTCCCGTAGGCCGGCCAAATCCGGCCTTTCTTTTCATCACTATAGCACATCAAAGCGGCGCAGGCAAGCCAAAAAATGCGGCGTCCCACATTCGGGAACGCCGCCAAAAATTTTAAATGGAGGAAATTTCAGTCGTCGTCTTTTTCGTCGAAAGCATATTCGTTGAGCGCTTCAAAATCCAGAAATTCCGACAGGGTCATATTGAATGCGATAGCCAGCCTATGCAGCGTTTTCACTCTCGGATTTCTTGTCACCCCACGGACAATATTATCGAGCGTAGACTGCTTGACGCCGCTCATGACCGCCAGCTTGTTCACGGTAATGCCCCGCTGTTTGCAAAGCTGCCGAATTCTCTCAATATAGATTTCTGCATAGTCCATACGTACTGCCCCGTCTTTCAAAATTACCCGTGTACCGGTTACAACTATGATACCGGCAAAAAGCAGGATACTTACCCGAATACGGGTTTATTTTAAAAATACCGTATAGACTGTAATATCGTCGTCGTGGCCGTCGCGGCGTTCGCGCTCGGCGCGCTCCACAATCTCGTCTGCCAGTTTAGCGGCGTCGTGACCGTGCCAGCCTTCCAGGAAATCAGTCAGCCACCCGGTGCCGGAAGCCGTCACGCCGTCGCTCACCATCACGGCGAAATCCCCGGCCTGCATCAGCTGCGAAACGCCCGGGAACTCCACTTCGTGCAGAATACCCACCGGCAGCGAAGGCAGCTGCGTAACCACGACTTCTTTATCACTACAGAAGAACGTGGCCGGTGCGCCGGCTTTATACACCTGTGCTTCTCCTGTGAACAGATCGATACACAACACGTCGAGCGTCGCCAGCGATTCATCGCCCGATTTCGCCATCAGCGCGGCATTGACCACCTTGGCCGCACAGGCAAAGCCGATTCCGGCCTGCAAGAGGGTTTTCATCATGCCCGCCGCCATCGCGCCGTCTACGGCGGCTCGTCCGCCGGTGCCCATGCCGTCGCTGATCACGGCGATATAGCGTCCGCAGCCGTCGTAGAACCCGTCGGTGCAGTCGCCGCACAGATTGCCGTGCCCGCAGATATGGCGTGCGGAACCGCATTCCACATGGTACAGCGGCCGCTCGCTGAGCTGGAACAGGCATCGATTTTGCGAAGCGCTTACGCTCGGCTGGGCGAAATTGCGCCCGCACGCTCTTGAAAGATCCTGCGTCAGCGCGGCGCGGTTGAGCCGCACTTTATAGGCGCGGCTCGTTTCGGCCTCCACCGTCATGCGGCCGAAACGGTCGATTCGACAGCAAACCTGAACCGGCACCACACCATAAGACCGCAAAACCTCATCCACACGCTCGGCGGCTTCCGTATCAAACTGCTCGTGCAGCGAAAGTTCCTGTGCCAGATCAGCAAGCAATGCCGATGCCGTTGCGAACTGTTCTTCCACGGCATTTTTCACTTCTGTCGCGCGAAGCTGCGCCGTTTCTCTGGAAAGGAACTCGCCGTACCGTGCATTGACGGCCTCACGCAGTTCGCCTGTCCGTCCGCAGTGCTCCACGAAATAATCGCCGAAATCGCTGTTTTCCACCTTGCCTTTTTCGCGCAGAACCGGCGTCAATCCCGCAAAAACATCGTCGGTGCGGGATTTATTTTTCTCCCAGCAATAGGTATGTAAGCCGCATCCGGCGCAAACTTCGGCACAGGCGCGCCGATAAACCTCATGGACATCGGGGGCACAAACGGCTTCCATTTTCTGCGCAATCTCGTCGACGGTTTCGTGTACGCTGCGCAGTGCATCAGCGGCATAATCGAGTTTCATCACCGCGCTGCGTCTAAGTCCGGCCGCAGCCAGCCCGTCCCGCCGGGGAACAAACAGCGTTTCCAGCCGGCGGCTGATGGGCACCACGATAAAAATTGCGCCACCGATGGCCGATTCAATCATGCCATACAGCACGCTGTTCAGGCTGCCCACGCGCAGCGAACCCACCGTACACGAAAGGAAAAACGCACAGGCCGCGCCGACTTTCCCCAGCGGAGAAAATGCACCGGCCATCAGTCCGCCCAGACCATACGCACCCGAAAGAGGGGAAATCCCCGTATCGGAAAAGCCAAGCAGCATACCGGCGGCAATACCGGCTACGGCTCCGCCTGCCACACCGCCCAGCCGCGCGGCCAAAAGCACCATCCATACAATAAAAATACGCCCGGGCGAAATTTCCAGTATCGTTACGCTGTTGAGCGCCAGCGCCGCCACCGAAAGAAACACGGCCACGCTTGCAATATCCCGCGTACCCAGCGTGGAAATGCCGCGCCGATTGGTAAAAAGCGAGGAAGCACGCTGCAAAAAGTAAGAAACACCTGCGCTCAAAAGCGATTCCGCCGCGTACATGGAGAGGGTGGACATAAAGGCGTTGGCGATCAGCCCTGCCGTCATGCCGGTAAACACCAGGGGCAGGAACGTGATCAGCGGCGCAAAAGCCGCACTGGCACTCAGCCGCTTTAAATCCCCCAGCGCCCAGCGCAGACAGGCCGCCGCCAGAACAGCCGATATGTATCGTATGGGGACATACACGGGCGACGGCAGAACGTATCCGATAAGGCATCCGATCACCGCCGCGGGCAAACCGCGTTTGGGCGCCGCCGCAACAAGCGCCACGCCAAACGGCGCATACTTGCCGAACACAATCGCCCGGGACGCCAGCATCCCCGCCGCAAAACTGGCCGCCCAAAGCAGCACCATTTCAAACGCGGGTCCCATGAGCCACTCCCGTATGCGTTCGCGCCATGTGGAAAAGAACGAGCCTTCCGCCCCGCCGCTTCCGGCCTGGGGCACTGTTTTTACCGACATATTTTTTGCACTTCCGTTTCCTGAAAATTCCGGATTTGCCCGGTTTTTTCTTCATTATAACGGTGTGGAGCCTGAAAATCCGTCGCTTTGTGCGGGCGGGGTTCGTCGGCAAATCGGGCTTTTCCCCGCATCGCGTCTAAGGCTCGTTTAAAAAGGAAAAATCCGCAAAAAAACAGCGCTCGAAATTTGTTTGACAAACCGTGGCAAAGGCCGTATAATAAGGGAAAAGCGGCGGGTTGCCCGCCGAACAGATGAAACCGTCGAACGGGAAGAGTATCTGCTTTTCCTCTTTGCAGAGAGCCGCCGGTTGGTGTAAGCGCGGCAGGAGGCAGCAGCGAATGGACCCGCGAGGGCGGCGGCGAACAAAAAAGTAGCCGCCGACGTTTAGCCGCGTTACAGGCTTTGAGTGGGCGCATAGCGCCAAGCCGGGTGGTACCGCAGGATTTTCACGCTCCTGTCCCAGTTTTGGGACAGGAGCTTTTTATTTTCTATTTCAGGAGGTCAGAAGGATGGAGTATACTTTTTCCGATCGCGTGATGACGCTTAAACCGTCTGCGATCCGTGAGATTTTTAAATACGCTGCCGATCCGGAAGTGATTTCGCTTTCAGCCGGCAATCCCGCGCCGGAGGCTTTCCCCGTGGAAGCAATCCGCGCCATTTCCGAAAAACTGCTGCGCGAAAATCCCATCGACGCTTTGCAGTACAGCGTAACGGAAGGCTATCCTGCTCTGCGGCAGACCCTGACGGATTATATGAAAACCCGCCACAATGTAGGCCGCGATTTCGATGATCTGCTCGTCACCAGCGGTGCTCAGCAGGCCGCCGACCTGATGGCCAAATCCCTGCTCAACGAAGGGGACGTCGTCATCTGCGAAGCGCCCAGCTTTATCGGCTGCCTGAACACGTTCCGTTCTTACAACGCACGCTTGGTGGGCATCCCGGTGGAAAGCGACGGCATGAATATGCAGGAGCTGGAAAAAGCGCTGCAAACCGAAAAAAGAGCGCGCTTTATCTACACGATTCCGAATTTCCAGAATCCCTCCGGTGTCACGATGAGCCTGGAAAAGCGCCGCCGTCTGTACGAACTGGCCAAGCGTTATCAGGTGATGATTCTCGAAGATAACCCCTACGGCGATCTGCGGTTTGCCGGAGAATACGTTCCCGCCATCAAGTCGTTTGACGAAGACGGTCTGGTCGTGTATATGGGTTCGTTCTCCAAAGTTGTTTCGCCCGGTATGCGCGTGGGTTACGCCATCGGCCCCAAGCCGATTTTGCAGAAGATGATCGTCTGCAAACAGGGCGAAGACGTTCACACCAACATCTGGTCGCAGATTATCTGCCACCGGCTGATGACGGAATACGATTTTGACGCACATCTCGAAACACTGCGCGAAATCTATCGCAAAAAGTACGCCGTTTTGCAAAAGGCGATGCAGGAACATCTCGCGCCCTACATCACCTGGGACGAAATCGAGGGCGGCCTGTTCGTCTGGTGCCGCCTGCCCGACGGCGTGGATATGCCCGATTTCTGCCGGCAGGCTGTCTTGCGCAAAGTCTGCGTCGTGCCGGGCAACGCTTTCCTAACCGACGAAAGTCAGCCTTGCCAGGCTTTCCGCATTAACTATTCCACCCCCACCGACGAACAACTGGTTCGCGGTGTTGCCATTCTCGGTCAGCTGATCCGGGATATTTTGAAGAAATGAGGCTCTATCATGGAAAACAAAACAAATGTACAGCCGGAACGCAAACCGGTGATTTTCAGCGCCATCCAGCCCAGCGGTTCCATTACCTTGGGCAACTACCTCGGGGCGCTCAAAAACTGGATTGCGCTGCAGGACGGATATAACGCCATTTACGCTCTGGCCGATCTGCACACCATCACCGTGCGTCAGGACCCGACCACGTTCCGCAAAAATACCTACGACGCCTATGCCCTGCTGCTGGCCATGGGTATCGATCTCGAAAAAAGCATTTTCTTTATCCAGAGCCAGGTGCCGGAACACGCCCAGCTCGCGTGGGTGCTCAACTGCTACACGCAGTTTGGCGAACTTTCCCGCATGACGCAGTTTAAAGATAAATCCCAGAAGCACGCCGACAACGTCAACGCCGGTCTGTTCACGTACCCCAGCCTGATGGCCGCCGATATTCTTTTGTATCAGGCCGATCTGGTGCCGGTGGGTGTCGATCAGAAACAGCATCTGGAGCTCACCCGCAACATTGCCGAGCGTTTCAATATGCTCTATTCCCCCACCTTCACCGTGCCGGACGGCTATATTCTGAAAAACGGTGCGAAGATCATGTCGCTTCAGGATCCTAGCAAAAAAATGTCAAAATCCGATCAGAATGCCAATGCCTGCGTTCATCTTCTCGATAAGCCGGATGACATCATCCGCAAATTCAAGCGCGCCGTAACCGACAGCGAAGCCTGTGTGCGCTACGGTGAAGGAAAAGACGGTATCAACAACCTGATGGAAATCTACGGCTGCATCACGGGCAAAGACAATGCCGCCATCGAAAGAGAATTTGAAGGCAAAGGCTACGGCGAATTCAAGCTCGCCGTTGGCGAAGCCGTGGTGGATCATCTGCGTCCCATTCAGGAAGAGTATACGCGCCTGATTCAGGACAAGGCGTATCTGGAAAGCTGCTTTGCCGAAAACGCGGCAAAAGCTTCGCGGATCGCTTCCAAAACGCTCGCAAAAGTGATGAAAAAAGTCGGATTCCTTCCGATGAAACGTTCTTAAATAAAAAGCAGGCAAGTCTTGAAGCCAAGATTTGCCTGCTTCTTCTATTTTTCGATTGACAGCCGTATATTCGCCTGTTATTATGTAAACATAAGTTTGTTTCTTAGAAAGAAGGAGATCCTATGAAAATCGGTACACGCGGCTTTTGCGCTCTGCTGTGCATCCTCTGCCTGTTACTTGTCGGCGGCTGCGGCGCGAGCGCAAAAACAGGAGATGTGTTTTTTACCGATCTGAATCAGGCCGACCGGATCATCATTTCGGTTGAACCGCAGGCCAACCCAAAAGTAAAATCGCCGGCAAAAATCTGTACGCGCGAAAGCGATCTGTCTGCCTTAAAAGAAACAATCGGGCAATTTGAGATTGGGCAAACCACCGAAACCATCTATGGCGGAGAAAATATTGTCATCCTGCTTTATCAGGGAGACACCCTGCTCCATCGAATCACCCTGCACGACAACGGCTATGCCACCATAGACGGCACCTCTTATATTTGCTCCTGGAAAACGGATTTCACCTTGTTATATGGCTATTTAGGGACAGGCGAAGAAAGCATTTCTCTTTTGGCATGATTTCATAACAGAAAAACAGCTATGTAAAGTTACTATACTTTACATAGCTGTTTTTTTAGCCTTTTTATTTCAATTTTAACGCTTTATTTTTTCAATTAAATCTTAACGTTTTTTGAGTTCATAGAAAAATTCAGAAAAAGGAGTAGGTTTTATCACATTGGTAAAGTAAAAGTACTTTACACATCCGTTTTGAACCTTAACAGTACTGACTGTACACTTGCAAGTAAGCATTTATTCTGTAGACAACTATTTAGGATCTTTCGGCGGTCTTTTTCTGGGCGCAGCATGCTTGGCCTGCTGCGTTTTATCTGGTCTGCGGATCAGACAGGCGTAAACACCCAAGCCTACCACAAACAACAGCACCGTAACCAGAACACCGGCTAAAAATCCGTTCCCGCCGCACATCACGCCGGCAAACGACGGCAGGCTGATATTCACCACGGAAGACACGCCGGGAACAGATGCATTTTCACCCGCAGAAGGATTCTCCCCGTCGCCTGGTTCTTCTTCACTTTCCGCAGGCGGCAGTTCGTCTTTTGTGGGAGAATCAGCTGCTTTAGGATCAACCGTCACGTTTACGTTTTCTTCGATCACCCGGTCGGTCATTTCGCCATCCGCGCCACAGATCTGGCTGATCGTGAAATGAACCGCATATTCTCCGGATTCATCCGGTGCCGAAAATACAAAGACAACCGCCTCGCCTGCATCCACCGGTGTTGCTCCATCGCCGGCGGCAAAGACGAACGATCCTTTTCCGCCTGATCCGAAACCACGCGTATAGCCGGATTTTAAAACTTCGCCTGTTTCACAGCGCACAAACGTAAGCGATTCACTTTCGGCCTCTGCTAAAAATGCCGTAACTTCCCCGCTTTCTGCGAGCGCAAGAGAAATCGAAACCGTTTTGCCCGGCCGACAAGCCGCCTGTTCCGGTACTTCAAACGCTTGAGTACAGACAGCCAGCATCAAGACCAGCAAAACACCACAGAACCGAACGATTTTCATGGGGTCTCCCCTCCCCTGCTCAAAACTTAGCGGCCGAAAAACTGTTCCGCATAGCGAACAGTTTCCATGGCGTCTTTGGCGTAGCAATCGGCGCCAATCTGCTTTGCATACTCGTTAGTGAGCACCGCGCCGCCTACCACAACTTTCGTATCGGGCGCACAATCGCGCAGCATGCGGATCGTCTCGGCCATGGCGGGTACCGTCGTTGTCATCAGTGCCGAAAGACCTACCAGCCGCACATTTTCACGCAATACGGCGTCGCAGACAGTCTGCGGAGCTACATCGCGTCCCAGATCGATCACATGGAAGCCATAATTTTCGAGCAGAACACGCACAATATTCTTGCCGATATCGTGAATATCGCCCTGCACGGTAGCCAGAACGATTTTTTCGCCGCCGCTCCCCGCCGGGAGCACGGCTTTAACAGCTTCAAACGCAGCTTTGGCCGCTTCGGCCGCCATAAGCAGCTGGGGCAGGAAAACGGTTTTGCGCTCAAATCCGCGCCCCACAATATCGAGCGCCGGAACAATTTCTTCGTTGATCACATCCAGCGGCTGACGGGTTTTGAGGATTTCTTTCGCCAGCGCGTGCGCCTGATCGTGCAGACCTTTCACAATCGCCTGCTGCAGCGGCGAGCTTCCTTTTTCGACAGAAGCCGCAGAAACAGCCTTGACATCCGCCGCGGCCGCTGTTTTAGCGGGCAATGCGGAAGCGTATTCGATATACCGAGCGCAGTTGGCGTCCCGTCCGCGCAGGGCGTTGAAGCTGTAATAAACCTGCATCATATCCTGCGAATCGGGGTTCATGATCGCGCAATCCAAGCCGGTTTGCAGCGCCATGGCGAAAAACGTGGCGTTCACGATTTCGCGCCGGGGCAGGCCGAAAGAAATATTCGAAACACCCAGACTGGTGCAAACGCCCAGCTTTTCCTTGAGCAGGCGGATCGCCTCCAACGTCACGTTGGCGCTTTCGGTATCGGACGAAATCGTCATGGCCAGCGGATCGACCACGATATCCCGCTTGGGGATGCCGTATTCCGCCGCACGGGCAAGAATTTTTTCCGCCACGGCGACGCGACCCTGGGCCGTATCGGGGATGCCGTCTTCATCGATCGTGAGCGCCACCACCACGCCGCCGTACTTTTTCACCAGCGGGAACACTTCGCGCATGACATGCTCTTTGCCGTTGACGGAATTCACCATCGCCTTGCCGTTGTACAGGCGCAGCGCGCGTTCCATCGCGACGGGATCGACCGTATCGATTTGCAGCGGCAGGCTGATGACAGCCTGCAGTTCCGTTACGGCATCGGCCATCAGCGCCGGTTCATCGATCTCGGGCAAGCCGACGTTCACATCCAGCACATGGGCGCCCTTTTCTTCCTGACGGATGCCTTCGTCGAGCAAATATCCGATGTTGTGCTCGCGCAGAGCCTGTTTGAATTTCTTTTTGCCGGTGGGGTTGATACGTTCCCCGATCAGCACCGGCCCGTTTGACAGATCAACCGTATGCGTATAAGAGGAAATCAGCGTTTCTTCCGCAGGGGACGGCAGCGCAAAAGGAATGTCTTTTGTCGCTTCCACCATGCGGCGGATATATTCGGGCGTTGTGCCGCAGCAGCCGCCCAGAATGCACGCGCCCCCGCGCGCGATTTCTGCCATCGCTTCGGCAAAACCGGCTTCGTCCACGTCGTATACGGTTTGTCCGTTTTCACTGCGGGGAAGTCCCGCGTTGGGGCTGACGATCACCGGAACGTGTGCGTGGCGCACGAGTTCCGGCAGGACGCCGAGCATCTGCTTCGGCCCCAGGGAACAGTTCATGCCCAGCGCATCCACGCCCAGACCCTCGAGCAAGGCCACCATGGCGGCCGGGTTTGCGCCCGTCATCAGCTTGCCGCTTTCGTCATAGACGTTTGTCACAAACACGGGCAGCCTGCTGTTTTCCTTGGCAGCCAGTACGGCAGCCTTGGTTTCGTAGGCGTCGTTCATCGTTTCGATGAGGATCACATCCGCGCCGCAGCGCTGTGCCGCCTGCACGCCGCGCGCAAACAGCGACACGGCTTCTTCAAACGGCAGATCGCCCAGCGGGCGCAGCATCCGCCCCAGCGGGCCGATATCAAACGCCACATAGCCGTCGGCTTCCCGTCCGGCCTGTTTCCGGGCTTCCTGCGCCAGACGGATACCCGATTCGATCACGTCTTCCAGATCGTCGTATTTGAGGGGATTCGCGCCGAACGTATTGGTGGTTACAATATCCGCGCCGGCTTCGAAATAGGCGCGGTGAAGCGCCAGAATTTCTTGAGGATGCGTGAGATTCCAGCGTTCCGGCAGTTCGCCGGGGCGCAGTCCGCGCTGCTGAAGCCAGGTTCCGGTTCCGCCGTCGAAATACGTGCGGGAGGTTTTGATTTTATCGAGAATATGCATCGAATGCCTCACTTTCTATAGGGACAATCCGCAAGCCCGCAAACAGCACAGCCTGTCTGTGCCTTGCAGCGCACAGGGGTTGGGCTGAGCCCCGCCACAGCCGTCACCGATTTAACGGGGGTCATCATACCGGCGGCCGTCACGCTCAGGCCGATCTGCCGCGCCGTATCCAGACGCTTTAAGAAAAACACCTGATGTTCCAGCGCCGTATCGCCGTAACCGGGACTGTAGCGCGGGCGCAGAAAAAGTTCGCCCGCATCGAGTTTCGCGTTGACCTGCGCGCACCAGCTTTCCGCCGCCGCGGAAGCCAGCGCATCCGTCACCACGCCGCGCGCGGCCGAAATCCGCCCGGCCCGCGCGATCAGCCGGTCTACGCCCGCGCCCAGTGTAGACGCAAACAGATACGCTTCGCCGCATCCGCGCAAATTCAGCGCCAAACTGCGGCTTTCAATTTCGTATTCATCCAGTTTGATGATATTTTCAGCCGGGAAATCGACCGTTACCCGGGTAAAGCAGGCCCGCAAAGTTAAAGCCGCGCGCAGTTCGCGTTCGCAGTCTTCCACCAGCGCAAGCAGCTCCGCGTCCGCCTCTCCCCGGCAGCCTAAATACCGCAGCGCTTCGCGGCGGGGGATCTCCAACTCTTCCGGCTGCGCGGAAAACCGATAAATCGTGCCGTTCATCACAGAATCGCCGAAAGGTTGCGCTGAATCGCTTCGGCTACGTCCGGACGGTTCATCGAATAAATATGAACCGCGTGTATGCCGTTTGCCAGCAGATCGATCACCTGTTCCGTGGCATAAGCGATGCCCGCCTGCAACATGGCATCTTTCCGTCCGCCGAAATGATCGACAATCCGCACGAAACGCTGCGGCAGCGCCGTGCCGGAAATGGAGCAGATACGCTTGATCTGCTTCGCATTCGTCACGGGCATGATACCGGCCACAACCGGCACGGTGATCCCGGCTTCACGGATACGATAGAGGAAATTATACAGGATATTGTTATCGAAGAACATCTGCGTCGTCAGGAATTCGCAGCCGGCTTCGACTTTTTCTTTTAAATAGCGGATATCCTCGCGGGAGTTCCGGCTTTCGGGATGGGTTTCCGGATAGCACGCGCCGCCGATACAGAAATCGCCCGCCTCGCGGATTTCGCGGATCAGTTCGGACGCATAGCGGTATTCCAGATGATCGCGTTCCATATCTTTCGGGATATCGCCGCGCAGAGCCAGAATGTTGGTGAGTCCTGCGGCCTGTAGTTTTTCGAGTTGGCGATGAATTTCCCCGCGTGTGGAAGAAACACAGCTTAAATGTGCCAGAACGGGAACATCAAACCGCTTTTGAATATTTTCCGCAATCGAAACCGTATAATCAGACGTTCCGCCGCCCGCGCCATAGGTTACGCTCATATAGCTGGGGTGAAGCGCTGCGATCGCTTCGGTTGCGTGTTTCACACTTTCAAATGTATCGCTGGTTTTGGGAGGAAACACCTCAAAAGATAGGCTGGGTTTTTCTCCCGTAATAACATCCAGAATCGTTGCCATGGAAACTCCTTTCCGCCGCTCTCGGCGGCTGCTCTTATTGATCTATTGGACTGACTGTTCTGTCGAAAAAGCGCAAATCCTGCTTCAGTTTCTTACAGATTAGATTATTATAGCATATTTTAGCCGAAACGGACAAGTGCGGCGCTCGTAATCGGGATTCGGCTTGCGGCTTTTTGGGGTGCATGATACAATAGGAACAGAAAAATTCGGGGGGGGGGGGAACGGATATGAAACGGCCGCTGGCACTTTGTGGATTTTCCTGCCTTGCGGCCTCCTGTTTTGCCTCTCTGATCGGAACGGGAAGCCTGATCTCGGCAATCGTCTGCCTGCTTTTCGGATTGGGATTTTTGCTCGTGCCCCGTTTTCGGCGCACGCCGGTATTGGTTGTTTGCCTGCTTTTGTGCGCCGCGCAGTTTTTCGCGGGATATCTGCGTTTGCAGGCGCTTACCCAGTGGACGTATCTCGACGAAACCGATGCGCACTTAACCGGCGTGGTACTGGAAGATACGCAGAAAAGCGGCACACGTTTTCGCTGTACCGTTTCGGTGGAAAGCCTGACAACCGAACAGGAGCAAATTACGCCCAAGCGTCTTTTGGTTCGCCTTTCCGTAAATCAGCCGCTGCGAGTCGGGGATCACATAGACCTTTCGGCGTGGCTGTATCTGCCCGATGATTCCGGCGGCTTTTCCGTAAGAAGTGCCGCTTATGCGCAAAACCTTGCGCTTTATGCCTACGGCGATAACTTCGAGCCTCTGACCAGAACACCCGGAACGGATTCTTTCTTCGCGGCTCTCCGCCGCACGTTGGTTACTTCTCTGGAAAACCGGATGCCCAAACAGGAAGCCGCGCTGACAAGCGGCGTGGTTTTCGGCCAGAAAGACGAGATTGCCGACGAGGTGACGGATTCGTTTCGTTCGGTGGGCGCTTCACATCTGCTTGTGGTTTCGGGTATTCATATGTCGGTGGTGGCCGGCTGTCTGCTGCGGCTGCTGAGCCGGCAAAATCGGCGGCCCGGACGTCTGCCGGCACTGCTGGCCTGTATCGGCATTCTGTTGTTTATGGGCATCACCGGCGGAACGCCTTCCGTGGTGCGCAGCGGAATCATGTGTCTGGCCGGCTTATTCGCCACACAGATTCACGCCCGGTACGATGCATTCAGCGCCTTGGGTCTTGCCATGCTGGTGCTGTGTCTTGCCAATCCGCTCGCGGGCGGACAGATTGGTCTGATACTTTCGTTTCTGTGCGTGTTGGGTATCCTGCTTTTGTGGCCTGTTGTTTCAAGGTTTGCTTTTTCCATTGCCATACGCTGCGGAAAACTTGAGCGTCCCGTCCAATGGATTCTGCAAAGTGTCGGCGTTTCCGTTTCGGCTACGCTGTTCACCCTGCCCATACAGGCGCTTTTCCTGGGCGGCATCTCTATTCTGTCGCCGCTTTCCTCGGTTGTGCTCATCCCAATGGCCACGCTTCTGCTGCCGCTGGGACTTTTGACGGCCATTTTGGGCTGTGTGCCCATTTTATCCGGAGTTACCCGGCTTTTCGCCTTCCTTTGCGGATTGCTTTCGAAAATCATGTCTGCTTTTGCCATCGGTTTGGATGAAACGTTCCCCTGGGGCTATCTTCCGGCGCGCGGCTGGATGATTCCCGCCGCCGCGGGTGTATTGCTGCTTGTCGCGCTGTGTGTTTTGATCGGCGGCAAACGCCGGGCGCGGATCGCCTGCGCCGTGATGAGCGCGGTTATCGCCGCGGTTTCCTTTACCTCGTGGCAGACTGCGAACCGCAATACCGTACGGTTCGCCATAACCGGCAGCGGAGATGTGGCAGTTTTTACGGATGGACAGGCTTTCGTCCCATATTTTACCGGAGAAGACAGCTATACCCTTTCCCGGGCGCTTTCAGAAAACGGCGCCAACGAGCTGATGTTTTTCTGTTTGCCATCCGAAAAAGACGCGATGCGTGATGCCGCGGCGGAAGTCCTTCGCGAAACGCCGGTCTACCTGCTGGCCTTGCCCGACGGTGCTTACGCAGACGACAAACTGCTGCGCTTGACAGCGGCCGACCCGTTACGGTATGATACAAATACAGCCCTGAGCCTCTCTTACGGCGATATTCAGCCGGTCTGTATGCAGGGCGAATGGACGGTGCTTTTTCAGGGCGGAAGTTTTGCGCCCTGCGAAGGCGGATTCCGTCTGGAAAATGAAAACGGAGATCCTCTTTTTATCAGCATCGGCGGTTCCGTTTCCAAGGAAGAAACGACGCTGACCCTTTCGGAAGAAGAGATTGTTTACATCGACCGGCTGCCAGACGGCACCTGCCGGTTCAGGAGGTCCAACGGATGGCCGAAATAAACGAAAGCACATTCAAAAAACAGATCGATTCCGAGCAGCCCGCCCGGGTTTATCTGATCTATGGGGAAGAAAAAATGCTGGTGCGCCGCCAGGCCGAACGCCTGATGGACCGCTTTGCGCAGCCTTTCCCCGATTTTAACCTGCAAAAATTCCCGGCGGAAGCGACAGCCGATGAAGTCCACACAGCCGTGGAAGCGCTGCCGTTTATGAGCGAGCGCAAATGCGTGGCGGTAGCCGATCTGGATTTTACCGCGCTGCCCGCATCGGAAGCGGCGAAATTCCGCGAGATCATGGAAAACGTACCGGAAACCACCGTGCTGCTGTTCTGGTATCCCACACTGGAGTTCGAAACAAAAAAAGCCGGCAAATGGAAGACGTTCCTCTCCAAAACAGCAAAAATCGCCGAGTTGCTCGAACTTTCCCACAAAACGCAGGCCGAGCTTGAAAAATACCTGTGCGCGGGCGCGGCCAAACGCGGCTGCAAACTCGAACGCCGTGAAGCCGCGCAGGTGATCCGCTACGCAGGCAACGATTTACAGGTCTTGCAAAACGAACTGGAAAAGCTGTGCGCTTTTTCATTAGAAACCGCAGACGGCACGATCACGGCCGCCATGATCGAAAAGCTCACCACGCGCAACATGGAAACCACCGTGTTTCTGCTTTCAAACGCCATCGTAGCGGGGCAGTTTGAAAAAGCGTTCGGGCTTTTGGATTTGTTGTTCTATCAAAACGAAGAACCAACCGCGATCGTATCGGTGCTGGCTTCGTCGTTTGTCGATCTCTACCGCGTGCGGGCGGCACTGCAGGGCGGCAAGCCGTCTTCTTATCCCGCCGCCTACGACGCCGGATATAAAGGCCGCGAATTCCGCCTGCGCAACGCGGAACGGGACGTCCGCGGGCTTTCCACCGAAACGCTGCGCGCTTGCCTTAACGCCCTGCTTGAGGCCGACGTTGCCCTGAAAAGCAGCCGCACCAACGACCGCGTGCTTGTGGAAGAACTGCTGGCCAAACTGCTTTTGATTACCAAAAAGCAAAGCGCCCGCTGACCGGAGGAAAACGATGATTCATATACGCGAAGCCGTGATTGTGGAAGGCAAATACGACCAGATCCGGCTGTCTTCTCTGTTGGACGCCACCATCGTGGTGACCAACGGATTCGGCATTTTTAAAGATAAAGAGCGCATGGCTTATATCCGCCGTCTGGCCGCCGAGCGCGGCCTCTTGATCCTCACCGACAGCGACGGCGCAGGGCTTGTGATCCGCAATTACCTTTCGGCTTCCATCCCGCCCGAACAGATCCGCCACGCCTTTGTGCCGGAAATTCTGGGCAAGGAAAAGCGCAAAGCCAAGCCTTCCAAAGAAGGCAAGCTGGGCGTGGAAGGCATGGCAACCGACGCACTCGTGCGCGCGCTGGAGCGTGCGGGCGTACTGCACGAAACCGACGCACCTGCTCTTCCCAAAGGCAGCCTGACGACTGCCGACCTGATGGAGCTGGGCCTTACCGGGCGGGACGACAGCCATGAAAGACGCAATGCGCTGCTCAAAAAGCTGGGACTCCCCTCTTTCTTGAACACGAAAAGACTGCTGGAATGGCTCAACGCCAACTTAACAAATGAGGAGACGCGCAGCCTGTGCAGGGAAGTCGAAGAATCGCTAAAAAAAGCTTGACACACCCGGGTGCATATGCTATAATATCATCCGTTAAGCGCGAGTGCTGGAACTGGCAGACAGGCACGTTTGAGGTGCGTGTGTCTACGACGTACGGGTTCAAGTCCCGTCTCGCGCACCAGAAAAACACCCTTTGTCCGATGGACAGAGGGTGTTTCTTTTTATAAAAATCCGTTCCGGCTAATATTTTCGTTCAAATCAAGTTTCGTATGTGCTATAATACGGACAAATAAATTTTGATTTGGGGGATCAGCCTATGAACGAGTATCTTTACCATGGAACGATTTATTCCGGCTTAACAGAATTAGAGGCTCGTTCAAAACTTCATAACACCGATCAGCAGGTTGTCTATTTAACAGATAACATCCCGTATGCTTTGCTTTATATCTGGGATGAAAATCACAATGGATGCGGCGAAAAACACGTTACAGGATGGGTTCGTAACGGCGTGGCCTATTATGAAGAGCAGTTTCCCGACCAACTCAAAACATTTTATAAAGGCGTTTCGGGTTACCTGTATGCCATCAAAAAGGGCGCTCAGTTTCAAATGCTTGAGAATCGGGAAGGCATTCATTACAGCTTTCAAAATGCCGTTATAGATAAAACCGAACATATTCAGGATATTTACGAGGAACTTATCAAATACGAAAAACTCGGAAAGTTCAAGGTGCTCTATTACAATGAACAGACAAAACAGCGCCAAGAAGAACTGGTCCATTTAATATCAACCTATATTTTGGAGAACGATTTCTTTAGAAGCGATGACACGAAAGCAACGTTTATGAAAAAGTATTTTTCAAAAGCTTGGGAACAAGCAGTCCATACCAACCAAAAGAAAGACAAATAAAAATTTCGGTTTGTCGGGCGAAAGACTCTATTACTTTTGGTTGTTTATTATCCGGCCAAAAATCGGATCAAAAAATATGACATCCGCCGGATTCAAACACTGAATCCGGCTTTTTCATAGAAGAAACGGAGGATTATCCATGAATTTCGAACGGATCGATCGCGAAACCTGGGCGCGAAAAGACTATTTTAATCATTATTTTAAGAGTGTGCCCTGCACCTACAGTGTGTGTGTAAAACTGGACATCACCCGCGTACGCGAAAGCCGCCAGCGCTTTTATCCTGTGATGCTTTATGCCATCACGCGGATCGTCAACCGTCACCCGGAATTTCGCACAACGTTTGACGCAGACGGAAATTTGGGCACCTACGATTCCATGCTGCCCTGCTACACGGTTTTTCATCAAGAAACCGAACAGTTTTCCAATCTCTGGACAGCGTGGACGGACGATTTTGCCGCCTTCTGCCGCGCTTATGAAGAAGATCTGGCCGCTTACGGACAAGCGCCCGGCATGAGCCCCAAACCGGGACTGCCGGAAAACAACTTCCCCGTTTCGATGATCCCGTGGATTTCGTTTGAAGGCTTCAATCTGAATATTCAAACCGGCTATGATTATCTGCTGCCTATCTTCACCATGGGGAAATTCTACTGTGAAAACGGCCGCTGGCTGCTGCCTTTCTCTATCCAGGTGCATCACGCGGTTTGCGACGGTTTCCATACCAGCCGTTTCCTGCGGGAATTGCAGGAACTGCTCGATCAATTCGATAACGGGTTTTAAACCTAAAAGGAGAAAATCGCTATGGAATGGCTGGATCTTGTGGATGAAAACGGCAACCCCACCGGAGAACGCGCCACGCGAGAAGAATCGCACGCCAAGGGTCTTCGGCATCGGACGGCGCATGTATGGCTTGCGCGCCGCCGGGATGGCAGGGCGCAGATTTTACTGCAAAAACGCAGTGAAAACAAAGATTCCCACCCGGGCTGTTACGATATATCCAGCGCCGGGCACATTCCTGCCGGCGTGGACTTTATCCCCTCCGCCCTGCGCGAATTGAAAGAAGAACTGGGCTATACCGCTCGTCCCGAGCAATTGATTCTCTGCGGACAGCGGCTGGTCTGTGTGGACGATGTTTTCCACGGCAAGCCGTTTCACGACCGGCAGATCAGCCGTGTCTACTTGATTTGGATAGAGGATGAACCGATGTTTACTTTACAATCGGAAGAAGTTTCCGCCGTGCGTTGGATCGATTTCGACGACTGTCTGCGCGCCGTTTCGGAAAACAGTTTTCCCCACTGCATTTCTCTGGAAGAACTGCGGATGCTCGAGGAGAAACTTCGCACATAACCTTTGAAAACCGTCTTGCTTTTCCTCGTATAAACAGGTATACTGCACAATAGAAGCGCTTTTGAAGCGCGGGGAGGAAAAGCTTATGAAATTTTTTGCTTATCGGGAACAAATGAAAACCTGTGAATCGGCCGTATTCACAGGGCTGGATCAGCACACCCGTAAATTTGCCGCCGGACGTGCACTTTTAAGAAAAGCCCACGGCCTAATGGCCGCCGGCAAACGGGAAGACGCCGAAAAGCTCGTGCGCGATTATGCCGCCGGTATTCCGGACGCCTACTTGCTGCCGTATTGCATTCACGGCACGGTGCCGGACGAAGCGGGCATGGAGTCCGTTCATGTTCCGTCGGCCGAAGAAGTTTTGCGCCTCTTTAAAGAACGCGGCATGGAAAACAAACATCCGCGCCTATTGGCAGACGAAACGACTTTTGCCGAGATTCGCGCCCGTCAGGAAGAATTGCCGTATAAAAACTGGATCGACGCCCTAAAACAGCGCGCCGCAACGTTTATGGACGCGCCGTTTGCTCCCTGGGTAGACGCCGGGGACGATCTGATGGCCAAAAAGAATTATCTCGATCCCTGCCGGATGGTCAAGGTTCGGGTGCAGACGCTGGCCATGCTGTATCAGATCACGCAGGAAGAGCGTTACGCCCGCCGCGCGAAAGCGGAAATTCTGAATTTCATCACCTATCCTACTTATTATCCGGAACATTACCTCAATGTGGCCGAAGCCTGCTATGCGCTCTGTTTGGGCTACGACTGGCTGTATGATACATTCACGCCCCAAGAACGCGACGCCATCTGGCTGGCCGTGAAAGAAAAATGCTTTGATACCGCCAAAGACAATATGACAAACTGCACCGGCTGGGCGGGTGTACTCAACAACTGGAACCAGGTCTGCAACGGCGGCATCGCCATCGGTGCGCTGGGCATGATGGAGCGCGACCCCGAACTTTGCGCACATCTGGTTGGCTGTGCTGTGCGCAATATTCCACGCTCGCTGGCCGATATCGGCCCGGACGGCTGCTATCCGGAAGGCCCCACCTACTGGGTATACGGAACGGCCTACGCCACCTATCTGATGGCGGCGCTTACCAGCGTATTGGGGCAGGATTTCGGTCTGAGCGGCGCGGAGGGCTACAAAGAAACCATGTCGTATCTGATTTACTGCACCGCCCCCAACGGCGAGCCGGCTTCTTATGCCGATACCAACACGATGGGACGCGGCACGCCGCAGGCACTCTGGATGGCACGGCTCTTTGATGAACCCGCCTATGCCGGGTATGCGCTTACCCGCTTCCCCTTTGGCGGAACCAGCGAGGGCGGCGTATACGAACTGCTGTGGTACCGCGGTCAGCCGGATACCGATCCCGCACAGGCCGGATATCCGCTCGATATGGTGTACGACGGCCACGAAAGTCTGGCATTCTTCCGCAGCGCGTGGAACGATCCGCAAAGCCTGTACGGCTTCTTCAAAGGCGGCGACAACCAGTCGAACCATGGCTGCTTGGATATCGGCCAGTTTTTGCTCGATCGTTTCGGCATCCGCTGGGCCTGCGATCTGAAAGGCGAAAACTACGCCGTTCCCGATTACTGGGACCGCATCAGCGGCCGCTGGCGCTACTACCGCAAGCGTGCCGAAGGGCATAACACGCTGCTCATCAATCCCGGCAAAGGCCCCGATCAGGATATTTTCGCCGCATGCAGCATCGATACGTTCGGCGCAGCGCCAGGCGCCGCTTTCGCCGCCTGTGATCTTACGGAAGCCTATGCTCCGTTTGGTGCCAAAAAGGCCCGCCGCGGGTTCCTTGTGTTCGATAACCGCAGCAAATGCCTGGTGCAGGATGAAATCACCTGCCGCGAACCGTCCACCATCTGGTGGCGCATGCACACCCGCGTACAAGATATCACGACAGACGGCAACCGCGCGATTTTAAAGCAGGACGGCCATACCCTGACCATCACCATGCAAACGCCCGGCGCTTCGTTCTTCCTGATGCCCGCCGAACCGCTCATCCGGCGCGAAAACACACCGGACACGCCCAACGAGGACGTGCGTGTTTTGTGCGTGAAGCTGGAAAACACGCGTGAAACCGTGTTCCGTGCGGTGTTTACATTCGATGGCTGTGACGAACTGCCCGAGCCAATGGCCATCGCCGATTTTGCATCTTTTATTCAAAAATAAACGCATCGAACCCCAACAGGAGGCTAACGCATGATCCATGACGCAAACGGAAACATCTGGTTTAAAGGAAACCTGCACACCCACTCCACCGTCAGCGACGGAAAACTCGACCCGGACGCCGTTTTTCAGCTTTATAAGCAAAACGGCTACGACTTCATCGCACTGACCGACCACTATCGTTTTCACAAAGAATCTGTTGAAGCGGGCGGCTTGCTGTGCCTTTCCGGCGCGGAATACGATACCGGTCGCGACGTTTGGGAAGGTATTTACCACATCACCGCCATCGGCTGCACAGAAGAACCTGCTCTTTCCAACGCCGGGGAAAAGCCTGCGCCGCAGGAAATTATCGATGAAATCCATCGCTGCGGCGGACTGGCCGTATTGGCGCATCCCGCCTGGTCGATGAACACGGTTGAAGGCATTCGCGCGCTGCATGATCTGGACGCACTGGAAATTTACAACACCGTTTCCGGTGTTCCGTGGAACGCACGCCCGCATTCCGGCGATCTGGTGGACCGGCTGGCGCTTTATGATAGCTTCATCCCCTGCATCGCCGCGGACGACGCCCATTTTTACACAGGTGATGCCTGCCGCTCGTTCATCATGGTGAAAGCGAAAACCTGCACGCGTAAGGCGCTGTTTGAAGCCATTCGCCGGGGTGATTTCTACGCCACGCAGGGGCCTGAATTTTCCGTTTCCGTAGAGAATGGAGAAGTAATCGTGCATTGTTCCCCTGTTCGGGACGTTGTTTTCACTTCCAACATCGTTTACGCCGCCGACCGCGTCACGCGCGGCGCCCATGTTATGGAAGCCCATTACCGCATCAAACCCGGTGAACATTTTGTCCGGGTAGAACTTACGGATGCAAACGGACTGCGCGCCTGGAGCAGCGCAATTCCCGTTTCCAATTGTTAAATTCGCAGCAAAGCGAAGGAGGATTTTGTATGGAAAAAGTGATTTTGATTCTCGCAGACGGCATGCGTCCCGACGCCATGGAAGCCTGCGGAAATCCGTATCTGAACGATCTGAAAGCAAACACCACCTACTGCATGACGACCCGCACGGTCATGCCTTCCGTCACGCTGCCGTGCCACATGTCTCTGTTCCATAGCGTCAACCCGGATCGTCACGGTGTGATGACAAACCTCTACACGCCGCAGGTGCGCCCGATCAAGGGGTTGTTCGATGTTTTGCACGATGCAGGCCGTTCCACCGCCATGTTCTATTCCTGGGAAGAACTGCGCGATCTGGGCCGTCCCGGCTCGCTCGATTACAGCCTGTTTTGCTCTGAGTTTACTTATGAACACAGCGGAAAACGTCTTACGGACGAATTGATCGCCTTTTGGAAAGAAAACCAGCCCGACTTTACGTTCTTGTATCTGGGCGAACCGGATGAAGTTGGCCACGGCAAAGGCTGGATGACAGAGGATTATCTCGCGTCCGTCTCAGAAGCCATGGACTGCACCAAAGCGGTGATTGAGGAATTGGGCGACCGCTGCACGGTCATCGTTACGGCCGACCACGGCGGACACGACCGCACACACGGCACGGAATGCAGCGAAGACATGACGATTCCGCTGTTCTTCCATGGCGAGGCGTTTGAAAAAGGCCATAAACTTGAAGTGGCTTCGATTTTGGATATTGCCCCCACGGCGGCCAAGCTGCTCGAAATCAATTGCCCGCGCGAATGGGAAGGCACCGCACAAGCCTAAGATAAAAACAGAGGCTCTCCGGAATTGGAGAGCCTCTTTCTTTTATTTTGCAAGCGGGCACTGCAGCACCGCAATCTGATGCGGCGTATCTGCCGTAACTTCCAGCACGTTCGTATCATACCAGCGCACCGTACTGCTGCAGAAACGGTTGGTAAACTGTTCCACACTGCCCAGCACCGGGAAACCGAAGCCCTTACCCTTATAATGCATCGGGATCACCACACGCGGCTCGGTGAGGGATACAACCTGCTTGGCCATCTCGGCGTTGATCGTATAGTAGCCGCCCACGGGAATCAGCATCACATCCACACCCGAAAGCGCTTTTGTAAGATTCTCATCCGGCAGGTGTCCCAAATCGCCCAGGTGCGCCACTTTCAGCCCGCCCGCTTCCAGAATATGAACGGTATTGGGGCCTCGCTGTGCACCCTGTTCGCCATCGTGCCAGCAGGAAATCTCCGTAACGGCAATCGGCTTGGCGCCGCTTTCTGTAATCTGAACGGCCTGCACATAGTTGTGGTCGTCGTGCTGATGCGAACACAACACGCGGTCGGCCGTTGCCTCAACCGGCTGCAAACCGGGCAGCATTTGAGGATTAAAGGGATCCAGCACAATCGTATAGCCTTCGTGTTCCACCATAAAACAGGCGTGTCCCAGCCAGGTAATTTTCATCGTTTTCCCTCCTTATCGAGTCAGCAAAATATACTCGCCGGCGCGCAGCACGCGCACCAGTTCGTCCATGGTTTCAATTTTTTCATCTGTCACAATTCCGCCCACCGGGTCGTGGTCGGGGTTATGCCGGTCGGTTCCGGAAATCCGGGGAAGGCCGAAGCGCTCCGCTCAAAGCAATGCGATCGGGTTGCGGGAATCGTGCCCGGGGTGACCGTTAAACACTTCGATTCCGTCCAGCAGATCGGGCCGGGCAACCGTCATCCCGTCGCGGAAAGGATGCGCCTGATACACCAAAAGCCCTTGCTCATCGGCAAACGGACGGAATTTCCGCAGGCCGCTGCACCAGAACATTTCCTGATTTTCCAGCATCATTTCTTTTGTCACGCCAAAGACGAGATAATCGTTGTTGCTGGTATCGAACCGCACTTCGGCCGCTGTAAGCACACGCAGCCGGCCGCCGGAAAGTTCCTCCAGCCGCGGACCTGCCTGCCAAAACTGATGAACGAAATCCTCATAAGAGGCATAGCTGCGTGCATTGAAACTCGACCGGCTGAAATGGTTGGTCAGAACCAGTGTCGTATAGCCGGCCTGTTCGTAGCGGGCAACGATTTCTTCGTCGGTTGTATGGGCGCAGCGGCTAATAGCGGCATTATGCAGGTGCAGTTCGGTTTTATACATCCAAAAATTCCTTTCTTTGTGACAGAACAGGCGTCCGGAAAACCGGACGCCCAGCAAACAGATTTACAGATTGGCCTTGATGGCTTCGATCATTTCCTTGTATTCCTCGTCGGAAAGGTACACTTCGCCGGGGTTCATGGCAAATACGCCGCCCCATTCAAAGCCGTCTTTATACTTGGGCACCAGATGCATGTGCAGGTGGCAGCCGGTATCGCCATAAGCGCCGTAGTTCACTTTATCGGGATTAAATACCTTGTGGATCGCCTTGGCGGCACGGTTGACATCCGCGAAAAAGGCGTTGCGGTCTTCGTCGCTGATGTTGACGATCTCGCTCACGTGGTCTTTATAGGCTACGATGCAGCGGCCGCGATGGCTCTGCTCTTTGAAAAGAATCAGCGTGCTTACACTCAGGTCGCAGATGTAAATGCCGAACTGCTCGAGCAGTTCGCCGCGCATGCAATAACCGCAATTGGGATCTTTCGTCATGATACATACCTTCCTTTGTTTTGGAATAAAATAGGGAATCGCGCCCGGCGCGTTTTTTTCATTATAGCACACCCCGCAAATAAATTCCACACATAAATCTGCAAAGCCCTTTCAAATTCTGTGGACATTCACCCGCAAACGCTGTATACTGGAACAGGAATTTCGACATGCACCGGCATGTTTTTGGGGAGGCCATTATGAACACAGCGGTTTTGGTTAAAACATTTATTTACGTCATGCTGCTTGCAATCGGTTATACCGGCAAGCGAACAGGACTTTTCGGGCGGGAAAACAGCAAGTTTTTAAACAACGTAATCTGTTTTCTTACAATGCCCGCCGCCGTGATCAACGGTTTTCAGGGCGTGGAAATCACGCTTTCCCTGATGGCCGGGTTGGGAATCGGCTTGTTTACCAACACCCTGCTGCTGTTCCTGGGGCAGTTCGTTTCCCGAAAAAAAACGCCGGGCGAACGGGTCTGCACAAGTCCAGTAAAAACGGACAATAGAAAAAGACAGCCTCCTATGGTAGAATTAAAACACTGCTATAGGAGGTTTTGCTATGCGAAGGAAATATACATATATCAAAGATTTTGAAAAAGAGTT
>CALWVE010000035.1 GCA_944384905.1 uncultured Clostridia bacterium
ATTGTCTCCACTACCGTTCGCTTGAATTCCGGCGTGTATCGTTTATTCGGTATTCCTTTTGGCATAATAAATCACCCCATCTGTTAGATAGTATATCACACTGTCTAACAAATGGGGTGCTGTTCAATTTCGGTCGGGAGGGGATTCTTATTGTTTAGGCGTTAGAAAAACTGCTTGTTGTTTATCGGCTCACACTGTTCAGCTTTACCCAGCAGGTGATTTGTCCGGCTACACCCGCGTTTTCGGCTTTGTTTGTGATGCGGATGCGTCCGTTGATTACTTCGTCATCCCAGCGGTAATAGGTGCCGCTTTTTGTGCCGAACGATTCTTCGGCGGAGGCGCTGACATAACACGGTGTGTTGCTCAATACAACAGGGGAGCCTGCTGTTTCCTGTGCACCGCCGGACGGCACATTTTCCGCCACCCAGCAGGTGATCTGCCCAGCCACGCCAGCGTTTTCGGGTTTGTTCGTGATGCGGATGCGCCCGTTGATGACTTCGTCGTCCCAGCGGTAGTACGTGCCGCTTTTCGTACCAAACGATTTTTCGGCCGTGGAACTGACATAACACGGTGTGTTATTCAAAATAACAGGAGAACCGGGCTTGCTTACGGAACCGCCGCTTGCGGGAACATCTTTCGCGACCCAACAGGTGACCTGCCCGGCCACACCTGCATTTTCGGGTTTGTTGGTGATGCGGATGCGCCCGTTCACGACTTCATCGTCCCAGCGATAATACGTGCCGCTTTTCGTGCCGAACGAGTCTTCCACGAAGGCACTGACATAGCACGGCGTGTTGTTCAAAACAACGGGGGAGGCGTCCGGCTTTGGATCGGGCTTCTCGGGTTGGGGCGGCGTGGTATCGTCGTCTCCGAAATCACGGTAGAACAGGGATTTGTCTACCCCGCCCGAGATGCCCGGGCAGCTGCCCTCGGCGGTATACTGCCAGCCGCTGTAGGGGTAGCCGATCTCCGGCGCTTCCGAAGAAAATTTAGCCACCCACAAAACATAGTCTGTCAGGCTCGCCGTGTTGAGAAATTCCCGAAACCAGTTCTGAGAGGCATAAACGCCCGCTGTGTAGCCCAGCTTCTGCACTTCTTCGCAGAAAGCGCGGACACATTGTGTTCGTGTGTCGGTATCCAGCTTGTCGGCGCGGCCGGTCTGGCTGCCGTTTCCGTATTCCGTATCGATAAAAACCGGGCCGGCAAGTACCGCGTCTCCTAGCTGTTCTACGGTAAAACGCGCTTCTTCGCGTGCTTCTTCGGGCGTGACAGCCTGCGTGAACCAATACACGCTGAATGGGATTTTCTGCTGTTGTACGCCGCGCAGGTTTTCCTCAAAGCAGCTGTCTACACACAGCGTACCTTCTTTTCCCCAGCCGCGAAACCCTACGCGCAGAATGGCGCCGTCCACATTACCTTTTACAACGTCCCAGCGAATGGTATCCTGAAACGTACTGACGTCGATAATGGTTTTGGCCAATTCAATCACTCCTTTTCAGATTGAGACTGCAAAGCTTCCAACGCATTGGTAATGGCTTTCGGAAGCGGAAGTCCCATCAAACCTGCGTTTTCCACAATGGAAAGCAGTTCGTTGGAAAGAAATCCAAAAATAACGGCGTTGCGGATATAGTCGCAGCCCAAAACGCGGTCAAGCTGCGCGCCAACCAGAACAAACAGCACAACCATTGCTTTTCGGCACAAACCTTTCCAGCCTGCTTTGGATGTGAGTGAACCGGTCTCTGATTTGTTGGAACGATGGAAGACACCCGCCACCACCAGACCGGTGATATAATCAACCGCCATAAACAGCAGCAGCGTCAGAAAAGCCGTATCCCATCCGCCAACCAGATAAACCACCCAGCTTCCCACACTCCCCGCGGAAAAGCAGAATAACAATTTATAGGCCATTTTTCCCTCCTTATTCGTTTTAGGCCTGTATTTCAAAGAATACAGAACAAACGTTCGATTGTCAAGAGGGATTACGGCCAAAAGCTCAAAATTTGTTCCAGAATCAGAATATGCCTGGCCCGTCCGTTTTGTGAAAACGCGGAGGGTTTCCGTAGGTGAATCGTGTTGGCCAGTAGCTTCAGGGAACCCCCGGCGAGGGTTCCCTACGCCGAAACCGTCCCCCGGACGCTTTCGGCTACCTTCCTGCGCTTTATGATGCAAAGAGGTTCCGCTCTCTGCGGAGAGCGGCCAAAGGCTCTGCCTTTGGAATCCGCAAACCTTTGAAAAGGTTTGATCGAAACTTTTTTGTTTGTATCACAGACTTTTGCCGCGTGACTTGAGCTTCTAATTCTATTTTAACTTGTCCGCGAAGTATCCCATGGGGGTTCCCCGCCGGTTGAATAAGCAGAGCGCCAGAAGAAGTTCTCCCGGCGCTCAACTGCTTTTTATTTATGCTAGTCTTTCTTTTCCGCAATGCGTGTTACGCTGAATCCTTCGCCTACAACTTCGTTTGATTCCATAATAATCAGGAACGCGCCCGGATCAGCTTCTTTGACAACTTTTTCTACGATATACATCTGCTTGGTATCGCAGGCGCAGATTACCGTCCATTTTTCGTTGCCTTCGTACGCGCCGATGGAGCGGATCAAAGTAGAACCGCGGTCACATTTTTCCGAGATATTCTTGGCAACCTCGTGGCCGTGATCCGTAATGATAACCGCCACTTTTCCCGCGTTGATGCCGTACATCACTTTATCCAGAACCACGGAATGCAGGGCGTTGACGATCATGCCGTAGATGATTCCGTCGTAGTTTTCAAACAACAGGCCGCCCACCACGACAACGATGGTATCGAAAATCAGAATAATCCGTCCCATGGTGATATGCGGATTGTAGGCTTTAACAGCCATGGTGATAAAGTCGATACCGCCTGTGGAAGAGCCGCGCATATAGATTGTGGCAAAGCCGATGCCGGCAATCAAGCCGGAGCATACAACGGCCAATATTTTGTCGCCCATATACAGGGGGAGGCGAACGGCGACTACGTCAAACATAAAGGTTTGAATCAACATGCAGCGCAGTGACTTCACAACAAACCGCCATCCCAAAACGCGCAGGCACAGCAGCGCAACGGGAACGTTCAAACCAAGGCTTACCAGGCCAACGGGGGAGCCAACCAGGCGGTTAAAGATAAGGCCGATACCCGAAAAACCACTCATAGGAATATTTGTGGCAGTTGTAAAATTATAAAACGCAATGGCCACGCAAAAACTACCGAATATTTCAGCTGCAATATCCAACACAGTTTTTCCCATTTTACTTTTCTCTAAAGTTTGAATCAAACCAAAAACCTCCTTTCGGTTGTACATAATTGCGTTAATTTAGTAAAGTTCCCCTAACAGCAAAACAACCCGCTGCACCGTTTAGCCGATGCAGCAGGTATGTTTGTCTCAAAGTATAAAGGAGAAAAGCTTATTTATCGAGCTTTTCCAGCGTCTCCCAAATGCCGTTCATATAGCTGGCACCGAGCGCACGGTCATACAGGCCATAACCGGGTTTGCCGGTTTCGCCCCAGATCATGCGGCCGTGGTCGGGACGCAGATAACCCTTGAAGCCCACATCGTGATAGGCTTTGAGGATTTCCACGATATCCAGAGAACCGCAAGCGGAGAAGTGAGCGGATTCTTCGAAGGAACCGTCGGGCAGGATCTTCACGTTGCGAACATGTGCAAAGTGGATGCGGCCCATGGCGCCGTACTTGCGAACCATCGCGGCATAGTCGTTGCTGGCGGAGCAGCCCAGGCTGCCGGAGCAGAGGTTCAGGCCGTGGTGCGGATCATCATACAGAGCCAGGAAGCGGTCGAGGTTCGCTTCGCAGGTGATGATACGCGGCAGGCCGAAGATCGGCCACGGCGGATCGTCCGGATGGATAGCCATGTTGACGTCGCACTCGATAGCTACCGGAATGATCTCCTTAATGAAGTATTCCAGGTTCTTCCAAAGACCTTCTTCGCCCAGTTCCTTGTAGGCGTCGATCAGGCCCTTCATTTCATCGGGCGTGTAAGAGGAGTCCCAACCCGGCAGAGCCAGTTTGGTGGGATCGAGCTTGTCCACGTCTTCTTTGTAGTAAACCAGCGCGTTGGAACCGTCCGGCAGCGGCTGATCCAGACGGGAACGAGTCCAGTCGAATACGGGCATGAAGTTGTAAACGATACACTTCACGCCGGCTTTGGCCAGGCGGCGGATGTTTTCTTTGTAGTTTTCAATGTAGCGCTTGTAGTCGCCGCGGCCGAGCTTGATGTCTTCGTGAACGGGAACGCTTTCGATGACTTCCATCTCGAGGCCCTTGGCGTTGACAACTTCCTTCAGATGGTCAATGTCTTCCTGCGGCCATACTTCGCCGACCGGTACACTGTACACGGCGGTAACAACACCGGACATGTTGGGAATCTGACGGATTTTGTCCAACGTGACCGGATCGTCTTCGCCATACCAGCGGAATGTCATTTTCATGGATGGTAGTGCCCCTTTCCTGTTTGATTTTTTGCACCGGGCGCGGCGAACCGCCCCGGGAAACTTTCTGCTGTTTTTATTTTACCGCATATGCAAAAAAAATGCAACTATTATTTATATTATTCCCGAATACACATCCATATTTCTGTTAAATCTGCCAGAGAAGAGCGAGCATTGGCCGGACTGGTAGAAGGCAGGGGAATGTCCGGTATACCGGTTTCGGGGAAAATCAATTTTTGATATAGACGGTGTGCCGTGCCGCCGTTTGTAAAAATTCTTTCAATTGAGGCGGTTTGCAGAATAGGGGAAAGGTCGTTTGGAACCACCTGACGCATGGAAGCGTCGCTCGAGCCGTCAATTTCGCAGGAGGCGGCTACATCCCATAAGGCAATATGATGCCGCAGCAGCAAAGCAGTTTTTTCGTTAACTGTCTGCGGCACGGGTTCCCCAAAAACGGCTGCCAGTACTTTCCAGAAGCGGTTCTGCGGATGACCGTAAAAGAATGCTGTTTCCCGCGATTTTACGCTGGGAAACGAACCTAAAATCAGGGTGCGGCAGTGTGCATCAAAAACGGGCGGAATGGTATGCGTGGGCATAAAAGCTCCTTTCTGCGTATCCAAAACAAGCAATTGCTAATTTCATTATGATAATACAGCCAAGTGATTTTTACAAGAAAATTTTCCGGTAAAAACGATTGGTAAAACAGAGAAAATATGTTACGATAAAGTTGGAAAAAGGTAAATACGGCGCATGATTTCTTAAAAAATGAGGTGATCGGAATGACGAAGGCAAGCATACGGGCTGTGGTGGTTGTGTTCAGCTTGTTTCTGTTGCTCTTTTGTATGGCATCCTGTACGGTTTCTGAGTGGGAAACGTCCAGCGAACCTGTTTCCGAGCCGCGCTTTGTGCCGTACGATCAGATGACGGAACCTGAGGCAGAAGTCGTGTCTGCCGTGCGTTCCGGTACGCTGGAGGAAGTTTTGGGCGTAGGTGTTCCGTCGCCCCTTCGCTGTGCGTTGCGGATCGATGAAGAAGAAGTCCGTTACGGGATTTTGAGCCCGTACAGCTATAAGTTCTACAAAGAAGATACGCAGCTTCGGTATCTGGGCGAGCTCTATCCGGAATGCGGCGAACCCTATGTTACGCCGGAACATCCTTTGCAGTTGTCTTACGGTGAGGGAAATATCCTAGAAGGGACGCATAAAATGGAGCAGGGTTATATCTGTGTATAGCGGTGTATTGCGTGGAGGAAGGAGGGCGAATAGGTACAGGAAACACAACAGAAAGAAAAAGTGTGTATAGAGTAAGGTAGGAACGACCATGAGAGTGGTCGCTTTTTTATGGGAAAAATCCCCCTATCCTACAAGCTATAAGGAAAGGAGGTCATATCCATGAACACCAACATCTGCTATCTATATCGGGATGCAGGTAACTATAAGGTTCATAATGAGTGCGTTATCCAGGGGGAATTATCCAAGGAGCAAATCCAAAGCATTCTTGATTGCTGTGACATGGGGGAATATTTTATCC
>CALWVE010000036.1 GCA_944384905.1 uncultured Clostridia bacterium
GATACTTCAGATATTGGCCCGGTGTGGTGCATTTTTCATCGGTTTTGTAGTCAAAGGTCAAATGAATCATGATTTTGCCTTTAGAATAGAGGTAAATCCCTGTGTGATTGAGATTACTATCGGTAACTCAAAGTTAAATACGGATTATTATCAAAACTTAAATTTGAAAGGAAATGTAAAAATGACAACTTCAAATATAAAAGAAATTATTGATTGTGACGTTCATAAGGTTTGGAAAACTATTTTAGCAGTTGATAAATATAGTCAATGGCGAAGTGATTTAAGTAAAACGGAAGTAATAAATGAAAAACAATTTGTTGAATATACCAAAGACGGCTTTTCCACTACCTTTACTACTACTAATATAGAACCGTATGAACGTTGGGAGTTTGATATGGAAAACAGTAATATAAAAGGACATTGGATTGGTATTTTCACTTCCAAAGGAAATAAAACTCAAATAGATTTTACAGAATGTGTAACAGCAAAAAAAATAATTTTAAAGCCCTTTATAAAATCATATTTAAGAAAACAGCAAGTACAATTTGTTATGGATTTAAAGAAAGTATTAGATAAATAAATCCCAGTTTGTCTTATCAAAAAATAAGTCCTCTGGTTGGTATGGCACCAATCAAAGGACTTATTTTACTTTAAATCTTTTCTTTTTCGCTGATACAAATTTTATCAATACATCATCAACACCATCGGTGTACTTACCTTGATTGATAAGTGCGTTTTTTAAATTGATAAGAGCATTTACAATTCTGTTGTATTCGGCATTGGTCAAATATAGATGATATTTAGAGTTTCTCATAATAACACCTCCTGATGACATTACTATATGTCATCTGTGAAAAATGAGAAAGTATGCGATTAGATTATGGCATTTGAGCAGGGCATAACTCACCAATTAGAAACAAGTAATATAGGCAAAACCAAGTTGTCAACCGCCTTGTCTGTTAGCAAGAATTTTGGGTCTAAAAATGGTCGTGTTAGCAGAGAGGCTGATTTTGTTAGCAAAACGGCAAAAATCTTGCTAATTTTTGTTAGCAGACCAACCGCCTGAAAGTTGAGTGTTCCAGAGTTAATAAAAAACCGGCTTGCTAACATTTGCTAACAGGATTTTAGCTGAAATTGAAAATAGACAAAAATCAAAAAAGCCTGAAAACCCAGTAAAATCAAGGCTTTCAGGCGTTGTTTGTGGCACCCCCTGCGAGAATCGAACTCACAACTAACCCTTAGGAGGGGTTTATTATATCCATTTAACTAAGGGGGCATTTCCAAAATCTATAATAATATTAAGTTGTAAACGAACAGATTGTCAATCGCCTTTCCTCCAAAAGCGGATGTCAAAACATATTCTTAGGAGGCGGTCGCTCTATCCAGCTGAGCTACGGAAACAGAAAATCACATTTTGCACCCAAAAGTTTCACGCAAAATCATGGCGCTTTTACCTTTTGGAACGATATTCAGTATACGACAAAACCGTGCTTTTGTCAATTTTATCGCCCGAAGTTCGATGCATGCCGCAAATACTTGACACGCCGCGGACAGCTTGCTATACTGATATCCCGTTAGTTTAAGTTAACCACAAAGGAGACGATCATTATGCCGGCTGAAATTTCAGCTTTTTTGTTCACCCTGCTGGCCGGATTAAGTACTGGGCTTGGAAGTCTGGTTGCATTCTTTTCTAAACGAACCAACCGGAAATTCCTCTCGATCAGCCTTGGCTTTTCGGCGGGCGTTATGATTTATATTTCTATGGCAGAAATTTATATTGAAGCCGGCGAAACATTGCGCGAACAGCTTGGCAAAGGAGGCGGATGGATTGCCGCGGCGGCCTTTTTCGGCGCCATGCTGCTGATTGCTCTGATTGAAAAGCTGATCCCTTCGGAAGAAAATCCGCATGAAATCAAATCCATCGAGACGCTTTCCGGGCAAACGCCGGCTGCATCCCGGCTGATGCGTACCGGCCTGCTCACCGCCATCGCGATCGCTATTCACAACCTGCCGGAAGGACTGGCTCTCTTTATTTCGGCCATGGAAGGACCACATGTAGCGATTCCGCTGGTAACAGCCGTTGCTTTCCATAACATTCCCGTCGGCATCGCCATTTCCGTTCCCGTTTATCAGGCGACCGGATCAAAATCCAAAGCGCTTGCCTATGCCCTTTTTTCGGGGCTTGCGGAACCGCTCGGCGCTCTGCTGGGCTGGGCTATCCTGCGTCCGCTGTTTAATGAAATCATTCTGGGAATTCTTCTGGCCGGCGTTGCGGGTATCATGGTGTATGTTTCGTTTGATGAACTGCTCCCCTCTGCCAGAGAGTACGGAGAACACCATCTTTCTCTGTATGGCTTGATTCTGGGCATGATTGTCATGGCGGCCTGTCTGCTGCTGTTCGCCTGATTTTACGTAAGCAAAAGCAAGCGGCTGCGGAATTCACCGGGCGGCACCCCATATTTTTTCTGGAACGCATGGGAAAAAGTCCGCGGGTTATCGTAGCCTACCGCCGTGGATGTAACCCGAACGGAATGATTTTCCAAAAGCAGGCGGCGCGCTTCGTACATACGCAGATTCAGCAGATACTGATAGGGCGTCACGCCCAAATGACGCGAAAACAGGCGGATAAAATGCTCCGGCGTATAGCCGAAATGCGCGCTGAGGCTGTTCACGTTGATGCCGCTGTCTCGAAAATGCTCCCGCATATACGCGACGATTTCTTCGAGCGGAGAATTTTGTACCGGCAGATACCGCTGTCCTAAATATTCAGCCAGCGAACGAACAGCCAAGTCTACGCATCCTGCATCCGGTGCAAGACGGCTCAGCAGCTCGTGCAGTAAATTTCCAAACCCGGCTGCGATGGGATCTTCATCCAGCGGGATTTCGAGCAGCGAAGACAGAACGGCCGGGAAAAAATCGATATGCAGCCAGGTGCAGGTAAAAACCGCTGGCGCATCATGCGTCATGAAAAACGGCGTGGAAGCCGGGAAAATATATAAACGACCGGGCAAAAGCGTGCGCGTAAACCCGCCTTCCCGGTACAGGATCTTCCCCTTTTCCAAAAAGTACACGCGGGAATAGCCGGCCGCCACCGGTTCGTCCACATGCCAGCCCTGCGGCTGTTCCCCTGTTCCTTTCATCAAAATCAGCATACCGATCCCCCTTTTATCAATTATTATACCATAATATCAGGAAATTGGCGTTTCGTGTTCAATTTTTTTGCTATACAATAAAAGCAAATCCAAACTTATACGAAGTTCGGGGAGGAAACGAAATGCTGACTGTTCATGAAACAGAAATCATGCGGGAACTGGCCCGCAGCTATATGGAATACGCTTTGGCGCCTCGCCAGGCGGAACTGGAAAAACTCTGGATTGCCCACAACACCGGCCACGGCGAGCGCCCGATGGTCCTCATCGATCAGATCCCATGGCACGAGATGGACGTGGACGGCAGTCTGGTTTGCCAGATTGAAGACCCGTATTGGCGCGGTGTGGAGTGTTCTCTGCGCCGCAGTTTGTACAAAGCCCGCTATATGCCGGCCGATATGCTGCTCACGCCCTATATCCTGATCCCGCGCATTCTCAAATATCCGAATTACCGCAGCTATGGGATTCAGATTCAGGAATCCATCAGCCGAACCGATCAGGTCAACGATGTGGTTTCACATGCGTATATCAAGCAGTTCGAGACGATGGAGGATCTTGAAAAAATCCGCCCGATTCCGCTTTCGGCCGATACCGAAAAAGAAGCCATCGTCTGGGAAGAAGCCGAACGCATTTTTTCGGGCATTGCACCGGTACGCTGGCAGGGTGTTTCGATTCACAGTGGCCTATGGGATACCATCAGCATGTGGCAGGGCGTGGAAGCATGCTACTACATGCTGCTGGACGAGCCGGAACTGCTGCACGCTATTATGGACCGCATGACACAGATTGCGCTGGATTGGATTCGTACCGGCAACGAAGAAGGGCTTTTCGATACAACCGGCATCACGTGTCATTGCTCTCACACCATCATGCAGCCGTTTGGAACAGGCGCAGAAGATCGCCCCGGCCTTTCTCAGAACAGCTGGACATATGGTATGGCGCAGCTGTTTACTTCCGTTTCGCCCGATGTCACGCGCGAATTTGAAATTCCGTATGTCAGCCGCATTTTCGAGCATTTCGGCAACGTATATTACGGCTGCTGCGAAAAACTGGACGACCGGCTCGATATCATTTCCAAGCTCCCGAATGTGCGCAAAGTTTCGTGCAGCCCCTGGAGTGACGTGGAACGTTTTGCCTCCCAGCTGCCGCAAAACCTGATCCTTTCCAACAAACCCAATCCCGCTCTGACCGGCTCCGGCGATCTGGAAGCTGCGCGGCGTGAACTTGGCAACACGATTCAGGCCGCCCGCCGCCACAACGTCCGCCTGGAAATGATCCTGAAAGACAACAGCACCGTTCATTATCATCCCGAGCGCTTGTGGGAATTCAGCAAAATGGCGCTGGAACTTGTTCAAAATTAACTTGCTTTTATCTGCCTGTGAAATTTACACAGGCAGATAATTTTTTCCTGATTTTTGTTGAAAAAAGGTTGCTCTATCCGATAGGCCTGTGGTATACTGTATCTAAAGTAAACTAATTAAACGATCAATCGACCGCGGCATGATTTTTTGAAAGCTTTTCCAGAGCGTTTGTTTTGGAAAAGCCTTTTTATGCCAAACCACCCCAAACATATGATGAAACGATAAACAAATGAAAAAAAGGCTTGCTTTTCTTTGGGCTGTTTTATGGGTTGGCCTGTCGCTATCTGCATGTGGTACATCATCTTCTTCCCCGTCTGAATCTGCCTCGGAAAGCGAGACACCCTCGCTTGCTCAGCAGCAAATGAACGCGGATGCAGATGCGCAGAGTTCGGAGGAATCCCACGACGCGCCCCAGGATGCTCCGCAAAAAACAGCATCGGGACACGAAATCGAGTCGTTTGAGATTATTTATCAGGAGCCTGAACTGCCCACCGGCTGCGAAGTAACGGCGCTGGCTATGATTCTGAATTACTACGATTTTGACGTGGACAAGGTTACGCTGGCCACCGAATATCTCCCCTGTATCGACGCGGAAGATTATTACGGGCTCGATATGGACAACTACTTTATCGGCGATCCCACAAGCTATTGGGGGCTGATTTGCGGAACAGGCGCAATCGTTACAGCGGCAAACGATTATTTTGCCGATTGCGGCAGCAGCTGGACGGCGACGGATTTGACCGGCACCAAACCCGAAAAACTCTATGAACTGGTCGACAGCGATATTCCGGTTCTTGTTTGGGTGACGATCGGCCTGGAAGACCGCGATGTGCAGGAAGGCTGGTATGTGGATTGGGGCACCATGGATCACGGCGCTGTGCTGGTAGGCTATTCCGAAGATACCGTAACGATTGCCGATCCTATTTCCGGAACCATGGTTTATGACCGCAGCCGTTTTGAAGAAATCTTTGCCGAGCGGGAATACCGCTGTGTAATTGTTCAACCCTAAAAAGACCCATTGTTTCCGAAAGGAGTTTTTATCATGGAAAAACTGACTCAGCAATTTTTAACAGGCGAACGCGCCCTGTTTCAGGCCAAAGACATGGAAATTCATTATTCCACCTTTGCGGATGGTGAATCCCCGCTGAAAGAAAGCCGGAACGTCCATCTTTACGACAGCCTGTTCCAGTGGAAATACCCGCTTTGGTACAGCCGCGATATCCGTCTGGATCACTGCACGCTGTTTGAAGGTGCACGCGCCGGCATCTGGTACACCCACAACATCGAAATTTCCAACACCCTGATCGCGGCGCCGAAGTCTTTCCGCCGCGCAACGGGTATTCGTCTGGAGCATGTGCATTTTCCACATGCGGCCGAAACGATGTGGAACTGCGATAACATTGAAATGCACGACGTAACGGTAAACGGCGATTACTTCGCCATGGGCAGCTCGAACATCCGCGTGGACGGCATGGAACTGACCGGCGGTTATGCATTCGACGGCTGCCGCAATGTAGAAGTGCGCAACGCCCGCCTCATCACCAAAGACGCTTTCTGGAACTGCGAAAACGTAACGGTGTATGATTCCCTGATCTCGGGCGAATATCTGGGCTGGAACGCCAAAAACGTGACGTTCGTCAACTGCGTGATCGAAAGCCTGCAGGGCATGTGCTATATGGAAGGCGTAACGATGCGCAACTGCCGCCTGCTCAACACCACGCTGGCATTTGAATATTCCACTGTAGACGCAGAGATTGACGGCACGATCGACAGTGTCATGAACCCCACTTCCGGACGCATTGTGGCCGATCAGATCAAAGAACTGATTCTGGACGAAACCAAGATTGATCCCGCTCAAACGACCATTACGATCCGGGAGGGCAACCATGTTTGATTTTGATACCTTAACCGACCGCAGCGGCACCTATTCCATGAAATGGGATGTGGCGGAAAACGAGCTGCCCATGTGGGTAGCCGATATGGATTTCCCCACGGTTCCGGCTGTAAAAGAAGCGCTGATGCGCCGCGTAGAACGCAATATGTACGGCTATACGCTGGTTCCCGATGAATGGCGGCAGGCAATTGTCGGCTGGTGGAAAAAACGCCATCATTTCGAGATGGACCCGCAGGCGCTTGTCTTCTGCACCGGCGTGGTACCGGCGATTTCAAGCACGGTGCGCAAGCTGACAACCGTAGGTGAAAACGTCTTGCTGCAAACGCCTGTTTACAATATTTTCTTCAATTCCATCGTCAACAACGGCCGACATGTGCTGGAAAGCCCGCTGCGTTACGACGGCAAATCGTATTCGATCGATTTTGAAGATCTGGAATGCAAACTGGCCGATGAACAGACCACGCTGATGCTGCTGTGCAACCCGCACAATCCCGTCGGCAAAATCTGGGATAAAGAGACACTGGCCCGCATCGGCGAACTTTGCGAAAAGCACCACGTGACCGTTCTGTCTGATGAAATTCACTGCGATCTCACCGATCCCGGTTATGAATACGCGCCGTTTGCCAGCGTATCCGAAACCTGTGCGCGCATCAGCGTCACCTGTGTGGCTCCCACCAAAACGTTCAATCTGGCGGGCTTACAGACAGCCGCCGTCTACGTGCCGAATCCTGTCTTGCGTCACAAAGTGGAACGCGGACTGAACACAGACGAAGTTGCCGAACCAAACGTATTCGCTATTGATGCCGCTATCGCCGCCTTTACACACGGCGGGCCGTGGCTGGACGAACTGCGCGCGTATCTGCTGGAAAACAAGCGCACAGTTTCCGGCTTTTTGGAAGAATACTTGCCAATGCTTTCGCTTTTGCCGTCTCAGGCAACGTATCTGCTTTGGATCGACTGCGGCAAGTTGACAAACGATACCGGCGTATTGGCCGATTTCATCCGCGAAAAAACCGGCCTGTATCTTTCGGAAGGCGCACAGTACGGCGGCGACGGAAACCGCTTCCTGCGCATGAACATTGCCTGCCCGCGTAAGCGTCTGGAAGATGGACTCGAGCGCCTGGAACGCGGCGTCAAATTGTTTGCACAAAAATAAATATAGCTCAAATACAAAACACCTGATGATTCAAGATACAGAATCACCAGGTGTTTTTTCATGGAATAATTTTTGGCAGAAAACAAAAAACAGCAGCCTACACATTCCGTGTAAGCTGCTGCTTGGTGCAGGTAACAGGACTTGACCGCCCACCGCGGCTTCGCCTTGCGGGCTTTCCACTCGAGCACCCAAACACTTCGCGTTTCGGTACCGCTCTCGTGACTTTCGGCTGAAAATGTGCCCCCGGCACATTTTGCAACGCCGAAACCTTCTCAGGTTCAAGTCCGCTATTTCTCAGAAAACAAAAAAAACAGCAGCCTACACATTCCGTGTAAGCTGCTGCTTGGTGCAGGTAACAGGACTTGAACCTGCATGAACTTGCATTCATATGGACCTGAACCATACGCGTCTGCCAATTCCGCCATACCTGCGCATTACAGTTATTTATTTTACCACGCGGGTAGGTGTTTGTCAAGAACTGAATATAAAAAATCTATGCTTCCCGTTTTCCAGCCGATCGTGAATCCATCGATCGGCCTGTTCGGCAGCTTGCTGCGGCGTAAGATGCGTTGTATCCAGCAGCGTCATGCCAGGCTGCGTGCCTTCTCCGTTCGTCTTGAGCCAATGGTTAAAATCCATCGAACTTTTCAGCCATGCTTCATCTTCGATTTTGCGTCCATCTCGCATCCGATGAAGCAAGACCTCTTCATTACACACAGCGGCCAAATAATGAATCTGCGTAAACAAAGCCCGTTCCGGCTGGGATTCAAACTGCTCTGGCACAGCGCATCCGCAAAGCACAACCGGCAGCCCTATCTGCGCAATATTGGCGCACATCCGCATCCAAAGCCTGCGGTATTCACAATAATTATTTTGCGGCGTATTGAATCGCTCATCCCAAAGCAGGTCGCTTTCGAGTACGATATAGTCTTTCTCCTTTTGGAAAAGCTGTTCGCACAATGTGGATTTTCCCACGCCAGAAGCACCGCTGACAATAAACAACGGCTGTTTGTTGGTTGGCGTCATGAAATTCTCCCCTTCCCCTATTCCATACTTTCCACGACATTCGAAAGTACTTTATCATGCAGCGTTGGATCTGTCAACCTGAAATTGAATGCCGACGAAAACGCGGGTATCTTTGATGAAAATTAAAAACGGCGGAGAAAATCGGCGGCTAAATGTATCAGCCGTATCAAAGACGAGCGTATGATTTTGGCGGGCTTATTCGGGATCGTTTGTTCCTATAATCGTACCGAAAATAGACTGATATACTATATCGTTAAGCTATAAATTACTAGAATGTTTTCACTGCAATACAGACTTTTTTGCATGTCCTCTTGACAAAAGCTAAAGTGTATAATATTCTAAATATGCTCCTGGTGGAGCATATTATAACCGCGGAGGTATATTTATGGAAACAAGAGAAAAGGTGTCCGTCAACATGAACATCGCAACACTATCTCAAATTGACCTGCTGGTCGATAAAGGGTATTATTCCAACCGAAGCGATTTTATCAACCAGGCCGTAAGACAGGAGCTTAATGAGAAAAAATCGGTCATCGAAGAGATGAGCAAGCAGCAAAATAATCTGGATTTTAGATGGTTTATCGGTGTGATGTCTCTTGAAAAAGAAGAATTGCTGAAATCGCAAAAAGGCCAGGTCAAAATAAAAATCAAAGGTTACGGACTATTGGGTATCGACGGCGAATTGGATGACCTCGTGATTGAAAATGTTGAAAGCATCGCCGTTAAAGGCAAGGTCATATGCTCCGACAAAATTAAGAAACATTTTAAGATTCGGTGAAAAAAACTTTGAAAACTAAAAGGTGCATTTCTATCTTTTGGAAACGAGAAAAGGCGCAGCATTCGCATCGTTTTCCTCCTTTCAGCGGAAATAAAAAAAGCGCATGGACTTGATTGATCCATGCGCTTGACTGCGGATATTCGGTCGTGTGAGAGTTCAACTCATTTCAGAAAGGGAAAAGTATCTTTTTCACATCTACAAAATCGCTTGCTGTTTTTTCTGCCGTAGAAACGGCGAAACCCCCGATTTTATCGGGGGTTTCGGGGGCTACATCTTTTTTGTAGCCCTTTGATGGTCGGAGTGGAGGGATTTGAACCCCCGACATCCTGCTCCCAAAGCAGGCGCGCTACCAACTGCGCTACACCCCGTTTTATTTGATGGAACAGTTATCTGGCTGTTCTCTTTTGCACAACACGATTATTATATAGATTTTACCGACTGTTGTCAAGCAAAATCCCCGACCGCGCTATGCAGCCGGGGAAAGCTTTTTTATTTTTCAATTCCAACACGAGCGGGCAAACCATCTTTAAAATAATGGCGGATCTCGCCCATTTCCGTAACCAGTCCGGCTTTCTGCCGAACGGCTTCGGAAGCATACCGCCCGGTGAGCACCAGTTCCGTACAGGCCGGTTTTTCGTCAATCAGGCGCAAAATATCCGCCTCTTCAATCAGATGCAGATAGGCTGCCACATTGATTTCATCCAGCACAACCAGATCATACCGGCCGCTCAGCAGCGCTTCACGGGCTTTTTCATAGCCCGCTCGTGCACAGCGCGCGTCCTGCTCGCGATCGGTTTTCGACAATTCCAATCCGCTGCCGTACTGTTCCACGGTAACAAAATCGCCCAGGAACCCGCGCAGCGCCTTGATCTCGCTCATATCGCCCTTTTTCATGAACTGGCCGAAATAGCTTTTCAGTCCGGCACCGGCCGCACGAAGCATCAGCCCCATGGAAGCGGTCGTCTTCCCTTTTCCGTTGCCGGTATACACCTGCACGCAGCCTTTTTCCAGCGAAGGGCCGGTGCGCGGCACAATCGGCGTGATGGCATAGCCATCCAGCATCATCGGCGGTTCAAGCGCCACACGAACCGGATGTTTGAAAATCGGGCCGTCTGCCACAAAGGAATGATACTCTCCGTTTTCTCCGCAGGGATCGATACCGGCGGCTTCCATTTCGTCCAAAACCGCAAAGGAAAGCGGACGGCCCACGAAAGACGCATCGAGATATTTTGTGTTGACGACTGTGATCTGCGGTTTGAAGCCGCTGCGCAGTCCTTCCTCTACCAAAGCGCGGCGATTTTCCTGCCACAACGGGAAGCAGGGCGTCATCCCCACAGCCTCACAGCGTGCGCTGCACCAATCGAGATGCCCCTGAATATCAATATCGCCGAACACGCACGCCTGCGCGCCGCGTTCCCGCTCTTCGCGCAAAGCCTGTTCGAAATTGCGCTCGTAATCCGCGCCTGCGGTTCGGATCAGCCGCACCGGCACGCCGATGGCATCCGAAACCTGTGCAAGCACATCCTCCGGGATGCCGTGAAACCAGGAACGGCCGCGATCTTCGTTATACGTGATCAGCAGCGCCTGCAAGGTCATCCCGCTCTGCAATGCACGATGGATAGCCAGCACGCTGTCTTTTCCACCGCTGTAAGAGGCCACAAACCGCAGCCCCGGGCAAACCTTATTCATCACACGCCCTCCTCCAGAATCTGCTGCAAACGCGCCATATCCAAGCGTGCTTCCAGTTCATCGGCCAAACGATCAAACTGCTGGGTTCTAAAATCATCCGCCGTCATACCCTGCGGCGTCATGGCTTCGATTTTTTCGCGCGTCAGCGTATTTTCGCCGGGCAAATTATCTTCATCTTCCAAAGCAAGTTCCAAATGCGGAATGACACCGAGCACCGGCACGCCGCAGATTTCTTCCAGAATTCGCCGGCCTTCTCCGAAAGAATCGGGATCGCCGCAGAAATCGTTGACGATCATGCCGCGCACCAGCGCACGCTCTTCCGGACGGAACAGCGAAATCGTGCCGTACAGCGACGCAAACACGCCGCCCCGGCGAATATCAGCCACCAGAATGACCGGGCAGTTGGCTTCTTTTGCGAAATGCATATTCACAATATCGCCGTCGCGCAGATTCAGTTCCACCGGGCTGCCGGCGCCTTCGGCTACCACGACGTCAAAACGTCCGGCAAGACGCTGATAAGCTTCCCGTACAGCCTGACGGCAGACTTCGCGGTCGAACCGCTCGGCGGGAAGACCGTTTACCACCACTTCGCAGCCGCCGTGATACGGGCGAATCAAAACCGGGTTCATATCCGGTTCCGGCTCCAGACCACAGGCCAGCGCAGCCAATGCCTGCGAACGAGCCATACGGCGGCCATCGGGCAGAACATGGGCGTTATCCGAAAGATTCTGCGCCTTAAACGGTGCGGTTTTCAGCCCCTTGCGGGCAAACAGACGGCAAAGTCCGATGGCCAGCGTGCTTTTCCCCACGCCGGAAGCCGTTCCCTGCAGCATAATTGTTCGACTCTTGTTTTCAGACATATTTTTCACCTTTTCGTATAGTTACGGCTTTCATACGGAATTTCATCCACACCCTCCAGCTCGTTGAGCTTGAGCGCCAAATAGAAGAAATAACCGGAAAGCAAATTCGCCAGATCGATCAGACGATCGGGCACTTCGTTCCCTTTTTCGATCCAGCGGTAAATCAGCCGGACCAGCTGTTTGCCCTGTACGCGCAGCAAATGTGCCGTGCAGGCGGCCTCACAGCCCTGTGTGAGCACAAACAGTTTGCAGCGCTCGCTGCATTCTTTCTTCAAGCGGGAAGCGGCATCCAGCAAACGCTGGGTTTCTTCTTCCGTCACCGTCAGATGCGTGCGAAGCGTGGGGTTCATATGATAAATCAGCTCACAAACCCAGAGCAATTCCTCGCGCAAAGCTTCGTCTTTCACCTGTGCGCGCAAAAGCCCTGTGCGGCTGGACATTTCATCGGTCAGAAGTTCAAAATCACAGCACAGATTTTCTGCGCTGTCACACAAAAACGGATAGGCCTCATACGGACTTCGGTATAATTTCAAAACGGTCACTCCCATCTTTTCAGCGAACGGCGCATATAACCGCCCACATCCATCTGATACACTTCGCTTAATCCGGCCAAATCAAAAGATTCCGCCGGGCTGAATGCCTGTACGCGTCCATCCTGCAAAAGCAGAATGGTATCCGCAAAATCAAGCGCCAAATTTACATCATGCAATACACCCACGGCGCATCGGTTTTCATTCGCCGTCCAGGCTTTTAAATCTTCCACCAGCTCTACCTGATATTTGAGATCGAGGTGGTTCGTCGGCTCGTCCAGCAGGATAATCTGCGGCGACTGCGCAAACGTGCGCGCCAGAAAAACACGCTGAAGCTGACCGCCGGAAAGCTCTGTAATCATGCGGTCTTTGAGTTCCAATGTGCCGGTACGCGCCATACAGTCCAGCGCGATCCGGCGGTCTTCCTCCGTCGTCCCCGAAAAAGCGCCGCCTTTTGTATGGGCATACCGCCCGAGCAAAACGGTTTCATACACCGTATAGGAAAAATAGACCGAGGTAATCTGGCTCATCAGAGCGATACTGCGGGCGGCTTCCCGGCGGGAGATCGATTTCAGGTCTTTTCCGCATACGCGAACGGTTCCCGCATAGGGCAAAAGCCCGGCCACCGCGCGCAGCAGCGTGGTTTTTCCGCAGCCGTTGGGGCCCATAATGCATAGCCGTTGGCCGGCGTTTACCGAAAACGATATATTATGTACAACGGGATGATCGTCGTAACCACAGCTGAGGTTTTCAATTTCCAGCATCTTACCGCCTCCTGCGCCCTGAGAAATAAATATAGATAAAGAACGGTGCGCCGATCAGCGCTGTAATGGAGCCGATCGGAATTTCACGCGGAGCCGTTAATGTACGCGCGGCCAAATCGCAAAGCACCATAAACGTACCGCCAAACAGCGCCGCGGCCGGGATGACCCGGCGATGCGAAGCGCCAAAGAAACGGCGCACCACATGGGGCGCGATCAGATCCACAAAACCGATGATGCCCACAAACGAAGTTGCCGCGCCCGTCAGCACCGCCACGGCGCTGATCAACAGCCACTTCATGCGCTTCATCGAAACACCCATCGCCTGCGCCTGCTCTTCCCCAAACGTCATCACGTCCATTTCGCGCGCATAGCGCAAGAAGAACAACACACAGATCAGCGTAACCGGAGCCAAAACGGCCACTTGATCCCATTCTTTCATGGCAAAGCTGCCCAAAGTCCACAGGTTGATCCGCTGGGCGTTCACCGGCGAAAGGGTGGCCAGCATACTCATAATGGCGTTCAAAAACAGCGAAACTACCATACCGGTGAGTACAATCGTGGTATTGGAAAGGTTTTTATCCAGCCGCGTGGCAAAGCCAACGACCAAAATAACGGTTGCCAAACCAAAGCAGAGGCTGACCGTCGGCATTAAAAACGCGCCCAGCAAACCGGAGGAAATACCGGCCACAATAACGAGTGCAGCACCCAAACCGGCACCGGCCGAAATGCCTAGTCCGAAGGGCGAAGCCAGCGGATTGCGCAAGACAGACTGCATCACGGTTCCGCTTACAGAAAGTCCCGCACCTGTCAAAAAGGCCATCAGCACCCGGGGCAGACGCATATTAAACACCAGGGCAGGATAAACCGGATCGATCGCCTCCGGCATAGCAAGCCCAAAAAGTTTGCAGATCAGAATGGTGCTGACATCCGCAGGCGGGATAAAGACACTGCCGACCCCGATGCCCAAAATGAGCGCACCGAGGGCGGCAGCCGCCAACACCGACATTTTCGCCGCTGTTTTCATTGCTTTTTATTCTCCGTACACATCGGGATAGACGGCTTTGGCCATCTGGTCGAGTGCCTTTACAATATTCTGGTTGCCCAGAGAAGAAGACATGTTGTCAATCGAATAAACCTGCTTGTTCTGGATGGCGCTCATGCCTTCCCAGCCGCTGCGGGAGAGGATTTCGCCTACCGGATCTTCCAGGTAATTTACGTTTGTGAGGATGACATCCGGGTTCGCTTCGGCGATTGTCTCGCCTTCCACACGAATCCAGCCTTCCTGATCGGCCAGTGCATTTTCGGCGCCGATCAGCTCAATCATTTCGTTCAGGAACACGCCGCTGCCGAAGCTATACATATCCGGAGCCGCGCCGATTTCAAAATACACCGTCTTTTTATCGGTGATGGTTTTGCCAAGTTCGGAAATGCGGTCGAGCTCGGCCTGCATATCCGCTACCAGCTTTTCACCCTCTTCTGCTTTGCCCATGGCGGCGGCAATAAACGTGATGCCGTCCTGAATATCGGCAATGCTGTCAGCGGAAGGCACGCACAGCACGCATACGCCCATTTCGATCAGCTGCTCATAGGGATTCGACTGATCGTACATCGTCATGTTGGTAACAAACAGCACATCCGGCAGCACAGCCGCAAGCTGTTCCATATCAGGCTGCAGCATATCGAGCACCGGCACGCCGGTCGGAAGGCCTTCCAGACCTTCGCTCTGTGCATCGTAAACGACAATCTGATCGCCGCAGCCAAGCGCAACCAGCACTTCAGCAACAGCCGGAGAAAGCACGCCGATCGTTTCGATTTCATCCGGGATTTTCACTTCGGCGCCGCTGGGATCAACCGTAGGCTTTTGAACAGGAGCGGAAGACTCCTGAGAAACAGACGACGAACCGGAAGAAGACGAGCCGGCCGACGAAGTACCGTTCTGGCTCGAACAGGCGGTGAGGCTGACGGTCAACGCCAGCACAAGAATGAACGAGAGCAATTTTTTCATAACTTTTTCCTCCACTTTTTCGGCAAAAAGAAACACCCTTCCGCACACGAAAGGGTGACTCATGCCAAAACAGGGCAGCACAATCCATCCATCGTGAAATGTACCAGGCAGGCTCAGCGATCCGACTTAGCGCCTAAAACGCATCACGGTGGCGGGACCGTGCGGGATTTTCACCCGACTTCTCTGAATAATGTCTGCCTTGTGCGAAAACGCATTTATTTTTTGCAAGATCCGGTGGGCGAGCTTTGGTTTGCCCGCTCACCGAACCAAATTTTAAAGATTTTTTAGTTGCTTGTCAAGTATCAAACGAAACAAAACGCTTTCTATTTGCTATTTTCTCAAACAAAAATTCAAGGACGGTATTCCCGGCAGGCACGCACATACGCGAGCACGTTTTCCCACGGGACTTCCGGCTCCAGCATATGGGTGGGCGCCACAAGCAAGCCACCGTCGAAAGCGGCATCCAAATTGCGCCGAACCGCCTGATACACTTCGTCCGGCGTACCAAACGGCATCACGGTCTGTGTGCCGATCGTACCGTGGAAACAGAGCCGGTCGTGGTATTTTTTGTAAATGGACGCAAAATCCATGCATTCGCTTTGGATGGGATTGAGCACGTCGATTCCGGCATCGATCAGATCATCGATAAACGGCTCTACATAGCCGCAGGAATGATAAAACACGATCAGATCCGGGCGTTCGGCTTTCACGGCTGTGATAATCTTTTTGAGTCTGGGCTGAATCCATTGCAGATACAGTTCCCGGCTCATCATCACGCTGTTTTGCATGCCGATATCATCGCCCAGATACAGAATATCCACACCCGCGCGGGCATACAGCAGCGCCCGCTGCAGCGACATTTCCGTGACACGATCGAGCATGGCCGCCGCCATCTCTTCATCGGTCATCATGTCCATCATCAAGTTTTCCATGCCGCGGATATACCACGCCGTTTCCCAAACCGTACACTGCATATTCCCGGCTGAAGCTACGCCGCGGTCGTGCAGCGCCTGTACCTCGGCTGCAAGCCCTGTGTTGTTTTCCGCAGAAAACGACGGCATGGGATAAGCCAGAATTTCTTCCACCGTTTCGGCGTTGCGAAGCGGACAGATCATCTTGGTCATATGCATGGAAGTCGGCGTGGATTCATGTCCCACACCCATGCTGTCAATCGTGACGCGGTCGTTCATCAAGCCTTCAAAATACGGCAAAAAGCGCGCCAGATCGGGATCATCCTGCACAAGCCCCTTCACATTGCGCCAGGGGAAGCCAAAATAATCGGCATAGCTTTGTTCCGGCTGATGCTCCCGTTCCCGATAAGTCCGTTCCAATGCAGGGCACAGGTTAAATTCCACCGGAATATGATCGTACGGTTCATGGCGCAGCAGCGCCAGCAAATTTTCACGTTCCGTCATGGAGAAGACCTCCTTTTCCTGATTTAGAAAAGCATACCTTCTGTATAGTAATTCGCAAAAACGGGATTTGCATGAAGTTCTACCGTGTGCGCATGCATCGCCATCTGTTCGCTTACCGGACGCAGCGTTTCATCGAGCAGCAACAGGGCCGCGCCATCCAAAGACGCGTTGCCGATTACCCGCACACGGGGCAAAATTTCTTCGGGAAGCAGCCCGATTTTTCCGGCGTTTTCCAGATTCAGATAGCTGCCGAATCCACCGGCTACCGACAGACCGGCCACCTTTTCCCAGTTTAAGCCCGCCGTATTCACCAGCGTACGCAGTCCGGCACAGATCGCACTTTTGGCCAGCTGTACCATACGCACGTCTTTCTGATTCAGGCTGACCGGATCGCACACAACCGTGGGATCATCCTCCAGCAGGCCGGTTTCGTCCAGATCTTCCGTTTCAAGCAGGCAAGCCAGCGCATCCACCACACCGCTGCCGCAGATTCCGCGGGGTTCTCCCTCGCCGATCACATGCGCGTGAATCACGCCGTCTTCCAGCCGGACATGATCGACCGCACCCACAGCGCCTGTCATACCCATCGAAAGCCCGGCGCCTTCAAAAGCGGGTCCGGCCGCCGTAGAGCAGCAAAGCAGGCGGTGATCGTGCCACACGGCCATTTCGCCGTTGGTTCCGATGTCAACCAGCATACGGGTTTCTTCGCCCTGGCAGATTCCGCTCGCAAGCAGAGCCGCCGTAATATCCGCGCCCACAAACGCCGACATACACCGGGGCAGATACACCTTGGCATCCGGGCAGGAAGCCAGGCCGATTTCACCGCCGGAAAGCACCTCGCCAAACAGGCGGTCCGCGTCAAACGGCGCGTGAGAAAGCGCGTCAGGCGGCGTAGCGGTAAGCAGATACAGCATGGCGGTATTGCCCGCAATCACAACGCCGTCGATGGAAGCGGTATTTTCCCCCGCTTTTTTGGCCAGCGTTTCCAGCAGGCCGTTGATCGCCTCGGCCACGCTCGCAGCCAGCTGCGCGCGTTCGCCGTTCATGGAAGACTGAATACGGGAGATAACGTCCGCGCCCCAGCGTCCCTGCGGATTAGGCGCACCGGCTTCGGCAAGCAATGTGCCATCCGGACGATACAGGCGGGCGGCCAATGTTGTGGTCCCCAGATCGACCGCCGCGCCCAACTTTGCAAAAGCAGGATGTTCGGCTTCTACCGTCCGGTTTCCTTCCAGACGAATCTCCATCGGGCCCTGTTCTTCCAGCCAAACGGAGCAATCCCCCAACACAAATGTGCGGCAGGCCAGCCGGATACCTTCGGCCAGTTCCTGAACGCTCAGCAGTTTTTTCTCCTGCTCGCAGGGCAGGCTCACTTCGCCGGTTACTTTAACCCGGCATTTACCGCAGCGCCCCAGACCCGCACAAGGCTGAGCCAGCGCATGCTCGTGCCCCAACGCCTCGCTCAAACGAATTCCGCCGGGCACTTCCATTTCTTTACCGTTTACGGTTAATTTCGGCATAGCAGCTCGCGTCTCCTTTCTGATGAATCCTTACGGGCAAAAGAACAACGCGCCAAAATAAGTAACGGTGTTTTCGCCATTGATGTATTTCATGCCGCAAGCCCGAGCCAAAGCGGAAACATCCACCCCGTAAGCCTCCAAAGAGGACATGGCCAGATCCGGCCGGCGGCACGGTTCATTCGTGCGCTTGGCGCAGACTTCACAAACGTGGCATCCCCCGGAACCCAGATGCAGGATCTTCGAAAAGCCCTGTTCCTTAAAAAGCGTGCTCAAACGGATCGAAAGCTCGTTGTGCGCTTTGGCGGCATCCATCATGCCCTCAAAATCGTAGCTGTCTTCCAATTCACCGATCGTTTGATAAACCAACGCCTTTTCAAAGGAGCTGGCCTGCGCAATCAATTCGTGAATCTCACCGATATCGGGCGGACACATCCAGCAGCGCCCGTAGTTTCCGCATGCATTAGCGGCACAGGCATCGCGAAACACCGGGTCGAAACGAACCTGATTCACATCAATAACAGCGGCACGGCAGCCTTCGGCTTCCGTTTGCTTCAGCAGCTGCGCATATTCTTCCATCAATCTATCCTCCAAACCAAAATCCCTTAGGGGCTGCCCGCTAAAAGCAAAAGAGGCACCCGCAGCAGCGGATGCCTCTGGGCATAACACAGGAAAGCAGAAACACAGTTTTCTGTATTTCGGATTTCGCTTTTTTCTTTTCGACCGAACTTATGCGATGGACTTGCAGATTTCCACGGCAGCGTCAGCAGCGCTGGCAGCATCAGCCGTGTAGCAGTCGGCACCGATCTGATCGCAGAACGCCTGGGTAACCGGGGCGCCGCCAACCATAACCTTGATCTTGTCGTGAGCGCCGGCTTCTTCCAGCTTCTTCACAACGTTTTCCATTTCGCACATGGTGGTGGTAAGCAGAGCAGAGCAGCAGATAACCTGGCAGCCCTGATCGAGAGCGGTCTGTACATAGGTTTCCGGAGCAACGTCGGTACCCAGATCGACAACTTCCAGGCCCTTGCCTTCCATCATCATCTTAACGAGGTTTTTACCGATATCGTGCAGGTCGCCGCGAACGGTACCGATGCAAACCTTACCGGTAGCCTGTACGCCGGCTTCAGCCATCAAGGGCTTGAGCAGGGAAGCACCCATGTTCATGGCGCGGGCAGCAACCAGAACTTCCGGTACGAATACTTCGTTGTTCTTGAACTTTTCGCCGATCACGCTCATACCGCTGAGCAGACCTTCATTCAGAATCTGATCTACCGGGATTTTTTCATCAATAGCCTGCTGAACCAGCTGCTTAACAACTTTAGCTTTGCCCTTCTGCAGGTTTTCGGAAATGTCTGTCAAAATGCTCATTGTATACATTCTCCTCTACTGTAATTTCGACGTTGCCTGTCTGGCACTATCATCAATATACCGTGTTTAAGGTAAAAATCCTTGTACTAACAGAACATTTTTGGTACTTTTTTGCACTTTTTATTGACTCCCAAAATGAAGCGTTATAGAATAAAACCACAAACAGAAAAAGCGGCCGAAAACCGGAAAGCCGGGCTTTATTGGGTTGCTTAACGATACTTGAGGAGTTATATGGAACAGGAATTATTTGACCAGACCCTGGCGCAGGAATGCGCACTGGCGTTCTCGGAATCGACGGGGCTTGGCTGTGCCCTTTCGGATTCCGAAGGCAATGTTTTTGCCGATTACGGCTACAGCTGTGAAAAATGCCGCCTGTGCGCCGCCGTGGGGCGCAACCGCGACGGCTGTATCCGCGCTCACAACTACGGCATGACCGAAGCCCAGCGCTTCGGCGGAAAATACATCTATTTCTGCCCGATGGGGCTGACCTGTTTTATTTCGCCTATTTTAGGAGAAGACGGCGCGCGGGCCAAAATCACGGTCGGTCCGTTTATCATGGTAGACAAACAGGACTACATCGACTGCGAACTGCTGGAAAACGGCAAACTCGACGGCGCACGCTTGCAGGCCGCGCTCGATGCTGTTGAAAATGTTCCGATCACGCCGCCGCAGAAGGTCAATCATTTGGCCACGCTGCTGTTTATGGCGGTCGGGTTCATGAACAATGTTTCGGCCGAAAACCAGCTGCTGGCTAATCAACGCTCCGATGCGATTCAGGGGCAGGTCACGGCTTATATCCTAACCCTAAAGCAAGAGGGAAAAGAACAGCACTACCCGATTGATCTGGAACGCAGGCTGCTGCAAAGTGTGGAACACCACAACCGCGAAGAAACCCAACGTCTTTTAAACGAGCTGCTCGGCGCAATTCTGTTTTCGGACAGCGGGCAGGTGGAACTGGTCAAGACCCGGGTGTACGAGCTGCTGGTGCTGATGTCGCGTGCAGCCATCAACAACGGAGCCGATGCAGACCGTACCTTACAGCTCAACCACGAATACCTGAAAAAACTGATGCAGTTTACCAGCATCGATCAGCTGTGCCTGTGGCTTTCCGACGCCCTCAACAGCCTGATGCACGAGCTGTTCACCTTTGCAGACGCCAAGCACGCCAACGTACTGCACCGCTGTGTGCAATACATCGGGGAACATTACAGCGAACCGATTACGCTGGCGCAAGTCGCCGAAAAAGTTTACCTCACCCCCACCTATCTTTGCCGTGTCTTCAAAAAAGAAGCCGGCGTCACCTTTAACGAATACCTCAACCGCGTGCGCATCAACAAAGCCAAAGATCTGTTGCGTAACCGCGACCTGCGGCTGACGGATATTTCTCTGATGGTTGGTTTTGAAGACCAGAGTTACTTTACGAAAGTTTTCAAGCGAATGACCGGCACGCTGCCCCGCGCCTATCGCGAAAGCCTGCTCGGAAAATAAATAAAAACAGGAGTCTCTCCATTGAGCGTGAGACTCCTGTTTTTATTTTAGAAAATGAATTTATTTTCCCAGCAAAATACCGGGGCCATAAGGAGCAAGGGCCGTCATGATGTAAGCATTCACACAATTATCCTGATGTTCCTTGGCAAAACGCCACATCTTTTTGCACAGTTCCCGCACAACCGGACCATACGGGGATTTCGGCACATCTTTGTCACGGATCTCATGAAGCAGATTATGCATCTCGCCCGGATCGTTCTGCAGATCATACAATTCATCATAATCAAAGGCATTGAACACGTACTTCCAGCGATCGTTCCACACACAACGCTGAATACCGTACACTTCGTTGCCGTTTGACTGTGTATAACTCTCGGTACGCCAGTTTTGAACAGGCTGATCTAGAAGCAAAGGAACCAGCGAACGACCGCTCATCGGCCTTTCGGGTGCACCAGCGAGTTCCAAAAACGTGGGCGCCCAATCAGCCAGAGACAGGCGAGCTTCGCTCATGCGTCCGCCGCCATGCACAGGGCCGCCGCCCGCCATCGCGCATACATGATATGCCTCTTGAAAACACGGCAGTCCTTTGGCCCAAAGCCCGTGTGAACCAATATAATCCCCGTGATCGGACACATACAGAACCAACGTATTTTTCATCAGATCACGCTTTTCCAGCTGATCCAGCAGTTTCCCAAACAGCGCATCTTCATAACTGCAAAATGCATAAAAACGGCGAATGGATTCTTTGTGTTCTTCCCGGCTCAGCTGTGCATAGCGATCCTGCGTACGACGGTAAAGCGCGGGTTTGTCGGAAAGATCATCTTCAAAATTTTCGGGGAGTTCAATTTCATCCGGATTATACCAATCCAGATATTTCTGCGGCACAAAATACGGGTCGTGCGGACCAAGCACACCCACATAAAAGAAAAACGGTTTTTCTGTATCTATTTCGTCCAATTTCTGAACAGCTTTTTCTACAACGGTTGCATCATCATATGGGTTTTCGTTGATACCATACTGTACATACGGCGGATATCCAGGACGAACGATTCGACCCGGTGTGTGCTCTTCGTTTCCGCTATCCATAGCCCTGCCCGGACGATAATATTTATCCCATTCACGCGTATCCGGACCATCTTCCCGCTGCTTATATTTTTGCGTATGATGTACCAATTCAAATCCATAGGCATCGGGCCCTTTTTCGGCACTCACATGCCACTTTCCACTGAAATACATCTGATATCCGGCATCTTTCAGATCTTCACTGAACATTCGGACATTATCAAACGGTTTTCTGGAAAGGGTATTGCTGACATCCACATTATTCCATACGCCATGCTCGGAAGGATACAGCCCGCTGAAAAAAGTGGCACGACTTGGGCAGCAGTGCGGAGACGGGCACCATGCATTGGAAAATGTAACGGCGTGGCGGCGGAAACGGTCGATATTCGGGGTTTTTACCGGACTATTCGGCAAAATCGTATCTCCGCGCTGATGGTCTGTCATAAAAACCAGAATATTGGGTCTGTCCATTTTTACTCTCCTCCCCCATTGACACTAAACACCTAAAACGGTATCAAAAATTCCGGCACAGGCGATGGTATCGCTCCACGGGATAACCGGGCTTTCGAGTTTACCCTCGCGCACACAGCGGATGGCTTCCTCCACTTCCCAAACAAAGCCGTTTTCAAAATCGGCGATAAAATGTTCGGCCAATTCGCCCTTACGGTTATAAAACAGGGCTTCTTTGTCGTGCAGGGCATCGGGAATCCAGATCGAGCCTTCCGTTCCGTTGAGGGCGATCCCGTTGCGCGTGCTGGCCATGCAGGTTGTCTGCGCGCAGGCCAGCGAATCGGAAAAGCGCAGGTTGATAGACGCCGCACGATCCACGCCGGACGGCGTGCGGGTAATCATCGGCTGCACTTCAAGCGGCTGTTCGCCCATCAAAAACGTAATCAGTTCCAGCGCATACACGCCCACATCCCATACGGCGCCGCCAGCAAGCGCCGGATTAAACAGGCGGCTTTCGGGATCGTACTCGGCGCGGAAAGCAACCGTTGACGTAGCCAGTTCAACACGACCGATGCGGCCTTCTTCCAGCCATTTTTTGGCCTGAACCACCTGCGGAAGAAAACGCGCCCACATGCCTTCCATCACAAAAGTATTCTGCTTTTGGGCTTCGGCAAAAATAATTTCCGCCTCTTTTCGGGTACATACCATCGGTTTCTCACACAGAACCGGGATCTTTTTGGAAAGGCAGAGCAAAATATTTTCATAATGGAAATTATGCGTTGTCGCAATATAAACAGCGTCGGGGCGAACGGTATCGAGCATGGTTTCATAACTGCCGAAAAACGCGGGAATATTCTCCTGCTTCGCAAAATCGGCGGCACGCTCTTCGCTCTTGCTGGCCACCGCGGCCACTTGGGCACCGGCGCGGCGAGCGGCATCACAAAATTTATGCGCAATTTTCCCCGCACCGATGACGGCAAAACGGAAACAATCCGACATAAGCTCCTCCTTTTTAAACAAACGGGCGTTCGGAATCTAAATTTCCCAAACGCCCGAAACGGTATTTATTTCTGCTTAATGGTAAAGGTCTGTTTCAAAGTTGTACCGGGCTTGGCAACTGCGTGAATTCGCCACACGCGGCCGTTCCACAATTCGGTCAGGCGCGGATCATAAGAGAGATCCACTTCTTCCACGATCAGCTCGGCGCCTTCGCTCGTCAGTTCTACCGCGCGGGCACCCGCCTGTGTGATCGTGGCTGTATTGCCGTTTACTTCGGGGCAAACCGGTACGATAAACATCGTTTCAACCTTGTTTTCGCCGGCAACAAACGCAGCTTCGTCTGCGATCGTCACAGCTTTGGCTGCACGGTCAAACGTAAAGGTACGCTGCCAGGTTTTCACACCGGCTTCTTCCGGATAGGCCGCCGCAATATCTTCGGAGAAAACGGTTACGCCGTTTTCATAGGTATACGAAACATTACGGGCCGCATACTGTTCGCCGGCCTGCTGCATCACGCCGTTGATTTCAGGCAGGTTATGATACGAGGACTGCATCTGCGGGATTTCGTAACGCTGTGCGCTGAACGTTTTGGCGTTATACAAGCCGGAACCGATATCCACGATCGTGGGAACGCCGTCGGAATACAGGATAAACGTACCTACGTCGTTATGGTTATGGCTTTCGTCGTTGTTGCCGCCCTTGGCGGAAAGATACAGGCCGTCCGTGCTGCCGCCGGTCTGGCGCTCGGCAATCAGCTGAATACCGTCGATAAACACATGCTCAAGCAGCGGGAAACCATTGTTCGTAGCGGCTTCCATTTCGGCGCGTCCATTGAGCGTTTCCAGATGACGATAATAATGATGCACATCGGCGCGCACCACGTTCGGGTCGCCGGGGTTGGCTTCATCCATCTTCTTATACATATTAAAGAGCGCCACGCCCAGATCCATCATGGCCTGGTCGTTGATCTTCTTGCCGTAACGATAAATCAGATCGCCGGAAGCGCGGAATTCCTTCGGTGCATCGGCGTAGTTTGTGAAGTACGGGCCGGCGATATGTGCGCGATAAATATAGCGGCCGATATTCTGGATAAGCAGTTCATCGAAATAGATGTCGGTTGCACCGGCAGTCAGCTTGCCCATTTCGCTCAGGCAGTCAAACAGGCAGGCACCTGCCGCACCCCAGTAGCTGGGGCCTTCGTCACAGCCGCCGTCAATGGTATAGACATCCAGGAATTTATCCAGCATCATGGCGCAGCGGGCAATTGCCGCGGCACGGCGAGGCTCATCTTTGCACATCAAGCCAAAGCAGGTCAGGATGTTGGAAAGAATCCACGGGTTCCAGTTGTTGGTTTTGCGGCCGGCCATACCCGACCACCAGTAGATATTCTGCATAAACGGAGCAAAGATGCGCTCGTCCATCAGAATCTCCAGGCGGCGGAGAATCAGCGGAGAAACCGCGTCGATCTGCTTTTTAAACAGATAATAGGCGCTGGCCAGCATACCGGCCGTACCGGCCGAGAACAGGTCGATGATAGCCGGTTTATCGAAGTTGGGCAGTTCCCAGCCATCGTTATGAGCCGGGACAACCCAGGTAGCTTCATCCATAATCGCCCACATGCCGTTGATGATATCTTCGAGGAAACGACCCTTGCCTTCGGCATATTCGGCGTCGATCAGCAGGCACAGCGCATTGCGGCGGTTGCGGTAGTTGGTCATCTCGTAGGGAACGCGGGTGCCGCCCATAATGTATTTCGTATAATCCATCGCCGTAGCGACCGGCCATTCATAACCCAGATAGCTTTCGCCGGTTTTAATCAGCGAGGCTTTCTGCTCTTTTGTCAGCAGGCTGGGTTCACCGCAGCGGGGATACGGATGGTATTCACTTTGCGGAACCAGGGTTTTGGCTACGTTTTCGGGGGAATAAAAATGCTCAAACATACAACTCACTCCTCATATTTCTATCAATCAGCCCGGCAGCTTGCCCCGGGCAGGCCGCCGGACCGACTTCAAAATTTACTGTTTGGCAAACACAAGGCGGAACGAACCGCAATCGACAGCTTTCGGCAGCTTCAAAACCGTGCGGTATACATGCTCACCCCAGCTGCGGTTCAGGTTGGCATCGTGTGCCGTGTCGAACAGCTCAACCTCCGGCTGCAAAGACGGATCAAACGTCACGGTCACTTTGGTATCGTGATCGATCGTAATCGTCATGGTGTCGTTCGTGAAAGTGGGACGCACAGGCGTAATCAGCGCAAAGCCAATCTCACGCGCTTCTTTCAGGCGGAAGTTATCTTCCACAACCACTTCTTTTGCTTTGCGGTCGAATGTAAATCCACGGCGCCAGGTTTCAATGCCAGCCGTTTCGGGATACATCTTCTTCAGGTCAAGGCCCAGCTTTGCTTCTGTTTTATCGCAGCTATACGAAACGTCTTCCGCCGTATATTCCACGCCCGGAAGCTGACCTTCCCCGCCGATCATCGGCAGGTTGTGATACAGCGACTGCATCTGCGGAATCTCATACCGCTGCGGGCTAAACGTCTTCTTTTCGTATACACCCGTACCAATATCGATCACAACCGGCTTGCCATCGCAATACAATACGAACGAACCTACGTCGTTATGGTTATGGCTTTCGCCGTTGTTGCCGCCCTTGGCGGAAAGATACAGGCCTTTATCGCTGCCTTCTTCCATACGGGCCGCCATAACCTGAATGCCTTCGAACCAGACGTCACGCACCAGCGGATAATCCGTTTTGCCTTCTTTGGCGATCTGAGCATCCACAAAGAACGTCTTCATGCGGCGATAAATCTGGCAGCCGCAGCCGTTCATTTCCCAAACCGTTCCCATCGAGCGCTGTACCTGATAAGCGGCGGCGCCCATCTTCACGAGATTCTTGTCGCCGGTACGCTTGCCCATTCTGTAAATAACCTGTGCGCAGGGATAAATGATCGGGCTGGCATCGGCATAGTCAACGAAGTATTTGCCGCTGATATGCATTTTGTAAATATAAGAGCAGATGTTGCGGATCAGCTCTTCGCGGCAGAAATCAACTTTTCCGTCTGTCAGATCGCACACAACATCCAGCGCGTCAAACAGCGAAGCACCTGCTGCGTTCCAATAGCCGGGGCCTTCGTCGCAGCCGCCGTCGAACGCATAGCCCTTTACGAAGAACTCGACGCATTCCAGGCACTTTTCCACAACCTGTGCGCGCTCGGCCTCGTTGGTACAGGCAAAACCGGCCGCGGTGAGAATATTGGAAACGATCCAGGGGTTCCAGTTATTTACCGGATGGCCGTGATAGCCCATCCAGCCAAAGCCCTTATTGCGCAGGAACGGCACGAAAATACGGCGTTCCAATTCGCCCAGCATACGGGGCGTAATCTGAGCGGCTTCCTGATCCAGACGATCGCCGATCATATAATAAACCCAGGATACCACGGCGCCGCATTCGGCCGCAAACAGATCGATGTACATATTGTCCGGATCCTGTGTATCCGGCAAAGGACGCACTTCGTCTATACCGGCAAACTGGCCGCCTTTATTTTCTTTAGAGAACTGATTGTTGTGCGCGGGAATCACCCAAGTGGCTTCATCCAGCGTGGTCCATACGCCGTTGATGATATCATCGATAAAACGTCCCTTACCCTCGCAGCATTCAGCAGCTACCAGATACTGCAGCGGCAGGCGGCGCTGATTGAAAATGATCTGCTCATAGCGGGTACGGTTGCCATTGCGGCAAAAATCCATATACACACTGGCCAGTGTGGTCGGCCAGCCATAACCCAGGTATTCCTCGCCTTTCTGAATCAAAAATGCACGGAATTCCTCCGGCAATTCCTGCCAGGCTTTGCGATCCTCATATTTCGGGAACGGCTTAAACTGATTGAGGGGCAGCATTTTTTCCTGCATACCCGTGGTGTACGCTTCAAACATCGTATTTCCTCCCATCTTTGCACCGCATGATTTGAATTGGATGCAAATCAAACAGCCAAGGCTATCTATTGTAAATATAACACAGACCACCCGAAAGTCAACACAAAAAATAAGAAAAGACGCACAATTATTGCTGACTAAACGATCTGATTTCACGTAGCAATCCGTATTTTTCAAATACAATCCAAAAGCCTCTACCCCTTCTTTACAATGTTCAGCATTGCTTCATTTTCTTGAAAAAAAGCAATGCTCGTGCTAATCTGAACAAACACAACTGAAATTTTATAACGCAGCAAGAATGCTTAAAGAGTTCAACGTTCTTTTTCTGCAAAAGGGAGGATTTATATAATGAAAACGCTCGTGATCAACGGTTCGGCACGGCCCAACGGACACACAAGCAAGATGATCAAACTGTTCCTTGAAAATCTCGGCGGAGAATATGAAATCATCGACGCATACCGTGTGAATGTCGCGCCCTGCAAAGACTGCCGTTACTGCTGGTACAAAAAAGGATGCAGCATCAAAGACGACATGCAGGAAATCTATGAAAAGGTAGAAGCCGCCGACAATCTGGTTCTGGCATCGCCCATGTATTTCCATTCCGTTACCGGAAAAATGAAAACCTTGCTCGACCGCTTCCAGATTTATTGGGCCGGGCATGTCATGCGTCATGATGTTCCCGAAACAACGGTACGCAAAGGCGCGATTTTGATGGTAGGCGGCGCACCCAGCTTCCCCAATCAGTTTTTGGGCGGTGAAATTGTCTTGAAAAATGTTCTCAAAGATTTGTGCACGGAATGTTTGGGCGAAGTTTGTCTGCCCAACAGCGACCACGACTCTCTTGAAACACGTCCCGACATTGCGCAGCAGGTTGTTGAACTGGCGCAAAAATTGAAAGAGGCCAACGAACAGTAAAGGAGACAGACAGATGCAGGGATATACTTTCACAAAAAACGAACATTACCCGGTAGAACACCTGATTTTTACCACAACGCCCGAACACATGAAAGAATTCCTTGAAATTGACCACGAAATCTGGACGCTTGGCGAAGCCGATACGCCCGGTATCGACCACATTCCATTCCTTTATAAAGAAGTTTGGGTAAACGACAACAAGCCGGGCGAAATGCATTTTATTTTTGTCTGGGAAAGCATGGAAAGCTGGAAAAAATGCGGTCAAAAAGAATTTCAGGATCTTCTGGTATCCAAGTTTGACGCCAAATTCAAGCATCCTTATGAATTGACCCGCGCCATCCACAGCGAGGAAAATTTCGGCATTCATCGTTTCAGCCGATTTGAAAGAATTTAAAAAGCAAAATAAAAAAGCCGGCGACACGGATTTTCCGTATCGTCGGCTTATTCATTTTAGAATTACAGGGTTTCGCTGATTTTTTTGCCCCAAGCCAGAACCTTTTCAATGTCCTGCGGCAGAGCCTGCGGCTTCTTGAACAGGCCGCCCTTGATGGCCAGGCCCAGCGGTTCGCAAACGCCTACGCCGTTTTTCTTAAGTACTTCGGTGATGTTGGCAAGACCGGACGTGTCGCCCGTGTTGTTTACAACATAGAAAGCCACGTTCTGGGTACGACGGGGATTCAGATCCTTGCAGAAAGCGTCAACCGCTCCCGGCAGCTTGCCGCCCATTTCAACACCGATGAACACGCACTTTTCGTTTTCGCACGGATAGGCCGGCGGAATCTTATCACAAACGCCCTGGAATACACGACCCATTTCGGCTGCGATCGGCTGAATTACACCGCTCTTGGTAAAATGGAAAGACTTACATTTCATTCTGATGTACCTCCACAAACAATATTCTATTCTGTATTTCAGCCGGCGGCACAAATCTGCCGCAATCCATACACATATCGGTGCACGTTCTTCGGCTTGACAACTATCTTTTATTATATCATATAAAAGGGCAAATGTATAAAAAAATTGTGAACTTTCTTATTTTTGTATGTATATACAAACAAGATTTTGGTTTTTGTGCGATATGTCCTGTTAATACACAGGATTTAGCCCTTTCGTTTATTTAGAATACGTTCCACGGTTTGTTCGGGCGATTCTCCGTCGGTACAAAGCACCTGTTCCGGGTCGAATTCGGCTTCGCAAAACTGTTTATGACAAATCCGGCAGCGCTCTCCCATCCGGCAATCTTCCGGACGCAGCGCATCGCGGCGCAGCAGTTCCGGTTCGCTGGGCAGCAAAACAAAAGCCTGCATCTGCTTAAAACGACGCTTCAGACGTTCGAAATCGCGCGGATACAACACATATTCAAAAACCACGTCATAGCCCATATCCAGTGCGTTTTGAATCAGCGATTCCACATTGGTCCAAAACAGCGGCTTGTGATTTCCCGGCAGCCAGGGCGCCACATAACCGCCCGCCACCATATGATACACCGTATCCCCTTCGATGCAGACCGACCGATCGCTTTTCTCAGCCAGCAAATGCGCAATGGTTGATTTTCCCGCGCCGGGCGGACCGGAAAGCACAGTCAACTGACTCATGGTGTTTCCCTCCGTGCTGCAAGCCGACGGGCTTCCAGATAATTTTCCAGAATAATCACAGCGGCTACGGCATCGACCACCGCCTTGCGTTTTTTGCCGCGGGTATTGGTTTGATTCAAAAAAGAATGCGCGGTAATCGTGGTGCCTCGTTCATCTTGAAAATCAACCGGCAGGCCGCTGCGTTCGCCCAGCATATAGCCAAATTCCCGGGCGGCCTGGGCGCTTTCGCCCTCGGAGCCGTCCATATTGCGCGGCAGTCCCACCACCAGCCGGGCAGCCTTGCGTTCCTCGGCCAGCTGGCAGATTCGGCCGCACAGGCGCTCGCGGTTCCATTCTTCGATAACCGTAAGCGGAGAAGCCAGCATTTCCCCCGCATCGCAGACAGCTATACCGGTTCTCGCGCGTCCAAGATCGACAGCAAGGATAATCATGTTGCATTCTCCTTTCCCAACCGAAATACGGTCGCCTTTTTTCCGTTGACCAGAATCGGATACCGCGCCTGCAAAACAAGCTGCGGAACCTGGCGCATGGCGGCTTCGAAATCCGGAAGATTGCCCATCAAGATGGTGCAGTTTCCGCCCGGTTTTAAAATGCGGGCAAATTCACGCAGCATACGCGTATAAAAATCGGCGAAATCCGCTTCGCTGTGCTGATACACGTTCCACGGCGGGTCCGTCACGATTTTATCGATAAAGTCGTCCTGGAAATTGGCCGGATCGAGCACATCGCGGCATTTGATGAACAACCGGCGGTCGTTCTTGCCGTATTCTTTTTTGAAAGCCGCGATCAGCTGCGCGTCGCTGTCGTTGGCGAAAATCATGTTGTAGCGGTAATTCTTCATCACCTGAACCGGAATGCTGCCGTGGCCGCAGAACGGATCAAGCACAATATCCGTGGGATTGATTTCGGCGATTTCCGCGAGCAGACGGCAGAGTTCCGGACGAAGCGCGCCCTGCGGCAAATCTTTTTCCGTCACGCGGCTGTACGTCAGTTTCGTCATAAACAGCAGCATGCCCTCGCTGCGGCGCGAAAAAACAAACTCCGCGTCCGGGCGGCGCAGTTCAAGCCGAAGCCCCAGCGTCGACTGAATCTGCTTTTCCAGCGGAGCCGTGAGCGCATAATCGAGCCGCACCGGGCGGTTGCGGTCGTTTGCAAAAAGCTTAAAACTGCGCTGTTTTTTCAGCACGCCGCTGCGGCGCAGAAATTCGGTATCGAGACGCAGCGCCGAAAGATTTTTGCGGATTGCGTCGTTGATATCGCCCGAAAGATCGTCTTTAAAGATGCAATTGAGCAAATAGGTATTGTTCACAACCCCGGGCTTTGCAAGCTGCACGGGGTCGGTATCGGTTTCATAAATCAGCAATCCGTCATAGACCCGCAAAGGCCGGTAAGCGGACAGCGTACGGGAAAAAACATCATTCACCACCGTTTGCATACCGGAAATGCAGGTGGAAACATAACGTTTCAAATCATCACTTCCTATCGGGCGCCGTGCGCCCCTGCTTTCATTTTATTGTACCATGCCGGCAGCGGCGACGCAATGATTTTCCTGTTTTGACGGGCGGAGAGAATCCCCATGGGATACTTTTTAAGTAAGATAAAACCGGCTGCCCGTTTGGACAGCCGGTTTTGTTGTACTCGGTTTATACTATTTCATTCAAGCGCCGCTACGCGAGCCGCAAAATAATCGGCCAGTCCGTCCATGGTATTGACATCGGGTGTTTCACCGTTTGCGGCATAGGTTTTTGCCGCGGTATCATTCCGAATTTCTTCTACCAGGTCGGGGTCATTTCCGCAAAGCTCACCGTCTTCAATCCAAAACGCGGCCTGTTCGCCAAAGCCAATTACATTGTATACTTCTGAACTTTGCGGTTGCAGCATCAACAGATACGTCCGGCTGGTATCCAACTGGAATTCGTACATCTGCAAAA
>CALWVE010000037.1 GCA_944384905.1 uncultured Clostridia bacterium
TCGTCCAGGTCTTCGCTGCCGCTACGGTCGGCGCCTTGTTTGTGTGCCACTGGCACACGGCGCCCTTTTTCAAAAGGTGGTGGGGTGAAGGGGCGAAGCCCTTCCCGCTCTCCGCAGAGAGCGGAACGCTTTTGCCTCCATAAACGCAGGAAGGTAGAAAGAAACGTCAGGGGGACGTTTCTTTCGTAGGGAACCCTCGCCGGGGGTTCCCTGTGCGGCGGAGAACCTCCGCTCGTAAGTCGCGGATAAAGCTTTTAACAAAAATGTAGCTTATGTCGCGCGACTTGAGCTTTAAATTTGATTGCAACCTACCCGCGACGTATCCTGCGGCGGTTCGCCGCCTTGCAATTCGGGGGCGAACGTGTTAAAATAACTAAAATACAAAAGAAAAGGAGGAGTCCGTACCTGTGAAAATTCTGGAGTCGGGAGAAAATTATCTGGAAACGATTCTGATGCTTTCTCAGAAAAACGGCGAGGTCCGTTCGATTGATATTGTCAACGAGATGAATTTTTCCAAACCCAGCGTCAGTGTGGCCATGAAACAGTTCCGCGAAAACGGATACATTCTGATGGACGAAAACGGGTATATCTCCCTTACGGAAAAAGGACTAGCGATTGCGGAAAAAGTTTATGAGCGGCATACGGTGCTTACAAAATGCCTGATGAAGTTGGGTGTGAGCGAAGAAACCGCCAAAAAAGACGCCTGCCGGATTGAACACGATTTAAGTGACGAGACATTTGAAAAAATTAAAGCGGCCTGCGAATGCAAAGGCTGAACAAAACCGTAAAAAATCCCTGCACACACTTAGTGATGCAGGGATTTGCTTTATCTCAAAAAATAGGTGTAATTGTTAGACTGCTGCTTAATAAAAGGGAAACCCCCGACGAGGGTTTCCCCTCAAAACAGTCCACCGGACTGTTTTTTCACCCTTTCCTGCGTTTATGGAGGCAAAAGAGTTCCGCTCTCTGCGGAGAGCGGCCAAAGGCTCTGCCTTTGGAAACCGCAAACCTTTGAAAAGGTTTGATCCAAACTTTTACGTTTATCGATAAAAAATCCCTGCATCAAATGTGTGCAGGGATTTTTGTTATCATCAGCAGAATTAGAATTCAGCCGGCAGCGGTCCGGTTTCGCCTACCCAAACGGGCGTGACGAAAGCCCAGTGGCCGTTTTTCTGTGCGACTTCCAGATGATAGAAAGCCGGTGCGCTGTCGTCGTCTTCGAATACACAGCGGGTTTCATAGCGGGCGCACGGAATGGCGCGATGTACCTTGTACGCGTTGGAGTGCCACGGCTTCATGTGTTCGCTGTAACCATAGGCGCACAGTTCGCCCAGCGTGGAGGTCTTTTCGTGGCCGTTGACGGTAATCGTCACCTGCGTGTCTTTGTCGCCTTCGATTTCCACAATCACGGCGCTTGTAGACGGGTGCAGGGTGGAAACGTTTTTCAGCGTGAAGCACTGCCAGGTACAGGCGGAATCATCCAGCGAAAGGATGCGGTTATCCAGATCGTTCACATCGTCAAAGCCGGTGGTATCGGTGGTGGAGGGGGCCAGCACACTGCGGCCGCGGAAGCACGGCTCAGCCGCCAGAATCTGTCCGCCCTTCACGCGCAGGGCGCCGTCCCAGCGGAAAGCTTCTTCGGTGTTGTTGCCCCAGCCCATTTCCACGCGCAGTTTGAAACGGTTGTCGTGCGGCATGGCGCGCAGCATTTCCCCGTTTACAACCTGAATGGGACGCAGGTTTTTATACAGAACGATCTTATCGATATCGTAGCCGCCGCTGACAAACCATTCGATCTTGCGGCGGGCGGTCAGGGGCAGAATATCGCCCATCATGCCGTCGTTGACGTTCAGGGTGCAGGCGATGCGGTCGCCGGTTACGGCGTAGGTGTGGCGGCTGAGGAAAGCATTCCACAAAGCGGCGCGGGTCTTTTCCTCGGCCAGCGCGGCCAGCTTGCCGTCGCCGTAGGAACCGGGATAACCGGCGTGGTGGTCGGTGGAACCGACAAAACCGAAGTGATGGCCGCGGCGCAGGCCTTCATACACCGTGTTGCGCGTGTCGCGCGGACCCATGTTGTGGTAGTAGGCGAAAGGAGCCGTTTCACTCATGGCGCAGCCGTGTTTGGAGCAGACTTCGATCAGCGGGGTAACGGTTTCGTCGTACAGATCCCAGTTGATGCCGCGATAGCCCGGGGTGTAGCCGATATGATGGCCGACGGTAAGGGCTGGTACGCCGGCGGCTTCTCTCAGCGCGGCGGGGCTGTCACGGTAGACGAGCGGCAGGTCGTCGCTGGGGGAAACGATGTGGTGATCGCCGTACAGGCTGGAATGCATCTCATAGGCCTGGAAAGTGACCAGCTTATCGCCGTTGGCGGCGGCCACTTCGGCGCGAACGTCTTCCCAGTGATCGCGCAGCTTTTTAAAGCCAACTTCGTGGAAATCGATGGTGAAAGCCGTTTCAGGGTTGCGTTCCATAATATCGGGCCACATAGCGTGTCCGGTTACGGCGCAGAAATCGAGGTGATCGGCGGCACGGCGCAGGGCATTGGCCTGGCTGCCGTAGCCGTAGGTAATCCCGCAATGGTTGTGCAGGTCTCCCCAGTAAGTTTTCATGTCAAAATCCTCCTTATAAGTGATAACGATATATAAAATTGGGATTGTTCAAAACTTGGAACAATATATTGCGTGAAAATTTGTTGGCGACAGGGAACCCCCGGCGAGACGGGGAGTCCCCGCTGACAATTCACGAATCCGGCATAAAGCAAATGATAATCATCTGCCGCGTGACTTTGGTTTTCAAATAAATTTAGCTTACCCGCGAAGTATCCAGCGGCGGTTCGCCGCTATTTAAAGCAGCGTATAACTGAAAAGCTCGTAATGCAGCCGTGAACCCAGATCGGTTCCCTCCGGCAGCAGCGCCAGCGCGATAAACATCTCGCCGCCTGCTTCGTCTTCCAAAATGGCGTATTCGCCCTCGATGCGCTTTACGATGTAATCTTTCGGTTCCATTTTTCCTCCTTAGTCCAAGGCGGGCAGCGTTTCCGCCCAGTTTTTCACATCTTCCAGTGTGCCGTGCGGAAAAGCTGCAAGATCGATCTGCTTTTCGTTTTCAAGGAAATCGGTGACCAGGAAAGGCTCGATTCCCAGCGTAGCCGCGCTCATGTCGTCGCTGGTGTTGTTGCCGATCATCCGGCACTGATCCGGCGTTTTGCCGATCGTTTTCAGAATTTCTTCGAAATAGCGCGGGTTCGGTTTGCAGAAACGGCTGTTGTCATAGGTGGTGACGAGCGAGAAGTCTTCCGGCTTGAGATCGATCCAGCCCAGACGGGTTTTCACGGCTACCGGCGGAAACACCGGATTGGTCGCGAGAATCAGCGTATAGCCTTTGGCTTTCAGCGTGTCGATAATCGGGCGAGCCAAACCGTTCGGATGAGCGATTTCACGCACGGCATCGAATTCGCGGCCGTAAAAGTCGTTCATCTGCTCTTCCAGGCCATCGAGATTGCGCGGAATTCGAGCAGAAAAAACTTGCCAGAAGCGTTCACGGTTCGTCATCGTTCCGTCGTTTGCGATCATGGCGTAGGTGCCTTTCCACACGCCGTCGATCAGCTCTTCTTTGGTATAGCCCAGCGGCGCAAAGCGCTTAACCAGCTGGGTGAAATACGCGCGGATAAACGTTTCCTGGTCCATGGGCAGCAGCGTGCCGTCCAGATCAAACAAAATGGTATCTTTCATAAGGTCTCCTTTTGCGTTTATTTGGAAATGCGGCCGACTGTGAGTTCGGCAAAGTGATCGAGTTCGATTAAATCTTCTTTTTTCTCCATCCGGAACGTTTGTCCGTCGGCAGTAATCGCGGTATTCAGCAGATTATGCGCGCATAAAGCTGTTCCGGGAACGGGCAAATTCAGCGGATTGATTTTTTTGAAGCCGGAAATTTTCAGCCCCTCGGCGTGCGATTCCAGCGCAAGGGCCGTGTGCAGCCGGGCGCGGGGACCGGTGGTGTCCGGATTGGGATTGGTGGGGTAGCAGGTCATGTCTTCGATTTGAAGATTTTCGATCCGGCCCACGCCATTTGGCATATCAGTTTCTTCAAATAACGGCGTGCGCATATAGCGTCCGGCGTCTGCGTTGATGGCGTTGCAGCGATAACCCGCGTAAATGCGGCGGAACGTGATGTTCCGGATAGCCGAAACGGTCGTCAGCAGACGGATGATGGTGTGGCAGTCCTCGGCGAACAGATCTTCAAATACGATATCTTCGATGTCGCCGCAGACCAGATCGCGGTTTTCCACGCGGGTGAGGAAATCGTCCGCGTTCAGGGCGATCAGGTCGTCGTTGGTCTGTCCTTTGGAAAGCGCGCGGATGCGGCGCACTTCGCCGTGGTGTACGTCTCCGCCGAAATGCAGGCCGTCCTGGTTCCAGCCGAAAACATCGCTTAAGAAATCGATATCTTCAATGACAAAGTCTGAAATTTTGGCCATGCGGATGTTGTAGGTTACGGAATTGGCGACGACCAGCCGGCGCAGGGTCAAGCCCTTGATGTTGAAAAAGTGCAGCACCGTTCCCGAATAACCGTTTTCGTCGAAAATATCGGGTTTGGCGTTTTCGGGCAGACGGTTGCCGCCGTCCCATACGCCGCCGCAGATGGCAATATCGGTGTTGCCGTTTTCGTGATCGGCATTGGTCAGCAGAAAATCGCCGCGGTGCTTGCGCGGTCCGCTCAGGAAAATCCGGGCGGTCGCTTCGGCCGTCAGATGCGTGTGGGAAGGCACCCGCAGGGTAGCCGTCACACGATATAAGCCTGTGGGAATAAAAAGTTCGTGGCAGCCGCTGTCGAGCGCTGCCTGCAGGGCGGCTGTATCGTCGGCCATACCGTCGCCGATGACGCCCCAGTTTTTAATATTTTGAAGCTGCATACAAGAACTCCTCCGTGGTTGATCGCTTCTTATTATACACGCTCCCTAAAAAAACGCAAGTTTGCAAAAAAGTGCGATAGCCCCTTGACAATTGAGTGAGCAGGCATTATATTGTAACTATACGGTTACTTACTTATTTGGGAGGCGATTGATTGGAACAGATTCAGGGACGCGCACAACGCACAAAAAACAGCATCCTGCGTGCGGCGGAACAGATTTTTGCCGCAAAGGGGATGGACGGAGCACGTGTTGACGAAATAGCGGAAGTCGCCGGCGCCAATAAACGAATGATCTATGCTTATTACGGAAGTAAGGAGCAGTTATACGAAGCGGTTTTGGCCGCTGTTTACAGCCGCCTGCGCGAATGTGAAACGGCGCCTGTGGCAGACGAAGATCCTCGCCGTGCCATCCGCGCACTGGTGCATGCCTATTTTGTGTTTTTGAAGAATAATCCTTCTTATGTGCGGATGGTTATGTGGGAAAACCTGTATGAAGCCCGCCATTTTGATGAAGGAGGGCTGATGGATGTACGAAGCCCCATCCGTCAGGCCATGCGTGATCTGCTGCGCCGCGGCAAAGCAACGGGTGTTTTCCGCATGGATGTGGAAGAAGAGCAGGTTTTGATGACGCTGTTTGCCTGTACATTCAATTACTTTTCCAACATTCACACGATGTCGCGTGTCATGAAGCAGGATTTGCTTTCGGAAGAAGCGATGAACGCCCGTGAAGAAGACGTTGCACTGCTTTTGCAGCGGTATCTGGAACCGTAAACCGGGGATTTTAAAAGCCGAAAGGCTTGGGAGGAGAATATGAGTACCTATACCTTGACAGGCGGACGCCTGATCACGCCGGTTCGCATCATCGAAAACGGCATGGTGGTTGTCTGCGAAGATAAGATTCAATATGCCGGTCCGTTTGATGCCGCACAGGTCTCGGGTCCGGTTACGGATGTAGGCGGGCAGTACATTTCGCCCGGCTGGATCGATATGCATACCCACGGCGCGGGCGGCCATGATTTTACGGACGCCACCGAGGAAGCTTTTATCGGCTCGGCCAAAATGCACGGTATGCACGGTACGGCCGTGCTGCTGCCGACGTCGCTTTGCTGTTCGGATGACGAACTTTTCCATATGTTCGAAGTTTTCCGCCGGGTGAAAACGATCCGCGGAGAGGGCGCGGCTATGCCGGGTATGCATCTGGAAGGCCCGTTCTTTGCGCAGAGTCAGCGCGGCGCGCAGGACCCGCGCTATGTTTCCAATCCGGATAAAAAACGCTGGGAAGCGATTCTGGCCGCGGGCGAGGGACTGATCCTTCGCTGGAGCAGCGCGCCGGAACTGCCGGGTGCGATGGAATTTGCACGCGAACTGCGCCGGCGCGGCATCGTTTCTTCGATTGCCCATACCGACGCGACGGACGCCGTGGTCTGCGAAGCCATTGAAAACGGCTATACGCATATCACCCACCTGTACAGCGGCATGAGCGCGCTGATCCGCATCAACTCTTACCGCTATCCGGGCGTGATCGAAAGCGGATTCCTGTTTGATGAACTGACCAGCGAAATTATCGCAGACGGCTGCCATCTGCCGGCCAGCCTGCTCCGCCATTGCTACCGCACGCTGGGCACCAACCGCCTGGCGATTGTCACCGATTCCATGCGCGGAGCCGGTATGCCCGACGGCGAAAGCGTCTTGGGCAGCCTGAAAGACGGCCAGCCGTGCATCATCGAAGACGGCGTGGCCAAACTGCCCGACCGCAGCGCCTTTGCGGGCAGCGTAGCCACGGCAGACCGCCTGGTGCGCAATATGCGCGATCTGGCCGGCGCGCCCATCACCGACGCGGTAAAGATGATTACGCTCACGCCCGCCCGGATTCTGGGTCTTCGCAGCAAAGGCTATCTGGCCGCGGGTATGGACGCCGATCTTACGGTGTTCGATGACGACATCCATGTTTCGCGCACCGTTACGAGCGGCGTAACCGTTTTTGACGCCGCACACTAATTTTTGCCAAACGCGTCCGGCATCAAGGCCGGCGTGAAGGAGGATATTGTATATGAAAACATTTACCAAAGACAAACTCACCGTTCGCGTATTTGATTCCCGTTCCGATATGGGCGCCGCCGCTGCGGAAGCCTGCGTAAAAGAAATGCAGAAATTGCTTTCCGAAAAGGAAAGCATTCGCATGATTTTCGCCGCCGCCCCGTCTCAGAACGAATTTTTGGCAGCACTCGTTAAAGCAGGCAAAGACGGCCGCGTGGATTATTCCCGCGTACATGCATTCCACATGGACGAATATGTGGGCCTGGCCGCCGATGCGCCGCAGGGCTTCGGCAACTTCCTGCGTGACCGCCTGTTCGGTCTGCTGCCGTTTGCTTCCGTAACGTATCTCAACGGCAACGCCGCCGATCCGGCTGAAGAATGCGCCCGCTATACGACTCTGCTCAAAGAAGCTCCGATCGATATCGTCTGCATGGGTATCGGCGAAAACGGACATATCGCCTTTAACGATCCGCACGTGGCCGATTTCAACGACCCGGCCGCTGTAAAAGTTGTCGAGCTCGATCATACCTGCCGTCAGCAGCAGGTAAACGACGGCTGCTTTGCCAAGCTCGACGACGTGCCCACGCATGCGCTCACCCTGACGATTCCCACGCTGGTTGCACCCAAAACCGTGTTCTGCATGGTGCCCGCGCCCACCAAGGCCAAGGCTGTGCAGGCCGCCGTGGAAGGCCCGATTTCCGAGACCTGCCCGGCTTCCATCCTGCGCCGTCACGACAACGCCTCGCTGTGGCTTGATCCGGACAGCGCCGCTTTGCTGAAAGAATGAGGTGAAGCCATGTTTCGTCTGGCTGTGATCACGGATGAAATTTCGCAGGAACTGGAAACCGTGATTGAATTTGCCCATACCTGGGGATTGCAGGGCGTGGAACTGCGTTCCGTATGGGAAAAAGGCCCCTTCGCCTGGGAAACGGCCGATGTCATCCGCATGGATGCGCGGCTGCGGTCGGAAGGTTTGGCCGTCTGCGGAATCGGCGCACCGTTTTATAAATGTGATTTTGCCGATGCCGCGGAACGAGCGGTTCATTTGGAAGGCCTTAGACGCTGCTGCGAATTTGCACACCGGCTGGGCGCTCCGCTGATCCGTGGATTCAGCTTTTGGAAAGGCCCGTATTCCGTTCAGGAAATCGCCCAGGCATTTGAGCCGGTGGATGAAATTCTGAAAAAAGAAGACATGCAGCTTGTGCTGGAACCCGACCCGAGCGTCAATACGCCCAACGGCGCCACAGTAGCCGCGCTGCTGCGTGAAATCAACAGCGAACGCATCGGCGCGTTGTGGGACCCCGGCAACATCCTGTTCGATACGGCCGGTGAAGTTCCGTATCCCGATGGTTATGAAGCCGTCCGTCCGTGGCTCAAGCACGTTCACCTCAAGGATTCCGTGCGCGAAAACGGTCAGCCGCGTGCTGTGCCGTTCGGTACGGGACAGGTGGATATGGAAGGCCAGCTGCGCCGCTTGATGCAGGAAGGCTATAACGGCTGGATTTCGCTGGAGCCGCATTACCGTTTGGACCGTGTGCTGGATGAAGCTACCCTGCGGCTTCCCGCAGGCAGCAGCTTTTCCGAAGGCGGTCTGGCGGCAGGTTCCGACACCATGCATCGCCTGACCGAGAAAATGAAGCTTTGGGGCATGACGCCCGCAACCTAAGCACTAACCGTACCCGGCAAAGGGCCGGGACGGATTTTGGGAGGATAATAATATGAAACAACTGAACGTAGCCGTTCTGGGGCAGGGGCGAAGCGGACTCGATATCCACTGCGCTTACCTTCCCAAGGACACCGAACATTTCCGCATTGCCGCCGTTGTGGATGCGCTGCCGGAACGCCGCGAAAAGGCCGCCCGCTTGTTTGGGTGTGATGTTTATGCCGATTATCGCGAGCTGTTTGGCCGCACGGACATCGATCTGGTCGTGAATGCGCTGCCCAGCCATTTCCATCCGCCGGTCACCATCGATCTGCTCGAGCACGGCTTCAACGTGATGACGGAAAAGCCGATGGCCCGTACGGCTGCCCAGGTGGACCGCATGATCGAAGCCGCCGAAAAGAGCGGCAAAATGCTCGCCGTATTCCAGCAGTCGCGTTTTGCTTCTTACTATCAGACGGTGAAGGACGTGATCGCTTCCGGTAAGTTGGGGCGTATCGTTCAGATCTCCGTTCAGTTCGACGGATATGCCCGCCGCTGGGACTGGCAGTGCTGCCAGGAATTCGGCGCCGGCAGTTTGTATAATACCGGACCGCACCCGGTGGATCAGGCGCTTGACCTGCTCGATTACCGCGAAGGTATGCCCGAAATTTTCTGCAAGATGGATCGCGTCAATACGTTCGGCGACGCAGAAGACTATGTTAAGCTTCTGCTTACCGCGCCCGGCCGTCCGGTGATCGATGTGGAAATTTCCAGCTGCAACGCCTATCCCAACTATACCTACAACGTGCAGGGCACCCGCGGCGGCCTGCAGGGGAATATGGAAGAAATCAAGTGGCGTTATTTCAAGGAAGAAGAAGCACCCGAACAGCATCTGATCAAAACGCCGCTGATGAAAGAAGACGGCTCTCCGGCTTATTGCTCCGAAAAGCTGACCTGGTATGAAGAAAGCTGGCAGGCAAGCAAGGACGACACGCCGTTCACCACGGCTGTGGGCCGCATCTATCATACGATTTATGACCACCTCACCGAGGGTACGCCGCTTGTCGTAACGCCCCAGCAGGTTCGCCAGCAGATCGCCGTGATGGAAAAATGCCATGAAATGAACCCGCTTTCCCGTATGGATGAAGCGTAAGGAGGGTTTTCCTATGTTTCGTGTTGGTATTTTAGGTTCCGAAAATTCCCACGCGATGGCGTTTGCCCGCATTTTCAACAAAACGCATACCGAGCAGTATCCGGATATCCGTGTGATGGCGATCGGCGGAAATTACCCGGAAGAAAGCCGGAAAGTAGCCGAAGAATGCGGCGTGGAAATGATTGCCGAAAAGCCCGAAGATATGCTCGGCAAGGTTGACGCCGTGATGGTAACGGCCCGCGACGGTGCGTTCCATGCGCCGTTTGCCCGTCCGTTTATCGAAGCCGGACTGCCGGCGTTTATCGATAAACCCTTTACGCGCGATCCCGCCGAAGCGCTGGAATTTGCCCGCCTGGCTAAGGAAAAGCACGTTCCGCTGGTGGGCGGTTCGTCCGTAAAATATGCTTACGATGTGCGCCTGATGAAGGCCGCGTTCGACCGTGCCCGTGCAGCCGGGGAATCGATTTCCGGCGACGTAACGGCCCCGGTCAATATGCATAACGATTACGGCGGATTTTTCTTCTACGCTTCCCATCTGGCCGAAATGAGCATGACGGTGTTCGGTTACAATCCGCGTTCCGTCATAGCCAGCCGCAACGGCGATAACATCACGGCTATCGTACACTACGATGACTTTGATGTAACCAACCGTTTCCTTGAAGGAAACTACAATTACACCCTGACGCTCAACCAGAAGAGCCGGCCGACTCTGCGCGAAGTGGACATCAGCATGATTTATCAGCATGAATGTGAAAACTTTGCCCGGATGCTTCGCACCGGTGAAATGGATCAGAGCTACGAGGATCTGATTCTGCCCGTTACCTACATCAAGGCGCTGGAAGATTCGTTTACAAACGGCGGCGCCCCGGTGAAGATCGAAATTCCCACCGTATAATTCCCAAAATAAAAAGCAGGAGAGCCAACCGGTTCTCCTGCTTTGTTTTTATGCTTTGTTTTTATGCTTTTTTTGGGACTTCGCGGGTTTTTCCGGCGGGGTAAAGCCGAAATACGCCAGCGCGCGCTGGATGTATTTGTCCCAGAAGCGCCATTCGTGCGTGTAGCCGGCTTCTTCCTCAAATTTAGCCTTCAGGCCGATCGACTGGGCATAGGCTTTGAATTCCATATAGCCGTCGTAGAGGAAGTCGTCTTCACCGCAGCAGAAATAGAGGCGGGGCAGTTCTTCGCCGGCGGCCAGCTTTTCTGTGAGGATGCGCCGGGTGTTTTGATAGGAATCAAGATAAGCCTGCTGACCGCCTGCGTTGTTCACGGCGTTGCGGCGGCGCAGATAGGCCGGATTTTCCGGATCGACGTCCATGCGTTCTTCCAGATCCCAGGGATAGGCGGAAAGCACGGCCGCACCCGCAAATTTTTCCGGGTGGTTGAGGGCGTATACGCAAGCGCCCGCGCCGCCCATGGAAAGCCCGGCGATGAAGTTGTCTTCCCGCTTGTCAGAGGCGGGGAACCAGTTATACACCAGCGGCATCAGCTCATCGAACAGGAAATCGTACATGTTAAAGCCTGTTGCAAACGTGGGCCAGTTGGCGTAGTCGGCGTTCAGGCCGCTGGGCATCACGACGATCAGATCTTGCTCGCAGGCATACAGTTCGATGTTGCTTTTTCGAATCCAGTCGCTGTGGTCGCCGTAGGTGCCGTGTAATAGCCACAAAACTTTGTATTTTTTCCCGCTGCCGTAGAAATCGCGCGGTTCCATCTGACGCGGAAGGTCGGGCAGAATAACAGAAACCGCCGTGTTGTTTCCTAAGCAGCGGCTTTCAAAATTAAGGGTAACCAGAGCCATGTTTTTTCCTCCTGTTCATTTTGTGCCGCAAATGCGGCAGACAGCTATAAATATATTTTTTTCAGTATAGCACAAAAGCGAATGAGCTTTCCAGACGCACGGTATACAAGTTTTTGGGTGACTTTTTTAGCATTCTGCGCAAGACTCAAAAGAAAAAATTGAAAAAGGCTTTTTTTCCTGCGCTAAATGACTTATAATACGGAACGGAATCATTCGGATTTCGATTTTTATGAGGAAAGGTGATTGAAAATGGGACAAGCTACCCCTTTGACACAGGAATACCGCGGGGATCTTCTGGATCTTACGCATTTTGGACATATCGCCGTTGTGGATGAAACCGGCCGCGTGATTTACAGCGCCGGCGATCCTTCGGCTGTGATTTTTTACCGCAGTGCTTCCAAGCCGGTTCAGGCTCTGCCGGTTTTTGCCCGCGGACTCAAAGAAAAATACGGGATTACCGATGAGGAAAGCGTGATTTTCGCGGCTTCTCATGCGGGTGAACCCTTCCATGTGGCCGCGCTGGAATCGATCTTCAAGAAAGCCGGTTTTTCCGAGGATCAGCTCATCATGAACCCGGCTGTTCCGGCCTATGGCCCGGCCAATGAAGCACGTATCCGCGCCGGAATCGGCCCGCGCAAATTCTTCCATAACTGCTCTGGTAAACACGCGGCTTTGATGCTTTTGCAGAAAGAGCTGACCGGTTCCCCCGAAGGCTATGAAAAAATCGATTCGCCCTGCCAGCAGGAAGTGCTGCGCACGGTGGCAGCTTTTTCGGAATATCCGGCCGATCAGATTCAGCTGGGAATCGATGGCTGCGGCGTGCCGGTGTTTGCTGTGGGACTGAAAAATATTGCAACGGCCTATAAAAATCTGGCCTGCATCGATACGATTGCCGATCCCGATTTGCGCCGTGCGGCCGGCCAGCTCGTTCCGCTGATCCATCAGTATCCGCATATGATGCGCGGCACGGGCTATCTGTGCAGCGAGATCAACTACGACGGCAATATCGTGGCCAAGGGCGGCGCGCTGGGTGTGTACGGTCTGGCACTGAAAAAGGAACGTCTGGGCATTGCCTTTAAGCTGACGGATGGCACCGAAACCGACTGGCCGCTGATTATCCGCGAGATTTTCCGCCAGATCGGCTATCACAACGAAGAAACGGAAGCTCGTCTGCTTCGCCTTGGCGACGGCATTCTGCGCAACGACAACAACACAATTGTCGGCACGCGCAAGGCTGTTTTCACGCTGGAAAAGCACGCATAAGGAGGCAACATGGCTGTTTTGTATGAAGTCTGCTGCGGTTCGGCAGACGACGCTTTGCAGGCGGCCGCCGGCGGAGCCGACCGGGTAGAACTGAACAGCGCGCTGTTTCTGGGAGGGCTGACCCCCAGCCTGGGTGCTTTGCAGGTGACGAAAGAGAGAAGCGATGTGCGGGTCATCTGTATGGTGCGCCCGCGTGAGGGCGGTTTCTGCTATTCCGAAACGGAATACGCCGCCATGCTGGCCGACGCCCGTGCGCTGCTTGCGGCGGGAGCGGACGGTCTGGCGTTCGGTTTTCTGCATGCCGATGGCACCGTTGATAAAGCGCGTACCCGTGAATTTGTCGCTTTGTGCGGGGAAAAGGAAGCCGTGTTCCACCGTGCGTTCGATGTAACGCCCGACCGCGACGCGGCGATGCAGACTTTGATCGCCTGCGGCGTGAAGCGTGTGCTCACCAGCGGCGGAGCCTGCGACGCCCCCACCGGAAAAGACGAGCTGCGCCGTTTGCAGGCAGCTTATGGCGGAGAGATTGAGATTCTGCCCGGCGGCGGCATCCGCGCGGAAAATGCGGCCGAATTGGCGGCATATACAGGCGTCGGTCAGGTGCATGGTTCGGCGCGCAGCGTGGTGCGGGATACCAGCACGGCGGGCAATCCCGCGATCGTGTTCGGCGGCGCGATTGAGGGTAAAACCCTGCCCGAAACGGAATTCAAGCGCACCGACGCGGCCTTGGTTCGCGCCTTAAAAAAAACATTGATTTGAATAGGCCTGCCTTGGGGCAGAAGAAAAAGCAAGCGGCTGGATTTCGGCCGCTTGCTTTTATTTTATGATGGGATTGCTGTACAAAGATTCAAGGCCCCCGGCGAGGGGCGGCGAACCGCCGCTGGTAAGTCACGGGCAGGCTAAAATGAATTTGAGATCCAAAGTCACGCGGCAGAAGCTTGTGATACACACATTAAAGTTTTACTCGATTTTTTTCAAAAAATCGTGGGGTCGAGGGGCGAAGCCCTCGGCGCGTCCCGCAGGACGCGAAACTCTTTTGCGTCATGAAGCGCAGGAGGGTAGAAAGAAACGTCCAGTGGACGTTTCTTTCGTAGGGAACCCTCGCCGGGGGTTCCCTATCGACGAGCGTTCGAAGTTTTATCCAAAATACGCGGCCAGCTTTTCGATCGTATCAATCTCAGGCTCGGCTTCCCGCAGTTGCTGCACTATCGCCGCATCATAGCCCTGCACCCGGCTGTTTTCAATCCAGAATGCACACTGGTTCCCGGAGCCGGCTACCTCGTATTCGCTGGGGTCATTTACCGGGCGCTTGAAAAGCAGGAGCAGATACGTTTTCCCTGCGTGCAGGCGGTTACCGTCTTTCATTTGGAGCAGGTGGATTTCCTCCGCCTCGCCTTTCACAAGCTGTTCAATTTCAAATTCGTATACGTCGCTGAGCTCGTTTTGGCGGATCTCATCCCCCAGCGTGCCCACTGCGATTGTCACACCGTTCGGGTCATAGTCGCGGTTGTTCAGCACCGCTTCCAGCGAATCGAACTGTACTCCGCAGTTCAGATTTTCCGCGCCGGAATCAGAGGAAGCGTTCGGCTGCGCCGTTTTTTCTGCGGCGGAACAGCCAACCAGACTAAAAATGAGCAGGCAGACCAGCCCTAAAAGCAAAATTTTGCGTTTCATAAAACTTCCTCCTTTAACCTTTTTTACAATTTTAGTATAGGGAACTCGTTTAAAAATGTCAATAATTTTGTTTATTTTGCCAATGTATGCAAAGAGTTTTTGTTATTTATTCTTAAAAAAGAAAATCCCCCGGCAAACCGGGGGATTCTTAATTTATTGCGGATTTATTTTTTAAAGCGGTCTTTCATCGAAACAACCGTGCCGTTTTTGCGAGATTCTTCCGCGCAGAAAACAGCCAGGTGACCACGGATGGAATCGGACAGGCTTGTGCTGGAAATACTGGGCGTTTCGCCGCGGCAGACATCGACAAAGTCGTCTACCAGACGCAGGTCGCCGCCGCCGTGGGAACCGGTCATGCCGGATTTGTCGCCGCCGATCTTCAGATCGACTACTTCGGTGGTGTACGGTTCTTCGCCCGGCGCCTGATGAATCCGGCGGATTTCATAGACGGAGTCGTCGAAAATACCCTTGATTTCACCCTTGGTGCCGATGATGTGGATGTTGCGCTCGGCCTTGGCCGTGCCGCCGATCATGTTCAGCGTGCCGGTGGCGCCGCTTTCAAAGTTGACCAGTACGGACTGATGATCCACGTTGTCGTGGCCGCATTTCCATACGCACTTGCCGTACATGTTGTCGGTTTTGAGCGCTTCAATTTTTTCATCGATCGTAGCGGCGGGCTCTTTGCCGATAAACTGATCCCACACATAGAAGAACCAGCGGTCCGGATGATCGATGTAGTGTTTCTGCGCGGAATACGGGCAGGCTTCTTCCACAGCCTTGGGACAGTCTACCAGGCAGCGGTTGCCGGCACCATCGGGCATTTTTTCCGGGGCAAACGCAAAGTTCGAGCCGAAGCTGGCGATCTGTGTGGGGGCGTCGTCGCCCATCAGCCACATCATCAGATCCATATCGTGACAGCATTTAGCCAGCAGCATCGGCGCAAAGCAGACTTTTTCGCTGCGCCATTTGCCGCGCACGAACGAAACGACCAGATGGTGATAGGCCACATGCTCGGTGAGCTGGATGTTGATGATGTCGCCGATTTCGCCGGCGGCCAGTCGCTTTTTGATGTCTACATAGAACGGCGCATAGCGCAGTACATGACAGATCATCACCTTGTTGCCGTATTTTTCGGCGGCGGCATACAGCTCCCACATTTCCTCTTCGTTGACGCAGAAAGGCTTTTCGAGCAGCATGTCATAGCCGAGTTTGAGCAGCGGGATAGAAGTGGGCACATGCTGCTGATCCATCGTGCCGTTGATGATGGCGTCGGCCAGACGGGGATGGGCGGCCAGCTCTTCGGCATCGTGAAAAATCATGTCGGGCGCAATATGAAAGCGTTTAACAGCTTGTTCGCGATGTGCGTCGTCCGGGTCGGCTACACCGACGATTTTCAGCTTGTCCGGATACAATTCGGCCAGCGACGCGTAAATCAGGCTGCGATGGCCTGCGCCTACAATAATGGCGGTAACGGGTTTACTCATACTAGAACCTCCATTCTCTGGATCCAATTGGGTTTGACGGATAAACAACATCCATTTTACATATTTTTATTATAGCACGTTCCGACAGACTGTGCAATCAGACAGATTACGCCGAATTTAATATTCAAAAAGAAAAAAGAAAGCAGACAAAATTCGTCAGATTCGGCACAAACGTACAGTTACAATCAAAGAATGCGGTTATGCACAGTTTTTACAAAAGCAATTTGTGAAATATTAACAAATTCAAAAAATAAATTTTTACGTTTTATTTAGAATTGACTAAAAAACGCTTGATTTTTTCTGGTCTTGTGCTATGATAATACTATAAAACCGCAAAGGTTGCGGCGGGACGAAAGGATTGTACAAAATGCCGAAAACAAAAAAGGGATCAGGCGGCAGCATCCCGCTGTATTTGTTCCATCAGGGAACGAACCGCCGTACATATGAGTATTTGGGCCTTCACCGCGAACAAAAACCCGATGGAACGATCGGGATGGTTTGCCGTGTGTGGGCTCCGCGCGCACAGGCGGTTTCGCTGGTGGGCGAATTTAATGACTGGAATGAATCGGCCGATCCGCTGAAAAAAATCAGCGACGGCGTTTGGGAAGGCTGGCTGAAAGAACCGCTCGAGCCTTTCACATTATATAAAATTTCCGTGACCGGCGCAGACGGCGAGACGGTGCAGAAAGCCGACCCGTATGCCCGGCATTTCGAAACCCGGCCCGGAACAGCTGCCCGCTATTATGAATTGGGCGCGCATCAGTGGAAAGACGCGGCCTGGCAGCGCAAGCGTGCGGCCCATCCGCACTTAAACGGCCCGGTTAATATTTATGAGCTGCATCTGGGCTCGTGGCGCAAGTATCCGGACGGCAAGCCGTTTTCTTACGGCAAGATGGCGGATGAGCTGATCCCCTATGTGAAAGATATGGGCTATACCCATATTGAAATCATGCCCATCACGGAGTACCCGCTCGATCAGTCCTGGGGCTATCAGGTTTCGGGCTATTTTGCGCCCACTTCCCGTTACGGTACGCCGGACGATTTGATGGATTTCATCGATCGCTGCCATCAGGCGGGGATCGGCGTCATCATGGACTGGGTTCCTGCGCATTTTCCGCGCAACCGCGACGGTCTGGCCTGGTATGACGGCAGCCCGTGCTATGAATACGGAGACCCGCGCAAGGGCGAACATAAAGAATGGGGTACGCTTGTATTCGATTACGGCCGCCCCGAAGTCATCAGCTTTTTGATCTCTTCCGCCGTATTCTGGCTGCGCGAATATCATATGGACGGCATCCGCGTAGACGCTGTAGCTTCTATGCTGTACCTCGATTACAACCGCCGCGACGGCGAATGGGTAGCCAATAAAGACGGCGGCCGCGAAAATCTGGAAGCGGTGCGCTTCCTGCAGACGCTCAATGAAGCTGTTTTTGCGGAAGTGCCGGAGGCGATGATGATCGCCGAAGAATCCACCGCGTGGCCGATGGTCACAAAGCCGCCGTATATGGGGGGCTTGGGCTTTAACTATAAGTGGAATATGGGTTGGATGAACGATATGCTGCGGTATATCTCGCTCGACCCGATCTACCGTAAATATAATCACGACAACCTCACGTTCTCGTTCTTCTATGCTTTCTCCGAAAACTTCATCCTGCCGATTTCGCATGACGAAGTGGTCTACGGCAAATGCTCGCTCATCGAGAAAATGCCCGGCACCTGGGAACAGAAGCTTTCCGGCGTGCGCCTGTTTGTTAGCTATATGATGGCGCATCCGGGCAAGAAACTTCAGTTTATGGGCGCGGAAATCGGACAGAGCAATGAATGGGACAGCAACAAAACGCTGGAATGGGAGCTGCTGGAAGAACCTTCTCATGCGCAGCTGCATGAATTTTTCCGCAGCATCAACCAGTTCTATAAAAAGACGCCCCCGCTTTGGGAAAACGATTTTTCGTGGGACGGCTTCGAATGGATTTCCAATGACGATAACGAACAGGGCGTCATTTCGTTCCGCCGTAAGGGCGCGGACGGAAAAGAAATCCTGGTGGTGTGCAATTTCCTGCCGGTAAAGCGCGAGAACTATAAAATCGGCGCGCCGTGGGCCGGAATTTACACCGAAATCTTCTCTTCCGACGACAGGGCGTTCGGCGGAACGGGCATTACGAACGGCGATGAAATTAAATCGGAAAAAGGCGCGATGCACGGATTCGATCAGCATATTTCGCTGACGCTGCCGGGCAACACGGTGATCTTCCTGAAATGCCGGCGCAAGTATCCCGTAAGGAAAAAGACTTTGACGGCTTCTGCAAAAGCGGAAAAAGCGGAGAAAAAATCCGAAAAATAAAAATGCGCAAAACAGCTCAGACGGCTGTTTTCCCAAGAGGTCTTTGTCCCGTGCAAACGGCTTCTTGAATATAGATAGATCAATAAGTTGAGGAGGAACCCCGCAATGTTACCTAAACAGGAAGTAGTGGCCATGCTGCTGGCCGGCGGTCAGGGAAGCCGCTTGGGTGTGCTCACCAAGAACCTGGCCAAACCCGCCGTACCCTATGGCGGTAAGTACAGAATCATCGATTTCCCGCTTTCCAACTGCGTTAATTCCGGTATCGAGGCCGTGGGCGTGCTCACCCAGTATCAGCCGCTGGAACTCAACGAGCATATCGGCAACGGTCAGCCGTGGGATCTGGATAACATGAACGCCGGCGTTCATGTGCTGCCGCCGTATCAGCGCAGCAAGAAATCCGACTGGTACAAAGGCACGGCCAATGCCATTTATCAGAACATCAATTTCATCGAACGGTATGACCCCGATTACGTTGTGATCCTTTCGGGCGACCATATCTATAAGATGGACTACTCCAAGATGGTGGAAGCGCACAAAAAGAACAACGCAGACTGCACCATCGCTTCTTATGAAGTGCCGATGGAAGAAGCCTCCCGCTTCGGTATTCTGAATACCAATCCGGACGGCTCCATCTATGAATTTGACGAAAAACCGAAGGTGCCGAAATCGAACCAGGCTTCCATGGGTATTTATGTGTTTACCTGGGATAAGCTGCGCAAATATCTGGAAGCAGACGAAGCCAATCCGAAATCGAGCAACGACTTCGGCAAGGACGTGCTGCCGGCCATGCTGGAAGCAGGTGAGCGCATGTTCGCTTATCGTTTTGAAGGCTACTGGAAAGACGTAGGAACGATCGACAGCCTTTGGGAATCCAACATGGATCTTCTGGCTCCCAACCTGCCGCTGGATCTGGCCGATCCCGATTGGAAAATCTATGCCCGTTCCCCGGTTATGCCGCCGCATTACATCGCCGCCGGCGCCAGCATCCAGAACTCGCTGATCAGCGAAGGCTGCACGGTTTACGGCGAAGTGGATTTCTCCGTGATTTTCCCCGGTGTTACGATTGCCGCCGACGCTGTTGTGCGTGATTCCATCGTGATGCCCGGTGCGGTTGTAGAAGAGGGCGCCGTTGTACAGTATGCCATCATCGGCGAAGACGTCGTGGTGGGCAAAGACTGTGTGATCGGCGAGCGTCCGGAAAAAATTGAGAATAAAGACGAATGGGGCGTGGCTGTAGTCGGTCCCAACTGCCGTCTTGCGCCCGGCAGCAAAGTGGCGCCCAAGGAAATGATCGGGGAAGGTGTAAAAGCATGAAAAGCAACAATTTGACCGGTATTATTTTCGGGTATGTTCATGAAGACGGCCTGCGCGAGCTGACGGCAAAACGCATGATGGCCTCCGTTCCGTTTGGCTGCCGCTATCGCGTAATCGATTTTACGGTTTCCAACATGGTAAACTCCGGCATGAACAAAATCGGTGTCATTACCAACGAGAAATATCATTCGCTGATGAACCATCTGGGTTCCGGCAAGGCGTTCGGTCTTTCCAGAAAACACGAAGGCCTTTCGCTGCTGCCGCCTTTCGGTACGGAAGAATCCACCAATACCGACGGCAAAAAGATCGAAGTGCTCGATTCCATCAGCCGTTTCCTGCACGATTCCAAAGACGATTATGTGCTGCTGGCCGATGTAGATATCATCGCCAACATGGATTATAACGATATCCTCGATCGCCATATCGAATCGGGCGCCGATATCACGGCGGTTTATCGCCGCGACCGTGTGCCGGCCGGCCGTTCCAACTCGATCTATTCCATCGATGTGAACGATCGAATCCGCGAAGTGCGCGTAACCCGCGATATGAACGCGGTGGCCAATTTCGCTATGGGCCTGTACATCATGAAGCGTACGCTGCTGCTGGAGCTTGTGGAAGACTGCATGAGCCACAGCGCCTATGATTTCGACCGCGATCTGATCCAGAAGAACGTTTCTCTGCTGCGTATTCTGGGCTATGAATATCGCGACACGGCGTTTATCCTTTCTTCTGTGGAAGAATATTTCAAAGCCAATATGGCGCTGACCAATGTGGAAGTGATGCGCGAGCTGATCTTCAAGCCCAATTATCCGATCTACACCAAAGTGCGCGACGATATGCCCGCTAAATACGGCCTGGGCTCTTCCGTGAGCAACTGCGTGGTGGCCGACGGCTGCGTGATTGACGGCGAAATCGAAAACTGCGTGGTTTCCAGAAGCGTAAAGATCGGTAAGGGCAGCGTGGTTCGCAACTGTGTGATTATGCGCGATACCGTGATCGGCGAAAACTGCCGTCTGGATAACGTGATTGTTGACAAAAACGTAAAGATCACCGACGGGAAAACGCTGATCGGTGAAACATCTTACCCGGTTTATATCGGAAAAGCCAAAACCGTTTGATGCCGGGCGTGAGAAAGGGGTTGTATCTATATGAAAGTTCTGTTCTGCGCCAGTGAGGCGCTGCCTTTTGCCGCTACGGGCGGCCTGGCCGATGTGGCCGGTTCCCTGCCTGCGGCGCTGCGCAAGCGGCTGATCGGCTGCCGTGTGGTATTGCCGCTGTATGCTTCCATTCCGCAGGAATTGCGTGACACCATGACGTTTGTCACCAGCATCAGCGTGCCGGTGGCCTGGCGCCGCCAGTACTGCGGGATCTTCGAAGCCAAATACAACGGCGTGATCTACTACCTGTTGGATAACCAGTATTATTTCCGTCGCGAAGGCGGCTTCTACGGTCACTTTGACGACGCCGAGCGCTTTGCGTTCCTGTCCCGCGCGGTCATTGAGATGCTGCCCCATATCGATTTCAAACCCGATGTGATCCATGCCAATGACTGGCAGCTGGCGCTTGTTCCGATTTATTTCGATCTTTTCTATGCCAACAACGACTGGTATAAGGGCATTAAAACGCTGTTTACCATCCACAACATCCAGTATCAGGGCAAATACGGCTTTGAAATTCTGGAGGATGTATTCGGCATTCCGTCTTCCCGCGCCGATATCGTGGCATTTGACGATTGCGTCAACCTGATGAAGGGCGCCATCGAAACGGCCAACCGTGTTTCTACGGTAAGCCCCACCTATGCGCAGGAAATTCTCGATCCGTGGTTCTCTCATGGCCTGCATCCGATTTTGCAGCAGCGCCAGTGGAAGCTTTCCGGTATCCTCAACGGCATCGATGTAGATTCCTACGATTGCGAAAAGGATACGCAGATCCCCGAGAATTTCTCGGCCAATGATCTTTCCGGCAAAGCCGTGTGCAAGCGCTATCTGCAGGAGCGTTTGGGCCTGAATCAGGACCCCGATGTCCCGCTGGTGGGTATGGTTTCGCGTCTGGTTTCGCATAAGGGTCTCGATCTCGTGAAGGCGCGTCTCGATGCTTTGATGACCGATACCAATATCCAGTTTGCCGTATTGGGAAGCGGCGATTACGAATACGAAGCGTTCTTCCGCGAGATGGCGGCGCGTTATCCGGGCCGTTTCAGCGCGACGATCGGCTTTATTCCCGAACTTTCGCGCAAGATCTATGCGGGTGCAGATCTGTTCCTGATGCCCAGTAAGAGCGAGCCCTGCGGTTTGTCGCAGATGATCGCTCTGCGCTACGGCACGCTGCCCATCGTGCGCGAAACCGGCGGCCTGAAGGATTCCATTCAGGACTGCGGCGACGGCAAGGGCAACGGTTTCACCTTCAAGACGTACAACGCCGACGATATGGCCGGTGCGGTGCATCGTGCGGTGGCCGCTTATAACGACGCCGAATTGTGGCCTGTGCTGCAAAAACGCGCCATCGAGTGCGATAACAGCTGGGGACGTTCCGCAAACGAATATATCCGTCTGTATAAACAGATTATTTCGGAATAAAAATTTAAGCGAAAAGCCCATCGGGAGACCGGTGGGCTTTTTTGTGGTTAAAGAAGCCGTTGACTTATTATAAAAATAAGTTGACAAATTATTGTGCAAAATGCTAAAATACAAATGCGAGGAGCGCATAAAACAGAATCTTTCAACCGGGTGAGGTGAGCACGGTGGAAAAACGTCTGCAAAATAGTTCTGTGGGCCGGTATCTGGCCGCTTGCCTTTTGGGCGGCCTGCTAATATTGTCGACTTTGGTTTTCCTGCCGCTGATCCAGCGTAATTTTCCTCCGGCTTCCTATCATGGGGCGGAATTCAGGTTGGCTGAAATGGAGGGCAGCTGTCTCAAAGGTGCCGAAGGCGTAAGCGCCATAGGAAGACGAAGCGTAACTTTTGCTACTCCCGACGGCGGTGTCGATTCAAAACTGACCGAAGAAACGGTGACGCTGAAAGAGGGCTATAGCTATACGCAGGCATATTTGCGTCGGCTTTTCCCAGATGAAGAATACGACGTTGTGTTCGAATCGTTTTCCGTGCGGTATGTTCCATATGCCTGGTGGGAAGCGAAGGCGGTTGTTCTGGAGATCGAGCGCGATTTTATGCAGAAAGGCGGGGCATATGCCGATTACATTTTCCGCCTTTCCGGCGATATTATCGACGACGCAGAGCTGGGGCCGCGGGTGGTGCTGTATGTGGAGGGCAGGGACGCACAGCTCATCCAAAACGAGATTGCCGCCCGCTACGGAGACATCATCCTGTGGGGTTCGGATGTGTATAAAGAAGAGTATTATCGTGAAACCCCGCCCGGGGCGACTTGGTACAAATCACCTTCTCCGGGATATCTGTTTGCGTTTTACTCGGGGCAATTAGAATAAAAAAGCTGCTGCCGTTTTACCGGCAGCAGCTTTCGCTTTTGTTTTTGATTGTAGGGAAAATAACTTACCGGCGTCCGGCACCGCCGCCGGAGCTGCCCCCGCCAAAGCCGCCGAACCCTCCGCCGCCGGAGCGTCCACCGCCTCCTCCGAAGCTGCCGCCGCCAAAACTGCCGGGGCCGCCTCCGAAACCGCCGAATCCACCCGGCCTATGAGGGGGACGCGGGCCTCTGGGCGGGCGCGGGCCGCGGAACCAGAGCGGGAAGAAGAAAAACGAGGGCCGGAAAAATCCGCCGCCATAGCCATACCGGCGCGGTCGGAACAGCGAAAGCACAACCGAGATCACCACGATCACGATCAGAATGCGCAGGACAATCCAGATAAACGATCCGAACAGCGACATCACGCGCTCAAAAAAGGAGGGCGTATAGCTCACAGAGGGATCGTACCGGTCGGTCGAGTCTACGAGATCCTGTACGGCGCTGCGCAGGCGGGCATCAAACTGGGCGCAGACTTTTTCAAGCCCAGCGTCGTAATTGCCCATGGCGAAATCGTCTTCCAGATATTCATACAAAATATTCTGGATGTCGTTTTTGAAGTAGTTGGTTACGGCCGAACCATACAGCGCGTAGTAATCGTCTGCCTGAATGGAAAGCACGAGCAGAATACCGGCGTTGCTGATGTTCCAGCTTCTGTAAATATCTTCGGCATAATCCTGAATATCGGAACCGGTGTCGTTGGTGACCACTACATCAAGCTCCGCGCCGGTTTGTGCATACAAAGAGGCACTGCGTTGCTGAAGCGAGCGGATCGTATCCTGGCTTAAAACGCCGGCTTCATCCAAAATATACTGCGTGTCCGGCCGGGCGGGAATCGCCCAAACAGGCATGGCGGCAAACACCAAAACGGCCAGAATCACCACACAGGCCGAAAGGCGGGTGAAAATCGAACGCTTCATGACCAGGCCTCCTGTTCGCGGAACGTGACGAGCGGCTCGGTAAAGGAGATCGGCTGCAAAGCCTGTACCAGCGGCTCGTCGAAGGTTTCGTTGTACAGCGCGGCTTCGCGGTTGTATGCGCCGCCGACCAGACGATCGTGGTTTTGTGTAAACTTATCGCGGAAGGTGGTATACGTCTGGTAATCGCCGCTTTGGCTTTGAATGGCTGTATCGGCCAGATCGATCCAGGCAAAAGCGGCGTCGCTGAATGTATTATACGATTCGATAAGCTTTTCCGTGCGGCTGCGGCTTTTGGACGACTTGTCCGCTTCTTCCGAAAAATCGAGATAGGCGGTTTTCAGCGTTTCCAGCTGGGATTGCAGCGCATCCCCGTGTTCGCTTTTGGAAAAGTCACCGGCGATGACCTGCGCACTGCGCACCAGATTTTCGCCGACCTGATTGTTCGCCGTCAATACATCCATTGCGCTGGTTTCGCCCGAAACGCCCTCATAAAACGTGTCGAGCGCCTGATTGTCTTTATAATCCAGCGAAGTGTGCATGCCCAGCGGAATGGATACGGCGATGCACAGCAGCATCACCACAATGGCGGATGCCCTTCCTTTGGTTTGCTTTTTCATCCTGTTCTCCTTTTTGTTTGGAAAAGCCGGTTCGGTTTAGGAACGGATATCCAGCAGTTTCTGGCGCAGTTCGCCTTCGATCTTGCCCAGTTCCTGCTCGGCGGCGCGGCGCTTCTGACGTCCCTCGTCCTGAATCTTGATGACTTCGTCGAGGGTGGAAATCAGCGACTGGTTGGTCTGGCGCAGCGTTTCCATATCTACAATGCCGCGTTCGGATTCCTTGGCCGTTTCGATGGTGCTCATCTTGAGCGTTTCGGCGTTCTTGCGCAGCAGCTCGTTGGTCATATCGGTGACGGCTCGCTGTGCTTTCATCGCCTGTGCGGAGTGTTCCACACCCAGCGCCAGCACCATCTGGCTTTTCCACAGCGGGATGGTATTCACCAGCGTGGATTGGATTTTTTCAGCCATCAGCTTGTCGTTGTTCTGCAGCAGACGGATCTGCGGGGACATCTGCACCGAAACCATGCGCGTCAGCTCCAGATCGTGCAGCTTTTTCTCAAAGCTGTCGCACAGGCTGGCCATATCGTTGGCGGCCTGGGCGTCTTCGGCAAGGCCCGTGCGCTGTGCTTTTTCCACAGCCTGCTTGAGGTCGGTGTCGCGAACCTGCTGCAGACGCTTTTTGCCCGCCAGAATGTACATGGAAAGCTCTTTGTGGTAGTTGAGGTTCATATCATAGAGCTTGTCGAGCATGGCGATATCGCGCAGCAGCTGAATCTGATGATTTTCCAGTGCTTCGCAGATGCGGTCTACATTGACGGATGTTTTATCGTATTTGGCTTTCATGGCCTGCAGTTTGTTACCCTGCTTTTTGAAAAAGCCCAGAAACCCCTTGTCTTCTTCTTCGGCTTCAAAACCGCGCAGTTCCACGATCAGGTCGGAAAGTTCGTCGCCGATTTCGCCCAGATCCTTGGTTTTTACGTTTTCCAACGCGGTATCGGAGAAATTCGCAATCTTCTTCTGCGCACCCGAACCGTACTGCATCACCAGCGTGCTGTTGGTGATGTCGATTTTCTGCGCAAATTCATCGACCACTTTCTGCTCTTCCGGAGAAAGCGGCGTGTCTTCCACGGTGACAGGCTTGGCGGCAGGGGCTTCTTCCTCCTGTGTGTCAAGCGTCAGCGTGGGAACGGGGGTTTCTTCTTCCAAAGTCAGTTTGATTTCACTCATGATCGGTTAACTCCTCTTAGTAAGTAACGAATTTTAAATCTGCAGGGTTTCATCGTCCACAAAACCTTCCTGCTGCAGCATGGTTTCCAAAACGGAAATATCGGCCGAAACATCCAGCGCTTCATCAGCAAACAGGTTGTCGAGCTGTTTTTCAAACGCCGAAGCGATTGTCTGCATCATGCCTTCAATTTCAAACATGGTGGAGGAAATATTTTCCCCCTGCACACCCTGACGGCTGAGCCGGTCGTAGGTGTTGAGCAGCTTCACGGTTGTGGGCAAATAATAATTCATAAACTTGCGGATGCTGCCCGCGCGGGCGGGATTTTCCGCAATATAGCCGAAAATACTGCGGCAGGCCGTTTCCATGCGGCGGATACTGGCAGAAATCGATTCGTTTTCGATGCGTACATCCGCATCGACCAGCTTGCGCAGGTAAACTTCGCCTTCGGCAATGATGCGGTCGGCCTCCGGATTGCCTGTAGAGGGGGCTTTTTTGGGCGGCTCTGCTGTTTTTTCGGGTTCCTTTTTCGGTTCTTCAGCGGGAACCCAGATCTTTTTACCCTTGAAAATGAGCCGCGACAGCGCAAACACGCCTACCGAAACGCCGGCCAGCAAGAGATAATCCGAGGGACGGAACAGCGGAAGCGGCGAAATCGCCCACAAAATCCAGGTAAGCCCCAGCGCATAAAACGGCGCGTTGCTTTTAAGCCGGATCTGCTTCATCGGGGGAGAAGCGGGCTTCTGGGGCGGCTGCTCCTTTTCGGAAGACGGCTTTGCCGTTGTCTTTTGCGCTTTGGGCTTCTGGGGCGGGGATTGCTTTGGCTTCTGCTCTTTTTCTGTTTTGGGCTGGGCCGAATCGGTTTTTTGCCGCTTGGAAGGATCTACATGAAAATGCATGTTATCCAGGTTGCGGTAAAAATCGCTTTGTTCCATTTTATCCAGGCCTTCGTTTACGGCCTGATTGACGATTTTTCCTACCACATTGCCGGCACGCTTGGCCGTATGATACATCTGGGACGAAAAGAAATCGTCATAAAGCTTCTGCTCAAAATCGAATTGATTTTTGTTTTTAGACACCGTCTGCCTCCCCTGCCAATCGTATAGTTATCCGTTTACTATTCTAATGCAAATCCTATCCGGGTGTCAAGAGCGCCGGGCTTTTGAACAGACGGCTTTATGTAAGGAAACGGAGACGAAATACGTTGTTTTTAGACGGAAAAACAGCCCGCAGTTTGGCTTTGGCTGCGGGCTGAAAACCTTACATATTGCCTGTAAAGAAATTGCGGATGGCGTCGATGCCCTTATCCACTTCCTTGCCCAGGGCTTCCATCAGCCCTTCGCCGGAAAGCGTATCGTCTTCCACGTCGCCCAGCATCACGTAAAATACATAGCGTCCGTTGCTGTAAACCTTGGAGGCTTCGATTTTTTCCTTGCTTTCGGCCCAGTTGGCGTCGTCAAGCAGCTTCTGGCGATAATCTTCCAGCTTCTGCTTTACTTCATCTTCTTTGCCTTCCTTGGCTTCGATAATTACCAGTGTGTCGGGCGCTTCATCGCCTGTTACACGGTCGGCGATGAAGTTGTCGTACAGGTCGTCGCCGATGCCGAAGGTTTCTTCCAATTCATCGGCTTCGATTTTCTGGTTCGGGTAGTAGCGTTTGCCGTAGGTGTCTTTGATTTCGTTGTACATGTCTTCCAGAGAGTAGTTTTCATCGGGAATGACGGAGGAAGGTGCGGGGGAAGCGCTCGGGGAAGGGGTCGGCATCGTGGAGGACATTGTGCCGCCGGAGGAGGAAGAAATGTTTCCGGTGGAGTTGGTTTCGTCCACATTGCTTCGGCAGCCGGTAAACAGCATGCCGAGCAGCAGGGCCATGCAAAAGCAAAGGCCGGTTTTGTATCCTTTTTTCATGGTTGAATCTCCTTTCTTTTGTGCGAACAGAAAACCGCATTTGGCGATGCAGGCTGTCGATAAACCTTAAACAGAAAGCAAATTGTGCAAACGTAAAAGTTTCGATCAAACCTTTTCAAAGGTTTGCGGTTTCCAAAGGCAGCGCCTTTGGCCGCTTTCCGCAAGAAAGCGGAACTCTTTTGCGTCACAAAACGCAGGAAAGGGTGAAAAAACAGTCCGGCGGACTGTTTTGAGGGGAAACCCTCGTCGGGGGTTTCCCTTTTACGCCCTTTTGATTTGCGTAATCTTCCAGTTATAGATAATTTTTTCTACAGTCTGAACCGCATTTGGCGGTGATCTGTCTTCATTCTTCCACTTGTCGGGCCAAAAAATACACGCGGTAATTTTTATTGAAAAGATTTAAACCCTCTGCTATACTGAAAGCATACTAAAATCCGGTTTTTAACCGGTGGGAGGAAAACAGATGGAAAATTTTGATTTTAAAAATGAAGCGCTCTCTCCCGAAGAACGGGCGCATTTGCTGGTTTCTCAGATGACGCTGGACGAAAAAGCGTCTCAGCTGCGTTTTGACGCGCCCCCGGTGGAACGGCTGGGCATCCCGGCCTATAACTGGTGGAATGAAGGTCTGCACGGCGTGGCGCGTGCAGGTACGGCGACGATGTTCCCGCAGGCAATCGCTATGGCGGCGATGTTTGACCTGCCGCTGATGCAGAAAATCGGCGACACGATTGCCACGGAGTTCCGCGCCAAATACAATGAATTTTCGAAAAAAGACGATCGCGACATCTACAAAGGACTGACGGTCTGGTCGCCCAACATCAATATTTTCCGCGACCCGCGCTGGGGACGCGGCCACGAAACCTATGGCGAAGACCCGTTCCTTACGGCGCGCACGGGCGTGGCGTTTATCCGCGGCTTGCAGGGCGACGGCCCGGTGCTCAAGACAAGCGCCTGCGCCAAGCATTACGCCGTGCATTCCGGCCCGGAAGGCGACCGCCACAGCTTTAACGCCGTGGTTTCCCAGAAAGATTTGTGGGAAACCTACCTGCCCGCTTTTGAAGCCGCTGTAAAAGAAGCCGGCGTCGAAAGCGTGATGGGCGCGTACAACCGCACCAACGGCGAACCCTGCTGCGGCAGCAAAACGCTGCTTACGGATATTCTGCGCAAAAAGTGGCAGTTTAAAGGTCATGTAACCTCCGACTGCTGGGCGATCCGGGATTTCCATACCGGTCATTTCGTCACGAAAACCGCGCCGGAATCGGCCGCCATGGCGCTGAAAAACGGCTGCGACGTCAACTGCGGCAACACCTATCTGCATATCCTCGAAGCTTTGCAGGAAGGCCTTGTGACGGAAGAAGACATCACCACGGCCTGCGAACGTTTGATGACCACCCGCATTCGTTTGGGTCTCTTTAATGAAAAAACGCCGTTTGACGCGTACGGCTTTGAAGACTGCGATACCGCCGAACACCGCGCGCTTTCGCTTAAGGCCGCCGAAGAAGCGGTGGTCTTGCTCAAAAACGACGGCGTCTTGCCGCTGGATGCCAAAAAGCTGCGCTCTGTCGCGGTGATCGGTCCCAACGCCGATAACGTGCGGATGCTCGAGGGCAACTACTGCGGCACGGCTTCGGAATATGTGACGATTCTCGAGGGCATTCGCGAGGCGCTTGACCCCGAAACCCGTCTGTATTATGCCCAGGGCTGCCATTTGTATAAAGACCGTGTGGAAGGCTTGGCTCTGCCGGGCGACCGTATCAGCGAAGCTGTGATTGCGGCCGAACACGCCGACGTGGTGATTCTCTGCCTGGGTCTCGATACGTCGCTCGAGGGCGAACAGGGCGACGAAGGCAACGCCTACGCCAGCGGCGATAAGCCCGATCTCAACCTGCCGGGCGAACAGCAGAAGCTGATCGACGCCGTGACCGCCACGGGCAAACCCGTTGTGCTCGTGCTGGGCACAGGTAGTGCGCTGGCGCTCGATCAGGCGGCAAAATCCTGCAATGCCATTTTGAATGTCTGGTATCCCGGTTCGCTGGGCGGACGCGCGGCGGCCAATGTTCTGTTCGGCAAAACGTCTCCGAGCGGCAAACTGCCCGTGACGTTCTACAGCGAAAGCAATACGCTGCCCGATTTTTCGGATTACGCTATGGCCGGGCGCACCTACCGCTATATTGCCGAAAAGCCGATGTATCCGTTCGGCTTCGGCCTCACCTACGGCGATGTTGCCGTTACGGCGGCACAGGCCGAAAATGCCGTCAAGGGCGAAGATGTGAAGCTTCGGGTGACGGTTCACAACCACGGCGCCGAAACGGACGACGTGGTGCAGGTTTATATCCGCCCGGAAGGCTCCGCGTTTGCGCCCTTGAATCCGTCGCTGTGCGCTTTTGCTCGCGTACATCTGAAAGAAAACGAAACCCAGACGCTGGAACTCACCGTTCCCGCCGTTTCGTTTACGGTTGTCAACGAAGACGGCGAGCGCGTGCGCGATACCGACTGCTTCACGCTGTTCTGCGGCATGGGCCAGCCGGATGAACGCACCGAAGAACTCACCGGACACAAAACCGTCGCGGTGGCTGTTGAATTTTAACTGAAAACGGCAGGCAAGCCGGGAAAGGGGAGGAAAGGATGCTGTATACCGTAACGCTCAATCCGGCACTCGATTATGTGGTGCATACGCCGATGCTCAGCCCTGGTTCGGTACAGCGGGCGTATTCCGCTACGCTTACGCCGGCCGGAAAAGGCATCAACGTGGCGCGTATGCTGGTGCAGCTGGGTAAGCCCGTTCAGGCGGTGGGATTCAAAGCCGGCTGGACGGGGGACGCCGTGGAAGAAGCCATGAAAGCGCTGGGCTGCGCGGGGCCGTTCTTTTCGCTGGGCGAAGGGCAGACCCGTATCAACGTGAAGCTGCGTCATGGCGAAGAAACGGACATTAACCTGCCCGGCCCGCCTGTGCCGCCCGCCGCCTGGATGGAGTTGATGCACTGGGTGGCGTCTGTCCCGGTTCCCGGCGATACCGTCGTACTTTCCGGCAGCGTCCCGCCGCCGCTGGGCGAGGACGCTTATGCGGCGATTCTCATTCTGCTGGCGCCCGGCGTGCGCGCCGTGGTGGATGCCGAAGGCGATTTGCTCCGGCACACGCTTGCGCACCATCCGTTTTTGATTAAGCCGAACCGCGAGGAACTTTCGGCGCTGATGGGACGCAGTATGGATACCGAAGAGGATATTCTGCGCAGCGCACGCGACCTTCACCGTGCAGGCGCGCGGAATGTGCTGGTTTCATTGGGAAAAGACGGCGCCGTGCTGGTGAACGAGGGCGGTGTCTGGAAGCGTGAGGCCCCGGTTGTGGACGTTTGCAATACGGTGGGTGCAGGGGACGCGATGCTCGCCGGGTTCCTGTATGGTTACGATGAAACCGAGGGCAACGAGGCGCAGAAGCTTTCTGCCGCGCTGGACTGGGGTATTGCCGCAGGGTCGGCTACGGCCGTCTGTGAGGGCATTGCCGACGCCGAAGCGGTTCACAACTTACTTGCGGAGAATCTCAGCAGGTAAGTCGCGGGTCGCGCGGTTTCCCATCAAGAACAAACCGCTGCGAGAAAAGCATTCCCTTTTGAAGCGCTAAAGCGCAAAATCTTCAAAACGGCTTGATTTCGAAAGAAAATGCGCGATTTTTCGAGAAAAATCGCTTCTAATTTGTCTAATTGGGACAATCGGGCTCAATTTCTTTTAAATTACATACTTTTGACTTGACAAACGCGCATAAACGGCGTACTCTAGTGGAGCGGAAGAATTTATTTTTCCGCTCCATTTTCATTTTAAAAAACAAAAGAGGTGAAACAAATGGACGCCGGAGGCAGTCAGAAAACAAAACCGCGAAGTACCTTCAAGCTGTTTATCATAAAAGAAACGAGGCTGTACCGGCCGTTCTGCGCCCGGTGCGGCGTGTTTCCTTTGTGTTTTAAATAGTTTGTGGTCTTCCGTTTTGTGTCTATGCCCACCGTACTGTGAAGTTTGCCCTTAGGGCGCTATGAATCGATCAGGAGGTACACAAAATGAATGAAGAACGCTTGGAACTGGCCCGTGCCGAACAGGTACAGGCTTATCTCGATGCCAAAAATTATTCTGCCATCAAAGAATTGCTGCAGGATATGAACCCCGCGGATCTGGGTCCGCTGTTTGATGAATTCCCGGAACAGGTGCAGCCGATTCTTTTCCGGCTGCTGCCCAAAGATATGGCCGCCGACGTTTTCGCTTATATGGAGCCGGAACAGCAGGAAAACCTGCTCAACTGCTTCTCCGATAAGGAACTGGAAGAAGTTATGGCCGATATGTTCGTGGACGACGCCGCCGACTTTATCGAAGAAATGCCGGCTGGTGTGGTGTGGCGTATTCTGCGGCACACCGATCCCGAAATGCGCGCCACGCTTAACCAGCTGCTCAACTACCCGAAAGACAGCGCCGGCAGCATTATGACCACGGAGTTTATCGATCTGAAACAGACGATGACCGTGAACGACGCTTTCGACCGCATTCGGAAAACGGGCCTTGATAAAGAAACGATCTACACCTGCTATGTGACGGACGATACCCGCCGCCTGGAAGGCATTGTTACCGTAAAAGATCTGCTTCTTTCCCCGAAAGAAACCCAACTTTCCGATATTATGGAAACTAACGTCATTTCCGTGCGTACGCTGGAAGACCAGGAACATGTGGCGTCCTTGCTCGGAAAATATGACTTTTTGGCCGTCCCCGTTGTGGATGCGGAAAACCGTCTGGTCGGTATCGTTACGGTAGACGACGCCATCGACGTTATCCAGGAAGAAGCCACCGAAGATATCGAAAAGATGGCGGCTATCGTTCCGGCGGACAAGCCGTACATGCGCCAGTCCGTTTTCAGCCTGTATAAAAGCCGTATTATCTGGCTGTTGCTCCTGATGGTTTCCGCCACCTTTACGGGCGGCATCCTCGCTTCGTTCGAAAGCACGCTGGCCACGTTCGGCGCTTTGACCATGTATATCCCCATGCTGATGGACACCGGCGGCAACAGCGGCGGGCAGTCCTCCACCTCTGTTGTGCGTGCCATGTCGCTGGGCGAAATTGAATACCGCGACTTTTTCCGCGTGCTGTGGAAAGAATCCCGTGTGGCGCTGCTGTGCGGTGTAACGCTGGCCGCGGCCAACTTTGTAAAAGTTCTGATTGTGGATCGCTTGGCTGTGCCGGTTGCGCTGGTTGTGTGCCTTACGCTGGTTTTCACCGTGTTTGTGGCCAAGGTAGTGGGCTGCATTCTGCCGATTGGTGCCAAACGCATCGGTTTGGACCCCGCCGTTATGGCCAGCCCGATCATCACCACGATTGTGGATGCTTTCTCGCTGCTGATTTATATGAATATCGCCACCATGATCCTTGCCTGATATCTTTTAGAAAGGGGAACTTTTCATGCGCATAGCTTTGGCCTGTCTGAAACCCACCGAAAACACGGCTCAAAATGTTCGTTTGCTTTTGCATAGTCTGGATGCGTTGGAAGATTCCGCCGATCTGATTGTTTTCGGCAAGCGGTTCCTGAATGATGAGCATTCGGCGCCGCTGGAGGCGGAAAACCCGCTTTTCGAGGCTGTCTGTGAGGCGGCACGACGCTATCACACCGGGATCTCGTTCGGCTTTTGCGAACGCACATCGAATGGTGTTTCTGATGTCCAGCTGGTGATCGGCCCGGACGGAAAAATTCTCTGCAAAATGAAGCAGGACGAAACCGCGGCCTTTTCGCTAGGCGGAAAATCGTTTGTTCTCAGTGAATGTGAGGAAGCTGCAACCACTTATCCGGCAGCCGATGCCGTTTTGTGGCCGCTGAGTCGCACCTGCAATCCCACGGCTTGGAACAGCGTGACTAAATTTGATTATATGCGCCGTGCCTCACAATCTGCACGCCAGGTTTTACTGGTCAACACGCCGGGCGGCGCACTGCATACGCAGGACGGCCGCATTCGTTTGGAACTGCCCTGCGGCGAACAGGGATATCTGTTTGCCAATCTTTGATTTTTTAAAAAGCGCAAAAAAGAAGCAAACCTCGGGAAGGCTTGCTTCTTTTTTATGCTATTTTATGCTTTATCGGTCGGTGAAACCAGCGCTTTTGCGCACGTCGGCGTCCGACGGATCGCGGTAACCTTCCGCTTTGAACGAGCCTGCATCGGGCAGTACGCGTGCCTGTACGGGCGGCACCATCGTTTCGTCATAGCGGACGTGGAAATCACGCCGTCCGCCGCTTGTGCCGGTGATCGTATAAACAAAACGTACCGGTTCGGGCTGCAGGCGGTAGCGCGGCAGCACATCCGGGCCGCACGAACGGTTGCCCAGGCCATTCTGCGCATAATCAACGCAGAGAACCACTTTTTCGTGCTGTAAGGTGTCATTGAGGTGCTGCATACCCGAAAGTTCCTGCGGCGTAAACGGCAGCGCCGAGCATGCGTACGGCACTTCGCCGAACACCAGCAGGCCGTCGCCTGCGTCATTCGTCAGGCTTATATAGCGGCATTGCTCTTTCGATCCGCATTCCTGCGGTTTGGCGTAATACGCCAGCGCATCGCCGCAGGTTTCGCTGAATGCGCCGAACTGTCCACAGGCGTCGCGGTCGGGATAGGTTTCCCAAGGGCCAAAGCCCAGCCAGCGCACCTGTTTGTAGGCGGCGGGCAGGGTGAGCCGGGCGCCCAGGCGCGGCAATACCGGCAGCGGGCCGTGCGGTGTAAAGCTGTTGTCGCAGACGACGCGCCCATCGCCCAGCACGGTATAGGTGGTTTCAAAAGTAAAGCCGCAATCGTTTTTCCCCTGCATGGAGAGGGTGACATAAATCCGGACTTCGGCGGGCGCGGGCTGTTCATAGCGGAACGCAGTGCAGGTCGTTGTCATGTCAGCAAGTCCTGCGCTTTCCCAGGTTTCGCCGCTGCTTTCCGCGCCGGGGATATTCATTTTCTTAAAGAAAGCCGCCATTTGTACGTTGCGGATATCGTTATCCGTCATGGCGCGCCAGACGTTCGGCGTGTTCACGTCCTGCGCCGTAACGGAGCCGATCGAAAGCTTTGTCAGCGTGCCGCTTGCTTTTTCAAATACGGCGGTCAGGTTCTCGCCCAAGATGGTCAGCGTCTGTTCGGTTTCTTCCGTTTTCAGCGCGGGCAGAGCGGAAACATCGAGCATCGGTACTGCCGTGTTCAGGTGCGGCAGATCAAACTGCGCAAAGGCAACTTCGTGCCCGGCGGGAGCAAAAGCGCTGGCTTCGCGCTGGCAGAAACGCAGATGCAGGGTGTAGATGCATCCGTTTTTCGGCTTTACGGCGGGGAGTGTGAGCGTCAGCTTTCCGGTTTCGCCGGGAAGAATCGCCGGGCAGGGCAGCTGCGAAGCAAAAACGGATTCACCGTCGCGCAGCAGGGAAACCTGTACGTCAAAGCCCGAAAGATCGATAAAACCGTAGCGGTTTTCAACCAGAATATCGCCTTTTTCCAAATTGGACGCATAGCAGCGGATAAACGAATGAACCGCCTTGAGTTCGGCGAGCTTCGGGGTTTCTTTGCGGTCGGCCGTAATCAGGCCGTCGATGCAGAAGTTGCCATCGTGGAATTCTTCGCCGAAATCGCCGCCGTAGGCGAAATAGGCATTTCCGGCTTTGTCATGCTGTAAAATGCCGTGGTCACACCATTCCCATACAAAGCCGCCCGCCAGCTGCGGGTGCGTGTCGATGGCGTCCCAGTAATCTTTCAGGCTGCCGCAGGCGTTGCCCATGGCGTGGCCGTATTCGTTGGTGACAAACATCCGGTTCGGGAATTTTTTCGCGTGTTCCACCATGTTTTCCGGGGAAGGATAGGTCTCGCTGTCCATATCGGCGATGCTGTTCATCTGGCGTTTGTGGATCAGACGGGTCGGATCGCACGCGCGGCAGTAACCCGCGCCCACGGCTACCGTTTCGCCGAAGCCCAGCTCGTTGCCCAGACTCCAGATAATAATGGAAGCGTGGTTTTTGTCGCATTGCAGCATGGAACCGACGCGGTCGAGAAAAGCGGGCAGCCAGCGCATATCGTTGCCGGGCAGCACGTTTTTGCGGTAGGAAATGCCGTGTGTTTCCACATTGGCTTCGTCCATTACATACAGGCCATAGCGGTCGCACAAGTCGTACCAATAGGGATCGTCCGGGTAGTGGGAAGAGCGCACGGCGTTGATGTTGTTGCGCTTCATCAGCAGGATGTCTTCGAGCATGTTTTCGCGCGAAACAACCTGACCGGTGCGGCAGTTGAATTCGTGGCGGTTCACGCCCTTGAGCTTGATGCTTCTTCCGTTGACAAAAAGCTGGGCGTCGTGTGTTTCGATTTTGCGGAAACCGTGGCGGAAGCTGTGGTATTCCAGTACCTGCCCGTTTTCGTCTTTGAGCGTGAGCAAAACGGTATACAGCGCCGGGGTTTCGGCTGTCCACAGCTGCGGATTTTCAACAGGGAGCTTGAGATAAGCCGTCACCGTTGTGCCGGCCTGAATGAGGCTCGGCTGTGGATAAGGCACGATTTCTTCAAAACGATGGCTCAGATTGCCGTTTTGCGCGCTGCATCCCTCGGGCGGGGTCATATCGTTGCCCAAAGGATCGAGCAAACGCAGCGACACCGTGCAGGCCTCGGCAGCCTCGCGCGTGAGGTTCATGATTTTGGCTTCCACGCACAAGGCGGCGTCTTGTAAAGTTTCGCCGAACTGCGTGTAGGCGTACCAGTCAAACAGATGGCGGGGCGTCACAGCATAAATCGCCACGTCGCGCGTGATGCCGCACAGGCGCCACATATCCTGGCATTCAAGCCACGAGCCGGCGCAGAATTCCAGTACCAGTACGGAAAGATCGTTTTCGCCTTCGGGTTTGAGCAGGTCGGTCACGTCAAATTCCGCGGGGGATTTGCTGTTGGTGGTGTAGCCGGCTTCTTTTCCGTTGACAAACACCTTGGCCGCGGCGCCTACTGCGCCGAAATGCAAAATGACGCGTTTGCCTTTGAAATTTTCGGGAACGGTAAATGTGGTTTTATACAGGCCGCAGGCGTTTTTGGCCGGGTCGATGCGCGGCGGAGCCAGCTTGTCGCCGTCGCGTTCAAACGTATAGCGTGTGTTGATGTATTTGGGCTTTCCGTAGCCGTGCAGCTGCCAGTTAGAGGGCACGGGGATTTCGTCCCAGTTTTCGGCAGGGGCTGATTCAAAACCTTCTGGAATTTCAAAAATCGTTTCGCAGTATTTGAATTTCCACACGCCCGAAAGGGAATGGTAAAAGGCAGACGCCTGCACGTCGCAGCCGAGCGCCTCGGCTTCGTTTGCGTAAGGGACGGACGCCGTATGATACGGCAGCTTATGCAGGCCGGTGATCTGCGGATCGTCAAACAGCCGTGCGCCGTAAGCGTCGGCCGGGAAATAACGGCTTTCCATTTTTTCTCCTCCTTATTGATTCCCACTGTATTTTGCGGTTATACTGAAAAAGCTTTAGCTAATTTTATTGTACCATAACCCATTCGCCTCGTAAAGCGGGCAGAAAGGAGTCTTTTTATGTGGCCTCTTCTTTTTTTCACAGCGGCCGGCCTGTGTGTTTTTGTGCTGGCGGCAGGTATTTATTTTTTTCGTTTCGCTTTGCTGCGCCACGAACCGCCGGATTATGCCAAAAAAGCAAAAATGAAAAATACACCCGTTGCCCGCTATGGCGATCGGATCGCCGCCTGCGCCCGCGCGTTTGACGAGATGCCGTTTGAGCGGATTGAAATCAAAAGCTTTGACGGACTCAGACTTTGCGGAAAATATTTTGCGGCGGAAAACGCCCGCGCCACGCTGGTTTTGATGCACGGGTATCATTCGGCGGCCGGCATCGATTTTGGCTGTGCGGTGCCGTTTTTGCTTCGTGAAATGCGTTTCAATCTGCTTTTTGCCGAACAGCGCACGCATGGCGAAAGCGAAGGGGAATACATTACGTTCGGCGTGAAAGAACGGTATGACTGCCGCGACTGGGCACTTTATGCGGCCAAAAAAGCGCAGGATCTGCCGATTTTGCTCTATGGGCTTTCGATGGGGGCGGCCACGGTTTTGATGGCAAGCGGACTCGATCTGCCGCGCCAGGTGGCGGGAATCATTGCGGACTGCGGCTTCACCACGCCGCGGGCGATTTTCAGGCACGTGTTGGTGCATGGACTGCATCTGCCGGTGTTTCCGCTTTTGCCGCTGGTGGCATGGTTTTGCAGGCGGTTTGCTGATTTTTCTGTAGACGGTGCATCTACGCTTGAGGCATTGGCTAAAAATACACGTCCGGTTCTGCTCATCCATGGGGAAGAGGACACGTTTGTGCCTACCTATATGTCGCTGCAAAATTACGAGGCGTGTCAAAGCGAAAAAATGCTGCTTACCGTAAAAGGCGCGGCGCACGGGCTGAGCTATCTGGTGGCGGAAGAAGCCTGCCGCGCAAAAATCACAGCATTTTTCGAATTGTGTCTGCGCGAGTATCATGCCCAGGCAGAGAACCTCTGCGGGTAAGTCGCGGGTCGCTCGGTGCCCTCGCTTCGCTTTAATGAAAATTGCGGTCAAGTGGCCGCGGCGGAGAATCTCCGCTGGATACGTCACGGGTGAGCTGAATTTAAATTGAAGGCTCAAGTCGCGCGGCAGAGGCTTGTTATTGTTTTATGCTTAATTCGCGAATTGTCAGCGGGGACTCCCCGCCTCGCCGGGGGTTCGCTGGCGGCGAACTTCTTAAACGAAAAACCGCCCGCCTGCATAGGACAGACGAGCGGTTTTTTATTCTATATAAGAAACTCCCCGTATCCGCTGAGCGAATACACACATTGCCGTCGTGTACGGCGAAAATTATTTCAGGAACAGTTCGATAACCGGAACCAGGCAGTGCGGCTTTACTTCCGGCACTTCCAGAACCAGCAGGTCGTCGCCTTCGGCCAGACCATCGCCGAAATGGTTGACGGAGCGCTCGGTGAACAGCACTTCGCTGCCGTCGTGCAGGAACTGGGCATAGTCTACGCGGCCGGCCAAGCCCTTGATCTGCACATGCTTGTACGGATAGGCAAACAGGTGCACATACAGGCGCTTGCCGTCTTCGCTCTGGGTAAAGCGGCAGTCTGCCGGGCACATCGGCAGCAGATCGGGTTCGGCCATGGTGCAGCCATAGATCGAGCGGCTGTTGTACTTCATCCAGTCGGCATAGACTTTCAGCGCTTCTTCTGCGCGGTAATCAAAGTAGCCGCGGGAGGTGGGGCCTACGTTCATCAGCAGGTTGCCGCCCAATGCTACGGTGTTTACCAGCATGCGGATGAGCATTTCGGGCGATTTCCAGGTCATTTCATCGCGGTAATAACCCCAGGAACCCGAGAACGTCTGGCAGGCTTCCCAAGTGAGCAGCTCGCCGGTCTCTTTGTCGCGCAGCCATTCGGTCATCTGATACTGTTCGGGCGTCCACAGATCCTGTTCAATTTCGGTGCGGTTATCGATGATGATACCCGGCTGCAGGTCGCGGGCGGTTTTGATGAGCGCTTCGGCTTCCCAATCGTCCTTGCCCTTGCCCTTCATCCATTCCTTGCCTTCCGGCGGAACATGGCCGGAATAAGAGAAGTCGAACCAGAGGATGTCGATTTTGCCGTAGTTGGTGAGCAGTTCGGTGACCTGGTCGCGCATGTACTGCGCATAGCGGCGCATATCGCGGCCTTCGTTGAGCTGTTCGGCGTTTTCGTCATCGCGGCGCGGATGGAGCATATCCACCGGGAAATCCGGATGATGCCAGTCGATCAGGGAATAATAGAAACCGATCTTCAGGCCTTCGGCGCGGAAAGCGTCCACATATTCGCGCACGAGGTCTCTTCCGCAGGGCGTGTTGGTGGACTTGTAATCGGTGTACTGGCTGTCGAACAGGCAGAAGCCTTCGTGATGCTTCGTGGTCAGCACGGCGTATTTCATGCCGGCGGCCTTGGCCTGACGGGCCCATTCGCGGGCGTCGAACAGGTCGGGGTTAAAATACTTGAAGTATTTGTCGTATTTTTCTTCGCTGATCTTTTCGCGCGTTTTGATCCACTCGTGACGGGCCGGAAGGGAATACAGACCCCAGTGGATGAACATGCCGAAACGGTCATGGGTAAACCAGGCGGTATCGCCCGGCGTTTTTTTGGTTACATAGCTGGACATAGGAAAACCTCCCTGAAAAGCGGATGCTTATTTCAGCATACCGAGCTGAGTCAGAACTTTCTTGGTTACGGTTTCGATCATTTCTTCGCTTACGGGATTTACATCGCCGGGAATGGCGCCTTCGGGCTTGCCGCAGCCGGGATGGCGGCCCGGGATGTTCATGCGGGCGCGCAGATCCATCAGCTTGTCGATGTTTTCGCCGCCGAATTCCACCATGCCGCCGATCATGGAAGCATAGAAGGTGATCTTGGCGAAATATTCTACTTCATCCATGACGAAGAAGGCGCGGGTCAGCGTGTTGCCCACAGAGAGCGCACCGTGATTCTGCAGCAGGAACGCGTCGTGATCCTGGATGTAGGGCATCAGGGAATCCGGTACTTCCATGGAAGACGGCGTACCATAAGCGCATACCGGCACGGTGCCGATGCTCAGCACGGCTTCGGGCAGGATGAGCTTGTCGAGCGGCTTCTGGCATACGGCGAAAGCGGTAGCGATCGGCGGGTGAGCGTGAACAACGGCGCCTACGTCCGGACGCTCACGATAGACGCGCATGTGCATCTTGATTTCGGAAGAGGGGTTGAGCGCACCTTCGATCTTGTTGCCCTCGGCGTCTACTTTAATAATCATGTCGGGGGTCATATAGCCCTTGGAAACGCCCGTGGGGGTGCAGTAAAATTCGTTGGGGCCTACTTTAACGGAGATGTTGCCGTCGTTGGCGGCCACAAAACCTTTCTGATAAATGCGAGCGCCGATGTCACAGATCTCGCGCTTAATCTGTTCTGCTGTCTGCATGATCTTGTCCTCCTTGGCGGGATGTTCAAGCAAAATTGCGCACAAACAAGCTAGGCGCCGCTTCTGCTCAATTGCCAAAACATCGAATTGTTTTTTGTGAAAACACATAAAAATTTCGGCCGGAACAAATCTCTATTGATTTAATTCCGTGTATTTGCTATAATTATAAACAGCCAAAAGAGGTTTGTCTACCACTGGCGATAAAGTCGAGCGGCTCTCACGGCTTTTTTCACTGCTGCGCACAAATGCGCAAAAATGATCTTTGAGGTGTCCTATGCTTCCACTTGAACGGCAAAACCGCATTCTCGAAATCCTGGCTGTCCGCAAGGCGGCCTCGGTGGAGGAACTTTGCCGTGAACTCTATTCCAGCGGCGCCACCATCCGGCGCGATCTCGCTTATCTGGAAAGCAGCGGGCTTTTGTGCCGCACACACGGCGGCGCGGTGCGCATGGAGGAAAGCGGGCGCGATTTTCCGCTTCTTCTGCGCGAAAGCGAAAACACCGTTTCCAAAGATATCATCGCGCGCAAGGCGCTGGAGCTGATCGAAGACGGGCAGACGATTTTCATGGACGCCAGCAGTACGGTTTGCCGTTTGGCTGAAAAGCTCAGCGGATTCCAGCGGCTGCGGGTGATCACCAACGGCCTGAAAACGGCCGGTATCCTCGCCGAAAAAGACGGCGTGGAAGTTTACTGCACGGGCGGCCGCCTGCGCGGAAACGCCAAATCGTTTGTGGGCTTGCCTGCGGTTTCGTTTGTGGAAAAATTTCATGCCGATACGGCTTTCTTTTCCTGCCGCGGCGTGAGCGAAGAGGCCGGCGTGACAGACGCCAGCGAAGAAGAAGCCGATCTCAAGCGGACGTATCTGCGCCATGCACGGCGGGGCGTGCTTCTGGCCGATTGCAGCAAGCTTTCGCTGCAGTACTTCTGCCGCATCTGCGCGCTGGATGAAATCGATACGCTGGTTTCGGATATTCCGCTGTCACCGCCTTATGTTTTGCCGAGTGCGCCGGAAACGGCGACAAAATAAATTAAAAATGCGTACTTTGTGCGCAGGGAGGAGATTCTCTTATGAACAAACTGCTTTCGATTATCGGTGCGGTCACCGTTGTGGCGGCTGCCGCTGTAGCCGTGCTCAATTTCTTCTACGACATCAAATTCTCGCTGAGCATCAACAAAAAGAACGATCTGTGGCTTGACGATGATTTTGATTGCTGCTGCGATGATGACGACGAAGACGAATGCTGCTGTGAAGCAGCCGCTCCCGAAGCTCCCAAAGCGGAAGAAAAGCCGGCTGATCCTGCCGAATAAAATGCAAAAAATAAACCGGGCTGCCCATGCCTTTTGGCTTGCGGCGGCCCGGTTTTTTGTTTTTAGATGAGAAGCAGCGTATAGACAAACGCGCTCAAAATACAGAACACGGCGGTTAAGACGGAAAGCCCCGAACGCATAAAAGAACGCTTTTTCGTGCGGCGCACGCCTTCTCCCAGCCAAACGACGCCGCATAACAGCATCGGCGTGGTATAGCGGAAATTCTGCGTGCAGGTGTGCGGCGCGCTGAAGCACATGCTGATATAAGAAACCAGTGTGATGCCGAATAAAACGGCGAAAAACGCGGAAAGCACAGCGTCTTTGCGCACAAAGCGTTTGCGAAACAGCGTAAAAACGCCGCATACAAGCGAAACGCCCATACAAATCAGATTGACAAAAAACAGCGCGTTGGCAAAAGGCAGTCCAACCTGACAGCGCACGGTTTCGCTTTCGGGATGGAAGAACGTGAATTCCCCGAAAACGGAGGTTTTGAACAATCCTAAAAATAGATTGTATTCATAGTAGCCGGCGCCGGAACGGTCTTTCCAGGCCATAAAGACATTGGCGTTTTCTCCGCCAAAGAAATCGAACAGCCGCTGCCACGGCGAATACATGCCGATATATTGGTAATTATCCGTACTGAGCACCGGCACATAACCTGGCGGCACACCCCAGCGAACCAGATTGAGAATCTGCCAGCTTAGCCCAAGCGGCACGCACACGGCGGCAAAAGCCGCAAACCAGGCGAAATACCGGCGGGTTTCCTGTCTGTTTTTCCACCATTTATAGAGGAACAGCAGGGCAATGGCCGGGGCGCAAAGTGCGCCGGAAAGCTTGGCGGCCATCGAACCGCCCACCAGCAAGGCGACATACAAAATGTTTTTCAGCCCCGGTTGGTCATACCAGCGCACGGCGGCGGCCAGCGCGCCGAATTGAAGAAAAGCCGAAAGGCAGTCGTTGTTGATGCTGCCCGAAAAAAGGATGCCCGTGGGATGAAAACAGATCACAGCCATGGGTAAGATCAAAGCCGCACCGCGCAGACGCAGCCGGCGCAGCAGCCGTTCGACAAAAAACAGCGTGCCCATGGAATAGAACAGCGTGAGAATCTGCACGTTTTCGAACGCGCGTTCATAAGAAAAGCCCAGCAGTGTCTGGAAGCGCATCCAAATAGCCGCCGTGATATGGTGCAGCGGCGGATGATAGAATTGCCAGACCGAGCGCGGATCAAACGGCAGCAAAAGCGAGCCGCCGTTATAAAAATACTCGATGTAGCCGATGTGGCTGTGTCCACAGCCGATGGCGCCCACGTCGTGCTGGCGCACGGTGATGGGCGTTACCAGAATATACGCCAGCCGCAAACAAAACGCGGCCGCAAATAAGAGCAGCAAAAACTGCCGGGTGTGCAGCTTGCCGCTCATCCAGAGCGACAGCCCCGTCGCCGATAGAAAGAGCAGAGCGGCCGCCAGCAGCAGGGCGGGATCTCCGCCGGAAAGCAGCGCCAGAAATCCGAGCGCCGCCGCGGCAAATACGGCGGGAACAAGCACACGCAGCCTGTCTTTCAGTCCGCCCGGCAGCAGGAACGCACCGACTGCCGTGCCCGTTAGGCATAAAAGCCCGAACAAAACCGGCGCTTCGGCCGAAAAGCCACTTTCCGTGGTGCCGTCTGCCAGAAAGGTGCAGAAGAAACATACAAGCCCTAAAATCGCAAACGGGTACCGCAGAGCGGGACGGGCGGGCGCGATCATACCTTACTCTCCTGTTTTTCTTCGTGATAAGCCTGCTCCGTGTTGACGTTCCAGATGGCGGCCTTATCGGTTTCTTCCCCGGCGATGCAGGCGGCGGCCCGCATCGCCGTTACCATGGAATGATCCATGTTGTTGTAGCGGTGCTGGCCGTTGCGGCCCACACAATACAGCCCGTCGATGCCGTTTAAATATTCGGTAACGGTATCAATGCGATCGTAGGTATCAAAATAAGCCGGATAGGCTTTTTTTACTTTCTCGCGATGGGCGTCCATCACGTCCTTTTCGCGGATAATGCCCATTTTTTCAAGCTCGGCGGCGGCAAAAGAAATGCATTCCTTTTCGCTCATGTTCCAGAAGTCGTCGCCTTCGTTGCAGAAATATTCCAGCCCGATCCAAACGGTATGCTCCGGATCTTTCACCATATAGGGCGACCAGTTGTTGAAAATCTGGATACGGCCGAGCTTCACGTCGGTATCCTGCACATAGATCCAGCAGTCCGGCACAATGTTGCCCAGTGTGGGAATGTCGGTTTCGTTTTTTAGATTCAGCCGGTGTACCAGCAGGCCGATCGTGACAAAATCGCGGTAGGGAAGCCCCGCGGCGATTTCCTGCACTTCCTGTGGAACCGGATCGCCCGAAAGCCCCGCCACCAGATCTTTGACCGGCATGGAAGAAATCACGGTGTGCCCCTGTGCGACATAGTCTTTGCCGTCGCGTTCGCACAAAACGGCCTGTACCCGGCCGTTTTTCACGCCGATTTCTTTTACGCGGCAGTTTTTGACGATCTTGCCGTCCATCGCTTCAATCTCTTCGGCGACGGCTTCCCAAAGCTGGCCGGGGCCGAATTTGGGATACCAGAATTCCTCAATCAGCGAGGTTTCGGTGTTCTGTGCGTCTTTTTTGCCGGAGGCTTTGCGGAACATGTCTTTCAGCATCGTGCGCACCGAAAGTCCTTTTACGCGCTGGGCGCCCCAATCGGCCGCAATGCCGCTGGGATGGCGGCCCCACAGCTTTTCGGTATAACCTTCGAAAAACAGGCTGTACAGTTCACGGCCGAAACGGTTGATATAAAAATCTTCCAGTGAATTTTCCGGCCTTTTGGCAATCATCGAGCCGAGATAGCTGAATCCGGCTTTCATCGTGCGCGCAAAGCCGAGATTGCGAATCGTCTGCCATTTCATGGAAACGGGATAATCGAAAAATTTGTTCAGATAATAAATGCGCGAAATGCGCTGGCGGATCAGCATCACGCGGTCGGTTTGTTCCGGGTCAGGCCCGCCTGGTGTGAGCGGTTTTTCGCGGCTGAGCATTTTGTCGTCAAACGACATGCCCCCTTGCAGCGGCATGCGCGCCGCCCACCAGTCCATCACGTGCTGATCTTTTGAAAAGAAACGGTGCCCGCCAATATCCATGCGGCAGCCGTTATGCCGTACGGTCCGCGAAATGCCGCCGATGGCATCGCTTTCTTCCAGGATAATCACTTCAAACCGAGGTTCGTTTCCCCGGTTGCGCGAAAGCAATTCATACGCGGCGGTCAGCCCTGCCGGCCCCGCGCCGATAATTAAAACCCGCTGCATGTTAAATCTCCTCTCTTCTCGCCTGTCCAAAACAGGGGACGCACCGAAAGACGGTGAAACAATAGATAAAATCAGTTTAGCATGTTTTACCGGTGTTTGCAACGAAAATCGGTTTGCTTGCGAAAATTCGTCTTTGTTCTGCAAAATTTTTAATTTAATTGTTTAATAAAAATTGGTTGATTTAGCGAACAAGCTGTGATATGATGAGGGTACAAAACAGGATGCCGTACACAAATAATACATTGTAAATCGGCGTAAATCTATTTTTAGGAGGCGTATAGGAATATGAAAGGTTTTGCCATGCTGAAAATCGGGGAAACCGGCTGGATTGAAAAAGAAAGACCGGCCTGCGGCCCTATGGATGCTATTTGCCGCCCGATTGCCCTGGCTCCCTGCACCTCGGACGTGCATACGGTTTGGGCGGGCGCAATCGGTGATCGTCACAATATGATTCTCGGCCACGAAGCCGTGGGCGAAGTTGTGGAAGTCGGCTCGCTTGTTAAGGATTTCAAAGTCGGCGACCGGGTTTTGGTTTCGGCCATCACGCCCGACTGGAATTCCTATGCGGCTCAGGAAGGCTATCCCATGCATTCCGGCGGCATGCTGGCAGGCTGGAAATTCTCTAACTTTAAAGACGGCGTGTTCGGCGAATATTTCCATGTCAACGATGCCGACGGTAACCTGGCGCATCTGCCCGACGGAATGGATCTGGCTGCGGCCTGTATGATCAGCGATATGGTGCCCACGGGTTTCCATGGCGTAGAGCTTGCAGACGTGCAGTTCGGCGATAATGTGGCTATTATCGGAATCGGCCCGGTTGGTCTGATGTCAGTAGCGGCGGCGGCAATCCGGGGTGCAGCCAATATTTACGCGGTGGGTTCCAGAAAGAACTGCGTGGATCTGGCGAAGAAATTCGGCGCAACGGATATTATCAATTACCGCGAAGGCGATATCGTGGAACAGATCATGGAAAGAACCCATGGTCAGGGCGTGGATAAGATCGTGGTCGCCGGCGGCGATAATAATACGTTCGATCAGGCGATCCGTATGCTTAAGCCCGGCGGTATCATCGGCAACGTAAACTACCTGGGTGAAGGCGATACCATCGGCATTCCGCGTGTGGAATGGGGCTGCGGTATGGGTCACAAGACGATCCGCGGCGGTCTGATGCCTGGCGGCCGTGTCCGTTCGGAAAAGCTGGCGCGTCTGGTGATGACCAACCGTATTCATCCGGAAGAACTGATTACGCATACGTTCCAGGGTCTGGAAGGTGTAGAGCCCGCTTTGATGATGATGAAAGACAAACCGAGAGACCTGATTAAGCCTCTGGTTCTGCTTTAAGCTTTAATAAGATTTTGTATGGCCTCCCGTTTCGGCGGGAGGCTTTCGTTTTGTTCCAGCGTTTCGGCTTTAGTCCGCTCAAAATTATGGTTGATTTGTCCCTGCCTCTATACTATAATGAAGCTGAAAGCGGCCCGGCCGCGGGAGGAGGAAAAATCATGAGACTGGTTACGATGATGCAGGCTTTGAAAAAAGGTTCTGCAACCGATTGGAAAAAAATCCCCGAAACAAAGTGGGAACAGATCAGAAACGATCCGTATTATGCCCCGCATGTGGCACTGATGCGTGAACGCGCCGCAGAAAAGAGCGGTAAACTGCTCGAATGCATCCCGTATTCTTATTTTAAATTGTTTGATGAAACCGGTTCGCGTACCGAATTTCAGCAGATCTACCGCGATCACCGCAACGCCATGAGTGTTTTCGCTATGGCTGCGTTGATCGACGGCACGCACATCGACGATCTGGAAAACGCCATCTGGGCGATCTGCGACGAATATTCCTGGTGTCTTACCGCGCATTTCCGCTATGGCGGCACCAAGATTCCCGCACTGCTCAATCCGGCGCCCACGGCTGATAACAAGATGCAGCCCTATCTGCATGAACAGCCGGAAATGATCGACCTGTGTGCTGCGCAGACGGCCGCCGATCTGGCGGAAATCACGACGCTGCTCGAGGATAAACTCGCGCCGATCGTGGTATACCGTGCCCGCAAGCTGATCCGTGAGCGCGTACTCGAGCCGTTTATGGCGATCAACAAGCCGTTCCATTGGGAAACGGTTCCCATGAACTGGGCTTCCGTATGCGGCGGCGGCGTAGGTATTGCCGCTATGTACATGATCGACGACGACGATATGCTGGCGCCGATCCTTACCCGCTGCACGGAATCGATGGAATGCTACCTCAGCGGCTTTAAGGCAGACGGCGTGTGCGCCGAAGGTCTGGGCTACTGGAGCTACGGCTTGGGCCACTTCATGATTTACGCCGACCTGCTCAAACGCCGCACGGCCGGAGAAGTAGACCTGTTTGCCGAACCGATTACGCATAAGGTGGCGCTGTTCCATCAGAATGCGTTCCTGAACAAAAACAACGCGGTGTGCTTCTCGGATTGCCATGCGCATGTCATGTACGATTGCTATACCACGCATTATCTGTATCATATTTATCCGGATGTGGAGATTCCGCCGCAGGAATATGCCAATCCCATCATGGGCGGCGGCGATTACTTTACGCCGGTGCTGCGCAATTTCCTGTGGACGGAACCGGACGACAAGTGCGGCCCGCCGGCAGACGCCGATTCCCTGTATAATGAAACGCAGTGGGCGATTTCCCGCAAGACGTTCGATACCTGCCGCGTGGCTTTTGCGGCCAAGGGCGGCGACAATAATGAGCCGCATAACCACAACGACCTGGGCAGCTTTGTGCTGGATGTCAACGGCGACGTGCTGCTGGGCGATCTGGGCGGCGGCATGTATTCGCGCCAGTATTTCAGCGCGGAACGCTATACGATGCTCGTAAACGGCTCTCACGGCCATCCGGTGCCGATTATCGACGGTAAGCTGCAGGTCCCGGGAGAAGAAGCAGCCGCGGCCGATTATCAGGCGGAAGCCGACGAAACGGCTGTGCGCGTGCGCATGGAACTGGCCTCCGCTTACCCGGATGCCGGTGTCAGCTCGTTTGTGCGCGCCTTTACGTTTACCAAAACCGGCGCGCCCACGCTGACGATCGACGATACGTTCGGCTGGACAGGCGAAGCCAAGCCTGTGACCGAGCGTTTTACCACGCTGGTAGAGCCGGCTGTTCAGGCGGATGGCAGCGTATTGATTCGCGGCGAAAACGGCGCAATTTCTCTGCGCGCGGCAAACGGCGCCTGCGCATGGAAGGTGACGCAGACCGAATATGAGGAAGCGCCCGAAAACCTGCACCAGAAAGCCTGGCTGATCGATGCCGAGCTGACGCCGGCCGCCGGAGAAACGGTTTCCTGGGTTGTTTCCGTTGTTTGATCGATTAAAATTGTATCCTTTAGATATTCTTTAGGGAGGTCTTTTCTTTGCAAACCAAAATTAAACGTCGTAAATTTGGCGATACCGGCCTGTATGTTTCGGAAGTTGCATTGGGCGCCATGAACCTGCGTATGCTCGATACCGTAGAGCAGGCGTTTGAAATGGTGAACTATGCGCTCGATCAGGGTATTAACCTGATCGATACCGCCCGCGCCTACAACGGCGTCAACGGCGAAGGCGTCATGGTAGAAAGCGAAGATATCGTCAGCCGTGTGCTGGCTTCGCGCACCGATATTGACGAACCGATCGTGATCGTGACCAAAGGCCACGGCTACACGCCCGAAACATTTGATGAGGACCTCGATATCAGCCTGAACAAGCTGAGAATCCGCAAAACGGGAAAGGGGCTGTTTATCGGTTCCGTGGAAGTGAAGCTGGTTTATTTCTATCATGGCATTATGCGCGAACGCTGGGAAACCATGAAGAGCAGCGGCGCGATCGATCAGGGAAAACGCCGTCAGGCGGCCGGAGATTTGACGTATCTCGGTTTTTCCGCCCATTACGGCGACGGCGACGTCATTAAAGAAGCGATCGATACCGGTGCTTTCCAGGTAACGGAATTGCCTTATAATCTGTATAACCGCGTGCTTTCCGAGGATGGCGAGATCGATTTGTTCCGTTATGCCGCTGAACACGGTATGGGCATCGTTAATATGAAAGCGTTCAATGGAACGGCCAACCTGGCTACGTCCCGTATTCTGGGAGATATGGTGAGCATTACTTACAGCGATATGCTGCGTTTCTGCCTGGGTAATCCGTATGTGTCGGCGATTGATGCCGGCGCGCGCTGGCCGCGCGAGCTGGAACAGGATATCAACGATTCTCTGCTCCCGCCGCTTACAAAAGAAGAACGCGCCGCCTTGGCCGCCGAAGCGGATAAAGTTTCCGGCCTGTTCTCCAATATTTGCCGTGAATGTACGCATTGTATGGAAAAATTTCAATGCCCGCGTGGGATTTACATTCCGTCTGTTTTGGGCGCTTATGCCCGTGTAAACATTGCCGAAGCTGTGGGTCGCGATACCGAGCCGTACCGCAAGGCCTATGCCGCACTGGAAGGCCCGCTGGCCGATGCCTGCGTAGCCTGTGGTCAGTGCAGGCCGTGGTGTGAATATCATCTGGATATTCCGGCTTTGATGACGGAAGCCAAAGAAAAACTCGGCTGATCTTTTCATAAAATGGAGGCATGCAGTGAAAAGCTGTGTGCCTCTTCTTTTGAATGACCGCAAAGTTTACAATGTGTTAATCACCGTTTGACGGGCAAATAGTAGAATAAAAAAGCAGAATTCGAAAAAGGAGGATGTTCATGTTCGGATATGTGCGCCCTTATAAAGATGAAATGAAGGTGCGCGAGTACGAGCAGTATAAGGGCATCTACTGCGGACTGTGCCGGGCGCTGGGAAAAGAATACGGTGTTTTTACCCGACTCACTTTAAGTTATGACTGTACGTTTTTCGCCGCCGCCGCTATCGGACGCCTGCCGGAATGCCCGGAATTTGTCCGCCGCCGCTGCGTGGTGAACCCGGCTAAAAAATGCTGGTTCTGTACACAGGGCGCCGAAGAGGTTTATAAGTATACCTCGGCGCTTTCCGTATTGCTTACCTGGTATAAACTCTGCGATACCATGCAGGACGAAGGCTTTTTGAAACGGTTGAGCGCCCGGGCAGGCAAATTGTTTTTCGGCAGACCTTTTCGCCGTGCCGCGCGGGATTTCCCCGAGCTGGCCGAAAAGATTCGCATAGAGATGGAAAAACAAGCGGCGATCGAGCGGGAAGAAAATCCCTCGCTGGATGCCTGCTGTGAGCCGACGGCCGAAATTCTCGGGTTTGTTTTTTCCTCTTTGGGGAAAGATGATACCGAGCGGTTTGTTCTGCATGATTTCGGCTATGCGCTGGGGCGATGGGTTTATACGGCCGACGCCGCCGACGATCTGGAAGACGATTTAAAGGAAGGCGCGTTTAATCCGCTGATCGGAAGGCTGGGGCTGAAGGGATGTACATCGCTTAGCGAAGAACAGCGTAAAATGGCCGATGAGGAAAGCAACGCTTGTTTGAACCTGAACGCGGCCCGCATTGGCGCCGCGATGAATCTGATCGATTTTGGGCGCTTTACGCCGCTAATCGATAATGTTGTGCGTTTGGGGCTGCCGCGTATGCAGTATGAACTGTTTACGCTGCATCTGCGTCCCAGCGGAAAGCGGGACACTTTTTAATATAGATAACAACAAACAGCAAACCTGGAAAGGAATGGATAGAGTTTCATGAATGATCCGTACAAGGTACTGGGGGTTTCACCCAACGCTTCGGACGAAGAAGTAAAAAAAGCTTATCGGGAAATGGCCAAAAAGTATCATCCGGACCAATACGCCAATACGCCGCTGGCTGATTTGGCCGGCGAGAAAATGAAGGAAGTCAACGAGGCCTACGATACCATTGTCAAGCAGCGTAAAGCCGGCAGTTCCGGCCAGGCTGGCGGCTATGGCGGCGGTTATAATGCGTATACAAATTATAACGCAGGCGCGCAGAACTCTTCTTTTGCCGATGTGCGCCGCTTGCTCACGGCCAATCGGGTGGCCGACGCTGAACAGATTCTCGACGGCGTACCCGGAGACCGCCGCAACGCCGAATGGTATTTCCTCAAAGGCGTGGTGCTGATGCGCCGCGGTTGGCTGGATGAGGCCCGCAATCATTTTGCCCGTGCCTGCCAGATGGCCCCGGGTAATATGGAATACCGTCAGGCGCTCAATCAATTTGACGCCCAGCGCCGCGGAGGCTATAACGGATATGGTTATAACAACGCCTATTCCGGTGGCGGCGGATGCAATTCGTGCGATGTATGTTCCTCACTGATCTGCGCCGACTGCTGCTGTGAATGTATGGGCGGCGATTTGATCTCCTGCTGCTGAAAAGAGGGACACTATGAACGCAAAGACGATTCGTGTGGCCTTTACGGCGGTGGTGGCCGCATTGGCGGCCGTTGTCATGACCATGGCGGGTGTGATCCCTGTCGCTACGGTGTCTCTGCCCGCGATTGCGGGACTTTTGGCGATTCCGGTGGTTTATGAATGCGGCGTGCGCTGGGGCTTTGGCCTGTATGCCGTGGTGAGCGTGCTTTCTTTTCTGTTTACGGCAGACCGGGAGGCGGCTTTACTGTATATCGTATTTTTCGGATACTATCCGGTTCTGTTTGCGCTGCTGGGACGCATGCGCGTGCGTTGGCAGCGTGTATTGGCTAAAGTCGTGCTTTTTAATATTGCGATGGCTTTGGAAACGCTGGCGGCGCTGTTTGTACTGGGAATTCCGCAGGAAGCGCTGTTTATCGGCGGCCAGTGGGGCATCGCGCTGATGGTGCTGCTGCTCAATCTGCTGCTGCTTTTATATGATTATACGATTCCGGGACTCATTTTTTGGTACGGAAAAGTGATTCATCCATCTGTTGCGCGTCTGTTTCGATACGGAAAATGAGCGTTTTGCCCTTGGCAAAACGCTTTTTTTCAAACTTTTTTAAAGTTTTTTTGAAACGAAAAAAGATAGATAAAACCTGATAAAAATAGGCGTTCACTCATATAAATCCGAAAAAAATCGAAAAAAGTTTGAAAAAAGATGTTGACAAAAGGGTGTGGATTTGATATTATAGTCAAGCGCTCGAGAGAAGCGGTGAGAAAAAACCGAAGAACGAGAGAGCAAAGAGGACCTTGAAAATTAAACAACGAGAGAAAGAGTACCCGTAATTCCAGAGAGACGATAAGAGATTATCGATACTCTGAATTATAAGAGCAAGCAGAAGCTCGATAAAAAATCTGCAGTCAGCGA
>CALWVE010000038.1 GCA_944384905.1 uncultured Clostridia bacterium
AGAGTACAATAAATGGGAAAGGTCGGAGCAATATGCTACTAAAAAAGAACAGAAAACACACTTGTGTAAGCCGTTAAGCCCAGTGTTTTCAAGGGCTGGAGAGGACGGGCTACATTTTAGTATCCTATTTGGAGGGGCTTTCTTTTTATAGAAAAACGGCCCTGCAAAAGCAGAGCCGTTTCTTTTACGAAAGAATATAGACACAGATATCGCGGCGGCCAAACTGTACGCATTCATCATACGTATCGTAGTACAGGTCCGCAATCGCCGAACCGTCATCGGCAAATCCGCCCGTATCGCCCGCGATGCAGTAGCCATACACAATCTGGCCATCGCACGAAACGATGTACAAACGCGTGCCATAGGGGATGATATCGGGGTCTACAGCCACGACACCAACCTGAGCAGGCATACCCGTGGCCGTGATTCCGCCGCCGTAATAGGCCGTACCAGAGCCTACCAGCACAGAGCTGTAGCTAAAGGTGTTGCCGTTATGGTCAACAGCCGTACCGCTTCCACCGGAAGAACCAACTGCGGCCTGAACCTGTGTACCCACGCGAACAACTTCGTTGACCGGTTTTTTGGTAACTTTTTTAGAAACCACTTCGCTGGACTTGCGCACGCCGTCTACCAGCTTATCGCGGTAAACAACTTTCTGGCTGCCCTTTACGCCTTCGATTTCTACGACTTCCTGGCCGACATACATCGAATCGTCTTCGATTTCATCGCGGCCATAGGCAATTTCTTCTGTTACGGTACGCTCAGCGTACGTTACGCGGCTGACTTTGATCGCCGTGCCGTCTTTTACAGCCGTTTTAGCGGAAGGGCTGACCAGATCTTCTTCGTTCAGCTCCACACCGGCCACACGCAAAGCGTCGCTTACATTTCCGCCAAACAGCGTAATGTGCGCGGTCTGGCCGTCGGCCTGAACAGTTACGTTCAAAGCCTTTTTGACAACAATGCACATGTCGTCATAAATCATATCCGATTCGGACACGTTGATAAAATCGCTGGCTGTAATCGTGATATCGTGATCTTCAAGAATCTGCCCCACAGTCATGCCGCGGTTCAGTTCCAGATTGATAACCTTATCGTTCACTTTCAGCAGAACGTTGCACACGCCGCCGCTTACGCTCACCAGTCTGGAGCGCAGGGGGGAAGCGTCCGAAAGATACGCTGCTGTACGATTCTGATAAGCGGACGGATCCAGGTTGAGGTGTCCAACCGTAATCACACTGCCCTCGCGGACATAATCCGTCTGAGCGGGATAGGATACACAGCCATCTTCCAGCGTGATGCTGTTTTCATCCAGAATTTCGCCCACCGTATTGGAAGAGTAGGTTTCCGTATACAGGGTATTGCTGCCATCGGTGATGGAAACAAAAATCCGGCGGGAAATCATCACTTCACCGGTTTCGCTGTTATATTCAGCATAGTCGCTGGCTTCCAGCGGAGAAATACCATGCTGTGCAGCTTCATCGAGAATCTGATTCAATTCGGTAGACCCTGTGCGGAATGATACAGAAACAGCACCGTCTACGACGTGAATTTCATTTTGACCAAATGCACTGACGGATGTGACACACAGAAGCATAAGCATCGCAGCGCAGAGTGTGCCGGCACAGGTGGCCAGAACCTTTTTGCTGGACATTTGTCTCTTTGTCATCATAACGTTGTTGACTCCTTACATTTTCGTTTTTGGGTTTGCCTAATAGTCGAGGTTTTGTGGGTTAAGTTCGCCCTGTCAACGAAACTATCGTGTATTATAGAGACGAAACGTCTATCTGTCAAATATTTGATTGTTCGTTTTTTATATAAATTGCACAAGTGTGCATATTTAGTCCTTGAAATTTGGCCTGTTTTCGGTCGCTTTTTCGAAAATATGGCGCTGGCTTTGCCTTTTCCAGCCAAAAAACCTTGTCAAAGTGCCGAAAACCCTTTGTAACGATTTTGTAACTTTTTATAATTAAGAGGATATTTTGAATATATATTCAAATAAAAATCAAAAACGCAAATATAAGAGCCTATTTTTTGCGATAATATATGTTTTTTTGGTTTTTATGTAAATAGAACGCCGTGAATTTTATGAATAAATATTCTTGTGTATTTTTTCTTTTATTTCTTATAAAGAATATTAAATTCAGCTTTAAAACGCCCTTGTAACAATTTTGTCAGCATTCTAAAAAAGAAGAAACCGGCAGCTTTTCGGCCGCCGGTCTTTCTATTTATACGTGTGTGTTTACTGGATTTTAACCGCCGTAAGGCCAACCGAAAAAGCAGCGCCGGTGCTTCCCTTGGCGGGGGTTACCGTTACGGTAGCGCCGCTGCGGTTGTACAGGGCAAGCGTGGTATCAGCCGGCAGGCACAAAACCGTGCTGCCCGAAACCAAGACCGGCGCAGGCTCCTGACCGGCGTTGACATTGCCGGAAGTAGCGTAAACCGTTCCGGCTGTATTCTGCAGAGCAAAGACAACAGGCGTACCCTGTGTAGCGCTCGCGGCCTGCGCCAGAACATTCCACTGGAACAGATACACACCGGGCTTGGTAACCGTAATCATGCCCGTGGTGGGGTCGTAAGCCATATCGCAGCCGATTTTCACAACGTTTGGCAGCGGAACGGCTGCGCCCTCGTTAACCGTAATGCTTTCGGTAGACTGATTATACAGCGCCGGGGTGGTGCACATCGGTTTGGGCATGACAGGCGGGCAAACGGGCGGATAGATGGGGCAGGAAGGATAGCTGGAGCATACGCAGCTGCACGGGCAGCGGTTGACATGGACAGTGTTCGTTTGCGGCTCAAAAGGAACAGATTGACTCATAAGAAACTCCTCTTTTCATAATAATGACGGTTTTCATGCGGCCCGTCGATGTACGAGCCTACTGTAGTCTATGTGAAAAGCAGGAAATGTGTGACAGTCTGTCCTTTTCTATATATAAGGAAAAGCCCGCCGAAAAAATTCAGCGGGCTTTCGATTTAATTTTGCCTGTTTGTGAAGTATCGTGCAGCAGTTTGCCATCACACAGGGAACCCCCGGCGAGGGTTCCCTACGCCGAAAACGTCCCCCGGACGTTTTCGGCTACCCTCCTGCGCTTATGGAAGCAAAAGAATTCCGCTCTCTGCGGAGAGCGGCCAAAGGCGCTGCCTTTGGAAACCGCCACCTTTTGAAAAAGGTGGACGAAAACTTTAACGTTTCTATCACGATCTTTTGCCGCGCGACTTTGGCTATTAAATTTATCTTAGCCTATCCGCGAAGGATCCTGCGGGGTTCGCCGCCGAGGAACGAGCGACCCGCGACTTACCCGCGGGGGTTCCCCGCCCGCGACTTATTCTTCCGCGGTTTCGGTTTCTGCGTCTGCATCTGCTTCGGCGTCTTCGGCATCTTCTACGGAAGCATTGACTTCCTCATCGTCATGCGGCGCACGGGAAAGCGTAGCAACACGGTTGCCTTCTTCGATTCGCATCACGCGCACGCCCTTCGACGGACGGCTGCATACACGGATGGAATTGGCCGGAATACGGATAATCACGCCGTCTTCTGCGATCAGAATGACGTCTTCTTCGGGATCGATCATCTGAATGGCGGCTACATCGCCGTATTTTTCCACATGATAGTTGGTCAGGCCCTTGCCGGCGCGGCTCTGGATGCGGTAATCCGAAACCGGAGAAAGCCGTCCGTAGCCCGTTTCGCTCACGGTAAGGACATAACCGTCCCCGTGAACAACCGACATACCAACCACGCTGTCGCCCTCGTTGAGCTGAATGGCGCGTACGCCGCGTGCCGTACGGCCTACCGCACGGGCATCCGTTTCGGCAAATCGAATAGCCATACCCTTTTTGGTGGCTACGAGCAGCTCGTCGTGGCCGCTGGTGATGCTAACCCAGCTGAGCGCGTCGCCTTCGTCCAGATCGATGGCGATCAGGCCGCTCTTTCTTACATTATTATAAGCGGAAAGCGCTGTGCGCTTAATAATACCGTTTTTGGTACCCATGACGAGATATTTGTCGTCTTCAATCTCGCTGACCTTGATCATCGACGTGATCTTTTCATCAGGCAGCAGGGGCAAAAGGTTCGTGATATTCATGCCGCGGCTCGTGCGGGAACCTTCCGGAACCTCAAAGCACTTGATACGGTAGACACGTCCCATATTCGAGAAGAACATGACATAATCATGGTTGTTGACGACGAACATTTCGGTCGCAACATCCTCGTCACGCCGCGCCATACCTGAAATTCCGCGGCCTCCACGGCGCTGGGTACGATAGGCATTGACATCCTGTCGCTTGACATAACCGAAGTTCGTCAGCGTGAGCATGCACTCCTCGTTGGGGATCAGATCTTCGATATCCACTTCGCCGCTGATGGCTGCAATTTCCGTGCGGCGTTCGTCGCCGTACTTCTTCTTCATAGCCAGAGCTTCGTCCTTGATGATCGCCAGACGGCGCGGCTCGCTTGCCAGAATATCGTTGAGATCGAGAATCCGGCGATGCAGTTCGTCGAGCTCGCCTTCGATCTTCAGAATTTCCAGACCGGCCAGCTGACCGAGCTGGAAGCGGCAGATTGCTTCGGCCTGTACGTCATCAAATTCAAAGCGTTCCATCAGCGCAGCCTTGGCTTCGGCGCGGCCACCCTTACAAGCGCGAATCGTGGCGATGATTTCGTCCACGATATCGATGGCGCGCTTTAAACCTTCGAGAATATGGGCGCGTTCCTGGGCTTTTTTCAGCTCAAAACGTGTGCGACGAGCAACCACTTCCGACTGGAACTTGACATATTCCTCGAGCATCTGCTTAAGCGTAAGCACTTTCGGCTCGCCATTGACGATGCACAGCAAGTTTGCGCTGAACGTCGTCTGCATCTGCGTATAGGAATACAGCTGATTCAAGACCACCTGCGGAGATGCATCGCGCTTCACATCGATCACGATATGCATGCCGTTGCGGTCGGAATGGTCGTCTACATTGGAAATACCGGTGATACGCTTTTCCTTAACCAAATCGGCAATCGATTCGATCAGGCGCGCTTTATTCACCGTGTAGGGAATTTCGCTGACAATAATTTTAAAGCGGCCGTTCTTTTCCTCTTCAATCTCGGCACGAGCACGAACCGTCATACGGCCGCGGCCGGTGGCATAGGCGGCGCGAATGCCGCTGCGGCCCATAATGATGCCGCCGGTGGGGAAGTCGGGACCCTTCATGGAAACCATCAGATCATCCAGCGTGCAATCCGGATTATCGATGAGCGTGCACATGGCGTCCACCACTTCGCCCAGGTTGTGCGGCGGGATATTGGTGGCCATACCAACGGCGATACCCATAGAGCCGTTCACCAGCAGGTTGGGGAAATGGCAGGGCAAAACAACCGGCTCTTTCAGACGGTCGTCGTAGTTGGGCATGAAATCGACCGTGTCTTTATCGATATCGGCCAACATATCGACCGCAAGTTTATTCATACGGGCTTCGGTGTAACGATAGGCAGCCGGCGGGTCGCCGTCGATGGAACCGAAGTTACCGTGGCCGTCTACCAGCATATAGCGCATGGAGAAATCCTGCGCCAGACGCACCAGGGCGTCGTATACCGAAGCGTCGCCATGCGGATGGTAGCGTCCCAGAACGGAACCGACCGTATCGGCGCACTTACGATAGGGCTTTTCGGGCCACAGGGTGTTTTCATACATGGTGTACAGAATACGGCGATGTACCGGTTTTAAGCCGTCGCGCACATCAGGCAGCGCACGGGATACGATAACCGACATGGAATAATCCAGAAACGATTTCTTCATTTCCTTTTCCAGGTCTACAAGCTGTACCCTGCCCTGATTCAACTGTTCTTGATTTTCGTCCATTAAAATACCTCTCTCGCTTGCGTTGCACGCAAATTATACGTCCAGATTCTGTACAAACCGGGCATTTTTCTCGATAAATTCCCGGCGGGGCTCAACTTTATCGCCCATCAAAATCGTAAAGGCTTCATCCGCTGCGGCTGCGTCGTCAATCTCTACACGCAGCATCAAACGGGTTTCGGGGTTCATCGTGGTTTCCCAAAGCTGTTCGGCGTCCATTTCACCCAGACCTTTATACCGCTGGATTTCGTAGTTGCCGCCCAGTTCGGCCATATACTGATCGCGTTCTTTATCGCTATAAGCGTAATAGTGGCGCTTATTTTTGGTGATGCGGTACAGCGGCGGCTGAGCAATATAGATATGGCCTTCTTCTATCAGCGGACGCATAAAGCGGAAGAAGAAAGTCAGCAGCAGCGTACGGATATGGGAACCGTCCACGTCGGCATCCGCCATCAGGATGATCTTGCCATAGCGCAGCTTGGAAAGGTCAAATTCTTCACCGATACCGGTACCCAGCGCGGTCACCACGGGCATCAGCTTTTCATTGCCGTATACTTTATCGAGACGGGCTTTTTCCACGTTGAGCATCTTGCCCCAAAGGGGAAGAATAGCCTGGAATTTGCGGTCACGTCCGCCCTTGGCGGAACCGCCGGCGGAATCGCCCTCGACGATATAAATTTCGGTTTCTTCGGGGTTGCGGGACTGGCAGTCGGCCAGTTTGCCCGGCAGCGTGGCATTTTCAAGCGCGGATTTGCGCCGCACCAGATCGCGGGCACGACGTGCCGCTTCACGCGCACGGGAAGCCGCCAGCGCCTTATCAAAGATCGCACGCGCCGTGGCGGGGTTTTCTTCCAGGAAAACGGTGAGCTGTTCGCTCATGATCGAGTTGACCAGCGTACCGATTTCGGTGTTGCCGAGTTTCGCTTTCGTCTGGCCTTCGAACTGCGCTTCTTTTACCTTAATGCTGACGATAGCCGTGAGGCCTTCGCGCACGTCTTCGCCCGAAAAATTCTTGTCGGAATCTTTCAGAATGCCGTATTTGCGGGCGTAATCGTTCATAATACGGGTCAGTGCACGCTTGAAACCGTCTTCGTGCGTACCGCCGTCGGTGGTATGGATGTTGTTCGCAAACGAAAGCAGCAGTTCGTTGAAGCTATCGGTGTACTGCAAAGCGATTTCCGCGGTGGAATTGCCGTCGGGCGCTTCGCCGTACAGGCGGATAATTTCGGGATGAATCACCTCCACGGCTTTCTTTTTGTTGATGTATTCCACAAAGCTCTGTACGCCGCCTTCATAGCGGAAATGATCGTTGCGGATTTCGTCGGGATTGCGTTCATCCGTCAGTTCAATATACACACCTGCGTTGAGGAACGCCTGCTCGCGCAGACGGGTTTGCAGGGTTTCGTAATCGTAAACAGTCGTTTCTTTGAAAATTTCGGGGTCGGCTTTAAAGCGCACCGTCGTTCCGGTTGCGTTGGGATCTTCCAGATCACCCACGCATTCCAGATCGGTAACGATATTGCCGCGCTCAAAGCGCTGGCGGTACAGCTTGCCTTCGTGGGCAACTTCTACTTCCAGCCAGGTAGACAGCGCGTTTACAACCGAAGCGCCTACGCCGTGCAGACCGCCGGAAACCTTATAGCCGCCGCCGCCGAATTTACCGCCCGCGTGCAAAACGGTATACACAACCGTCACAGCCGGAAGACCCGTCTGCTTCTGGATACCCACGGGAATACCGCGGCCGTTGTCTTTTACATAGATGATATCGCCCGGAAGGATCTTCACGTCGATTTTATCACAGAACCCGGCCAGCGCTTCGTCGATGGCGTTATCAACGATTTCATACACCAGGTGATGCAGGCCCTTCGGCCCCGTAGAACCGATATACATACCAGGGCGCTTACGCACAGCCTCCAGCCCTTCCAACACTTGGATCTGACTTTCGTCATATTTTTGTGTGGTCTGAAATGTCTCTTCCAACAATGATTTCCCCTTTCACGGACAAACAAATCCAAACCGTTTCCGTTTTCAGGCAGCGGTTTGAATGGCCGAAAGCTTTCGGCGTGTCTTACTTCTCTTTTATCAAAAAATCAAGCCGTTCCAAGTGGGCGGTCTCAGCGGCCGCTGCGATCGGAATCGGATGACTGGTATTCGCGGTTTTGCTCCTGCTGCAAACGCTTGAGCATTTCAATCTTACGTCGGCGCAGTTCGGCGGCATCGCCGTCCTGTTCACGCAAGTGAGCCGACGTACTGTAGGCATAGCCCTGCCCGCGGCTGCTGGAATAAATATCGCGGCTGCCTTCCTGACGAGCGCCCTGCGGTCTTGCCGGCGCGGTTCTCGAGCCGGAACGCGAACTGATATCGGTATAGCTCGACGACGGGCGCACAGGCGGCTGTTGCTGCGTACTGCGCTGAACCGGAATGGCCCTTGTCGCTTCCATATTTTCTCCCGCATTTCCCGACGGCACGGAACCGGTGGGCTGATACGTTTTCAGTTCCTCGCGGCTTTGGGCAATCGCCTCGCGCTGACGGCGGCGAAGCACAGCTTCATCCCGGCGGGCCGCGGCGCTTTCACGCCGTCCCTGGCGAACGATCGGTTCGCGCAGCTGAACCAAAAACATACTGCCGATAAAAAACACGGCAAACGGCAGCAAAACATAGATGCAGGTCATCAGGTTTGCCACATCCAAAAGGAAACGCGTAACGGCAAAAATCACAAACGCCACCACCGCGCAGATTGCGGCAAACACCGTGATGACCGGCGCATGGTGTACATTCGAAATCCCGCCGCACCAGGGGCAGATAAATTCCCCCTCGCGCTTTAAGGTCCACAAACGGACCACATTCACTTTTTTCCCGCAATAAGGGCAGGAAGGAACACCAACCTGTTTCATAAAATCATCCCTTTCCCTCGGCGCCTGAGCGTTCGAATGCGCCCGTTGAACGCTTAAGCAGCGTCTGCGCCGAAATTTGTGATATATAAACCGTTGTCCGGCGTGTTTTTGTGTCGCTGCACACCACAAAAGACTTGGGCAGCTCCATCGAAACGTTCACCACACAACCCGCTTTCTGCGCCCGGGCGATATACTCCCGGGTTGCGGAGGCAACCGTGGCGTTTTCCAAATCGAAAATGCCGACGATCTGCCGGGTTTGTACAACCGTATCCTGGCCAAGATGCAGGTACATGGCCTGTCTCCTTTCAACTACACCGTTTGTTGTGATACCCTGCCCTGCAAAATCGAGAAAATCTTTCCGCGGTTGAGCAGGCGCGTGTGTTCCGGCGAACAGCAGGTGATAAAAACCTGCCGCCCTTTCAGATGATTGAGCAGGTAATCCTGCCGGCTCTCGTCCAGTTCGCTGAGCACGTCGTCCAGAAGAATCACCGGCTCTTCGCCGCAGGCTTCGCCCAGCAAATCGGTTTCCGAAAGCTTGAGCGCCAGCACCGCGGATCGCTGCTGACCCTGAGAACCGAACGAACGCGCCGAAATTCCGCCGATCAAGAGATCGAGGTCATCCCGGTGCGGCCCGCAGGAAGTGGAACCCATGCGGATATCGTCTTTCATGGAAGCATGCAGTTTTTCACGCAGGCAGGCGCGCAGCGCTTCATAAGAAGAATCTGCGCAGGAAATCCCCGAACGATACACGAGATCGAGCACTTCACGCCCGCTGGAAATCCCGCTGTAAGCGTTTTTGGCGCGCGGCAGCAGTTTTTCCACATACCGCAGGCGCTCGCTGATGATCTGTGCACCGAAGCTCGCCAGCCGTTCGTCCCAGATATCGATCGTGTCGATCAGTTCACGGTGGCGGACAATATCTTTAAGCAGCGCATTTCGCTGCATAAGAATGCGGTTATATTGATTCACCGTTTTCACATACGCCGGGTGCAGCTGGCACAGCGCTCCGTCGAGAAAATTGCGGCGGTTGGCCGGCCCGTCTTTGACCAGCGAAAGATGTTCCGGCGAAAAAATTACCGCACAGAACACGCCCGCCAAAGCTCCGCAGGAACGTTTGTCCACGCCGTTTAAGCGCAGTGAACGCCGTCCGCCCCGGATGGTAATCTGGGCTTCCTGTTCCCGGCCGCCGCTCAAAAAAGTGAGGTTCAGCCTGGAAAAAGCCTGCTTTTCACCTGATTCTTTTGAAAAAGCGGTGAGTTCTCCGTCTTTGGCGCCGCGAAAGGAATGGGCGCCCGTAAACAGCCACAGCGCTTCGAGCAAATTGGTTTTCCCCTGTGCGTTATAGCCGCAGATCACATTGATGCCGGCGTCGGGATACACCGTGCCGGGGGAGAGATTGCGGTATCCTTCATGTTCCAGAGAAAGGATCTTCAAACGTTTTCCACCTCGTACACCGCATCACCGAACCGAGCCGTATCGCCGGGACGCATCTTTTTGCCGCGCTGGGTACAGACTTCGTCGTTCACCAGCACCTGTCCGGACTGAATGGCCACTTTGGCCTGGCCGCCGGTTTCGAACGCGCCGCCCAATTTCAGCAGCGCATCCAGGCGGATAAATTCGGTATCGATTGTAATTGTATGTTTATTCATATCGTTCCCTTATAATTATACGTTTATTATACATCCGAACGAATGCGCACAGGCAGAACCAGGAAAAGGAAGCTGTTGCCTTCGCGCGGAAGCACTTTCATCGGAGAAAGCGGGCCGCTCATCTGCACCAAAACTTCGTCGCAGTCTGCATTGCGCAGCGCATCCAACAGATATTTGCTGTTGAAACCGATCTCCACCGGCGCGCCGTCGATTTCCGCGGAAATGGCGTCGCTTGCTTTACCGATTGCCGTTGCGCAGGAAATTCGGATTTCGCCGCCGTCGCAGATGCAGCGTACCGGGCTTTTCAGCTTTTCGGTGATGAGAAGCGAAACACGTTCCACACTGTTGATAAATTCGCGGGTGTTTACAACGAGATTGGTTGTGCTGTTGGCCGGAATCGCGGCGTGATAATCGAGAAATTCGCCTTCAAACAGGCTCGAGAACAGCATGTAACCGTCTGTTTCGATGCGAATGTTGCGCAAACCAACATAAAACGTCACATTTGTGTCACTATCTGGGAGGATTTTCAACAACTCGGAAAGGGTTTTCCCGGGAATTACAAAGTAAGTGTCGCTGGGGTAGTCGATTTTTTCGGTGCGCACCGCCAGGCGGTAGCCGTCAACCGAGACCACATCGAGCGTTCCATTTACAATGTTGAAAAGGCTTCCCTGATGAATCGGTTTCGTATCGCTTTCGCTGACGGCGAACAGCGTCTGGCCGATCATACTTTTCAACAAATTGGCCGGAAGATTAATCACGCTGTCGTTTTCAAAGCTCGGAAATTCCGGAAAGTCCTCCGCCGGGATACCGATAATCGTAAATTCGCTCATACCGCTGCGGATTGTGGCAATATTTTTTTCATCTATGGAAAAATCCAGCGTGTCGGCGGGCATCCGGCGCACAATGTCGCCAAAAAGCTTGGCGCTGAGCACAATCTTTCCACTTTCGCCAATTAAAGCGGGGATCACGGTTGAAAGTCCGATCTCCATATTATAGGCGCTCATTCTTAATGTCTGGTCTTCGGTCTGAATCAAGATGCCTTCTAAAGCAGGAATGGCGGCTTTCGTAGAGACGGAACGCTGCAAATTATTGACAGCTTCGGTGATTTCCTGTTTGTTTACGGAAAATTTCATGGTAACTCCTTTTTTTTCGCGGGCTGAAAATCAAATTGAGGCTAAAAACTGTGTAGAATAGTATTAGTTAGATTTAGAAGCCGTAATAGGGGCTGTGAATTTGTGGAAACTTTCAACAATGTCAGGAAACGCGGGAAAAATTCGCTGCTTTCTTTTCCCCAAACGGCTGTTGAGGGTTCGTGGAGGATGTTGAAAGTTCAGAGGGTAAAGTTGAATGGTTGAAAACTCGGTGTAGAAAGTTGAAAACTTGTTTAAAAACTCGTCCGCCGCTCACGGACAACCCGAAGACACAAAAAGACAGCCGTCGGCCGCGGCGGCGTGCCTTCTTGCAGGGTTCCAGGTAGTGTGCGGCGTTTCCCAGCCATTCGGTAAGAATCCGCGACAGGATTTAGCGGTCGCGGATGTTTTTAATGATGTCGTTAACCTTATCTTTGGCAGAACGATCCTTTTTAAACGATTTTTCTACCTGCTGAATCGCATAGACAATCGTAGAATGGTCGCGTCCGCCGAAAGACTTGCCGATTTCGGCCAGCGGGATCTGCGTAATTTCACGCACAACATAAATAGCGACCTGGCGTGCGGAAGAAACGTTTGCGTTGCGCTTCTGAGAGCGGATATCTTCAATGGAAACGCCATAAGTGCGCGCAACTTCTTCTACGATCTTATCGATGGTAACGGAAGTCGGCTGGTCATTGTTGATAATGTCGCTGATGGCGGCCTGTGCAATCGCGATGCTGGGTTCTTTCTTTTCCAGCAGGGAATAGGCCTTCAGTTTTTTCACAGTGCCTTCCAGCTGACGAACGTTGTTCTTCAGGCGGTTGGCGATATATTCGCATACGGAATCCGGAATCTGAATATCGAGCGACTTGGCCTTGTGCCGGATAATGGCGATTCTCGTTTCAAAATCGGGGGGCAGAATGTCGGCCGTGAGTCCCCACTCAAAGCGGGTTTTCAGACGGTCTTCCAGCGTGGCGATGTCTCTGGGCGGCCGGTCGCTGGTGAGTACGATCTGCTTTTTCGACTGATAGAGTGTATTAAAGGTATGGAAGAATTCTTCCTGCGTGGCGTCTTTACCGGCGATGAAGTGGATATCGTCCACCAGCAGCACGTCGGTCTGGCGGTATTTCTGCCGGAACACGGACGTGGTGTTCTGGGCAATCGCTTCGATCATTTCGTTGGTGAAGTCGTCGCCTTTCACATACAGGATGGTGGCGCTCGGGTTGTTCTGCAGAATGCGGTTCTTGATGGCGAACAGCAGGTGCGTTTTGCCCAAACCGGAATTACCGTAGATGAACAGCGGGTTGTAAGCCGTTGCCGGATTCATGGCAACAGCCTGTGCGGCGGCCTGTGCAAATTTGTTGGATTGGCCGGTGATGAAGTTTTCGAACGTAAATTCTTCGTCCGATTCGTGGATCACCTGTTCTTCTTCTTCCACGGCAATTTCGTCGTGGATGCACAGACGGTATTTCATTTCATCGCCGAATACGGAGCGGAACGCTTCGGAAAGCAGATCGCTGTAGCAGCGCATCAGCGTATTCTTGTGAAATTCGTTGGGAACCTCGATCGTCGCAACACCCTGTGCAAAATCGATAGAGGCCGGTTTGAGGCGGCTGAACCAGGTTTGATAAGCCACATCGGTGATGTGTGCCCGGCAGTAGTCGCAGATCAGTTCCCAGGCTTCGGTAAAGGATTCCATGATGCCATTCCTTTCAGTTTCCCAGATTTTCATGTAAGAAACGCGCCCGACATCGTTTAAAGATGTGAAAAGGTACAGAAAGCCTGCCGGGCCCGGGGGCTAAAACGGCAGAAAAAACGCGGGCGGCACAAAGGCTGCCCAGGGGCGCATTGATCCGATGATTATACGTTATTTATTATAGCACAAGCCCGCCGAATTTTCAAATAAAATTCAACGTATTCAACACCTATTATAGAAGAAAATAAGTGCCGAACCGGCACAGGTAAGTCGCGGGACGCTCGGTGCCCTCGCTTGGCTTTAATAAAATTTTAGGCAAGCGGCCGCGGCGGCAAACTGCCGCAGGATACTTCACGGATAGGCTAAGATAAATTTGATAGCCAAAGTCACGCGGCAGAAGCTTAATGTACAAACGTAAAAAGTTTTACTCGATTTTTTCAAAAAATCGTGGGGTCGAGGGGCAACGCCCCCGGCGCGCCCCGCAGGGCGCGAAACTCTTTTGCGTCATGAAACGCAGGAAAGGGTGAAAAAACAGTCCGGTGGACTGTTTTGAGGGGAAACCCTCGTCGGGGGTTTCCCCTGCTTGTGACCGGCACCCACGCAACAGCTACGAGCCGACGGAAAATGATCGCTCGTACTTCTAGAATCTTATATGAAACAAATGATAAGTATCCGCCGCGCGATATAAGCCAATAAAGTATCGTTCAGCAGTTTTCTATACGCATAGGGAACCCCCGGCGAGGGCGGAGAATCTCCGCTCATAAGTCGCGAATGAAGCATAAAGCGAATGAAAATCATCTGCCGCGCGCCTAAAGTAAAGATACAGCGACAAGCTTACCCGCGAAGTATCGTGCGGCGGTTTACCGTCGCGGCCGCTTGCCTAAAATTTTATTAAAGCCAAGTGAGGGTACCGAGCGACCCGCGACTTGGGAGCGGCAACTTGCCGCCCGCCTGATTTTCCACATTTTTTTGAATGTTCGTGGAAAAAACTTTTAGCCTATCCGTTTTTTGCGTTTACACGCAGCTTTTACGCCGCAAAAAACTTTGGGAAAAGCTGTTGACAGCGCGCCCCGCTGTACGTTATAATGCTAAAGAACAGGTGTATGCTGTATTTTTTTGATTGCTTTCCAATGCGAAAGGAGGGTGTTGCATATGCTGAGAACGTATCAGCCCAAAAAGCTCCAGAGAAAGAAAGAGCACGGTTTCAGAAAGAGAATGTCGACGGCAAACGGCCGTAAGGTTCTTGCCCGCCGCAGGGCAAAGGGCAGAGCTCGTCTGTCTTACTGATGCAGCCTAAAGGCCACCGTTTGTGTGGCCTTTCTTTCTTTTCCCTTCCGACAGGTTCGGCGGGGCCGGATTGCGGAGGACTTATGGAAAAAATTGAAACCATTTGCGAAAACCGCGAATTCCGGCGGATTTATGCCCGCGGCAAAGCGTATGTATCCCCGGTTGTGGTGGTTTATGCCATGAAAAACCGCAGCCATCAGGTGCGCGTGGGAATTACGACCACGAAAAAGATTGGCAATGCCGTAAAACGCAGCCGATGCAGACGGGTCATTCGCGAAGCGGTGCGTGCTTTGGCGCCCGAAATTCCCCAGGGCTGGAGCTTGGTTCTGGTTGCCCGGGTGAAAACTTCGTTTGTCAAAAGCACACAGGTGGAAAAGGAGTTGCGAAACTGCCTGAAAAAAGCAGGACTTCTTTCCGGTAAAAAGAACACGGCTTCCAAAGCTTTGGAAGAGCCCGGTGCTGCCGGAGAGGAAAGGAAAGAAAAGCCGTCTTTGCAGGCGGCAGAGGATCAGCCGGTATGATAAAACGCGGACTGATTGCGGCGGTGCGCTGGTATCAGCGCGCCATTTCGGCATATACACGGCCGAAATGCCGGTTTTATCCTACCTGCTCCAATTATATGATCGAGGCCGTGCAGGTTCACGGTGCATGGAAAGGTTTCTGGCTGGGTATGTGGCGGATTTTGCGCTGCAATCCTTTTGGCGCCAGCGGCTGGGACCCGGTCCCGCCTCCAAAACCCAAACAGATGCGGGCAAGGGATCGCAAGAAGTCCCAATAGGCTATTACATTTAACCGGAAAGGCGGAATGCGGCACAGGCCGCGGAATTTTTTATGGCTATTTTTAATTTCATTGGCAGTATTTTTGGCTATCTGCTCTGGTTTTTATACGAAATTTTCCGTAACTACGGTGTAGCGATTATTTTCTTCACGCTGATTACCAAGCTGATTATGATCCCGTTTTCGATCAAACAGCAGAAATCCATGGCGGCGCAGGCCAAAATGGCGATGAAACAGCGTGAATTGCAGCAGAAATATGCGGGCGACCGTGAAAAGCTCAACCGCGAGCTGCAGCGTCTTTATGAAAAAGAAAACTTCAACCCGATGGGCGGCTGTCTGACTTCTCTGCTGCCGTTCCCCATCATGATCGGTATTTATTATTCCGTTATTTACCCCCTGCAGAACACCCTGCATATTGCCTCGTCTACGATTACGCAGGCAACGGAAGTGTTTGCAAGAATTCCCGGCGTTTCTATTTCCAGCAACTATATGGAACTGGAAATCCTGCGTCATTTCCCGGCTTTGAAAGATTACTTCCTCCAGAACCAGATTTTCACAGCCGATGAGGCCGCGCGCATCGAAAGCTTTAACCACGGCTTCCGTTTCCTCGGTCTGGACCTGCTGGCTACGCCGCAGGGCAGCCCTTGGACGTCCATGCTGTGGCTGATCCCGGTGCTGTGCTTGGTTTCCTATTGGGGTATGCAGTGGCTTACCAATAAAATCAGCGGCAATCCGCAGGCTCAGCAAGGCTGCATGAAGGTGATGTTCTTTGTGCTGCCGCTGTTCAGTGCGTACTGGGCTTACATCATGCCCGCCGCCGTTGGTCTGTACTGGGTTGTTTCCTCGCTGCTGCAGATGGTGCAGAGCTTTGTGCTTTACAAGATGTATAGCCCTGTAAAAGTGGCTGCTTATAATGAAGCTGCGCATGTTGCGCTGATGGAGCAGGAAGAGCAGAAAGTCCGTCCGCTTCCGCAGGAAGTTCAGGATAAGATTGCCGAAAAGCTGCTTCCCAGAAGAGAAGAACCGGCCGTTGCCAAGGCCGAAAAACAGCAGCCCGCTGCCGAAAACAAACAGTCTGCTCCCAAAAAGAAGAAGGGCGGCAAGGGCGGCAATTCGAGCGACTATATGGGGTCGAAAAAATAAGACAATACAGCCCGGGCCTTGATGCCCTGTGGCCTGGTAATTAAGTTTTGGGAGGTCCACCACCATGATTAAAGAGGCTATTGCGACCGGCGATACCGTTCAGATCGCCTATGAAAAAGCCTGCCGCGAGCTTGGCGTAGAAGTTGATGCCGCCGAGTATGAAATTCTCGAGATGCCGGTTAAAAAGACATTCGGTCTGTTTGGCGGCGCACCGGCTAAAGTGCGTGCATTTATCAAAACGTCCCCGGCCGATTCCGCAGCGGCCTACCTGCGCGAAGTACTGATGAATATGGGGCTTTCGGATGTGACGGTAACGGTAACGGAAGAAGAAAACGGCGCCGTGCTGAGCATTTCCGGCGAAAATATCGGATTTGTGATTGGTCATCGCGGCGAAACGCTGGATGCTTTGCAGTACCTGGCCGGTTTGGTGGCCAACCATGCGGAAGGTTCCTACTACCGCATTACGCTGGATATCGGTTCCTATCGCGAAAAGCGTAAGGAAACGCTGGAAGCGCTGGGTCAGAAGATTGCCGCTAAAGCCGTAAAATACGGCCGCAACTTCTCGCTCGAGCCGATGAATCCTTACGAACGCCGCATTATTCACACGGCTGTTCAGGAAGTGGAAGGCGCCAAAAGCTGGAGCGAAGGCGAAGAAACCGCACGCCATGTGGTGATCGGGCCCGAAGCCGGCGAACGTCCGCAGCGCCGTGGCTATAACAATCGCGGCGGCTACAATAACCGCTCAAAAGGCGGAAACCGGAACTCGGGCCGCGGCGGTTATAACAACAACCGGGGTTCCCGTCGTGATGCCGCGCCCAAAGCCGAGCAGAACGTACAGCCCACGGTAAAGAAAGAAGCCGAAGGTCTGCCGCTGTATGGCCGGATCAAATAAGTATTCGGCAAACTGAATGGGGAGTCAAAAGGCAATCGGCGCAAAACCGGTTGCCTTTTTTATTTGTGCGGCGGGGAGTCCCCGCTGACAAGTCGCGAATCAAGCCTAAAACAAATGACAAACATCTGCCGCGCGGCTTGAACTTTCAATTTTATTTAAGCTTGACGTATTGTGGGCGGGTTTCCGATTTGGGCTTGTAGCTGTTGCGTAGGTACGAATCGTAAGAAGGGGAAACCCCTCCCAGCGTGTGGGTTTCCCCTCGAAAACAGTCCAGTGGACTGTTTTCTCACCCCATCCTGCGCTTATGGAGGCAAAAGAATTCCGCGCCCTGCGGGGCGCGCCGGGGGCTTTGCCCCTCGACCCCACGATTTTTTGAAAAAAATCGAGTAAAACTTTCAATGTTTGTACATTAAGCTTTCGCCGCGTGACTTTAGCCTTTAATTTTTATTTAGCTTATCCGCAACTTGGGAGCGACAACTTGCCGCCCGCCCACTTATAAAGGAGGTTTTTCCATGGCACGAACCATAGCAGCCATCGCTACCCCGCCCGGTGCGGGCGGCATCGGCGTGATCCGTCTTTCCGGCGAAGATGCTTTTTCCATTGCCGATCGTGTTTTCACGGCCAAAAGCGGACGCACGCTTGCTTCTGCCAAAGGCTATACGGCTCATTACGGCACCGTGCACGATGCAAACGGCGAACGCCTGGACGACGCTGTCGTGACGGTTTTCCGTGCGCCGCGCAGTTTTACCGGCGAATCGGTTGTTGAGTTTTCCTGTCATGGCGGTGTGTATTTGCTGCGCCGCGTGTTGGCCGCCGTATTGGCCGCCGGTGCCTCTCCGGCCGGTCCGGGCGAGTTTACCCGCCGTGCCTTTGAAAACGGTAAAATGGATCTGGCACAGGCCGAAGCGGTTATGGGTTTGATCGGTGCCGGTGGGGAACAGGCGTTGCGTGCGGCGCGTGCCGGTCAGGACGGCGTGCTTTCGCGCACCATCGGGAAAATCCGCGAAGAACTGGTTCTGCTGGCCGGAGATCTGGCCGCGTGGGCCGATTATCCGGACGACGATATTCCACAAGTCGATGAAAATAAGTTGAAAACCGGGCTGGGTGAAGCAAAAATTGCGCTGAAAAAGCTGCTCGATTCCTTTGAGGCCGGACGAATTCTGCGCGAGGGCGTGGACACCGTTATCGCAGGACGCCCCAACGCGGGCAAATCCACGCTGATGAACCTGCTGGCCGGATGTGAGCGTTCCATCGTAACAGATATTGCGGGCACGACGCGCGACGTTGTAGAAGAAACCGTGATGCTGGGCGATGTGCCGCTTCGCCTGGCCGATACGGCCGGCATCCGCCAGACGGATGATCCCGTGGAACAGATTGGCGTTTCGCGTGCGCTGGGGCGTGTGGGCTCTGCACAGCTGGTGTTTGCGGTCTTTGATAGTTCCCAGCCGTTAAATGACGACGACCGCCGCCTGACGGAAGCGCTGGGCGATGTGCCGTGTGTGGCGGTCATCAATAAAACGGACCTTCCCGCCGCCGCGGATGAAGATTATCTGCGCGCGCATTTTCCGCGCATGGTGTACCTTTCCGCCAAAACGGGGGAGGGGTTTGAGGAACTGAAAAAGACGACCCGCGAGCTGCTGGGAACGGCACAGCTCGACCCGGCCGCGGGTATTTTGTATACGGAGCGTCAGCGCGACGACGTTCGCCGGGCGCTGGAAGCTGTAGAAGAAGCCGATTCGGCGCTTTGGATGGGCATGACGCTCGACGCCGTAACGGTTTCGCTGGAAGGGGCGCTTTCGGCGCTGTTTGAACTCACCGGCGAGCGTGTGAGCGATGCCGTGGTCGATTCCGTTTTTGAGCGTTTTTGTGTGGGTAAATAAACCGGAGGGAATTTTATGAATTATCAGGCAGGACATTTTCAGGTGGTGGTGATCGGCGCGGGTCACGCCGGGATCGAGGCCGGTCTGGCCGCGGCGCGGCTGGGCTGTAAAACGGCCGTGTTCACCATCAATATGGATGCGGTGGGGAATTGCCCGTGCAACCCCAGTATCGGCGGTACGGCAAAAGGCCATCTGGTGCGTGAAATCGACGCCCTGGGCGGCGAAATGGCCAAAACGACCGATGCTTGCTTCTTGCAAAGCCGCATGCTGAATCTGGGAAAAGGCCCCGCCGTGCATTCCCTGCGTGCGCAGATTGACCGGCGCGCCTATGCTGCCATCATGAAGCACAAGCTTGAATTACAGGAAAATCTCTCCCTTAAGCAGGCCGAAATCACCGAAATTACCCGTGAAGAAAGCGGCCTGTATCATGTGGTGACCCGCCTGCATGCCGATTATACGGCCGACGCGGTGATTCTGGCGACCGGTACGTTTTTGGGCGGACGCATTTTCGTGGGTGACGTTTCTTACGAAGGCGGGCCGGACGGCATGTTCGCCGCTACTGAACTTACACAATCATTGATTAAACTAAATATACCGCTGCGCCGTTTTAAAACCGGTACGCCCGCACGTGTTCTGCGCTCTTCCATCAATTTTGATGGGCTGGAAGTGCAGAAGGGCGACGAGCCGGTCGTTCCGTTTTCGTATGAAACCGAAAAAGAACTGCACAACACGGCGGTGTGTCATGTCAGCTGGACAAACGACGCCACAAAAGAAATTATTCTGAAAAATATCCATCGTTCGCCGCTGTATGGCGGTATGATCGAGGGTGTGGGGCCGCGTTATTGCCCCAGCCTGGAAGATAAAATCATGCGTTTCCACGATAAGCCGCGCCATCAGCTGTTTATCGAGCCGTGCGGCGCCGATACCGAGGAAATGTATTTGCAGGGTATGTCTTCCTCTTTGCCGGAAGATGTGCAGGTGGCATTCTATAAGACGATTCCCGGGCTGGAAAACGTGGAGATCATGCGCTGTGCCTACGCGATTGAATATGACTGCGTGGATCCGCTGGCGCTGACGGCCACGCTGGAATTCCGCGATTTGCCCGGTCTGTATGGCGCGGGACAGTTCAACGGCAGTTCCGGATACGAAGAAGCCGCCGCGCAGGGATTGGTGGCAGGCATTAACGCCGCGCGCAAGATTCAGGGCAAAGAGCCGATGATTCTCGACCGCGCAGGTTCTTATATCGGCACGCTGATCGATGATCTTATCACCAAGGGTGTTATGGATCCATACCGCATGATGACCAGCCGTTCCGAATATCGTCTGGTTCTGCGGCAGGATAACGCCGACGAGCGCCTGACGCCGATCGGGCGCGAAATTGGCCTGATTTCCGATGCCCGTTGGGAGCGGTTCTGTAAAAAGGAAGAGCAGAAGAAAGAAGAAATGACGCGTGCACTGCGCACGGTCTTTTCGCCGACGCCGGAGCTGAATGAAATCCTTGTTTCACGTGGAACATCGCCGGTGGCGACGGGTGTACGGCTTTCGGATCTTTTGCGCCGTCCACAGCTTTCGTATGCGGATCTTACGCCGATTGACACAACGCGCCCGGAGAATATTCCACAAGCGGTACTGGAGAATGTGGAAATTGAGCTGAAATATGAGGGCTACATCAACCGCCAGAAGGCCGATATTGCGGAAATGCGCCGTTTGGAAGGGAAGAAGCTGGCGGCCGATCTGGACTATGATGAAATTACGGGTCTGCGGCTGGAAGCGCGCGAAAAGCTGAACAAGGTGCGTCCGGAGAACATCGGGCAGGCGTCGCGTATTTCGGGTGTCAGCCCGGCGGATATTTCCGTCTTAATGATTTATCTTTCTAAAAAATAAATGGGCGGCTGTGCCGAACCCCCGCAGGTGAGTCGCGTGCGGCGAACCGCCGCACGATACGTCGCGATTAGGATAAAATATAGTTGAAAGCCAGCGTCGCGCGGCAGATGTTTGTCATTTGTTTTAAGCTCGATTCGCGACTTGTCAGCGGGGACTCCCCGCACAAATAATTTTTTCTCCTTCACAATATGACAAAAACCGGTCTCCTTGCTGTGGTATAGTTTGTACAGACAAGCAAGGAGGCCGGTTTTATGCTATTTCGGTCAGCAAAAAGCAAATATACGCAACTTCCGCTGGACAAGATCGCGCCGAATCCCGATCAGCCGCGGCGCATTTTTGACGAAGAAGCTTTGCAGTCGCTGGCTTCCAGTATTAAGGAAAACGGTTTGCTGCAGCCGATTACCGTCCAAAAAGACGCAAGCGGCGGCTATCGTCTGATTGCCGGTGAGCGCCGGCTGCGCGCCGCCAAACTGGCCGGACTGGAACTCATTCCCGCCATTATTACGGAGGCAGACGGCGAAGATTCCGCCGTGCTGGCGATTACGGAAAATATGCAGCGCAGCGATCTCAAAATTTTCGAGGAAGCCTATGCGCTTTATAAACTGCTGAAAAAATGGGGCATTACCCAGGAACAGGCCGCACGCCGTCTGGGTATGAGTCAATCCGCACTGGCCAATAAGCTTCGTCTTTTGAAACTTACCCGGGACGAGCAGGCGCTGATTACGCAGTCTGATCTCACCGAACGGCACGCGCGCGTTTTGCTTCGGCTGCCGGAAGGGGAGGAGCGTCTCCGTTTTCTCCATGAAATTATTGAAAAAAAGCTGACTGTACAGGCCGCGGAAGAGCTGGTGGAAAAATACCTAAAAACACAGGAAAAGAAACCGTCTCGCCGTCCGCGCAAATCTCCAAAAGATGTTCGCCTGTTCGTCAATACGTTTGATAAAGCGGTAGCTTCGATGAAAAATGCCGGAATTGAAGCGATTGCAGAAAAGAGTGAGACCAACGACTATATCATTTGCACGGTGAAAATTCCGAAGGCGGTGTAACATGTGGCTCGATCGAATCAAAGACGTCTGGCGCAGACGTCCCCGGCACTCGGCGTGGTACTTCCTGTTTCGCGGACGGCCGTTCCGACAGAAAGGTGAAGATTTGCCGCCGCGCCATATGCGCCCTTAACTTTGCGTACAAGTTCTAACCCATTCCCTTATTCATTTCCCGCAAAAAGAGACGGTGTAAAAACCGTCTCTTTTTGCATGTAAGATTAAATTAAAGGTGATTTTTTGATTTTAGCCGCCGGGCGGGGATAGGCTTTCGGCGTGGGCGCGGTTTTTCGGATAACTGCAATGCGGCGTTCGCTGCCGTCCGGCAGGGTAAAGGCGGCGGTCGATTCCAGCTTTCCGCCCAGCGTTTTGATGGCACGGCCTGCGGTTTGGAGTTCTTCCTCTAGGCCCGGGCCTTTCATGGCGATAAAGCATCCGCCAACACGCACAAACGGTAGGCAATATTCACACAAAACAGGCAGCGCAGCTACGGCACGCGCACAGGCGACGTCGTAGCTTTCGCGCAGGGCCGGTTCGCGGCCGGCGTCTTCGGCGCGCGCATGAACGCGTTTGGCTTCCACACCCGTTTTTCCGCAGACAGCTTCCAGAAAATTCAGCCGCTTTTGCAGACTGTCGAGCAGGGTCACGCGCAGGTCGGGGCGATAAATTTTAGCTGGCAGTCCGGGAAAACCTGCGCCGGTGCCTACATCAATCAGGGAAGCGTTTTCCGGCAGGGAACAGGCGCGGAAAAGCAGCAGGGAATCGAGAAAATGCTTGACGATCATTTCGTCCGGGTCGGTAATGGCGGTGAGGTTCATCACCTTGTTCCATTCCGTCAGTTCATCGGCATAAGCCGCAAACTGCGCGGCTTGTTCCGGCGTAACGGTAAGCTCAAACGCTTTGGCGGCCGCAATCAATTTATTTTGAAATTCCATGGGAATACCTCCGCTTTATTCTGGATTTATTGTATCATAAAAACAAGCCGCAGGCAATCGGCGGGAATGTTTCACGTGAAACATTTTGATAGGGGAGAGGGCAGGATTGTTTCACGTGGAACATTGCGGTGCTTGGGCTGCCTGCGATGCTTTGCGGTTAGGGAATCCCCGCGAGGGGCGGAGAATCTCCGCTCATAAGTCGCGAATGAAGCATAAAACAAATGAAAAACCTCTGCCGCGCGACTAAAGTAAAGATACAGCGACAAGCTTACCCGCGAAGGATCGTGCGGCGAACGCCCAAAGGGCGCTGCCCTCTGGACACCCGCAAACCTTTGAAAAGGGCGCCGTGTGCCAGTGGCACACAAACAAGGCGCCGACCGCAGCGGCAGCGAAGACTTGATCGAAACTTTTAACGCTTGTATATCAAGCTTTGCCACGGCCGCCTCACTACTGCAATTTTATATGAAAGTAAAAAAATAGAGACGTTTCAGCCTTTTATCGGCCGCCGGAGTATGCTATAATAAAGAACAGAACGAGAAAACACGGCTTTTGGTGAAAACCAACCACAAAATCAAGGGGGAAATGTCATGGCCAAAACAATTGCAGTTGCCAACCAGAAAGGCGGCGTAGGCAAAACCACCACGGCGGTCAGTCTGGCGGCTGCTTTGGGAGCAAAAGGGAAACGCACTTTGCTGGTGGATATCGATCCGCAGGGAAACGCTACCAGCGGCGTGGGAATCGACCGGCGCACCCTCAAGGCCACGGCATTTGAAGTGCTGCGCGGCGATGCGCAAGCGGCGGACGCGATCTGTTCCACGGCGTTTATCAGTCTGGATGTTTTGCCGTCGGGAATCGATCTGGCGGCGGCCGAAATTGAGCTGATCAACCAGGAAAACCGTGAGGCTGTGCTGAAAAAAGCGCTGGCTCCTGTGCTGGAAAAATACGATTACATCCTCATCGACTGCCCGCCTTCGCTGGGACTCATCACCACAAACGCGCTTACGGCCGCGGATACGATCTTGATTCCGATTCAGTGCGAATATTATGCGCTCGAGGGTCTTTCCCAGCTGATGAATACCGTCCGCCGGGTGCGCAGAATGTATAACAGCCATCTGGAAATCGAAGGCGTGCTGCTTACGATGTATGACGGACGCCTGAACCTCACCCAGCAGGTGGTGCATGAAATTAAGCGCTACTTCCCGAAGAAAGTGTACAGCACGGTGATTCCGCGCACGGTTCGCCTTTCCGAAGCGCCCAGTTTCGGACAGCCCGTGCAGTATTACGACCGCGGTTCCAAGGGAGCCGGCGCCTACAACAATCTGGCCGATGAAGTGATCAAGGCCAACCGATGAACGCGAAAGGACGAGCAATATGAAAAAACAGCGCGGCCTCGGCAAGGGGCTTGATCTTATTTTTGCAGAAAATTCCTCGGAAACCGGCAGCGAAACCGTTACCATTCCAATCAACGATATTGAACCGAACCGCGACCAACCGCGCCGCGAGTTTGATGAACAGGCTTTGCAGGAGCTGGCCGATTCCATTGCGGCGCACGGAATTTTGCAGCCGCTGCTGCTGCGTCCGTTCCCGGACGGCGGCTATCAGATTGTCGCCGGCGAACGACGCTGGCGCGCCGCACGCATGGCCGGTCTGCGGGAAATTCCCGCCGTAATCCGCGAAATGACGGAGCAGGAAGTCATGGAGCTGGCTCTGATCGAAAATTTGCAGCGCGAGGATCTTTCTCCGCTGGAAGAAGCCATGGGCTATCAAGCGCTGATGGAGCAATACGGCTTTACGCAGGAAGATGTGGCGCGTTCGGTGGGAAAGAGCCGCCCGGTAGTTGCCAATGCGCTTCGTCTGCTGAATTTGCCTGAAGAAGTGCGCGATATGCTTTCCGAAGGATTAATTTCGGCCGGACATGCCCGCACGCTGCTCAGTTTTCCCGATGAAGACAGCATGATCGATGCCGCCAAGCAGGTGGTTCTGCGCGACCTCACGGTGCGCGATCTGGAGCGTATGGCGCGCGCAGCGGCACAGGCCGAAAAAGAAGCGGCCAAACAGCCGGTACGCCGTGCACCGTATTATGACGAAGTTCAGCTTGCGCTCAAGGATTATCTGGGACGCAAGGTAAAGGTAGACAGCAAAGGCAAAAAGGGTACGCTGCAAATTGAATTTTACGGCGAGGACGACCTGGCCGCTTTGATGGAAAAGCTCAACCTCAACCGCTGAGTTTTGAAGGAGTAAACAATGGAAGTTACCGAAGAAATGCGGCGATGGAGTGAGTCGTTCCCGCTGGCAACCTATGATGTTGGCCCGGGGCGCACGCTGCATCTTTCCCGGCTGCTGTTTCTGGTGCAGGAAACATCCGAACGGCATCTGCGGTATTTTAATATTGGCTATGAAAGCTTGTGGGAAGCCGGAATCGCCTTTTTAACGGCGAAAACGTGGGTAAAGATTGAGCGTATGCCGCTGCTGCACGAAACCGTGCGGATCGAAACGCGCCCCTGCGGCGTAAAAGGCGCGCAGTTTATCCGTGCGTTTGATCTTTTCGTAGGCGAAGAATTGTGCGCGCAGGTGGTGCAGACCAGCGTAGCCGTAGACCCGGTTTCGCATAAGATTCATCATCCCCGCGTGTTTGAAAACGTAGCGTTTGATGCGTCCTGCGGCGGGGAAGCACCGATGTTCCCGCAGCGAATCAAAACAGGGGAACAGCCTGTCTTGGGCACGCGCGAGATCCGTTATTCCGACCTGGATTACAACGGACATCTCAGCAACGCGCTGTATGTGGATTTTCTCACCGATTTTGTGCCGGACTGCCCCAAAATCACGGAGTTTCAGATCAATTATATCAACGAATGCCGCCTGGGCGACCAAATTGTTCTTCACGGCGGAAAAGACGAAACCGGACGTTGGCTGGTGTATGGTGAACACGCCCGCGGCCGCGCGTTTGAAGCGTATCTGAAGTAAAGGAAACGCCGCTAGAACTTTTGGACGTGCTGCGCAAACTGGAAAAAGATTCTGTCTGAAATCGGCAGACAATGTGTTTCCTATACATAGACAGATTACGAGCTAAATTTCTGTTCAAACAAATTGAAGCGGGTTTTGTCTATCCTAACAGGACAGAATTCGTCAAAAACCACAAGTGTGTGAAAATGGGATAAAGGAAAATTCGTGCGCTTCGCTCTTGCGGAATATGCGGAATTTTGCTATAATTATGGATAATATTTTCGGGTGCGGCACATGTGCGGAAACGTGCTGCATCACATTTTAGAAATGGAGTGATCTGGAGAATGCTGAACACCGATTACAGTGGGAAGTTTGTGAAAGAAGGTCTTACCTTTGACGATGTGTTGCTGATTCCAGCTGAATCGCATGTCCTTCCCAAAGAAACCGACATTTCCACCTACATTACCAAGACCATTAAGCTGAATACGCCGATTCTTACCGCGGCTATGGATACCGTTACGGAAGCGGATATGGCTATTGCGATTGCGCGTGAAGGCGGACTGGGTATTATCCATAAGAATATGTCGATCGAACGCCAGGCCGATCTGGTAGACCGCGTAAAGCGTTCCGAAAATGGCGTTATTGTCAACCCGTTTTTCCTTTCTCCCGAACATCTCGTGCGCGAAGCTGATCAGCTGATGGCGCACTATAAAATCAGCGGTGTGCCGATCTGCGAAAACGGCAAGCTGGTGGGCATCATCACCAACCGCGATATGCGTTTCATGAAGACGCAGGATTTTGATCAGCCGATCAAAAATGTGATGACACACGAAAAAGACCTGGTTACGGCTCCTGTAGGCGTGACCATGGAAGAAGCACAGGATATCCTCCGTCAGCACAAGATCGAAAAACTCCCGATCGTAGATGAAAAAGGCAACCTCAAGGGCCTCATCACGATTAAAGATATTGAAAAAGCTGTTCAGTATCCCAATTCCGCCCGTGACAGCCAGGGCCGTTTGCTGTGCGCTGCCGCTATCGGCGCCACGGCCGATGTATTGGACCGTGTAGCTGCTCTGGTAGCAGCCGGCGTGGATATTGTCGGTCTGGATTCCGCTCACGGACACAACAGCGGCGTACTGGAAGCCGTTGCCCGCATAAAGAAAGCTTATCCGAACCTGCCGGTTATCGCCGGTAATATTGCCACCGCAGAAGGCGCCAAGGCTCTGATCGACGCCGGCGCAGACTGCGTGAAGGTTGGTATCGGCCCCGGTTCCATCTGCACCACGCGTGTGGTTACGGGTATCGGCGTGCCGCAGATCACGGCTGTGTATGATGCAGCCTGCGAAGCCAGCAAGCATGGCATTCCGGTTATCGCCGACGGCGGTATCAAGTACAGCGGCGATATCGTAAAAGCACTGGCAGCGGGCGCCAACGCCGTTATGCTGGGTTCTCTGGTTGCCGGTTGTAAAGAAGCTCCGGGCGAAATCGAACTGTACCAGGGCCGTCAGTTCAAGGTATACCGCGGCATGGGCAGCCTGGGCGCCATGGGCACCGGCAGCAGCGACCGTTATTTCCAGACGGACAAGAAGAAGTTCGTTCCGGAAGGCGTAGAAGGCCGCGTTCCCTATAAGGGACTTTTGGCCGAAACCATCTATCAGATGGTTGGCGGTCTGCGTTCCGGTATGGGCTATGTAGGCTGCGCCAATCTGGCCGAAATGCATGAAAAGGCTCAGTTTATCCGTATCACCGGCGCCGGTCTGAAAGAGAGTCATCCGCACGACATTCAGATCACGAAGGAAGCGCCGAACTACTCCGCTCATTTCTGATTACAGTAAAAAATCAAGCGCAGAAACGGGATTCCGTTTCTGCGCTTTTTGTTTGTAGGAGAATCGCTAGGGACTCCCCGGCGGCAAGTTGCCGCTCCCAAGTCGCGTGCGGCGAACCGCCGCGGGATACGTCGCGGACAGGCTGAAATAAAATTGAAAGCCAAAGTCGCGCGGCGAAAGCTCAAATTTTGTTTTAAAGCCTTACCCGCGACTCACCTGCGGAGGTTCTTCGCCATGGTTTCCCAGATGCCCTGCAAATACATGGCGCCCAGCGCGCGGTCATACAGGCCATAGCCTGGGCGGGCTTCTTCGCCCCAGATCATCCGGCCGTGGTCGGGACGGATGTACGCATTCGGCGCGGCTTCATACAGCGCACGCATGATTTCCACCATATCCAGCGAACCGTCCGCCGAAAAATGCGAGCATTCGTAGAAATCTTTCTCTGCCGTGCGCTTGAAGTTGCGCACATGCGCAAAGTGAATCCGATCCCCAAAGGTGCGGATCAGCGCGGGCAGGTCGTTGTTCGCGTCTACGCCCAGCGAGCCGGTGCAAAGCGTAATGCCGTTGTACGGGCTATTGTTGAGCGCACACAGACGTTTTAGGCTTTCGCCGTTTGCGATGACGCGCGGCAGGCCGAAAATATTCCACGGCGGATCGTCCGGATGAATCGCCATGCGCACGTCGTATTGCTTACATACGGGCATAATGGCATCCAGAAAATACCCCAGATTTTCAAACAGACGGTCGGTGGTGATGCCGTCGTAAAGTTCAAACAGCTTTTCGATGTGCGCCAGTCGTTCCGGTTCCCAGCCGGGCAGGGAATAGCCGCCCGAACCTTGACGGAACGCCTCGATAATCGCGTGCGGATCGTCCATACCGGCCAGAATCCGATGTTCATACGCCATGGTATTTGAGCCGTCCGGCAGCGGTTTGCGCAGGTCGGTGCGCATCCAGTCAAAAACCGGCATAAAATTATAACAGATCACGCGCACGCCGGCTTTGCCCAGGCGGCGGATCGTCTGCCGGTAAGCCTCAATATAGCCGTCCCGCGTGGGCAGACCCAGTTTGATATCGTCGTGAATGTTGACGCTTTCAATGACTTGAAGTTCAAGCCCGGCGTCTTCCGTTTGTTTTTTCAGGTCGGCGATCTCGTCTTCCGGCCAGACTTCGCCCGGCTGCTTATCCATGAGTGTCCCGGCAATTCCGGTTACACCCGGAATCTGCCGAATCTGTTCAAGAGAAGCGCTGTCGTGCCCGGGGCCGAACCAACGCAAAACCATTTTCATTTGTTCCAACTCCTTTGGCGCCTGATGCGCCCAAATTTACGTTAATTATAGCGGATTTTTCCCCCGAAAACAACCGCTATTTACTCTGATAACAAGGTAAATCAAGCAAGTTAAAAGTTTAAAAAAGCAAGTATTTTTGTTATAAAACGGGCAAAAATAAGAAGGATTTTCATTTTATACCAGAGTACCTTTGTGTGTGCATAACTTTTTGGTAAAAATTTATATTGCGCATTCCTGCACTGAGATGGTATACTTTTGATGCTCACAAAACATTCAGTTTTGCCGAAGGATGGCGGTTAGTTAAGCCAAACACGGAGGCGGCTGTTTTATAAACCGCGGGAAAAGCGGCGGGGCTTAAAAACCCCGGAGAGAATGACAGGAGGGTTAATTTGATGACCAAGTTTGAACAGTGGCAGGGCTTCAAAGGAAGACTCTGGCAGGAAGAAATCAATACGCGTGATTTCATCCAGAACAACTACACCCCTTATGACGGCGACGAATCTTTCCTCGCTGATCCTACCGAAGCTACCAATAAGCTGTGGGGCGCTCTGCAGGCTCTGCAGAAGGAAGAACGCGCCAAGGGCGGCGTGCTGGATATGGATACCCATGTTGTATCTTCCATCACTTCCCATGGCCCGGGCTATATCGATGAATCCATGAAGGATCTGGAAAAGGTTGTTGGTCTGCAGACCGATAAGCCGCTTAAGCGTGCTTTCATGCCCTTCGGCGGTATCCGTATGGCTGAAGAAGCCTGCGAAACCTATGGCTACAAGGCTGATCCGGAACTGCACAAGATCTTTACCGAATACCACAAGACCCACAACCAGGGCGTATTCGATGCTTACACGCCCGAAATGCGCGCTGTTCGTAAGAACAAGATCATCACCGGTCTGCCGGATACCTATGGCCGCGGCCGTATCGTAGGCGACTATCGTCGTGTGGCTCTGTATGGTATCGATTTCCTGATGGAGAAGAAGGCCGAAGATTTCGCTAACTGCGGCGACGGCACCATGACCGATGACGTTATCCGTCAGCGCGAAGAAATCTCCATGCAGTACAAGGCTCTGGGCGAAATGAAGAAGATGGCCGCTTCCTACGGCTTTGATATCTCCAAGCCCGCTAAGAATGCCCGCGAAGCTTTCCAGTGGCTGTATTTCGGCTATCTGGCTGCTATCAAGACCCAGAACGGCGCTGCCATGAGCGTGGGCCGCGTTTCCACCTTCCTGGATATCTACATTCAGCGCGATCTGGACAACGGCACGCTGACCGAAACCGAAGCTCAGGAACTCGTTGACCATATGGTTATGAAGTTCCGCATGGTGAAGTTCGCTCGTATTCCTTCCTACAACGAACTGTTCTCCGGTGACCCGGTATGGGCTACGCTGGACATCGCCGGTAAGGGCGTAGACGGCCGTTCCATGGTAACGAAGAACGACTTCCGTTTCCTGCACACGCTGGAAAACATGGGCCCGTCTCCCGAACCGAACCTGACGGTTCTGTATTCCTCTCAGCTGCCGGAAGCCTTCAAGCGCTATGCCGCTGCTATCTCCGTGCGTACCAGCTCCATCCAGTACGAAAACGACGACGTTATGCGCGTTGTTTGGGGCGATGACTACGCCATCTGCTGCTGCGTATCCGCTACCCAGACCGGTAAGGAAATGCAGTTCTTCGGCGCCCGTGCAAACCTCGCCAAGTGCCTGCTGTACGCTATGAACGGCGGTATCGACGTGAAGACCCGTGCACAGGTTGGTCCGGCTATCCGCAAGATCACCTCTGAATATCTCGATTACGATGAAGTAATCAAGAACTATGACTTCATGATGGAGTGGCTGGCTAAGGTGTATGTAAACACCCTGAACCTGATCCACTACATGCACGATAAATACTACTATGAAGCTGCCGAAATGGCTCTCATCGACACCGATGTTCGCCGTACCTTCGCAACCGGTATCGCTGGCTTCTCCCACGTAGTAGACTCCCTGAGCGCTATCAAGTACGCTAAGGTTAAGCCGATCCGTGACGAAGACAACATGATCGTTGACTTCGAGACCGAAGGCGACTTCCCGCGTTACGGCAACGACGACGATCGTGCCGACGATATCGCTGTATGGCTGCTCAAGACCTTCCTCGACAAGATCAAGAAGTGCCATACCTACCGCAACTCCGAGCCGACCACGTCCATCCTGACCATCACCTCCAACGTGGTATACGGTAAGGCTACCGGTTCTCTGCCGGATGGCCGCAAGGCTGGCGAACCGCTGTCCCCGGGTGCTAACCCGTCTTACGGCGCTGAAAAGAACGGCCTGCTGGCTTCTCTGAACTCCCTGACCAAGCTGCCCTATGAGTGGGCTCTGGACGGTATCTCCAACACCCAGACCATCAACCCCGATGCACTGGGCCACAGCGAACCCGAACAGGTTACCAACCTGGTGAACGTGCTCGACGGTTACTTCGATCAGGGCGCTCATCACCTGAACGTAAACGTATTCGGCAAAGAAAAGCTGATCGACGCGATGGAGCATCCGGAGAAGGAAGAGTATGCAAACTTCACCATCCGTGTATCCGGTTACGCCGTGAAGTTCATCGACCTGACCCGTGAGCAGCAGATGGACGTTATCTCCAGAACCTGCCACACCACGCTGTAATTCTTACAGAATAACAGATGTAAAACAAAGCCTCCCCGCGTTTTTGCGGAGAGGCTTCCGTTTTCGGAAAGGAAAAGACTATGGAACAGAAAACACCCGTTTTGGGCCATGTGCATTCCGTAGAAAGCTTTGGGCTGGTAGACGGCCCGGGCGTACGGTTTGTCATCTTTCTGCAGGGCTGCCATATGCGCTGCCAGTTCTGCCATAACCCGGATACCTGGAAGACGGAAGGCGGCGATGCGCGCACAGCCGATGAATTGCTGCGTCAGGCGCTGCGCTATAAGCCCTATTGGAAGGGCGAAGGCGGTATCACCGTAAGCGGCGGCGAACCGCTTCTGCAGCTTGATTTTATGCTGGAACTGTTCAGAAAAGCCAAAGAAGCCGGCGTTAGCACCGTAATCGATACGGCCGGCCAGCCGTTTACGCGCGAAGAACCGTTCTTCTCCAAGTTTGAAGAATTGATGCGCTATACCGACCTTGTGATGCTCGACATCAAGGAAATGAACCCGGCCCGCCATAAAACGCTGACGGGGCATAACAACGACAACATCCTGGAGCTGGCCCGTTATCTCGATTCCATCGGCAAGCCGGTTTGGATTCGTCACGTGCTGGTGCCCGAACGCAGCGATTTCGACGAAGACCTGGATGCACTGGGCGCATTTGTCAAAACGCTTTCCAATGTGGAGCGCGTGGAAGTGCTGCCTTATCATACGCTGGGCATTGCCAAGTGGCAGAAGCTGGGCTTTGATTACCCGCTGGATGGTATTCAACCGCCCACACGCGAGCGTGTGGAAAACGCGGAACGCCGCATCGGCGCGCAGAAAAGCGACGCCCCCACACAGGCCGAACAAGAACTGCCCGAACGCGTAAAAGGCTGCTGAAATAGGGCGGCGAACCGCCGCAGGATACGTCGCGACTGGGCTAAAATAAATTTAAAAGCCGACGTCGCGCGGCAGATGCTTCCCGTTTGTTTTATGCCAGATTCGCGACTTGTCAGCGGGGACTCCCCGCCTCGCCGGGGGTTCCCTCTTATTTTTGTTGTATTACCGCATCTATTTTTTGATAAAAGAAAAGCCCGTCGTTTGGCGGGCTTTTTGTTATGCTTTTGGGTTCTTTTTGCTTTGTTTGCGCGCTTTGTGCGCCTGTCGGCGCTGCTCGTAAGCGGCGCGGATCGAGGCCGTTGTCTGGCGGTAGCGGCCGCGCTGAATATTCGGGAAAGCCTTGATAATACGGCTGTTGATCGGGGAAATGTGCGAAAGAATCTCGTGGTAACGCTGTTCGAGTTCCGCGTAGCTTTCGTTGGCGCGGGTTACCAAACGGTGGCGCAGCTGCTCGGCTTTTTCGCTCGTCAGCTTTTCGCGCGCCATGTATACGCCGTCGAATAAGCCTTCTCCAATTGTATCAGAGACGCTGTGCAGCGCATTTTCAATTCGATGTAGCTCTTCCATACGCACACGAAGCCGCAGTACGCTGCGCAGGGTCAGCAGGAAATCCACGGCAAAAACCACCAGTAAAATGCTGACAAAAATCGTTGATTCCGGATTCGGAATGGCGCGAATAAGGCGTACCGTGGCCGGTTGAAGCCACTTAATCACGACCATACAGGCGAATCCCCACAAAAGGGAAAACTGCGGACAGATGTAGCCTTTAAAGTTAAAGCGGTAGTTGGAATAATCCCACCATTTTTCGTGGAAAAGCTTTTCCAGCACCACGCCGGTAATCAGTTCAATCAGCGTTGTCACGGCGACACAGGCCAGAAACAGCAGCAGCCAATGGCCGCGCAGAGGGGCAAGCAGCAAATCCACGGCAACAAGGCCAAATCCATAGATCGGACAGACCGGGCCGTTCAAAAAACCGCGGTTGACAAATTGTTTCAAGGTGATGGCGGCGAAAACCACTTCGGCACACCATCCCAGAAAACTGTAGATCACAAATAGCCAGGCGGCGTCTAAAAGGCTCATCATACATTCTCCTTTCCAACGCTTGTCGCCGGAATTTGTTTTCCACAAAAATCTAAAATGTCGTTAAAAACTTGCTCGCGGTTTCTTTCGTTCATGATTTCGTGCCGCATACCGGGATAGATTTTCCACGAAACCTGTGTGTATCCCTGGTTTTTCATGTGTTCTACGGCCTGTAAAAATTTTTTATGAGAAATGCGGCAGGGATCGTCTTCTCCCGAAATAAAAAGGATGGGAAGGTCGGAGTTTTTCATTTCCCAGCCGTTTGAAGCATACGTCCAGGTCATCAGATAGAGCAGCGATTCATAGCCGTTGAGCGTAAACGTAAAGTTGCAGAGCGGATCGCTGTTGTACGCGGCGGCAACGGACGGATCGGTGCTCAGCCACGCATTTGGTCCTTCTTTGGCAAACGCACGGTTGAAATTGCCCATCACCAGCCGGTCGGCCAGCGAACAATGCGCGTGCTCGCCCCGGAAAAAGCGCAGATGACGCACCAGCCATAAGCCAAAGGAAAGGCCGGTGGCGCGCGAGGGGGAACCGCAGACGATCAGCGCGTCCATTTTATCGTCGTGTTCCCGGGCAAAGGCGCGAACAGCGAGCGAACCCATGCTGTGGCCGAACAGAATCAGCGGCAGGCCGGGGAAGCGTTCGTGCGCCATCGTGTTGATGGCCAAAATATCACGCAACAGCGCCCGCGCGCCGTTTTTGTAAAAGTAACCCAAATCGTTTGGATGGCGTACGCTTTCGCCATGGCCGCGGTGGTCGTGAATCACGCACGCATAGCCGTTTTCCGCCAGATGCGTCATCATGGGCAGATACCGTTCCTTGCGTTCGCACATGCCGTGGCAGAACTGTATGACGCCTTTCGGGATCGTTTCCGGCAAAATCCAGATGCCGCCCAAAGGCAGCCCGTCTGCCGGAGAAGATAGTTTAAAAGCTTCCTGTAACATAAAATCTCCTTTTTGCCTGAATCAAAGCAACAAGGGAAAAGCAGCGGTCCACGGGCCGGCACTTTTCCCGATTGAGCCGGTTTTCAAAACCGACGATTATTTTTGTCCGTAATAAGCGTTTGCGCCGTGTTTGCGCAGGAAGTGCTTGTCCATCAGCGGCTGGGGAATCTGTCCTACGCCGGGGTTGACCTGCTCGGTGTAGTAGGCCATTTTAGCGACTTCTTCCAGCACAACCGCATTGTGAACGGCTTCGGCGGCGTCTTTTCCCCAGGTAAACGGGCCGTGGTTGGTGCACAGCACGCCGGGGACAAAAACCGGGCTGCGGTCTTTAAAGGTTTCGATAATCACCTTGCCGGTGTTGGTTTCATAGGCTTCGTCGATTTCTTCGGGGGTCAGGCTGCGCGCGCAGGGAATATCGCCGTAAAAATAGTCGGCGTGCGTGGTGCCGTAGGAAGGAATGCTGCGGCCGGCCTGTGCCCAAACCGTCGCCCAGGGGGAATGGGTATGTACAATGCCGCCCAGTTCGGGGAAGGCTTTGTAGAGTTCAAGATGCGTAGGCGTGTCGGAAGAAGGACGGTATTTTCCTTCCACGCGGTTGCCGTCCAGATCCATAACGACCAGATCTTCGGGCTTCAGCGTTTCATAAGCCACGCCGCTGGGTTTGATGACAAACAGACCCTTTTCGCGGTCAATTCCGCTGACATTGCCCCAGGTATAGGTCACCAAACCCCGGCGGGGCAGCTCCATATTGGCTTCGTAAACCTGCTGTTTGAGTTCTTCCAACATACCGAATCGCTCCATTTCCACAAACGGCGCCAGGCGCCTGATGATTTGTCTGTACAAATTATTATAGCATATCTGTTCACAAAAGAAAAGCAAAATCGTTGAACCTGACAAGTTTCTTGGTTTTGAGATTTGTGAAAAACGCTTGCAAAACGTCGGCGTGTACGGTATGATAAATGCAGCACAACCTTTGTTTTAATTTGCCGAAAAGGAGATTTTTTACATGAAAAAATATACCGTAATTTTTTTAATGGTTCTGGCGCTGCTGGCGCTTACCGCTTGTGGAAAAAGCAACACGCCTTCTCAGCCTGATGATTCGTCGTCGTCTTCCACGTCATCTGCTTCGAGCTCGTCTTCTTCTGTTTCATCCGCCACGTCGTCCGCGTCTTCGTCCTCGCAGGTAGAAGAATCTGAGGAAGAATCGCTGGTAGAATCCGAAGAAGAACCCGAATATTCAGAGGAAGAAGAACCCGTTTCTTCCGAAGAAGAGGAAAGCGAGTCTTCCGAGGAAGAGACCACGCTGCCGTCTGCGGATACCGACGACCCGGATTTTGCCGATGCTTTTGACGGGAATTCCATTGATCAGGCGTTTGATTCCGATATTAAGCTGGCCGCTTCCACGATTCAGATGATCCAGGTTTACAGCGAATATGCCGAAACCTGGGAGGCGCAGATCGATACCCTGTATAAAGAACTGTTGGAGATTACCACAGGAAATGCACGCGAAGAACTGAAATGGGAGCAGGGAATGTGGGTAAATGCCTCCGGCGCTGCTTTGCAGTCGATTAAAAACGAGGCCGGGTCGGGCTCTACCGCACCCCTGACGGTTGCGACGAAAACCATGGAATATTACCGCAACCGCGCCAAGACGCTTTCCAGTATCCGTTATCAGCTTACCGGAGAAACCGGTATGGAATAAACCTTTTGAGGAGTTGTTTTTGATGTTGTTTACCAATACGACCCGCGGCGGTTCGTTTGCCAAAGATCCCGCCGTAATTCGTTTGAACGGGCGGTACTTCCTGTATCATTCCACACGTCCCACGCCCGAACTGGGCCTCGGGATCGGCATTGCAGAAAGCGATGACCTGGAAAACTGGGAGGTAACCGGCGAGGTGCCGCTGACCCAACCCTGCGAAGCAAAAGGCATCGGCGCGCCGGCCGCAATTGTGCTCGACGGTGTGGTTCACTTGTTTTATCAGACCTACGGTAACGGCCCGAAAGACGCTATTTGCCACGCAACGTCTACCGATGGCCGTCATTTTGAAAAAGACCCCACCAACCCGATTTTCCGTCCGACGGATGATTGGTGCTGCGGTCGTGCCATCGACGCCGATGTGGTGGTGTTCGACGAAAAGCTGTTCCTGTATTTTGCCACGCGCGACCATGAATTTGCCATTCAGAAAGTGGGTGGTGCGTTTGCGCCGCTAAACAGCGATTATTCGAGCGGCTGCTGGCAGCAGATCACCAATGCATCTTTGCTTGCGCCCGAACTGAAATGGGAGGGTAAGTGCATCGAAGCGCCTGCCGTGATCGAAGAAAACGGCAAGCTTTATATGTTCTACGGCGGCTCGTATAACTGCACGCCGCAGCAGATCGGCTGCGCCGTATCGGAAGACGGCGTCTTTTTCCGCCGCTGCTCTTCCGAGCCGTTTTTGCGTCCCGGTGAACCGGGCAGCTGGAACAGCAGTGAATCCGGCCATCCGTATGCGTTCCGCGACGACGACGGCCGCGCGTATCTGTTCTATCAGGGCAGCCCCGATAACGGACAGAGCTGGTTTTTGTCGAAAATCGAGCTGCACGCCGAAGACTTTGCATAATCGTAAAAATCAGAAATTCCCGGCATTTTGCCGGGAATTTTTTGTTGTGGCAGAAGCGGAGCGTACAGACGTTGAAAGTTTTCGTCCACCTTTTTCAAAAGGTGGTGGGGCGAAGGGGCAAAGCCCTTCCCGCTCTCCGCAGAGAGCGGAATCCTTTTGCCTTCGTAAGCGCAGGAGGGTAGAAAGAAACGCCTGGGCGGCGTTTCTTTCGTAGGGAACCCTCGCCGGGGGTTCCTTGTCGTACGCAGATTTTTCACCTTTATAACAAATACCCCCGGTGGAATCCACCGGGGGCATTTTATAGAGCCTTTTTGGCTTATTTCAGCTTGATCGTGACGATCTCGAAGTTCTTTACCGGAACGGAAACAACGCCGTTTTCTACGGGGAGTTCTTCCAGCTCGTTTTCGAGCAGATCGCACAGGACAGCGCGTGTGCAATCAAAGCCGGGAGTCAGCTTAGCGGTCGTGCGGCGGTCGAATGCATCGTACATACGCACAACCGTGCCGTCGCCGTTATAGGCGCGCTTTACGGTGTCGATCACCACGTTCGGCGCATCGCAGGTCAGCAGGCTGAAGCATTCGGGCAGCTTGCCGGTCTGGGCGGCAACCGGTTCGGCCACAGCGGGCACGTTTAGGCAGTAAGCCTCGTGTACGGTGGCGGTGCGGTAATCGCCGGCGTGCGGCAGCAGGGAATAGGTAAACGCATGAGCGCCCTTGTCGGCCTGCGGGTTCGGCTCGGTACCGCATTTGAGCAGCGTGATCTTCATCGTGCTGCCTTCGGCGTTGAAGCCGTATTTGCTTTCGCTTAAGATACTCACGCCGTAGCCGTCTTCGGAAATATCGGCCCATTTGTGTGCGCAGACTTCGAATTTGGCCTGATCCCAGCTTGTGTTTTCATGCGTCGGGCGTTCCAGATTACCAAACTGGATTTCGTATGTGGCGCGGTTAGCATGTACATCCACCGGGAAGGCGGCCTTCATAAGCATATGCTCTTCGTGCCAATCGAGGTTCGTCTCGAAATCGATGCGGTCGTTTTCGGTGTAGAGCCACATTGTCTGGCTGATCGTGGAGGAGAGGAACTTGCGCTCAATCTTCAAACCGGCGCGGGCACCGTCCGTTACGGCCGTAATGGTGGCCGGGGTATCGAGTACGGTTTTCTTCTGCTTGTAGTAGTTGGTGATTTCCCAGTTGTCGTACTGGCGCGGGAAGTCCTCGAAAATCTGAATCTCATTGCCCTTCTGGCCATCCAGCAGCACTTCACGGTTGAAGCGCTTGTCGAACAGGCGCACGATGCGTCCGGCTTCGTCGAGCGTAACGATATAAGCATGGTTTTCTACTGTGAGGCCGTTTACCTGCACGCCGCAGACAGGCGCGGTCTGCGGGATTACAGCCCAGCCCAGCGCGGGAATTTCGGGCGTTTCAACCGTCTGGCCGTTAACCTTTACCTGTGCCTTGCGGGCAAAGCCGAGCGGATTATATACAAACGTGCCGCCGTTCGTGGTGACATTGTTCTTGAGTGCAGCAATCTTTTCGCCGCAGACGGCATCCGTCGTGGCCAGCACGCCGGCGTATTCCTTATCGGAATCCTCGTAAACCTCAAAGATGGAGGAACCGGGGATGATGTCGTGGAACTGGTTGCGCAGAACGACTTCCCAGGCGTGATACAGCTCGCCGTCGTGCGTGGCGCCGCCGTTGAGCAGGGCGTCGGTTGCACACAGCTTTTCGGCCTGCTGCAGGGCGAATTCGCTCTTGCGGTTGTTCTTTTTGTTCTTCGCCATGGAAGTATAGGTGCCGCGGTGGAATTCCAGATACAGCTCGCCTACCCAGCGCGGCATACGCTGCAGCAGTTCGGCGTTTTTGGTAAAGTTTTCGCGGGCGTGGTTCAGCCAATCGGCGGAATTGCTCATGCAGGCGCGCGGCAGACCGGGCAGACCATACTGCAAACGGCGGAAACGTTCCAGCATTTCGCGGGTCGGGCCGCCGCCGCCGTCTCCGTAACCAAACGTGATGACGGCCTCGTCGTTGTATTCTTTCTGCTGATAACGGTTCCAGGTACCCAAGACCATGTCGGGGGTCAGGTCGCCGTTATAGGTGGTGAAGTTGGTGATTTCACCGTTCGGTTTGGCGTCCTGTGCCGTGATGAAGTTTGTGAACACTTCGGTGCCGTCGATACCCTGCCACATAAACGTGTCGTAGGGGAGGGTATTGGCTTCGTTCCAGCTGATTTTGGAGGTGACGAAGTTATCCACACCGCTCTTTTTCAGAATCTGCGGCATGGCGGCGCTGTAGCCGAATACGTCGGGCAGCCACAGGGTTTTGCTGTCCACATCAAATTCGTCTTTCATAAACTTCTTGCCGTGAACAATCTGGCGCACCAGGCTTTCGCCGCTGGTCAGGTTGCAGTCGGCTTCCAGCCACATGGCGCCTTCGGCTTCCCAGCGGCCGGCTTTGATCATTTCCTTGATCTCTTCATACAAAGCCGGGTCTTCTTCTTTTACATACTGATACAGCTGCGGCTGCGAAGACATGAAAATATATTCGGGGTAGCGGCGCATCAGTTCGATCACCGTGGCAAAGCTGCGCTGCGATTTTTCAACAGTCTGGGCCAGTGTCCAGCGCCAGGCCACGTCGATATGCGTGTGGCCGATGCAGCGGACGGTGACATCGCTTTTGCCGCAGAGCTTTTCATAAAATTCTTTCTGTAAGTAATCGCAGGCGTTTTCAAGTCCCTGATAGAAGGCTTCGGAGTATTCCGGCCACATGACGAGCCGGTTGGCGGCCTGCTCCAGGCACTTCATGGTTTCTACATACTCGCGGCTGTTCTTCTGCAGCAAACGAGTGCCCTGCAGCGGTACGCTCAAGTCGTAGTACGTCTTTTCGATGCGATCGTCGAGATACACCAGCGACGGGGTAAACTCAATGGCAATATCGATCATGCCGATGTAGAAATATAGATACAGGTCAACGTCCTCGCCGGGCGTGAGCTGCATCATATTGTGGTTGATGTCCATGCCCTGCACAGTGCGGCCGTTTACATACAGCAGCGCCTGCGGGTTGCAGGCATCCCAGTTGCCCAGCTTGCCGGTCATCAGGCGGAAATAAGGCGTTTTGCCTTCCTGAGCCTGGGGAGCGGTGAAATGCATATGGAACCAAAGATGGCCGTCCTTGCCGGAAACGCGGCTGCCGGGGGTAAACGGCTGCCAGCCTTCGGCGGGCGGGGTGCAGCCCTTTTTGTAACCGCAGGGCACGCATTCCATCGGGCCGATTTCTCCGGCTGGGGTCATGCAGAGGGATTCCAGTTTCTTACACAAAATGTCTACTTTTTCAAAAAGAAAATCCATAGGCGTTCTCCTCCTGCCGCCTAAGGCGGCTTTGCATTCTGTGGCCATTATAGCCGATTTTTAAGCGAGCTGCAATAAAAAAGAAGGGATCTACAGCAAAAAAATATCCAAAAAAGAGCAAAATAAAAAAAGCAAAAAAATTTAAAAAAACCTATTGACAAAACAGCATGGGTTTCGTATAATATAAAAGCTTCTTGTGAAGAAGATGCCAGATCGAATGGCGATATGGCGGGATAGCTCAGTTGGCTAGAGCATTCGGTTCATACCCGGAGTGTCGAGGGTTCAAATCCCCCTCCCGCTACCAATTCCGAATGAACCGGCAGCGTGGTTCCTTTTTCGTTTTCATTCTTTGCGGTTTACCGCAAAAGATATGGCCCGGTGGTCAAGCGGTTAAGACACCGCCCTTTCACGGCGGTAACACGAGTTCGATTCTCGTCCGGGTCACCAACTTAACGATGACGGACCTCGCTGCTTTTTCATTTTCGGATGTTCTGGAGGCATAGCTCAGCTGGTTAGAGCGTTCGCTTCACACGCGAGAGGTCCTGGGTTCGAGTCCCCGTGTCTCCACCAAGCAAAGCCGCAATTCCGATTGATTCGGGATTGCGGTTTTTATTTTTGCAAATTAAAATTTTGGAGAGAGACAAGTCGAAAAAACGTAAAATTTACCTTGCGTTTCGGTTTGGGCTATGCTATACTGCTTTTGAAAGGCAGGTGGATGACATGAAATTCAATCGACCGATTCGGGAATTCTGTCATTCGCGGTGCGCCGTTTAATAGGCTTTTGCTTTGTATGACAAAATTGGAAGTGTTCCCGAAACCGGGAACACTTTTTTCATACAAAGGAGACTTTCTATGACGTATACGGATCTGTTTATTCAGGATTTCAGCGACGCGGCTTTTCAGCAGGCTTTCCGGCTCTATTTTGCGGAAATGGGCGTGGAGGTAAAAGAAGAACAGTGGCCCGCCTTATTCGAGCAAATGACCAGCGAGGGCCGTAACGCCGCCTATGTGCGTCTTTCGCCCGCGGGCGAGGTCATCGGGTTTATTCAATTTACGATGATTGAACTAACCAACTGGTTTTTCAACTGGCCGATGGGGTTTGTCCGCGAATTTTGGGTAAGCCCATCTGAGCGTGGGCAAGGTCACGGCAAAGATTTGCTGCAAATGGCGGAAGCATATTTCGCCGCGCAGGGTGCGGCGCGCTCGATTCTCACAACCGACTCGGCCGAGGCTTTTTATCTGCACTGCGGCTATCGAAAAGCGCCCGATATTGCCGCAAAAAATAACGACATTGTATTGTTGAAAGATTTAAATCTGTAAAAGCAAAACCCGCAGCGGCCAAAAGGCTTCTGCGGGTTCTTTTTTAGTACAAAAATCCCCTGTCCGATAAACGGACAGGGGATAAAAGATTCAAATTAGGCGTTGACGGTTTCGTGCAGCGTCTTGCGGACGGCGCCCGGACCGGCAACCAGACGGCGCAGATAAGCCGTTACGGTGTCGGCGATACCAGCCTTGTACAGGTTGATGCCGAACAGCGTTTCGTTCTCATACAGCGGACGCAGGCCTTCGGCGTCGAAATCGGTTTCGCCCAGCTTCAGGAAGCTGATGATCGGATCGACTTCAACCAACATCGGGTCGGGGCTGCGTTCGAACACGTTGCCGTTGTCATCCACACCCATGGCATAGCGGATCCAGCCAGCCAGGACCAGCGGGATGCACTTGAGCGAATGCACGTCCAGATCGTCGCGGGCGATATAAGCCTTAATGGTTTCGCCGAAGCGGATGGAAAGCTTCTGAGACGTATCGGTGGCAATACGCTGGGGCGTGTCGGGCATAAAGGGGTTGGGCAGGCGGACATTCACAACCGTGTCGATAAATTCGATCGGCTTGATGATGCCGGGATCGACCACAACGGGCATGCCTTCTACATAGCCAATCGTCTTGATGAACTTCATGATGTCTTCATCCTGCGTTTCGCCGCAGATGGAGGTATGGCCCAGCATGCAGCCAAATACGGACATGGCCGTGTGCAGCGGGTTCAGGCAGGTGCAAACCTTCATGCGCTCTACCTTGTCTACGGTTTCGCGATCGGTAAAGATGAAGCCGGCTTCTTCCAGCGGCGGGCGGCCGTTCGGGAAATCGTCTTCCATGATGAGGTATTCGGTTTCTTCCGCATTGACAAACGGAGCGGTGAAGGAATGCTTTTCAGTGGTGATCGTTTCCACGTCTTCAAAGCCGGATTCCTTGAGCATTTCGCTGACGCGGGCGTCCGGACGCGGGGTGATCTTGTCGATCATGGTCCAGGGGAAGGAAACCTTCTTGGGATCGTTCAGATACTCGAGGAAGCACTTGCACACAAAGCCCTTTTCGACCCAGGCTTCGGCCATAGCCAGAACACCGGCCTTGATCTTGTCGCCGTTGTGAGAGCAGTTATCGGTGCTCACGATGGCGATCGGGGCGGCGCAGGCAGTAAAGCGCTTGTAGAGCAGCAGGGCGGTTTTGCCGATCACGCTGATCGGAGCGTCCATGGACTGCATGTCGGCCTGTCCATCGCGACCTGCTACGGAATAGCCCTTTTCGGTTACGGTGTAGGTAACCAGCTGCAGGGAGGGCTTTTCAAAAGCGGCAACCAGTTTGGCCCAGTCTGCGCTGGCGCAGTCGGCCTGCCAGCTATCGGCTACGCTGGCCACTACGTTCTTTTCGATGGTGCCGTCGGATTTTAGCACAACGAGCAGGCTCAGGTTATCATAGGGCTTGTAAGCCTTTTCGATGATTTCGCCGTCAAAGCTTTCGGCCACGATAACGCCCTTGTCGTAGGCGCCTTTGTTGAGTACGCGATCCAGACCGGCGGCGTGGAACGCACGGAAAATGTTACCCGCGCCAAAGTGAATCCAGGTGGGATTCTCCAGCGTACGGGCGCGCATCGCTTCCACGTCGTACTGCGGCGTGGTGTAGCCCGGGAAAGAACCGGACTTCATATCGATCAGCTTCAAAGTAAACACGCTCCTTTGTATAAATTCACAGAATCGTTTTCTGCAGGCAAAATATTTCAAATACATTATACACCGCGTCCTGTAAAAAATCAACAAAAGTTAATTTTTTCGCAATACCTTGGGCGGGGAACCCCCGCCGGTGAGTCGCGGGTCGCTCGGCGGCGAACCGCCGCAGGATACTTCGCGGATAGGCTAAGATCAATTTAATAGACAAAGTCACGCGGCAGAAGCTTAATGTACAAACGAAAAAGGTTTTACTCGATCTTTTTCAAAAAATCGTGGGGCGAAGGGGCGAAGTCCCTCCCGCTCTCCGCAGCGGACGAAACTCTTTTGCCTCAAAAACAAAACCACCGGAAGAATTTCCGATGGTTGTTTAACGGTTTATTTGAGGGTTGTCGGTGCGCTCCAGCAGATAATCGACGCTTACATGATATAAATCGCCCAGCCGGCATAAAATTTGCGGCGGGACCATGCGCTGGCCGCTTTCGTAATAGGCGTAGGTGCGCTGCGGCACGTTGATTTTTTCGCCGACCTGTGCTTGCGTCAGATCATGATCTTCGCGCAGTTCGCGGATGCGTTTGTACTTCAAATCCATCACCAAAATCAGTATACGCGGAACAATTTGTTCTATTGATTTTTAGAATGTTTTGTTCTAAAATAAGAGATATAAAAATAGTTTTGAGGTATGTAAAATGATTTTGGATATTACCGGAATTCCTCTGTTTCCGGGAAATTATGGACACGATTGCCTTGGTAACGGAGAAAAAATAGACGAACAAGGAAATCTTATCCCTTGCTGTTGTGACGAATGCGATTATATGCAGTGCTGTCTTGAATCACATCTACAAGATTTGTGCAGAACTTGTACGGATGAACATTGTCCGAGATCTCAATATTCAAGCTACAAATGAATATTGAGCGGGCTTGGCTAATTTCAGTTACTTTCTATTGATTGTTCTTTCTGAAAAATCTATACTAGAATTACAGAGGTTTTTGAAAACTTGCCTGATTTTGTCGGGGAGGGATTTTTATGAGAAAAAGCAAGAAATGCCTGATCGTGCTTTGTTCACTGGGATTCGTATGCATTTTGGCGTGCGGCGGTTGGTTTGGCTGGCAGACTGCGTCCGATCCCGACCGGCTGGATTATTCTCAAAATGTTAATCCCTATGAGCCGCTCACACCGCCTGCACTGGCTTCCATTCTTACGCCAAGAGACATGGAGGCTGTTATGCTGTTGTCTGATGAAATCGTTTTAGCCCGTGCGGTGGGGTCAACGTATCAAAAAACTTTTTCTTTTGAAAAAGACGGCAGTATGCCCGAGCTGGAAGAAAAAACGCCGGGCAACCTGCTGTATACCACCCGGGAAATCACGCCCATGGAAGTGGTAAAAAGCTTCGGAGGCAGCCTGCAGGCCGGAGATTCATTTGATTTTGTGGTATATGAAGGTTTTTTAGGCGGCTTCCCGCAGATGGAGCCCGGCGACACCTATTTGCTGATGCTGGAAGAAAAGGAGGGCGTCGGCTACTGCGCGCCGGCATTCAGTTTTAGCTTCTTTTATTTTTCGGAAGAGGAAAAGGTGTACCCGTCTACGGATGCTTCGGTTTATAAAAAATATACGGGTATGCCGGTTGGTGAATTTGAGCGCGTGATTCGAAAACATTGGAGCGGCCGTGCTGACTGAAACACAATTTTGACCCGGGGAGGGAAACTCTGCCCCGGGTTTTGCCTTGCGTGCAGATTTTCCTTGCAATTTGTGCCGTTCTTTTCTATAATGGTAAGTACCGTGCTGCGGGAATTTATGAAACGGGAGCCGTGGTTTACTGTGAAACTGTGGGAAGAAACCCTGGAACAGAATGTCGTGTTCAGCGGAAAAATTATCCGCACGCGCGTGGATCGCGTCCGCCTGGAAGACGGTCGGGAATCGAGACGCGAAATCGTGGAACATCCGGGCGGCGTGTCGATTGCCGCGCTGACGGAAAACAACGAGCTTTTGATGGTTCGTCAGTTCCGCTATGCTTACGGAAAAGTCATCACCGAGCTGCCGGCCGGTAAGCTTGAAAAGGGCGAAGATCCTTTCGAGGCCATCCGCCGCGAACAGCTGGAAGAAACCGGAACCACCGGCGAAAATTATATCTATCTGGGTGATATTTATCCCACGCCCGGCTACTGCAACGAGATCATCCGCCTGTGGGCCTGCCGCATTGCCTCTTACGGCAGCCAGAAGCTCGACGAGGGCGAGTTCCTCGAGGTGGACCGTGTGCCGCTGGAGCGCGCCGTGGAAATGGTGATGAACAACGAAATCGAGGATTCCAAAACGCAGATCGGAATCCTGAAAACGGCGCAGCTGGTGCGCGCCGGGAAATTGTGAGAAAAAAGGAGCTTTTCCCCATGAAAAAAATCGTTTGCGTCTTGTTTGCCCTGCTGATGATCCTTTCGCTGGGCGCGTGTAAAGTGGAGCAGGCCGGTACTTCCTCTACGGGCGGCGAAACCGCTTCCGCGGTATCGGTTAACCCCGACGACTACACCGACAACCTCACGGGCCTGGCCGAGTGTTTGCAGGCTGCGGGCTATATTTCCGGCGATCCGCTGGAGATGGAGGCTTCCTTTATCGGAGCCCAAAGCGGCCGCAAATATGCGTTTATGTATAACGATTCCGCGGTGACCGTTGAAATTTACGAATATGCCGCCGATCAGGTCGATTCGGCCGAAGTGCTCAAGAGCGTAGATGAGACCGGCAAGTTCACCGTGCTTTCCACCGAAGTGGAAGCCACCCACGCCGGACGCTACCTGATGATCTATTCCGATGCTTCCGATAAGCAAGAGAACACCGCCCGCCGCGACGCCGTGCTGGAATTGTTCAGAAACTTTGCGCAGTAATGCAACCAAAAGCCTCTTCCGTTTGGAAGGGGCTTTTTGCTGTTTGTGTGACCGGGAAAAGATGCGGTCAGACAATACACAGCACAGAAGATCGGGAAATTACAGCCGCCATGTAATAGAATAACAGCAAGACAAGGGAGGGATAAGATGAACTGGATTACCGGAATGCAAAGAGCGATCGATTATATCGAAGATCACCTGACGGAAACCCTTGATTACGAAACCGTTGCGGCGCAAAGTTTTTCATCAAGCTATCATTTTCAGCGTGTATTTCACATTCTTTGCGGTTTTACCGTCGGCGAGTATATCCGCAATCGAAGGCTGTCGCTTGCCGGAATGGAACTGGCATCGGGCGAGGCCAAGGTTTTGGACGTTGCGCTGAAATACGGGTATGAAAGTCCGGATAGCTTTGCAAAAGCGTTTCAGAAATTTCATGGCGTTTTACCGTCACAGGCTCGAAGCAATCGGGATCATCTTAAATTTTTCTCCCGCCTTGTACTGAAAATTTCATTGGAAGGTGGCAGTGTTATGGATTACAAAGTGGAAAAGAAACCGGAAATGACCTTTGTCGGCTATAAGAAAAGATTTTCCGGCACACCGGCCGAACGCATGGAGCAGGAAGCTGATTTTTATGTATCTACCCGTGTGAATCAGTATCTTCTAAAGGGTATGTCGTATGATTGCGATACGGGCTACAACATCATGCGTGGATTTGATGATGAAGGATACGATTTTTACATTGCTTCCGTTTTGGATGAACGGATGACCGATCATCTGGATGAAGAGCTTGGCGAGGACGCAAATCGATTTGAGAAGGTCGTGGTTCCGGCCGCAACGTATGTGGTTTGTGAAACCGAAAGAACAAGATACCCTACCGAAGTGTTTGAGGAACTTCGCAGAAAAGTAGTCAGCGAATGGATTCCGTCTTCGGGCTATGAATTGGCCGATACGCCCGAAATTTCAGTATACCACTGGTTCTATAAACACGGGGATGCGAAAGTAAATGATTCGCGCTATATCGAACTATGGATTCCGATCACAAAATGTAAATAACGGCAAAGCCGTCCGATTTTCTTCGGGCGGCTTATCTTTATTTGTAATTTGTAAGCGGCAGTTTAGCGGAAGGGGAAACCCCTCCCAGCGCGTGGGTTTCCCCTCGAAAACAGTCCCCGGACTGTTTTCTCACCCCATCCTGCGCTTTTGGAGGCAAAGAGTTCCGCTCTCTGCGGAGAGCGGCCAAAGGCGCTGCCTTTGGAAACCGCCACCTTTTGAAAAAGGTGGACGAAAACTTTAACGTTTGTATACCACGCTTCTGTCGCGTGACTTGAGCTTTTAAATAAAATTTGGCTTATCCGTGACGTATCCAGTGCCGAACCGGCACAAAATGACAGCAAAAAGCCCCTTCCAAAACGGAAGGGGCTTTCCTGATTCTTTTATCGGATATCGTAAATGCTGCGGGCTTTGAAGGTATGTCCTTCGCCGCGCAGAATGCGTACGGTCTTGGTGTCGCCGTTGAGATCAAAGAAGTTGTCTTCCAGCACAACGTCGCCGTCTTCGCATACCAGTTCCACGCTGCCGGCATAGGCGCTGGCCGAAACGGTCACTTCGTCGCCGTCCACCATCACCTGCAGGTGCGGGTCTTTGTATTCGAAATGCTTGGGCGCACAGAACAGCGCAGTTCCGTCGGATACCAGATGGCCGCCGATCCACAGTTCATAGGCCACATAGTTGCGGTGCAGGTCGGCTTCGGGGAATTCATGCTCGTCCAGCCACACGGCCGAGAGCGCCGGTACCGTGACAGTATCTTCGCCGCCGGTGACGATTCCGCCGCCGGGCGTGCGCAGTGTCCAGCGCACAACGGCCTCCACATCTTCGCGCGTTTCGTTCGAAACATTCAGCTTGAACGATTTGCGGATGCGGCTGCGGAATTCGGAGTTGACGTTTGTATCCTGCGTCAGCTCGCCTTCTTCACAGCACGAAAGCAGAACCGGTGCAAAGAATTTCTTTGCGGCATAATGCAGCGCTTTCCAGCGGCCGTAATAATCGATCGAAGCCCACGAGGCAACCGGCCAGCAGTCGTTGAGCTGCCAGTAGATCGCGCCCATGCAGCGGCCGCGGTAGCGGCGCCAATGCTCCACGCCGTAGCGGATGGCTTTAGCCTGCAACAGCTGCGAAGCATACAGCATCGTATCGAAATCGCCGGGATAGCGGAACGTCTGCGCCAGGTAGTTCATGATCTTGCCGTTGGCCGCGTTGTTGCGCTGATGCTTTTCCATAATATAGGAGAAGATATTGCGGTCTTCGGGCAGGGTAAATGTTTCTACCGTTTTAAGGCATGGGAACGACTGGAAGCCGAACTCGCTGGCATAGCGGAAGAAGAATTTGCGGTATTCGGTAAACGGCTTGTTGCCGTGCCATACATCCCAGTAATGCACGTCGCCGCGGTTGGGACCGTTGGGATCGTCGAATCCGCCGCCAGAAGACGGGGAAGCCGGCCAGTAGAACGTATCGGGATCGTACTGATGCAGAACCTGCGGCAGGATGTATTCATACATTTTAATGTAATCGGCAGCCTGTGCGTGCGTGCAGCCGTATTCGCGTACATCCACGAACATTTCCATCTCGTTGTTGCCGCACCACAAACCCAGCGAGGGATGATGGCGCAGGCGGCGGATGTTGTCGATAAATTCCGCGCGGATGTTGGCTTCAAATTCGGGCGTCAGGTTGTAAACGGCGCAGGCGAACATGAAGTCCTGCCAGACCAGCAGGCCGGCTTCGTCGCAGGCGTCGTAGAACCAGTCATCGGGATAATAGCCGCCGCCCCAGACACGAATCGCGTTGAAATTCGCGGCTTTGCAGTCGGCGATCAGCGCGCGGGTGCGCTCGGGGGTGATATTGGCAAAGATGTTGTCTTCGGGAATGTAATCCGCGCCCATGGCAAAAATGGAAACGCCGTTGACGCAGGTTTCAAAGCTTTCGCCCCACTGGTCTTTTTCGCGCTTCATCGTGACGGTGCGCAGACCGATACGGGCGCTCCAGGTATCCTGTTCTTTCCCGTCGCAGGAAAGCACGGCTTCCACCTTATAAAGCGGCTGTTCGCCGTAGCCGTTCGGCCACCAGAGCTGCGGGTTTTCCACAACAATCGGCTCGCCTGTGGAAACAAACGTGGTTCCGTCGGGCGCCGTCACGGTATAGGAGCAGGTCAGTTCCCCGGCGGCATAGCTTTCGGTTTCGGGTGAAAAAGTCAGCGTTACCTTGCCGTTTTCGTGCTTTTGGCGAACATGGACACTCACCAGACGGGCGCGGTCAACCGCAAGCAGGGAGATATTCCGCCAGATGCCGGCGTCGGGCAGACGCGGGCCCCAGTCCCAGCCGAACATGCAGTGCGCCTTGCGCAGCAGCGGGAAGCCTTCCATGGCGTCGGGCGTGCCGCCGGCGGGATCGGCTTCATAGCGCTCACGAATGGTGCGCGTGGGGGAATGGAAATAGACGGTGATTTCATTTTCACCGGGGGTTACGAGCGGCAGAACATCGCGCACCCAGATGCGGTGCATGTTGTCGCACGAAAAAACGGATTTCCCGTTGATGCTTACATCGGCAACGGTGTCGAGTCCCTCACACTGAAGCAGCAGCACACTGCCGGCGCAGTCTTCCGGGGAAAGGGTAAACGTGCGGGAAAAGATGTAGTCGTGTTCCATCATGGCCAGCGCCTGATCTTCGTTGTCGCGCCAATAGGGATTTTCCATGGCGCTGGCACGCAGGTAGGCGGCGTAAACCGAGCCGGGAACCTGTGCTTCAAGCGAGGGTTCGGCTCCGTCGGCGCGGCAAAGCTGCCAAAGGCCATTAAGAGAAATTGTTTTCATCATGATACAACTCCATTTTTTAATTGATAAAATGATCGTTTTCTTGTGGAAAACGGGAGAAACTGAAAATATATACATGTGGTGCCGAACCGGCACTGGATACGTCGCGGGCAAGCAAAAATGAAATTGATTGCCCAAGTCACGCGGCACAAGCTTGATGTACAAACGGAAAAAGTTTTACTCGATTTTTTTCAAAAAATCGTGGGGTCGAGGGGCAAAGCCCTCGGCGCGCCCCGCAGGGCGCGAAATTCTTTTGCGTCATGAAACGCAGGAAAGGGTGAAAAAACAGTCCAGTGGACTGTTTTGAGGGGAAACCCTCGTCGGGGGTTTCCCCTGCTTGTGACCGGCACCTACGCAACAGCTACGAGCCGCTTTCTTCTCCGGGGGTTCCCTGGCAGCGGTTCGCCGCGTTATCCGCGGATGACCAGCACAGACCATTCCCCCCGCTGGAACGATGGATAATAGCTGGATGCCCCCAGATACAGCACGATATTTTCGTCGCTGCCAAAAGAACGGGTGGGATACACCAGCGTAATAAAGGACTGTTCGGCGTCTTTTTGCGCCTGATAAATTGCCTGCAATCCGTCGAGCGTGGTGGCCACACAGCCTTCATACGGGTACAAAAGCAGGGAATCGTCCGTACATTTGACGGGCGAATACGTCCACGTGTGATCCTGCGCCATCATTTCATCGGTAATCAGAAAATAGGCGTAACTGACCAGACCGGGCGTGTCGGGCGTGGGATCGTCCCAGGTGGCGTCTACCTGATACCAGTTGCCGCCCAGCTGGACGGCGTTCCAGGCGTGATTGACACCGCCCGCCGTTCCGGTAATGCGCACGCAGGGAATATGCAGCGCGTCCATAAACAGCAGGAACGCTTTGGAATAGCCGTCGCAAACGGCTTTGCCGTCTACCAATACGCCGGTGGCGTCATAAGGAGACTCGCTCTCCAGATCGTAGGCAGTGTTTAAAACAATATAATCGTGAATGGCGCGAACCTGATCGGCGGCGCTCATTTCATCGGTGATGTGCGTATTCAGAATGGTATTGAGATTGCGATAGGCCGCCTGCTCTTTTTCTGTGAGATATTCCGTGTTGCCGGAAAGCAGCGCGGTCTTCAGCGCAAAATTGGCGTTGCGGGTGATTTTGTAGCGGAAATAGTAGCCGTTGCTATAAACCACGGCGTGGGTCATCTTGATAGAATCCAGTCCCGGGAACAGCTGCGCGTACTCTTCGGCTGTATGTGCATATTCCGGAGAAGAAACGAATACGCCGAAATCAACATACTGATCGACCACCATCTGATAAAAATAGCGGTTGGCTTCTCTTTCGCTGGTTTGCGGCGTCTGGCTCAACTGTAAATCGCGCTTATCTTCCGCGTGTTTCACAATTTCCTCGATGGGGGAAAGTTCGCCTTCGGGTTCAGAGATTTCGGAAGAAGGCGAAAAAGGTTCTTCCCAGGAAGAGGATGTCTCGGGTTCGGAAGAGTCAGGCTCTTCTACAGAGGAATCTGAAGATTCGGGCGCGGCAGAAACCTCGGGCTGCTTTTCAACAGAGCCGGATGAAGTTTCTCCCGTTTGAGAAGAAACTTCATTTTGAGAAGACCCCTGCGAAGACGACGAAGAAGAAACCGGAGGGCGGCTTTCAGAGCCGGGCCCGGTTCGGCAGGCTGTGCAGAAAAACAACAGCATTGCTGCCGCCGCCAGCAGGCGGAAACAGGTTTCTTTCATGAAATGATATCTCCTTTTTTCAAACGCCGGGCCTATCTCCCGGTCAATTCACGAACAGGCCGGCGGGAAAATCCGCGGGCATTTTTTCATCCATATGCAGAAGCAGGCAAACGATGCTTCCGTCAGGGGGTAAAGTGTCTTGCGATTCTTCCATAGAAATTTCAGCCAGTGCGTCCTGCAAGGCGGTAATGGCCAGCGGATCGTGAACCGGCTTAACGGTGTACCGCGTGTCTCCATCTAAAAAGGAAGCGGCGGCCGGCGAAACCGAAGCCAGACGAGCGGCAAGCTGCTGCGCCTGCTCATTGGTCTCACACCGAACGAAAGGTAAATTCAGATTTTGGGGTTCGTCAGCGGTTTCTGCGTTTCCCAAGCGGACAGCCAAGCCCAAAAAGGAACCGGCCGGGCCGTTTGACTCACATAAATAGAACCCGGGGGTGCGGTCGCGCACCAGCAGGGGCAAAATTTCTTCAAAAGACAGGGGATTTTGTGCGCGTTTGTCGATATGGCGTACCAGATTTTGCGGGTCTGCGTTGTAATAAGCCGCCCGGCGCACCGGATCGGCCAGAGAAGACGGCATAAAGCACAGCCGCTGTACATCGGCGGCGCGCACATGCAGCCGGCAAAAAGGGGAAATCAAGGGCAAATTCATCAGCTCCGATACCCGGCCGCTATTAAAGAAAGCCGGGGTGGGTTTAGTTACTTTTATTGTAAGGTTATTTTTTGCCTCCGTCAACCGAAAATAACAGGAAAAACAAAAAAATATGCGAAATCGTTCGTCTGCTCAGGTAATGCACGCGGCTTTTTCACACAGCGTTCACATTACCTCCGTAAAATGAAATGAAAATGATGCAGACGTACGAATTTTCTCGAAATGCACTTGCAACATTTGTCTATTTGTGCTATTATCAAACCGTCGCTTTGCGCACCGGCTGTTTTTTCTGCACAACCCAGGCCGGTTGACGTACAGAACGTAACAACACAGGAGGGAACACACCATGATCGAGGTCAAAAACCTCACAAAGCGCTACGGTTCGAACGTCGCTTTGGATAACGTCAGCTTTACCGTTGACGAAGGCACCATTCTGGGCTTTCTGGGCCCCAACGGCGCCGGTAAATCAACGGCCATGAACATTATTACGGGCTATCTTTCCGCTACGGAAGGCTCTGTAACCGTGAGCGGTTACAACACGCTGGACAACCCCAACGAAGTCAAGCGCCTGATCGGCTATCTGCCTGAAATCCCGCCGCTGTATGTGGATATGACGGTAGAAGAATATCTGAACTTTATGTATGATCTGAAAAAGGTCAAGCTGCCGCGCAAAGATCATATTAAAGAGATCTGTGAACTTACGAAAATTTCGCATGTTTACAAGCGTTTGATCGGTAACCTTTCCAAAGGTTATCGTCAGCGTGTCGGCATTGCGCAGGCGCTTCTGGGCAATCCGCCCGTGCTGATTCTGGACGAACCTACGGTTGGTCTGGACCCGAAGCAGATTATCGAAATCCGCGAACTGGTGACCCGCCTGGGCCGCAACCACACGATCATCCTCAGCTCGCATATCCTTTCCGAAATTCAGGCTGTCTGTGAGCGCGTGATTATTATCAACAACGGCCGCCTGGTAGCAGACGGCAAAACGGATACGCTGGCTCATGAACTTTCGGCCGACCACCGCCTGATCGCCCGCATCAGCGGACCGGAAGACGAAGTGCTGCATGCCGTTCGCGCGCTGGGCCATGTTGTGGACGTTACGTCTTACGGCAAAAAGGAAACCGGCGTGTATGAATACATCATCGAATGCGATATGGATTACGATATCCGGCGCGATCTGTTTGCCCTGTTGGCTCGCAAGGGCTGGCCGCTGATGCTGCTGCGCAGCACAGAACTGACGCTGGAAGACATCTTCCTGCAGATTACCAGCAGCGACGCCTCGTTTATTGAACACCCGGCCGCCGATGAACCGGATGAAGAGCCGGCGGGCGACGAAAAGAAGGAGGCATAAACTATGCTGGCAATTGCAAAAAGAGAATTCAAGGCGTTCTTTTCTTCGCCGATCGGCTATGTGTGCGTAGCCGTTATTCTGGCGCTGTATGGCTTTTTTTACTATCAGGCGCTCAGCTTCCATTCCACCGATTATCTGACGAACGTGTTCAGCACGATGACGGGCTATTCGCTGTTCATCATTCCGCTGATTACGATGCGCTCGTTCAGTGAAGACCGCAAAAACAAGACGGACCAGGCGCTGCTCACCGCTCCGGTGAACGTTTCGTCTATTGTTTTGGGCAAATTCCTGGCCTGCTTCTCCGTTTATTTCATCGCCATGACGATGACGCTCGTTCCCGTTGTGCTGATGTCCACGTTCTCCACGCCGCCGTGGGGCGTGGTGTTCGGCAACTATATCGCTTCGCTGCTGTGCGGCGCGGCCATGATGTCGATCGGTATCTACATTTCCAGCCTGACGACCAGCCAGATCATCGCGGCAGTCGGTACGCTGGTAGCCGCCATCCTGCTCACCATGATCGATACGCTGGGCAGCGCGGTCAGTGTGGAATTTGTACAGAAGGTAATCAACTGGATCTCCTTTAACGCCCGCTATTATACGTTTACCCAGGGCGTGTTTGATATCCCCGGCGTGGTGTATTTCATCAGTCTGTGCGGTGTGTTTGTGTTCCTTACGGCCCGCAAGATTGAAAGCCGCCGCTGGAACTAATGGAGGGCTTGACCAATGGCTAAAAACCTGACAAAAAATAAAGAAAAGCAGAAGACCTCCAAGTCTTCCGGCGTGAAAAAATGGCTGGGCAGCGAGCGCATGAAGCACGGCGCTGTTGCCAAGATATTTACGGTGGCTTTCCTGCTGGTGCTCATCCTGTGTAATGTGCTGGTAGATGTATTCGCCGACCGTTTCCCGTCTCTTACCCGTTTCGACCTGACGTCGTCTAACCTGAACAGCCTTTCCGAAGAATCGCTTGAGGTTGTAAAAGGTATCGACGAGCCGACCACCATCTATATGATCGGCAACGAAGATGACATCAAAAACGACCGTATTTATCAGACGTACAACGTAAAATACAGCCAGTTCCTCAACCTGGTTCAGCGTTATGCAGAAGTAAATTCCAACATTTCCTATCAGATCATCGACCCCGATAAAAACCCGTCTTTTATCAGCAAATATGCAGATGAAAGCCTTTCGGCCGGTTACATCCTGGTGGAATCCGAAAGACGCTACAAAGCACTGACTCCGTCGGATCTGTTTATGATTCAGTCGGTTCCGGATTATACCACGCAGACGATGACTTATAATTATTTTTCCACGGCCGACAGCGCCATTGCAAATGCTTTGTATCTGACGAACCTTGATCATGTGCCGGTGGTAGCCGTAGCAACGGGCCACAGTGAAATCCTTACTTCCGTAAACAGCTCTACCAATACCTCCGCTCTCACGGCGTTCTATGAGCTGCTCAAGGATAATAACTACGACGTGAAGGAATTCAACATCCTCACCGACGAAATTCCGGAAGACGCCAGCATTGTGATGATTCCCACGCCCACGACCGACTATACGGCCGAAGAGCTGGAAAAACTCGATGCCTTCCTGGCTACAGAAGGAACGGAAACCCATTCGCTGTTTGTTACGTTTTATCCCACGCAGGGCAGCCTGCCCAACCTCACCGGTTTCCTGGAAGAGTGGGGTATTGTTGTAGGCGAACCCGGTACGATGGTTTATGAAGCCTATACCGCCAAGCAGTATGGCGGCGCTTCCGCCATCTTCGGCGAGTATGTGGAAAACGAAGCTGTACGTATGGATACGGGCGTGTATAATAACCTGCTGCTGCCCAACTCTGTGCCGATGGGTCTTTCTGACGACGCCCACAGCTATACCGAACGCTTTGTTCTTGCTCAGGGCAGCGCCACAACGTATGCTTCCGATAAAGAAGAGTCCAATCCGCAGACTGAAAATACGCCCATCATTGTTATGAGCCAGAAACAGTGGACGGTGGACAACGATTTCTATAATGCCAATGTAATCGCCTGCGGTAACTCCGAGATGTTTACATCCCAGCTGATCGGTACGTCTACGTTCAGCAACGGCGACTATCTGATCGATCTGTTCGCTTTTGCCAGCGATTCCAGCGATCTTTCCACCGGTCTGCGCGTGAACCAGATTCAGACTTATGTTCCCGACGTAACAGCTTCCGATGCGACGCTGCGCTTCTTTGGTCTGGGCATTTTCACAATCGGCATTCCCGCCGCTGTACTGGTGATCGGCTTGGTGGTCTTCCTGCGCAGGAGGCATTTGTAATCTATGAAGAAAAAAATGAAACCCGCAACCCGCAGCCTGATTATTACGTTATGTATTCTGGTCGTGTTGGGAGCCGCAGCCGCTGCGCTGCTGCTTCCCGACATGCTTTCCGGCGAAACACAGAGCGGCGAGAGTTCGCAAACTTCATCTTCTGAAACCGGGACGCAGATTATTTCTAAAAGTCCCACCGAAGTGGAAAGCGTAACCGTTGAAAACGAAAACGGAACATTCCATATCCTCACCAAAACGGAATCCGGTGCATCTTCGCCCACATTCTATGTAAAAGAAATGGCCGATATCCCCACCAGCTCGTCTTCGCTGCAGTCGATTGCACGCTACGCCTATGTGCTTACGGCTACAACGGATGTAGGCGCACTGGATGAGGTGAACGCCCTTTCCGAGTATGGTTTGGATAAACCCGCTGCTACCATGATGGCCAAATTTAACGATGGTACAGCCGATTTTAAGCTGAGCATCGGTAATGAAGCCGCAGCCGGCGGATACTATGTGATGGCCAACGACCATCTGTATATCGCTTCCATTGACAAAGCGGTATTTTCCAGCATGTATGCGTTCATCGAATCTTCGCTGTTTACGCTTTCGATTAAAGGCGACGGTTCGGATGTAATCGATTATGTGCATCTTTCCGGAACCAATTTTGAAGAGCCGATTTCCATGATTCACACGGACGGCAGCGAAAACACCGATTACAACGCGCTGTTTATGCCGTATGTTGTAACCGAACCGTATCTGAGCGGTGTGAACACCGGTAAGATTGATGATTTTACCAAGGCGCTTTCCAGCCTGCAGGCCAGCGGAACGGCCGGATATGATCCGGACGAAGAAATGCTCAAGGCGACCGGTCTGGACGATCCGTATACGATTTTTGATTTCTCCATTAACGGCCAGGCGCATAAACTCTTTATCGGCGATGTGTATGACAACGACTACCGCTATCTGATGGTAGACGATAACCCGGTTGTGTTTGTCGTGGCGATCGATTCCATTTCCGCATTTACCGAAGTAACCGCGCTGGGTATGCGCGACGGCTTTGTTTGGAGCCCGGTTATCAAAAAGGTAAGCGGCATGAAAGTGACCGCGAACGGCCAGACTTGGGATTACCAGATCTCCCGTGAAGTTGATGAGACGGCTTCTTCCAGCACGTCCTCCGGTTCTTCTGCACCGACGTATACCTATACGGTCAAGCTGAACGGTCAGGACTCGGATTATGAAGCTTATCGCTCGGTGTACACAACGACGATTACGCCTTCTGTTTTGTCTACCGATAAGGGTAAGCAAGCAGCCGAACCGACGCTGACGATTGAATACAGCTATTTCGATGGCGGTTCTACAAAAGTTGAATATTATGCCATGACAGACGGCGAACGCCGTTATGCGGCTTATGTGGCCGGCGAATTTGTAGGCATTGCGAAAGAGACGTTTGTAACAGACATCATCAAAGCTTTGCCTCAGGCATAAAACCTGATAATTAGAAAGCGCAGAAAACAGATTGTTTTCTGCGCTTTTTCTTTAACTTCTGTAGATAATTCACCCGCCAAGGGGCCGAATAAAAAATAAAACCGCATCCCTCGGGATGCGGTTTTTGCTGGAGCTACTGATCCGATTCGAACGGACGACCTGCTCATTACGAGTGAGCTGCTCTACCTGCTGAGCCACAGTAGCATTTCAAGCTAAATTATTATAGCGCATTTTCTTTCCTGCGTCAAGCCCTTTCTTTTGTTTCAACAGACCATTTTTTCACCCGCCGCATAAAATGAAACAAATGAAAAGGAGTGTGTGCTATGGCTTATAAAATTTTTATCGATCAGGGACATAACCCGGTGAATCCCAATGCCGGCGCGGAATTTGCCGGCGTGCGCGAGCAGGATGTTAATTTTGACGTGGGCATCCGGCTGGCGGAATTGCTCGAAGAAGATCCGTTGTTTGAAGTTCGTCTTTCCCGGCCGAATCCCGAAGATCAGCTTGGAACCGATAACGCTTCCAGCCTGCGCGCCCGCGCGGATATGGCCAACAACTGGGGCGCTGATTTTTTCATCAGTCTGCATTGCAACACCAACAACAGCACCGAAATCAGCGGAACGGAGGCTTACGTTTACCGGGCTGAAAGCGCCGGTTCGCGCATGGGCGTGCAGGTTGTGTGGGGGATTCATAAGGCGACGGGCCTGCGCAACCGCGGCGTTTTTGTGCGTCCTTCGCTGGCTGTTCTGCGCTGGACGAAAATGCCGGCGGTGCTGGTGGAAATGGGCTTTTTAACGCACACCACGGACCGAAATCTGCTGGTTTGCTGTCCGCAGCTTTTTGCGCAGGGCATTTATAACGGGATCAAAGCTTATTATTGCATGCAGTACGGCGCCTGCAAGTAAATGGGCGCTGTGCATAGGCTACGGCTTTGTGCTATAATTATATAAATTTAGGTAATAATCAGGGGAAAACCTTGGCGAGGGGCGGAGAATCTCCGCCCATAAGCCGCGAATGAGGCTTTGATCAAATATAAGCATCTGCCGCGCGACTCGGGCTTTTTATTTGATTGCAACCTACCCGCGACGTATCGTGCGGCAGTTTGCCGCCAGGGAACCCCCGGCGAGGGTTCCCTACGCCGAAACCGTCCCCCGGACGCTTTAGGCTACCCTCCTGCGCTTAATGACGCAAAAGAGTTTCGTCCGCTGCGGCGGACGACCAAGGGCGTTGCCCTCTGGACACCCACCACCTTTTGAAAAAGGTGGACGAAAACTTTAACGTTTGTATATCATGCTTCTGCCGTGTGACTTTTGCTTTCAATTTTATTTCGGCTTGCCTGCGAAAAGGAGGATTTTGAATGCTGACCTATGATCTCACCGAAACCAGCCTGCCGCTTTACGACGCTCTATACAGCGCCGTCAAAGCAGACATCCTTTCCGGACGTCTGGCGCCGGGGGAAAAACTTCCCTCCAAACGCGCGCTGGCACAGCATCTTCGTCTGAGCGTGGCCACCGTTCAAAACGCCTATGCCCAGCTTTTGGCGGAGGGCTATCTTTATTCCGAGGAAAAGCGCGGATATTTTGTCAGCACAATCGGAGAATCGCTGCCTGCTCCCATGCAGAAAACGCAGGGAAAAGGCAGCACCGATCTGGAACCGGCGCCGCGTCCCGTTTGGTTTGCGGATTTGGTTTCCAACAGCATTTCGGCCGAAGATTTTCCGTTTACGGTATGGTCAAGAACCATGCGCCGCGTGATTTTAGAAAAAGAAAAGCAGCTGCTTTTGCCGCTGGAATTTAACGGCACGCCCGAGCTTCGCCGCGCAATTGCCGATCACCTGGCGCGTTTTCGCGGTCTTTCGGTCGATCCGGCCCAAATTATTGTGGGCGCGGGCACGGAATATCTGTACACGCTGGTGATTCAGCTTTTGGGGCGCGAATGCCGGTATGCCGTGGAAGACCCGGGCTATGCGAAAATCCGGCGCGTATACGCGGCCAGCGGCGTTTCATTCTGCACCGTTCCGCTGGACGAGCAGGGACTTTCGGTGCAGGCGCTGGAAGAAAGCGGTGCGCAGTGCGTTCATATTTCGCCGTCGCATCACTATCCAACGGGAATCGTGATGCCCGTCGGCCGCCGCCGGGAACTGCTTCGCTGGGCGTCTCAGGCGCCGGAACGCTACATTATCGACGACGACTACGACAGCGAATTCCGCTTTTCGGGCCGCCCGATCCCTACGATGATGAGCATCGATGAAAACGACCGCGTGATTTACATGAACACCTTTTCCAAAACGATTGCGCCGTCAATCCGAATCAGCTACATGGTGCTGCCCGCCCCGCTGATGGAGCGTTTCAAGCGAGCCTTTTCGTTTTACGCCTGTACGGTTTCGGGGTTTGAACAGTACACGCTGGCGGCGTTTATGGCGGAGGGGCATTTCGAACGTCACCTGAGCCGCATGAAAAACCGCTACCGCACCAAGCGCGACGCGATTCTGGCGGCCATCCGCGAAAGCGGGCTGAGCGATTTGGCCACGGTGTATGAGCCGAACGCCGGGCTGCATTTTCTTTTGCATCTGCATACCGATACCGACGACGAAACGATCAAGAAAAACGCCGCCGAGCGGGGAATCCGCATCAGCGCGCTCATGGATTATCTGGCCGATGTTTCGCATACGGATTTTGGCCTGCCGTGCCGGCACACGTTTGTGATCAATTATTCGGGCGTGGAAGCGGACAAGTTCCCGGAAATTTTCCGCCGTCTGGCCGAAAGCTGCGGCGGGGAGTCCCCGCTGACAAGTCGCGGATAAAGCTCTTAATAAAAATTTAGCTTATGCCGCGCGACTTGAGCTTTAAATTAGATTGCAACCCTCCCGCGACGTATCCTGCGGCGGTTCGCCGCACGCGACGCATCGTGCGGCAGTTTGCCGCCTGCGGAGAGCGGCCAAAGGCTCTGCCTTTGGAAACCGCCACCTTTTGAAAAAGGTGGACGAAAACTTTAACGTTTGTACACCAAGCTTCTGCCGCTTTCGCTTGCCGCGCGTGGTACGGTGTGTTATAATGACACAAGAACTGTGCAAAAGGCGCAGGCATGGGGAGGCGCTCAAGATGAGCCTATCGATTTTAGTTACCCTGCCGCAAGGTAAGGTCTTTGACCGGCACTTCACGCCCCAGGTTCTTACACGGCTGGAAAAGCTCGGTGAGGTGCGGCTGAACCCGCTGGGACGGCAGTATACGCCGCAGGAGCTGAAAGACGCACTGCGCGGCGTGGATGTTGCGATTACGCATTGGGGAACGCCCTGTTTTTCGGCGGATGTGCTGCAAAATGCGGACAAGCTTTCGCTTTTGGCGCACGGCGCGGGAACGGTTGCGTATGTGGCCAGTGAGGCGCTGTATGACAAAAACGTGCGCGTAACAACGGCCAACAGCGTCATGGCCCGGTTTGTAGCCGAAGGCGTGCTGGGGTATTTCATCATGGGGCTGCGCGGGCTGGACCGTGCCGCGGCCGCCATGCACGGCGATTTGTTGTGGAAAACAGACGCGATGATCGACAGCCAGCGTTCACTGTTTGGGCTTGAGATCGGCCTTATAGGCTTTGGCGCGGTTGCGCGGGAGCTGACGTTCCTGCTGGCGCCGTTCGGCTGCCGGGTGAAGGTCTATGACCCGTTTGTTTCCGGGGAAGCGCTGGCGGCTTATCCGGGCACGCAGGCGGCTTCGTTTGAAGAAGCGCTGGCCTGTCCGCTGGTTTCGGTTCATGCGGCCAAAACGCCCGACACGCGCCATCTGATCGATGCGCGCGCGCTGTCGATGCTGCCCGATTCGGCCGTGTTTGTCAACACGTCGCGCGGATCGCTCGTAGACGAGGACGCGCTGGTGCGCGAGCTTAAAAGCGGGCGGATTTCGGCTGTGCTCGATGTATACGAAACCGAGCCGCTGCCGCTTAACCATCCGCTGCGCAGCTGCGAAAATGCGCTGCTGCTGCCGCATTTGGCGGCCGACTGCGCCAAGGCACACATGACGAATGCCATTATCGATGAGATCGAACGGTTTATGCGCGGGGAAGCGCTGACCATGGAAATTTCCCGCGAACATTTCCGCGGGATGACACAGGGGTGACGTTGTATGAAAAAAGCATTTACCACATTGGGAAATCCGGACTGGAGTTTTGACTACACGCTGGAACAGGCGGCAAAAATGGGTTTTGACGCTTTGGACCTGCGCGGCGTAGACGGCAAAATGGGCGCGGCCGAGATCGACTGCTTCCGCTATGGCCGTTTGCAGGAAACACGCCGTAAAATTCAGCAGGCCGGGCTCAAGATCTGCTGCTTTGGCTGCTCTTCCAGTTTCCACGATGAAAGCCGCTGGGACGAAGCGCTGGCCGATGCGTATTCCGCAATCGATCTGTGCTCTGCACTCGATATTCCGTATGTGCGCGTGTTCGGCAACACGATTCCGGACGGGCTTTCTCCCGAAGAAGAAAAAGCCGCGCTTTCTACCATCGCCCGCGGCATCCAGAAAGCCTGCGACTATGCGGCCGGTACCAACGTGAAGGTTTTGCTGGAAGTTCACGGCAACATCAACACGGCCGAACGTGTGCAGGCCATCGCCATGCAGATCCGCGGCGAGCATTTCGGCGTGCTGTGGGATGTGGCGCATTCCGATAAAATCTATAAAGACGATTTTGAAACGTTTTACCGTGCGATCCGCCCGTGGGTGTGCCACATCCACCTTAAAGATCACATCCGCATCGATACGGTGAACACCAAACTGACTTCGCTGGGCGAAGGCGAAATCCCGCTGGTGCCGATTGTAAAGATGCTGCTCGACGACGGATACGACGGCTACTTTGCCCTGGAATGGGAGAAAAAGTGGCATCCCGAGCTGCCCGAGCCGGAGGAAGAATATCCCCGGTTTATTCAGTGGGCGCGCGAAAATTTTGAATAACGGCCCAAGGGCTTGCTGCCCGGGCCTTTTTTCCAAGGAGGAAAAAACTTATGCGTATGCGAAAAAAGACCTGGGCACGGCCTGAACTGGCCGAATGTGCCTATTTTACCGACGCTCCCGAACCGTTTCGCGGGGCGTGGGCCGAACGTTTCGGGGAAAAGCGCCCGCTGTGGCTCGATCTGGGCTGCGGCAAGTGCGTGTTTTTGGCTGAACTGGCCCGGCGTAATCCGGAAAGCAACATTCTGGGCGTGGATATCAGCTATGATATTCTGGGCGTGGGACGGCGCAACATCGAAGCCATTGCGCCGAACCCGAAAAATGTACAGCTGGTATTTTTCAACATTGAAAAGCTGGCCGAGATAATCGCCCCCGAAGACCGGGTGCAGCGCATCTACATCAATTTCTGCAATCCGTGGCCCAAGAAAAAACACCACAAACGCCGCCTGACCTACCCGCGTCAGCTGGAAATGTACAAAACCCTGCTGGCCGAAGACGGAGAAATTTGGTTTAAAACAGATAACGACGAGCTGTTTGAGGAATCGCTGGAGTATTTTGAAGCGGCGGGCTACGAGATTTTTGCGCTGACGCGCGATCTGCATGCGGAAAACGACCCGGAAAACATTGAATCCGAACACGAGATTATGTTCACCCGGGAAGGCATTCGCACCAAGGCGCTCAAGGCCAGACCGAAACGGACAGGGGTCTAAACCGAACGGCCCCGGAAAAGGAGAATTGTGTGGGTAAATTATATGTTGGCGGAAAAAAGAAAAAACAGCCCGGAAAGCGGTACCGTCCGGGCGGGCGCAATCGTTTTTTAACGCCGGGTATCCTTGCCGCGGGCGTGGTTTGTGTGGCGGTTGTGGCCGTGGCGGTGCTGTTTGCAGCGGGCGTTTTGCGTTTGCCGGAGTTTAAGCCGGCACAGAACACGTCTTCGGGTACGTCGGAAACGTCTTCCCAGGCACCGGAATCTTCACAGGAAGAAAACAACAGCGCGCAGCCGGAAAGCCAGCCGGCCGAAAGCGGAACGGATTCCCGTGTGACGGACCCGAACCTTTCGTATCAGCTTTTGTATCCGGAACTGTATGTAGAGCCGGAACAGATTGTGGAGCGCACCGAGGGCGATAAGGTTGTGTATCTTACGTTTAACGACGCGCCCAGCGGGAACACGAAAGCCCTGCTCGATTTGCTGGATCAGCTGAAAATTAAAGCCACGTTTTTTGTGACGGCGGCCAATATGGATGAAGCTTCCTGCAAGGAAATGATGAAAGAAATCGACAGCCGCGGGCACACCATCGGGATTTACAGCTACAGCGGCGATTACGCAAAAATTTATGCGTCTGTAGAAGCTTATCTCGAAGATTTCAAAAAATGCGACGATCTGATTTTTGAAGCCACGGGTAAACACGCTACGCTGTTCCGTTTCCCGGCGGGCAGCGGAGAAAATTCCTATAACAACGGCCTTTCTAAGGAACTGATTGCCGAAATGACCCGCCGCGGCTATGTCTATCACGACTGGAACGTAGACAGCAGCGACATGTACGGCAGCGAATCGGCGGCAGATCTGGCCTCCCGCACGGTGGAAGCCTGCGGATGGTATGAAAAAAATGTGGTGCTGCTCAATAACGGCAGCGCCAATGAATCCACAACGGAAGCTGTACGCACGATTGTGGACAAACTGAGCAAGGACGGATACCGCTTTGCCGCGCTGGATGGCACGGTCAAGCCGTTTACGTTTGGATAAAAGATGAAAAAACAGGCAGCAGTCCATTTTTTGGTCTGCTGCCTGTTTGGCTGATTGCATCAAAATGGGTTATCCTACATAGCCATCGGATGGGCTGTTGTAAAATCCATTCCACGAGCCCGCGAGTTCCGGGGAAGCGTCTACCCAGTGGTAATAGCTTTTATCGTAAGAGAGCGGCTGAATCCGGTCGCCGTAAGCTTTTTCCAGCAGTTTCCGGATAATCTCGGCGTCGCGGCCCTCTACAAGAAGCTCCATGCGGTAGCCGATCCCCTCGCTGCATACGGGTTCACCTGTGAATTTAAAGGAATAATTGGCATATGCTTCGTCTGTGAGCCAGTCGCGCAGTTCATGCTGCAGCATGAAAATTTCGTTGGCAGAGTATTTCACATACAACAGGCGCTTGGGGCGATATTCTTCATCTGTAATGGCTTTTTGCCAGTAAGAAAGGGTATGCAGGCTGCCGCGCACGACATAGAGTGTACTGGTGTCGGCTTGATCTATGCCGGTTGGGTAATGCGAATCACGTTTGTCGAAGTAGGGCCGGTAGGCCGATCCGACAAAACTATCGCGATGATACACCCCACCGAAATCATCGGGGGCTGTTCCTCCCCTTATGGCATATCCAACGAAAGTAAGAGGATGGGGTACATAAAGAGTAGGGGTGTTATACCAGCGAAACCACAGCCCGCCGCCGGTTACAAGCGCAAGAAGTACGACGAGGACGACGCATTTTTTCCAATGATGTTTGAAAAACAAACGCACAGCCAGCATAGGAAGTCCCTCTTTCGTTTATATTTGTGTACAGCCTTGGCGAACGTTTGAATAACACCGGTCTCTCTACTATCAATATAATAGTAGCACATAAAATTGTCAAGATTAAAGCGGAAAAACAGCAAATTTAGCGAAAAATAAAAATCAGCCCGTCTGTTTCTCGATTTGGAAGAGCAGACGGGCTATTCTTTTGCTTATTGATTTTGAGCCTGCTGGATCAAGCGGATGTCTTCCTGCGTCAGATCGCGCGGACGGCGGTTGGTTTGAATTGCCTGCGCGGCTGCAAAGCCGCAGGCTTCGCCGATACCCACGCAGATCGGCATGGCGCGGAAATTGGAATGCGCCATATGGGTGCCCGAGATATTCCGGCCCGAAAGCAGCAAACCGTCGATTTTTTCCGGAACCAGACAGCCGTAAGGAATGGTGTATCCTTTGCTCTGAGAAAATTTGTGCTGCACGCCGGTTTTGTCCAGCCCGGCGCCGGTCACATTATGCACATCAAAGTTAAAGTATGCGTCGCGCACCACCCAATCGTCGAACACGCGGGCCGAAAGGATGTCTTCTTCCGTAAGCGTGTACAAGCCGTGGAAATGCCGGGTCTCGCGGATACCGATCAGCGACGCGGCGCTGATGATGTAGCAGTTTTCAAAGCCCGGCACATACTCGCGCAAAAATTCGGTGATGGGCTGCATCTGGCTGCGGCAAATCACTTCGGCGCGCGTTAAATCTTCGGCGCGGGTGCCGTCGATGCCGGTCACATTGGTCATGTTGCAGGTGACGATGCCCGGCAGCGTGGTGCGGTACAAAAGCACATGTCCCGCCGGAGCCGGCAGTTTTTCGCGTGCCAGCGCCTGAAGCTCGCCTTTTTCGGTATCGACCAGCGTTTCGAATGTGCCCGGAAAAACCGCGCGCGATTCGTCTACGCCGCCCACTTTAAACATCAGCGTAGCGGGCTGCATCGCGCCGTCTTCTTCGCGCCCCAGCGTGTAGGCCGCGCCGCTGCGGTAAGCCACGTCGCCGTCGCCGGAAGCATCGATCACGATTTTGGCTTTGTAAGCCGTACGTCCGCTTTTGCTTTCACAGATCACGCCCGTGACCGCGTCGCCTTCGCGGATGACGCCGCAGACCAGCGTATACAGCAGCAGATCAACCCCGGCTTCTTTCAAAAGCTCATAGTAGGTGATTTTGAGCATTTCCGGGTCGATGGTGATGGTACGCACGCCGCGGGCAAAACGGTTCTTTTCGGCCGCGCGGTCGAGCAGTTCGCGGTAGAATACGCTGTTGACGCTGCCCGTGAAATGGCTCATCAATCCGGTGGTGGAAATACCGCCCACACTGCCGGCGGCTTCGATCAGCAAAACGGATACGCCCCGGCGCGCCGCGCAGACGGCGGCCGCCATGCCCGAAGGACCGGAGCCGACCACGATACAGTCGTAAACGCCTTTTATTTCAATTTCTCTTGCTTCTTCTTTGTAGTACATTGCCGCACCTCCTGTTTGATTGCATTATAATCGTTATCTGTATGGTGATTCCTTGACAAAAAGCGGAAAAATCTTTAAAATCATGCACAAGAGGTGCTTTTTATGGAAGAAATTCAAACGGTTTGCCGCTATCTCGATCATCTCAAACAGCGGTACGGTCTTTTTCTCAGCCTGCATCCGCTGCGTCCCGAAACGCTGATCGGCCAAAGCGAATTGCTGCGCTACAATATGCACGAAAATCCGTACTGCATTTTTCTGAAAAGCTGCGCCGGTGTGTGGAATCACTGCGTGGAACGGCAGGAAAAATTGCTGCCCGGCCTGCAAAACGGTCCGTATTGCGGCGCGTGTTTTGCCGGTGTGCACGAGTACATCTATCCCATTCGCCGGGGGGAAGAGATTATCGGTTTTATCAGCGCAGGGTGTGCGCGCCTGCCTGGCGGCGAAGTCCGGCTGCAGCGCGTCTGCCGCGAATACGGGGTGGATTACAACAAGCTTTCGGTGCTTTATCAAAAGCTTCCGGAAGAATTACCTCCGCGGGAAGAAATGGATACGCTGATTCTTCCGCTTTGCGATATGCTTCAGCTTCGTTATTTGCAGGAGGCGGGCCCGGGGGAACTGCCGGGCGGGGAAGACGCATTTTTCGACCGGCTGCTGCATTTTATCCAGATGAACCACACGCGGAAAATCACGCTGGATGAACTTTGCGAGCGGTTTTTCTGCAGTAAGTCGTATATCAGCCATCGTTTTAAGCAGACGGTGGGCATGAATATCAACGAATACATGAATCATTTGCGTATGGAAGACGCCGCGCGTCTGCTTAGGAGCAGTTCGCTTTCCGTTACCGAAATAGCCCTTTCGCTCGGCTTTTCGGACGGCAATTATTTCAGCACCTGTTTTCGCCGCGCCTGGGGCGTGTCCCCGCGGGCGTATCGGCTGTGCCGAACCGACACAAGATACGTCACGAGTAAGCAAAAATGAATTTAAAAGCCTAAGTCGCGCGGCAGAAGCTTAAATTTGATCAAGGCCTTATTCGCGATTTATAAGCGGAGATTCTCCGCCCCTCGCCGAGGATTCCCTGGAGGCGTGCCGCTGTTTCGCCGGATTCTTTTCTGCGATCTCTTTTCAAAAAATGAGGTGAACCGCAAGATCACGGTTCACCTTTTTATCGTTTTATAGTCCGGTCATGACGGAGAAGAAAAACGGTATCAGCAGGACCGCTGTTACGCCTGCAATGCAGACGCCGATCACTCGCATGAAATCCTTTTTCTGTTGGGCATTCATTGGTTTCACCTCCGATCGCTTTGATTAGACCACACCGCCCGCACGACGCCAGGCCAGCAGCAGATCGACCATGCGGCCGTAGCTCTGTACGCCGTCTTCGGTTCCGTTTGCCTGTAAGTAGGCGGAATTTACATTGGAGGAAACTTCGGCAAGCGGGGTTTCAAACTGCTGCCAGTAGGCGGTGTTGGCATTCAGATCGCGCCAAACGGCATCGGAAATATGCGGATAAACTGCGGCGGCCCGTTCGGGATCGGCCTGCTCCAACGCATTGATGGAATAAATAAACGCGGAAAGCGCGCCCGAGTAGTTGAAATCTTTATCCATCGAAGCCAGACACGCCAGATATGCCACAAAATTGGCTTCGTCTTCGCGCATGTAGCCGCGCAAGTGAGTCAGTTCATGGCACATTGTAAACGGAATGTTGTAATCCACCACATCCACATTCACGTTGGCTTCCATCGTAAACGGGAAGAAAATGCCCGTAATATTCAAATAAGACATCCCGCGCGACGCCATCACCGCTTTGGGGGTGCCGTAACCTTCCGGCAGGGTGGGGAAGCTTTTGGAAAGCACCTCAAAAGCCTGGCGTGCCGTTTCGCCGGTATCTTTTACGGAATCCGAAAGCTGCATCACGCCGTTTTCGTCTTCGGGCAGGCCTTCCCGAAGCTTGTTGGCGGAATCGATCAGATCCAGACATAAGGCCTGCAATTCGGCTGCGGAAGATTCACGTACTTCCAAGCCGCAGGCGTCCGCAAACGGCAGACGGTCGTAATTGACGCCGCAGTTTACCATGAAGATCAGCAGTAATATGCTTGCGATCAGGGAGGGTTCCACCAGAAATGCCTTTAGTCCGGCGTAAAGCCGATTGCCCGGGCTGCGCACAATATGGACGATTCCCAGAATAAGCATTGCCAAAACCAGAATGGGGGCAACAAAAACCGCGATCTCCGCTACGGAAACCGGTGCGCCCTTCGTGGCAGAATGGAAAAGATGGGAGAAGATTACATATACATAGCGCGCCCAGAATTCGGCAAAGGCCGGAAAGGCGTGCGCCAAAACATACAGAAGAATCGATACGGGCAGCGTGAGCAGCAGCCACAGACGTTTCAGGGAAAGCAGCCGCTTGAGCTGCTCTTTTTTTGAGCTCATAATTCAAACTCCTGTGCGTCAAATTTTTTCAGACGCGGCGGCGTCTTGGGACGGCGGAGAAGCGGATCATAGTCAAAACGGGCACAGCGGTCGTTTTTGATTTCGCAGCGTACAAGGCAGCCGTCGGGAGAAGCGTGCGAGCAATATTCGCACGAAACGGGAATATTTTGTCCAAACAGTTTGGTGCGTTTGGGCTTAAAAATAGACATACAAAACCTCCGTAGGGGTACCGCCCGAAGCTTGTCCGTGGGGTTTCCCGTAAAAACGGGAAAAGCGCCGGCCGCGTGCCTGGGCGGGAAGGCATGAAAAATAGGGCTTTATTTGTTTTATAGTAGCATATTTTAAAGAGATTGGCTACTCTGTTTTAGACAAAATCCGTATGTTTATTTGATTTTCGGTGAAAAATAGCCGTAAACCGAGAAAACTGCCCAAATGTCGGGCGCGACTGCGTGCAAAGCAAATAGACGGCGCACAAAATAAGCAGTGCCGCGCTGGCGGGAATGGCCGACGAAAAATATTCTGCCGAAGCTGAAGGACAGGTGGCAAAAACTTCGGCTGTGCGCGGGAATAAGGCAAGCACAAGCCCGGTTAAAAGCCCCGAAAGCGCGCCATGCAGAAAACGGTCGAACAGAAAAACACCGCGGGATAACTCCCCGGCTTTGAGAAACGAAAAAACCTGACCGTGTACGCACAGTCCGCCCCAGCCCGCGGCAAAGGCGGCAAGCCACAGCGGCGCGCCTGCCTGCGCACAGGAAGCGATGCCGCCGGTGACTTCCAGCAAAACGGGAAGCAGGCTCTGCGCCGCCGTTTCGGGCAAAAACAACCCGGAAACACGCACCAAAAACGCGGGGAAAGCCGTCTGCTGCAAAAGTGCGTTCATCGCGGCAAACAGCGCAACAAAGGCGCAAAGCAAAAACAGGCTGCGTGCGGCCGCGGCCACAGCGCCCGTAAAGGCATCCGATTTGGCCGGTGAAGCCGCAGCCGGAGTAGATTCGCGGCCGTTCTCTTTTTTGCTGAACCGCGCACGTGCCAACGCAGGCAGCAAAGCCGCCAGGGCGGTGCATCCCCACAAAAGCCACCCGGTCTGCGCGGAACCCAGCATCCGTTCCCCCACGGCGCAGACCATAAAAGCCGGGCTTGGCAGACAGCAAAGCACCATCAGCCGCCGGGTTTCTTTTCGGGTGAGCAACCCGCGGCGCAAAAGTCCCGCCGCGCCCACGGCGCCCACCGGATAGCCGCCCAGAAAAGCCAGGACAATCACCGGGGCCGCCGCACCCGGCAGGGCAAACAGCTGGCGGCTTAAGCGGTGCAGGCGTTTCCCTGCGGCTTCGCCGAGGCCCGAAGCCGAGAGATATTCGGCCAGCACCATAAACGGAAAAAGCGAAGGCACCAGCGTTTCCAAACACAAAGTAACCCCCTGCGTCATGCCCTGCGCCGCGGCGGCAGGCCAGGCCAGCAGGGCTGCGGCCGCTGCGATACACAGCAAAATCCGGATGAGAAAAGCGGCTTTTCGTGTGAAAACAGAAAACGGATTCATAATTTGAACCTCCCGTACATTTTTTATAGAAGAGCGGATGTTTCCGCCGGATCAAACGAAACCGGGCGAAAGCCTGTTGATTTATGGATATGCTCAGGGAGGGAATTCCATGAAACCGAATCGTCTTGCCGCGCGGCAGCCGGCCGATACGCCGCCCGCGGAACTGGCGCCGTTTCGCATTGAACTATCGGGCAACCGCCGCGCCGTAGCCGATGGATTTGCGGCTGTGCTTTCCTGTTCCGATACGTGCATCTGTGTGCGTTCGGGACGCTTTACCGTGCGCTTTACGGGACGAAACCTGCATGTTTCGGCGCTGACCGAACACGAAGCGGTGATCGAGGGATTTTTAACGTCGGTGGAATACGGAGGCTGATATGCTGCAACAAATCATTCGCTGGCTGCTGGGGGATGTGACGTTTCGCATCAGCGGCCAGTCGCCCTGGTATTTTTTGAGCCGGGCCGCCAAAATGGGGTTTGGCCTGTGGGGAATGGAAGAGCGGAAAGACGGCGTTTTCGCCCATGTGGGCCGGGGCGTGTGGCCAAAACTTTCACAGCTGGCGGCTTCGAGCGGCTGTACGCTGGAAAAAATAGAAGAAAGCGGCCCTTACGGCATATTGCTTCGCCTTTGGGGACGCAAAGGGCTGATCGTGGGTTTTGTATTGGCCTGTCTGCTGCTCGGGCAGATGAGCGGCCGAATCTGGGGGATCAGCGTCAACGGCTGCGAAGAAACGGACCCGCAGCAGGTTTTGGCGGCCGCGGCCGACTGCGGCATCGAAGTCGGCGCTTCCATGGCGTTTGACGCGCACGCGTCAAGCGGCGCCGTAATGCGCCGCCTGCCGGAAGTCAGCTGGCTTTCGGTGAATACGCGGGGTTGTTTTGTGGAAATCGAATTGCGCGAGGCCGTTCCCGCGCCCGAACCGCTGCACGAAACGGGGCTGAGCATCGTCCGCGCATCGCGCGAAGGACAGGTCATTTCCTGCCGCGCGTTGGCGGGTCAGCTGCTTACAGCGCCCGGAGATGTGGTAGAGCGCGGAGAAATGCTTGTAACCGGCTTGCTTGTCACGACGGAGGGCCTCTATTAGTTCCAAAACGCCGAGGCGGAAATTCTGGCGCGTACTCATCGCAGTTTTTCGGCGGAATTTCCCGCTGAAATAGAAGAAACCG
>CALWVE010000039.1 GCA_944384905.1 uncultured Clostridia bacterium
CATTGTCTCCACTACCGTTCGCTTGAATTCCGGCGTGTATCGTTTATTCGGTATTCCTTTTGGCATAATAAATCACCCCATCTGTTAGATAGTATATCACACTGTCTAACAAATGGGGTGCTGTTCACACAGCTGCTTGCCGGGATTTTTTTATTTTATAGAGAACCAGTTTATCAATCTATCTCTCTTAGCCTATTTTGAAGAAGTCATCCACAACAACATCGAACGGTTCTCGCCTGAACCCAAAACAATACATTTTATCCACACAGCTAAGCATATTACGAAGCCTTTTCTTCGTCAGCGGGAAAGTAAGCATTTTCAGTGCATCCTCTCGTTTGACCCATTTAACCTCTAAACTTTCGTCGCTTGTCGTTAAACTTCCCGATAGGTACGCACAGATAAAATCAATATTTACTACATCGTTCTCGATATTTTTGCAAATCCCCGCAAACCCTGTAATTTGAACAGTTACCCCCGTTTCTTCTTGGATTTCTCTTATTAAAGCTTCTTGCAGGGTTTCGTGTGGTTCAACCATGCCGCCAGGATATTCCCAACCCCTTTTGGGGCTTTTAAGCAACAGAATTTCGTCCTTATCGTTTATAACCAATCCTGCAACAGAAACAAAATGTGTATACTCCATAACCGTCTCCTATATTCCGATTTGTCGGTTTCCATCCTTAGCTTTTATGCCTTAGATTCGGCCCGTTTACGCTCTTCGGCTTCGCCGCGGCGCAGCATAGGCCATATCATGCAAATCATCGTAACAAAGCAGGCCACGCCGCCCAGCAGGTTCGAGATCGGTTCAGCCAAGAAAACACCATTCACGCCGAGACCGCCGATCATGGGCAAAACAATGGTCAGCGGGAATACAATCACGGCTTTGCGAAGCAGCGAGAAAAATACCGCCTGCTTGGATTTTCCCAAAGCCACAAAAGCGGCCTGACCGGAAAATTGCAAAGACATCAAAAAGAATCCGAAGAAATACAAATGCATGGAAGGAATTCCCACATCGACCAAGTTGGCATCGGAACTGAACATGGAGAAAAGCTGGCGCGGGAAGATCAGCAGGGCGATCCAGCACAGCGTGGTAATAACGATGCAGATAACCGACATAAACGTAATGCCGCTGCGCACGCGATCATAACGGCGCGCACCGTAATTGTAACCAAGAACAGGCTTCGCGCCGTCTGTAATTCCGTTGATCGGAAGACTGAGCAATTCACGGATGGAATTGATAACTGTCATCACGCCGATGTAAAGGTCGCCGCCGTAAATTTTCAGCGTGGCGTTGCAGGTGATCTGCACCAGGCAGTTGGTGGCCGCCATAATAAAACCTGCCAAACCCAGCGAAACAATTTCACCCAAAAGGCGCCAAGCCGGACGCAGGTACTCTTTTTTCAGCTTGAGAATCGCGCGTTTACCGGTTAAAAACAGCATAACCCAGACACACGAGACAGCCTGAGACAATACGGTGGCAATCGCGGCACCGCTAACCCCCAGATCAAATACAAAAATAAACAGCGGGTCCAAAATGACATTGAGTACAGCCCCGAGTACGATCGTCAGCATGCCGATTCGGGCAAAACCCTGTGCGTTGATAAAGCCGTTCATGCCTACGCCGATCATCACAAACGGCGTGCCCAACAAATAAACTGAAAGATAGGCATCGGCGTAAAAATAGGTTTCGTCACTGGCACCGAACAAATACAGCACCGGCTTTTTAAACAGATAGCACAGCACCATCAGCACCGCGCCGGAAGCCACCAGCATGGTAAACGTGGTGCCCATGATCCGCTCGGCGCGATCGGTATCCCCCGCTCCGCGTGCGATGGAACACAGCGGCGCACCGCCCGAACCAAACAGATTGCAAAAAGCCGTAACCAGCGTAACAATGGGAAAAATCAGTCCCACGCCCGTAAGCGCCAGGCTGGAAGCCCCCGGCAGATGTCCTAGATAAATGCGGTCCACAATGTTATAAAGAACCTGCACCGTCTGGGCAATCGTAAGCGGGATAGCCTGTGTCAGAATATTCCGCCACATTTTCCCTTGTGAAAAATCATTTTGAACAGCCTTGCTCATTTTGCTTTCCCAATCCCTTCCATCTTAAAAAAGCGGCAGCAGCCACGCCATACCGGCAAATCCCATCACCAGGCCACAAATAGCGCCCGCTATAACATCCCGTAAAAAATGCACGCCGGTAACCACACGTACAAACGCAAGCACCACACCGGCCGCAAACAAAATCGCTCCCGGCAGAGGGTACAGCCAATAGGTAACCGCAGCAATAATAAAAATTGAAAACACATGACGGCTGGGAAACGACTGGCCGTGTGTGTCTTTGCGCATCAGCGGCGGCATGGAAAACACCTCATAAGGACGCGGCGCATTGAATATCCGGCGAAAAACGGACACCAGCACAAAAGACACGCTCATTGTGAAAAAAGCCGGCCAAAAAGCTTGCCGGTAAAATAAAAAAAGCCAGATCATCCAGCCCGTAAACCAAGCGTATACGCCCCAGGTAATCAATCGGTTCGTCCATTCCAAGGCAGGTGCGGCCTTTGCTGCCCGCCGATAGAGCTTCAAATAGGTTTCCTGTTTCATCGAACCTTCCTTTTCGTTGGTTTTTCAACTGTTTTATTATAAAACGATTGTATCCGGCCGTCAAGTCTAGGTAAAGTGAATCCAGCTTCGGCAAGACGCAAAAAAGTTAGTTGGCACTTCCCTTTTAAACGTGGTATGATTAAAAATACAGCTGCCGAATCAAGAAAAATTTTGGCATCTGCTTTTCAATAAAGTGAGGTTTTGTGTACATGATTTCCATCTTAAGACGTCTGTTTATCCGTGAAGACCGCCTTTCCCCCGCCGATCTGCGTTCCGCCTACGGTATCCTGTGCGGAATGGTCGGTATTTTTTTGAATATCTGCCTCTTCGTCGGTAAATATGTAGCCGGTGTCATCAGCGGTTCTATCAGTATCACGGCCGACGCCGTCAACAACCTTTCCGACGCCGGTTCTTCCATCATCACGCTGGCAGGCTTTAAATTCGGCAGCCGAAAGGCCGACAAGGAGCATCCTTTCGGTCACGGGCGGTATGAATACATCTCCGGCCTGGCCGTTTCGGTTATTATTTTGCTGGTCGGTTATGAGCTTTTACGTACATCCATTGGCAAAATCATTTCCCCCGAACCTGTAGAAGCGGGCATTGTTTCCGTCTGCATTCTGATCGCTTCGATTCTCGTAAAATTTTATATGTTCTTCTACAATCGAACCATCGGGAAAAAGCTTGATTCGCCAGCCATGCAGGCAACCGCCGCCGACAGCCTGAACGACTGCATCGCTACCGGCGTGGTTCTGCTGTGCATGCTGATCAATCTCTTTACAAACGTGAATGTAGACGGCTGGGGCGGTCTGTTTGTAGCGGCCTTTATCCTGTATGCCGGATTCAATTCCGCGCGCGAAACGTTAAGCCCGCTGCTTGGAAAAGCGCCCGAACCGGAAGTGATTGCCCAAATCGAAAAAATTGCCCTGGGCTATCCCGAAATTCTGGCTGTACATGACCTGGTTGTTCACGATTACGGCCCCGGCCGGCTGATGGTTTCGCTGCACGCGGAAGTTTCGGGCAAGGACGATATCTATCATCTACACGATATTATTGAGCATGCAGAAGCGGATATCAACAAAGCCGTGAGCTGTGAAAGCGTCATTCATATGGACCCGGTTGAAACCGACAACGAGGAAGTCACCCGCACCAAAGAACTGGTCGCCGAAGCGGCAAAAAGCATTCATCCCGAAATCACGATTCATGATTTTCGTATGGTTCGGTGCAGTGACTACGTAAACCTGATTTTTGATGCTGTTTTGCCGTTTGAAAGCGGCCTGCGGAAAAAAGAATTCCGCGCAGATATGCAGAAAGCCTGCGAAGAGCGGGTAGGCAAATGCAATCTGGTGATGAAGATTGACCATCCCTATGTATAAACGTTGTCCCGATTCGGAAAACATGATACAATAAGCTTATCATCACGCAAAAGGAGAATCCGCTATGAGCACCAAACTGATTTCCTGGAACGTCAATGGTCTGCGCGCCTGCATGGAAAAAGGCTTCGCCGACATTTTCCGAACACTGGACGCCGATATTTTCTGCCTGCAGGAAACCAAACTGCAGGCCGGTCAACTGGACTGGGTTCCCGACGGATTCGATTATTGGAATTATGCCGAAAAGAAAGGCTATTCGGGAACGGCCATATTCTGCAAAAAAGAACCGCTTTCCGTTTCGTACGGATTGGGGATTGACGAACACGACCACGAAGGCCGTGTGATTACGCTGGAGTTTCCGGAATTTTATCTGGTCAACGTTTATACGCCGAATTCTCAGGACGGCCTGAAACGTCTGGACTACCGGATGCACTGGGAAGATGATTTCCGGGCTTATGTCGCCGGGCTGAACGAAAAGAAACCCGTTGTTATTTGCGGGGACATGAATGTGGCCCATACGGAAATCGACCTGAAAAATCCCAAGACTAATCGGAAAAACGCCGGCTTTACCGACGAGGAACGCGCCAAAATGACCGAACTTCTGGAAGCCGGATTTATCGATACGTTCCGGTATTTCCATCCGGACGAAGTCGGCGCGTATTCCTGGTGGTCCTATCGCTTCCGCGCGCGCGAAAAGAACGCAGGCTGGCGTATCGACTATTTTTTGGCCGGACGAGCTTTGGAAGATAAGTTGGTTTCCGCCTGTATCCATCCTGAAATTTTCGGTTCCGATCACTGCCCGGTTGAACTGGTTCTGAATGTTTAAATCATAGCAAACAAAAAATCCTCCCGAATTTTCGGGAGGTTTTTCTTTATGACTCAAACGTGGTTTTGCAGAGATCAAACAGCTCGTGCAGACGCGCGGTTTCGCCTTTTAAATACAGATAGCCAAACACGGCTTCCAATGCGGTTGCCGCGTGATAATCGGCAATCGACGCGTTTTTAGGCACATGGCCTACATGCGCGTTACGTCCGCGCGCGTAAACGGCAGCTTCTTCGTCGGTAAAGATGGGGAGCAGCACGTCGCGCGCCGCGCGTGCCTGCGTTTCGCAGCGCACACAGCTGACCGCCCGGGCATGAAGATCTTTCACACGGGCATCTTTTCCGCCCGCAACCAGCGATTCACGCACCAGCAGTTCATAGACCCCATCGCCGATAAACGCAAGCGTCAGCGCGTTCATCTGGGAAGGGTCACAGGTTTTGTTTTGCAGCCAATCCATGGGCGCTCCTTACTCGATAAAGTCAAATTCCAGATCGTACATGCTGACGGTATCGCCTTCGCCGCAGCCTGCTTCACGCAGGGCGTCGATGACGCCGGTGTTGATCAGCACACGCTGGAAATACTGAATCGATTCGTAATCATCGAAATTGACGGACTGGATCAGATGCGGCAGCCAGTCGCCTTCTACGATAAATACGCCGTCCGCATTGCGGATCGTCACATCGGCATGTCCGAATTCTTCAGCCGGCTTGATCGGTTCCGGTTCGGGCTCGAATACGGCCACAGGCGGCAGCTTCGAAAGCATTTCGGTAATGCAGTCGAGCAGCGGATCAACTTCGTAACGGATCGCCGCCATGATCGGGAAGAAACGATAGCCCTTTTCCTCTACATACGCGCGGAAATCTTCAATCTGCTCATCGGTCGCAAGGTCACATTTATTGCCGGCCACCACCATCGGACGCGCGGCCAGGTCGGGATTGAATTTCACCAGCTCGCGGTTGATCGTTTCGAAATCTTCCTTGGGGTCTCTGCCCTCGCTGCCGGAAACATCCACGATGTGAACCAGCAGGCGGCAGCGTTCCACATGGCGCAGGAACTGATGTCCCAGACCAACGCCTTCCCACGCGCCTTCCACCAGACCGGGAATATCGGCCATAACAAACGAGGTTTTATCCTTGCCCGTTACAACGCCCAGAACCGGCGTAAGGGTTGTAAAGTGATAGTTGGCAATATTCGGCTTTGCTTCGCTGACCACAGAAATCAGCGTGGATTTACCGACGTTCGGGAAGCCCACCAGTCCTACATCAGCCAAAAGCTTCAGTTCCAGCGTGACTTCCATTTCTTCGCCCGGTGTACCGGGTTTGGCAAAACGGGGCGTCTGCCGGGTGGGCGTGGCAAAATGGGTATTGCCCCAGCCGCCGCGGCCGCCACGAGCGATAATATGCGGCTCTTTATCGGAAAGATCAGCCAGAAGCCGTCCGGTGGACGCTTCTTTGACCAGCGTTCCGCGGGGCACGCGGATCACCAGATCTTCGGCGTTTTTGCCCGAGCAGCGCTTACCCTTGCCCGGTTCGCCGTTTTGTGCGGTATATTTGCGCTTATAGCGGAAATCGGCCAGCGTGGAAAGATTTTCATCCACCTGAAACACCACATTGCCGCCGCGGCCGCCGTCGCCGCCGTCCGGTCCGCCGGACGCAACGAATTTTTCACGGTGGAACGCGACGGCACCTGCGCCGCCGTCACCTGCTTTAATCTTAATTTTTGCGATATCTACAAACATGGCTCCACTTCCTTTCCGGAGTCAGACAAACTAAATACGAAAGAAAAAAGCTTCCCCGTTGGCCGAAGAAGCTTTTCGCTCATTGTTATTGAAACGCTTACTGCTCGGCAGCGTATACGCTGACCTGCTTGCGATCACGGCCCAGACGCTCGAAACGAACGGTGCCATCAATCAGAGCAAACAGAGAGTCGTCGGAACCTCTGCCCACATTGTTGCCGGGATGGATGTGGGTGCCGCGCTGTTTGACGAGGATATTGCCCGCCAGAACAAACTGACCGTCGGCACGCTTAACGCCGAGACGCTTGGACTCGGAATCACGGCCGTTTTTGGTGGAACCCATACCTTTTTTATGAGCGAACAACTGAATATTGATTTTCAGCATTTCTTACACCTCCAAATAATTCACGTGAATGTTGTCCGGATACTGTTCCTCAAGCCCCACCAGATGAAGCTTGAGACCGGTGAGCAGCGCTCTGCACGCCGGTTCGTCCTTCAGCTCGATGCGGAAAAACATTTCGCCCTCATCGGCCCGCAGGGAAAGCGGGGAAATTCCCAGCACTTCCGTGGCCGTATTGACTGTGAGATAAGCTGCCGACGAAACCGCCGCACATACAATATCTTCACCCTGAGGCGCCTGTTCCGCATGGCCCGCAATTCGGAAACCCGTCATGCGGCCATCGGCCAAAGTAAGAAAATCCGCAAAGATCATTATGCGTTGATAGCCTCGATCTGCACCTTGGTGTAGGGCTGACGATGACCGAGCTTGCGCTTTTCGTTCTTCTTGGGCTTGTAGGTCATAACGGTAACCTTCTTGGCCTTGCCGTTCTTGAGAACCTTGCCGACAACTTTGGCGCCTTCTACGTAAGGAGCGCCCACGCTGAGGGAGCCGTCTTCGCCGCACAGAGCGACTACGGGAAATTCAACTTCAGCATTTTCTTCAGCTGCAAGCTTTTCAACGAATACTACATCGCCGTACTGAACTTTGTACTGCTTGCCGCCGGTTTCGATTACTGCAAACATAATGGATGCCTGCCTTTTCTATAGACTCGCTGTCACGGGCGGGGAAAACCCACTTAAAATGCCTGGGACACGCGGCTTAATTATTGTAGCAAACAGGGCGTAAAAAGTCAAGAAAAAGTTATCATTTTTCTGCCTGATTTGCGTTTTGGGGCCGATCCTGCACCAAAACAGCCGCAACGCCGTCTTCCCCGCCGGAAACAAAAACTTTTTGCCGCTCGTTTTCTTCCACCGTACGAATCACGGGAACGAGCTGTTTTTGTTTCTGAAGCGCCAAAGCAAGCGCCAGGGCCAAATTCACCATATTCAGAAAAGCCAGCCCCAGGCGTATCCACAAAGCCGTATTTTTCTTCTTCATCGGAACACCTCCGTTTCATCCAGTATAGCATTCCATTACCATTCTGTCCAGCCAAAGCGCTGCAAATCACAGTTGCGAAAAAATGACAGAATTTCATCTGAAACATAGAACTTTTTTACAAATTATTCATGTACACTTCTTGCGAAAATGCGCTTTTACGTGGTATCATGAATACAAGTATTTTGAACGGAGGAACCTCTATGGCAAATCAGATTGACCTGAAAGCCGTTTCCGCTCGTCTGAGGGAAAACATCGGCGTTGTAATTAAAGGCAAAGAAGACGTAATCGATAAGCTGATCCTTTCCCTCTTGTGCGGCGGGCATGTGCTTTTGGAAGATATTCCCGGAACCGGTAAAACCACGCTCGTTAAAGCGCTGGCGCGTTCCATTGACTGTTCGTTTACCCGCGTACAGTTTACTCCCGATCTGCTGCCCAGCGACCTGACCGGCGCCAACATCTATAACCAGCAGGAAAATCAGTTCGTGTTCCGTCCGGGCCCGGTATTCACACATATTCTGCTCGCCGACGAAATCAACCGCGCCACGCCGCGCACGCAGTCGAGCCTGCTGGAATGTATGGAAGAGCATCAGGTGACGGTAGACGGCGTAACCCGCCGCCTGGAAGAACCGTTTTTGGTTGTGGCCACACAGAACCCGATTGAAATTCAGGGTACATTCCCGCTGCCCGAAGCACAGCTCGATCGTTTCTTTATGAAGCTTTCGATGGGCTATCCCGATGGCGACAGCGAACTTTCCATGTTGCAGGCATTTACCCTGCAAAGCCCGCTCGCAACATTACAGCCCGTTATTCAAAAGGAAGAGATTCTCGCCGCCCAGCAGCAGGTACGGGAAGTCACCGTCAGCGAAGCGGTACAGCGTTACATTGTCAATTTGTGCGACACCACGCGCCGCGACGACCGGATTCGCCTGGGCGTCAGCCCCCGCGGCAGCATCGCGTTTCTGCACGCCGCACAGGCTCGCGCCGCTATGGAAGGCCGCGATTATGTGCTGCCTGACGACGTAAAAGCCGTTTGCCCCGATGTTTTGGGCCACCGCATTCTGTGCAAAGGCCACGGAGCTTTACAGTCTTCCGAACAGGCCAAGGAACTTCTGGAACAGATTGTGCGGCAGACCCGCGCGCCGATTGAAGGATAAGCCATGGAACTGATCGTTATTTTGGCGCTTTTGGGCGGCATGGCGCTGCTGCAAAACTGGGTTTACCGACGGCAGGCGTTTACAGGGCTTTCCTATACCTGCCGTTTCAGCCAGACGGAGGCAACCGAAGGGGACGAAATCCAGCTGATTGAAGAAATATCCAACAACAAGTTTCTGCCCCTCCCCTGGTTTAAGGCGGAAATCACCACGTCGCGTTTTCTGGAGTTTGCCGGAAGTCAGTCGCTGGTTACGGAAGACACGCGATTTGTTCCCAGTTTTTTCATGCTGAAAAGCTATCAGAAAACCACGCGGAGCTGGAAAGTCAAATGCTGTAAGCGCGGCGTGTATGATTTGAACCGAATCGTGCTGGTAGCAACCGACTTACTGGGAAACGTGAACGCTTCGCATACGGTTGACATCGGACAAACGCTGACTGTTTTGCCGAAACCGGTTGATCTTACCGCTGATTTTTCCTCGCGTCTGCGCATGACGGGCGACCACATCGTGAAACGCCATCTGATTGCCGATCCGTTTGCGATTGCGGGCGTGCGGGAATACACCCAGCGCGATCCCATGAATAAAATCCACTGGCTGGCCAGCGCCCGAACCGGCAAGCTGATGGTTCATAACAACGAATACACCGCCGATCAAAGCCTGGCTGTCATTCTGAATATGCAGTCGCGCAGCTACGAAGGCGCCGCAACGCTGGATAAAAACAAAATCGAAACCGCAATCCGCGTATGCGCGGCTTATCTGGAAGATACGCTGCGCAGCGGTATTCCGGTAGGCTTGTACACAAACGGTGCAGCCGGCGAAAACGGCCCTGTGGTCAGCCATGCTTTCTGGGGAAAAGAACACGTGCTTGATTTGCTGCGGATTCTGGCACAGCTGCAATACCATTATACAGAGCCGATCCGCAATTTTCTGGATGGCACCTGCCGCGAAATTACCGCCAGCGACATCGTATTGATCACGCCGTTTGTCAGCGAAGACATGAAAGATTACGCCGCGCAAATGCAGCGCAGCGGCCGGCGCGTACTGGTTGTCCTGATCGGACGTCTGAACGGAAATGAGTGGGATGATATGGAATTCCCGCTGTTTGAATACACAGGAGGTGAAGCCGATGCATAAACAGGAATCTTTCGGCGCTCTATCCGGTATTCTGCGTTTCCTGTCTTACGCGGCTATTTCCTGGATTGCTTTGCCGCTCGTCGCGATTTGTGTGGGTATCTCGGAACACAGCTATCCTGCTTCGTTTTTTTGGGTTTGTATAGCTTACTGCACAATAGCGGGCTGGATAGGCGCGTTGATTGCGGCTTCGTTCCGTTTGGGGGGCGACCGGATCTACCCTGTCTTTCGTTTGGCTGGGCTCTTTCTGGGCGGCTGTGTGCTGGCTGTAAGCATTGTTCTGCTCGACCAGCAGTTTTTTAGAATCACCTTTTCCGAAGAACCCCAGCTAACGGCTGCCGTACCGGTCAGTGCCGTTTGCGCCTATATTCTTTGCGCCAAGCAGCAGGAAAAACGCTTTTTCGAAATCATTTCGTTTAACCTTGTGCGGGCGATGGTGATCGCGATTTTCATAGCTTTCCTGATCCTGCGCACCAATGGCATTGTTCTGCCGTATATTCCCGAATTTGCAGTTCTCTGTATCATTCTTTTGCTTATCTATTGGACGGCTCAGAACCAACGAAACATTGATTTCATGATGGAGCGCCGGGAACATGATATCCGGCACCTGCCCAAAAAGATCCGCACATTCAACCTTTGTGTGCTGGCGGCTTTCTTTGTTTTGGCTCTGCTTTCTTTGCTGCTGAGCGGCCCGATTCTTTCGGTTTTGGGTGTATTCGGCGGTCTTCTGCAAAAAGCCATGATTAACTGCGCCGGTACGGGCGGCGAGGAAATGGTCTCTACGCCGCAGGAAACAAGTGATCCCGGTTTTGGCGATTCCATGCCCCCAGCTGACAACAGCTTTGCTTGGATTTGGGCCGTAATTGTCATTGGAATTCTGCTTATTTTCTATGCGCCTTTACTATGGCGGAATATCCGCAAGGGTGTGCAAACACTGCTGCGCGCGCTCGTTTCTTTCCTGCGTCGTCTGCGTGCGCCCAAACAGCATACGAGCGACTTAAATGAAGAGTACAGCGACACGATTGAAATCCTGCCCAGCGGCGAAACAAACGGCATTCTGGAGCAGCCGCATGCCAGCCGTATACGTCAGTGGAAAAAAGATGTCCGGCAATTCCGTAAAATGCCGGAGGGCGAAGAAAAATACCGGCGCGGTTATGCGCTGATTCTGGAAGGAATGATCCTGCGGAATTTGCCGCTTCTTCCCAGCGACACGCCCAGAGAAGCCACGGAAAAAATTCGTTCTCTGCTTATAACGGTTCCACAAATGGAAGCCGCTACGGAATGTTACCAGGTGATCCGCTATGCACTCAACACGCAGGACACCGACTCAACACAACTGAACAGTATTCTTCATGTTCTTGAGACAATGCGCTCACTTCCTGAAGAATACAAACCCAGACTTTCCTAAAAATAACGGCCTGCCTTTTTGGCGGGCCGTTTATTTATCAAAGGCTATTCCCATCTATCTTGCAAAAATCCCCGGTTCGACACAAAGCCCAACCGGGGATTTTCATAGCAATTTATAAATTAGATATGCAGGAATTTTTCGACATCGCGGTTATTGCCGAGAAGCAGCAGCGTTTCTCTGGGCGTAAAGCAATGATCCGGACCGGGCAGCGGCTCGACCTGATCGCCTGTCTTGGTGGCCAGAATATTGATTTTATATTTCTGACGCACAGCAAGCTGAATGATTGTCTTGCCAACCCAGCTTGGCGGAACGGCTACTTCGTAAATGGAATGATCCGGGGTAAGCTCTACGTAATCAAAAATATGGTCGGAACTATAACGGACTGCGGCCCAGGATGCCATCTGCCGCTCGGGATAGATGATTTCATCGGCGCCGTTGCGAAGCAGGAATTTTGCGTGTACATCACGGGCAGCGCGGGAAAGCACAAATGCAGCGCCATGTTCTTTGAGCAAAGCGGTCGTTTCCAGCGAACTCTGGAAATCATCGCCGATTGCCACTACACACAAATCGAAATTACGCACGCCCAGCGATTCAATGAAAGCTTCGTTCGTACTGTCGCCAATCTGCGCGCTGGTAACATACGGCAAGCATTCATTTACCCGGTCCTCGTTTTTATCGATTGCCAAAACTTCATGATGCAGTTTCTGCAATTTCATGGCCATATGACGGCCAAAACGACCTAACCCAATCAACAAAATAGACTTCATCTTTGAAGCTCCTTTTCTTATCCAACGGGAATTTTTTCCTGAGGCAGCTGTCTCGGCGCAGGATTCCGGCCCGGCATCAGCGCAAACACCATGGTAAGTCCGCCTACACGGCCGAAATACATCAGGAAAATCAAAATAAGACGAGACGGAACGCTAAGCGTAGGCGTAATACCTGTTGTCAGTCCAACCGTACCGATAGCCGAAGCCGTTTCAAACAAGGCATCCAGCAGCGGTACGCCATCCATACAGCAGATAAGCACGCCGCCTGTGAGGAACAGCAGCAAATACAAGAAGAAAATAGCGGCTGCATTTCGAAGAATATCTGGCGGAATACGGCGGCCAAAAGACTGCACATCTTCCTTGCGGCGGAACACCGCTCGAGCCGCCAACAAAAGTACAACCAGCGTGGTTGTTTTAAAGCCACCGGCCGTAGAACCGGGCGAGCCGCCAATCAGCATCAGCAAAAGTGTGATCAGTTTACTCGGTTCGCTCAATTCAGCAAGATTCACCGTATTAAAACCTGCCGTACGGGGTGTTGCGGACTGAAACCAGGATGCTTGTACTTTTTCCCAGAGGGTCATCCCTTCCCACTGGGGCAGATTAAACTCATAGAAAAAGAAATACACTGCGGGCAAGAGCAACAGCAACGTGGTCGTCATCAAAATCAATTTGCTTTGAAGACGATAGGCACGCAGGTGAATGCCATGCTCACGAATATCCGACCAGGTAAGGAAACCGATACCGCCCATAATCAGCAAAAACGGAATCACCACATTGATCAGCGGATCGGATGCATAAGCCGTTAAAGAAGCGAACTGTGCATCTTTTGTTCCCATCAGATCAAACCCGGCGTTACAGAACGCCGATACAGCATGAAAGATACTGGCCCATATCCCTTTGAGCCCCATCTCTGGGATAAAACGGAATGCCAGTAAAACAGCGCCAACGCCTTCGATTAGGAAAGACGTTTTAATAATAAAGCTGGTCATGCGCACAATACCGCCAACCTGCGGCGCTGCAATCGATTCCTGCATGATCCAACGCTGTTTCAAACCAATTCTGCGGCCGGAAAGCATGGAGATCGCAATCGCTACCGTAATAACGCCCATGCCGCCGATCTGAATAAGCAGCAAAATCACGGCTTGTCCAAAAAACGACCAATATACGGCCGTGTCATGAACAACCAAGCCCGTTACACAAGTTGCCGAAACGGTTGTAAACAACGCATCCAAAAAAGACGCTCCGCCAGGGCCATTGCTTGCAATGGGGAGCATCAGCAGCATGGTGCCGGTTCCGATCAGCAGCAAAAAACCCAACAGAATAACCTGCGCTGGCGTAACATGACTATTCTTCCAAAATGGCATAACATTCCCTCTTTTTTCAAATCAAAAAGTCACATCATAAAGCCTGTTTTCCACTCGATCTATTGTACCATAAAGTTCATCCAGTGGCATTAAAACTTCGTTAAGATTATGCTATACATATTAAGAACGCATAAAATAAAATTTTATCGCCTCAGGCATAATCTCCCAACTGCTTTAAAATCTCCTGTTCATCTGAGAAACGTTCTAATGATATCATCATTTCTATGATTTTTCAAGTGATAGTTCATGTAAAAATGGCGCATAGAAAATGTCGATTTTATGTAAGTGTTTCGAAAATATTCTAAGCTTTTAGTTAAATAGAATTTGCTTTCAGTTTATACACCAAGATTCAATGATTATTCTTGCAAAACTCCAAAAAGTATGGTACATTATTAATAGCTTTTACACCTTAAAGGGGAGGACTTTTTATGAAATGCCCTTATTGTAGTTACACGGAAAGCAAAGTCATTGATTCCCGTCCCACTGATGAGGGTGAACGTATCCGACGCCGCCGGGAATGTTTAAAATGCGGCAAACGATTCACAACTTATGAAGTGATTGAATCGGTTCCCATTGTCGTAATCAAAAAGGATAAATCGCGCGAAACCTTTGACCGCTCCAAGCTGCTCAACGGTTTGCTGCGCGCTTGTGAAAAGCGGCCGGTCAGCATCGATCAGCTCGATCGGATTGTGGATGAAATCGAAGCCACTTTGCAGGAATCGATGGATCGCGAAGTGCCCTCCCAATTGATCGGAACCTACGCCATGGAAAAGCTAAAGCAGGTTGATGAAGTGGCGTATGTCCGTTTTGCTTCGGTATACCGCCAGTTTAAAGACATCAATTCCTTTATGGAAGAACTCAGCCGCCTGATTGGCAGCAAAAACAATCATTCGCAATCGTAAGAAAACAGCCCACCGGGAAACCGATGGGCTTCTTTATTCAAAATTTAAGCTCCACCGAAAGGAAACGATCATGACAATCAGAACATACAGACCCGACGACTGCCGAGAAATGGCCGAGTTGTTTTATCAAACCGTTCACACGGTAAACGCCGCAGATTACTCGCCCGAACAGCTGGCTGTATGGGCAACCGGACAAGTCAATTTAGAAAGCTGGAACCGCTCGTTTTTGGAACATCACACGCTGGTGGCAACGGATGACGGTAAAATCACAGGATTCGGAGACATGGACGAAACCGGCTATCTCGACCGCCTGTATGTTCACAAGGATTATCAGCATCAGGGAATTGCCTCGGCAATTTGTGACCGGCTGGAAGAAACGGCTCCTGCTATCATCACAACCCATGCTTCCATTACGGCCAGACCGTTTTTTGAGAAACGCGGCTACGTTGTTATCAAAGAACAGCAGGTTGAAAGACAAGGGATTTTGCTGACCAATTTTGTCATGCAGAAAAAAATAACTTTTGAGGAGAAATAGCTAGACAATAAGCAGATTGCGCAAATATAAAAAGCTATAAAAGGGAACCCCCGGCGAGGGCTCCCTACGAATCAAACATCCCCCGGATGTTTGATTCTACCCTCCTGCGCTTATGGGGCAAAAGAATTTCGCGTCCTGCGGGACGCGCCGGGGGCGTTGCCCCTCGACCCCACGATTTTTTGAAAAAAATCGAGTAAAACTTTTTGTTTGTATGTTAGAAAAACAATTTTCATGGAACAAACTAAACGAACCCTCCGGCGTCAGCCGGAAGGTTCGCTTTCTATTTTATTTATGAAAGTTCCAGGCAATGGGTAATTTCGGTCTGTTCAAACCGCAAAACCGATCCGTCGCATGTGAAATCAACAGCCTGACCGTCGATTTCCATATGGCGGACGCGATCAGCCTGATCCACCCCAAAAGAAGTAAGCGGCAAACTGCCTTCGAGAACGACCAACCGTGTTTTTCCGTCCTTGCGTTCAAATCGTCCCCAGGCGCCGTCAAGGCTCCAGAAAGAAGCAAACGATTCGGAATCCGTTACCGGATGGAAACCGATATGGTGACGCGGCTGATCAAATTCAAAACCGCTCCAAATAGGCAGCAGTGCAAAACTGGCCATGGATCGGGCATAGTTGCTTCCGCATTCAATCTCATTCCACGGGTTGCGTTTAGCCCCATCGTATCGATCGCGAATGGCCCGTACCACGCGCACGCCGTCTTCGATCATTCCGTTGGCGATCAGCAGCCCGGCGAATTGATATTCAAAGCCCGTCATGGTCTCCTCGCAGTAAGGAATCGGGATGCCCGGCTTGGAAGCAGGATCGGGATAGTCGCAAATAACGGTTCCGGCTTCATCGTTGACGGAAAAAATACGCCACGGGTTCGTAAAATCACGCATCGAAGGCTTAAAATTGTACTTCATCATGTTTTTCAGCGTGGTTTTTACCTGATCCGGATCGAAAATATTACCCAAACCGACAAGATGTGCATGCCACTGCGCCAGAGTCTGATCAATCTCAGAGCCGGTTGCGATCTGATATTTGATTTCGCCCTGTTCGTCGTTCCAGTATTCATCTTCAGCGCCAAAATGGGTTAGGATCTCTTTATCTTTTATATCCACACGCTGGATGAAAAAGCGGCCGTTAAACAAATTTTCTTTTGTCCAGGCTCTTCCCTTTTCAAAAATTTCGCGATATTCGGCGGCCTGATCCGGTTCTCCCAAAGCCTCTGCCATTTCGGCAGCCGCTTTCAGAGCGGCCAAATACATGCCTTCCAGCCAGGAAGATGGCCCGAAAAGTTCCATATCGAGCGTATGGTGCTGTCTGCCCTCGAGAACACCGTCGCGGTCGCGCTCCCATTCATCCGGGTTTTCGCCGCTCCACGCATAGGCAAGCATTTTTTTAAGCTTGGGCCAACAGAAACGCAGCCAATCGGAATCGCCGGAAATTTTCCATTCGCGGTACATTTTAATAATGGTACCCATCTGGCCGTCCACACAGGCGCGGAACGTACCGGGATCGCGCCCATAGGGCAATTTGAGGCGGAAAACGGTTTGTCCGCTTTCGAGCAAGGCATAATTCAGCTCGGCATTGCGGATGGAACGCTCGAGCTGCGGGAACAAGAAGCACAGCGCATACGCATAATTCCAAACATGCTGGCAAGTTCCCTCACACGAACCGGAATTCTGATGAACACCTTCCCAGCCATAGAAAGAACCGTCCTCCAGACGCAGCACCGTGGGCGACTTCAACACGGAAAGATTGGCGCAGACGGCTTCCAAAACAACAGGATCAAGTGTAGAACCGTACAAAGCCTCTTTGAACGCGAGCGTTCGGCCATAGAGGCTATCCCAATTTTGAAGCGAATAAGCGGCGGAAGCGGCAGAGTTTTCGAATACCGTCGCGTAGTAATTCTTCCAGGTTTGATTCTTGCCCTGCTCATCCAGATAGGGCGACCAATCATTGCAGCAATTGGGTACATTCCAGCTCAAAACGAAACGCACCGATTTTGTCTCCCCCGGATTTGCAAATACTTTTGCCACCAGCGTGCAGCCGTCATTTTGTCCAGGCTCGGTATACACGCGATCTTTCAAATCGGCTTCGGCGTTAAAATCGTTCCAGAACGAAACGATGGCATCCTGCCAGCGTCCGCGATACCAGTACGTTTGATGTAGCGAATCGGGACAATCCGAAGCCAGCGTCAGATCGCCGTACTCTACGCTCTCCGCATCCACACCTGCGTGCTTTAAAGTGATCGATTGAATTCCATTTTCGGTAGAAAATGTATTCACAGAAACCGGGAAAGGATTCTGAACCGAGAAAGCAGCCTGAAATTCAGTCGGCTCCGAACTGCTGTTTTCGATTTCAACCTCAAAAAAAGCCGCCGGAATACTGGAATTTCGATCATCGAGCGGAATAAACGGATTAAAGGCTTTCAGGCGAACCACCGCGGGAAAAGATTCATCGTTAAACTGCAAGGTAGCCAACGGAAATTCACCTTGGAACGTAACATCTTTAAAATGCGGAAAGCCGCAAAGCGTTCCACATTCCGGGCCATAACCATAGCCGCGGAACTGAGCGCCCAAATACGGGCCGACCAAGTCCTTTTGAATATCGCCATTGAGTACTCTGGTAGAAATACCATTGGCATTTTTTGCTTTGATCGCCAAATGAGAATAACCGTTTCGGCTTCCTTTGGATGGATGATTAAAAATTTCCCAATCGATCAAACGGCCATCGCCGCCCAAACCGATACAGCCGCTGCCAATTCCACCTAAAGGAAACGAAATTTCGCGCGTAGCATTTCCTGTATAAATCACAACAACCCCTCCTGCATCCAGGTTTTGGATTATTGTAAGCTTTTCAAAATAACCTGTCAAGCCAAAAGGGAAAATAATGCCCAACACTTTCAAAGAAAACAAAAGCCTCGAACACAAATAAAGTGTCGAGGCTTTCCTGTTATCGTTTAAGCAAGTTCGGAATAATCAGGGAGCTGTATACGCAAAGGCGAGTAGCCATTCAATCGGCGCAAATAGGCACGACGATCACCATAGAGTTCCTCCCAATGTGCCCAGTAGTCATCTCCATCCAGCCAAACCACCAGATCACCATAGGGTGCCAGTGTATCACGAATAAGTGTTTCCTCCTCCGCTGTGGGCGGATCGGTATCGGCACGCATACAAGCGTAAATGCGCGGTCCTAAATCGGGATCAATCATTGCCTCACACATAAACCAACGGGCATAGTCGTAATAATTCTCTCGCGGTTCTGAAACAGCTGTGTCAAGATACGGTTTTGTCACTTCTTTCAGCTCCCACATAGCGTGGTATAGATCCGCCGTTGTATAAGACGAAGTTTTAACAGCCGACAGGGTATAGGTTGAATCATTTACGGCGCGGCGGATATCAGCTTGCGTATACGAGCAGCCCTCCCGAACATAAACGGTTACGGTTTTGTTTTGTTCGTCAATAGTCACAGCGGACAGCCATGCGGCGGTCTCCGACTGATTATCATAGGCGTCACTATACGCAGCCGACTGCAAATCGGCATAAGTATCGAAATGCGTCGTCAATATATGGAATTGCGCCCATTGACAATATCCAAAAGCGGCGCTCAGCAGGATAACAAAGGACACACAAAGAATCAACAGATGTTTTTTCATGATAATTGCACCCTCCTTCCTCTTTCACCTTCATTATAAATAAATTTCCACAATATGTAAACCTCATATTTGTTGCATTAAACAAAAAAGGCCGAAACCTCTTTTGAAATAGAAGTTTCGGTCATAATGATATCAAATTTATGTCGTACAAAGTAATTCCAAAAAATAAAAGGCCCCGAACACGAGAAGCGTGTCGAGGCTCTGGAATGGTGGGCCATCCAGGGCTCGAACCCGGGACCAACCGGTTATGAGCCGGCAGCTCTAACCAACTGAGCTAATGGCCCTAGAAAACGAAAGAAAACCGGCAAACTCAAATGAATTTACCGGCTTCACTTGGCTCCCCAAGTTGGACTCGAACCAACGACCCTGCGATTAACAGTCGCATGCTCTACCGGCTGAGCTATTGAGGATTATATGTGTTGGCACCG
>CALWVE010000040.1 GCA_944384905.1 uncultured Clostridia bacterium
TCCGGCTGGTATCCAACTGGAATTCGTACATCTGCAAAAGATTCACTTCCTCCGGCAGCTCACCGTAAATCGTTTGATCTACTTCCACCGTGCGCACATCCCCAAACTGGCGGACGCTGAACGGCTCATCTGAAATACGGCCAACAACGATCAAAGCATATTCCCAGTCATAGTATGTTGTTGCGCCTCCCATAATATCTTCCAAAGAATTATAGTAAAAACCAGCTGCTGTATTGCCGCCAGAAGGTGCGACAGATGAAGGCGAATGATCCGTCGCACACCCGGAAAGTGATAAAATAAGGCAGAGCATCAAAAAAATTGTAAAAGCTCTTTTCATGGTTAATCCCACCTCACAATTGATAATCATAGATTTGCTTTAAGTGATTCCGCTCATTTGTACTTAGAGCGCCTGTTAGAATGCCATCTGCTTCGCTGTACATAAGGGAACCGTAAACATTATAGTGCCCATAATAACCGAGTGAATGTGTAAATTCATGAATGGCAATTCTATTACAAAAAGTGGAATCTTTACCACGATCAATCAAATAAATAAATGTAGCACCCGTTATTTCAGATATATATTTGGGCGTACCATTATAATTACCTACTCCCACACCTTCCAAGCTTTCACTCGGAATATCCGTATAGCCATAAACATAGTAATCATATCCCATATTTCCAGCAGTCGTCTCATCTATTCCCTTTACAGTAATATCCGCACCATTTTGGGTGGATGACCATGAAAAAGATAGACCCAATGAAGACCACGTTGTCTCTGCTGTTGCAATATAGCCGCGGATCTTGCTTGCAGTAAGATTTCCACTGGAACACAAGGATGTATAATATACTGAAACATACGGTCCGCGAAAATAAACTTTGTCGGCTGAACTAGCCCAGTACTGAAGGTTTTGCTGTGCTCGAGTAATTCCTAAACCAGCACTGTCAATAGCAGGAGTGAATAAAAGCATGAATGCAAGTAAAATCAAAATTCTTTTTTCCCGATTCTTTTTATTCTTTTCATGTAGTACCCTCCCAACTGATTAATTTAATTGCAGCTGCAAACATAGTATAGATTTTAAATATAAAAAAGTCAACTTATTTAATAAATATATCGTTTTTATTGATTACAAATTTTTTTCTTTTGTTTTATAAAAAATCATCAAAAGAAAAAGTCCGGCCATATCCGGCCGGACTCTGCAACGAAATTATCAAATTAAAGGAGATGATTTTCGCCCTCTTCGGGTTCCTGCGGCTTGTCGGCCATCAGTTTCACCAGCACCGCTTTCTGAGCATGCAGACGGTTTTCAGCTTCGTCGAAAATTTCGTCGGCGTGCGCTTCGAGCACCGATTCCGTGATTTCCTCGCCGCGGTGTGCAGGCAGGCAATGCTGCACCATGGCATCGGGCTTGGCAACGGCCATCAGCTCGTCGTTGACCTGGAAGCCTTCAAAGGCGCGGCGGCGCAGATCGATTTCGCCTTCGTCACCCATAGAAGCCCAAACATCCGTAAACACCACATCGGCATCTTTGGCGGCTTCCATCGGGGAATCCGTAATCATAAATGCATCGCCGTAGGTCGCGGCAAAATCAAGCACTTCCATGGCCGGGCGATAGTTTTTCGGGCAGGCAACCGAAACTTTCATACCCACTTTCAGGCAGCCGACGATCAGCGAATGCATCATGTTGTTGCCGTCGCCGATGAAGCACATTTTCAAGCCTTCCAGCTTGCCCTTATATTCACGCACCGTCATCAGGTCGGCCAGAATCTGGCAGGGATGCGCAAAATCCGTCAGGCCGTTGATGACCGGAATGGTGCCGTAGCGGGCGAGGTCTTCGACTTCGCTCTGGGCGTAAGTGCGGATCATGATCCCGTCGAGATAGCGGGAAAGCACGCGGGCCGTATCCTGTACGGGTTCGCCGCGGCCGATCTGCAGATCTTTGGAAGAAAGGAAGATCGGGAAACCGCCCAGCTGGTACATACCGGTTTCAAAGGAAACGCGGGTACGGGTGGAAGACTTTTCAAAAATGCAGCCCAGCGTTTTACCTTTGAGGTGGTGATGTTCAATGCCGTGTTTCAGTTCATATTTCAGCTGATCGGCCATATTAAGCAGCTCGATGATTTCCTCTTTGGAAAGGTCGAGCAATTTGAGCAGGTGTTTCATATCGATACAGTCCTTTCTTGGTTGATTCTTTACGCAATAACGGAAGCAAAAATTTCGAGTCCGCGGTCGATTTCATCATAGGTGATCGTCAGCGGCGGTAGGAAGCGAATGAGTTCTTTCGCCGTCAGCACGAGCAGTCCAGCTTCGGCACAGCGCACCAGCACATCGTGGGCATCCTGATCACCCGAAAGCTTTACGCCGATCATCATGCCGCGTCCACGCACAAACGAAACGCCGGGCATTTGGGCGAGCTTTTTCATCATGTAGGCGCCTTTTTCCTGCACATCCTGCAGGAATTCTGCCTTGCCCACGCGGCGGATCACAGAAAGCGCGCCCGCGCAGGCTACCGGGTTGCCGCCGAACGTGGAACCGTTCATGCCGGCCGTGAGGATTCCCGAAAGCGCCGCGCTGCACAGGCAGGCGCCCATCGGCAAACCGCCGGCAATTCCCTTGGCGGTCGTGACGACATCGGGCTGGATACCATAGCCCTGATACGCATAGAACGTACCCGTGCGTCCCACACCGGTCTGCACTTCGTCGATCATCAAAAGCATCTTTTTCTCGTCGCAAAGCGCGCGAACTTCCTGTACGAAAGCTTCATCCATCGGGATAACGCCGCCCTCGCCCTGCACCATTTCCATCAAAACGGCACACACGGAATCATCGGCCAGCGCGCGAACCGATTCAATATCGTTCGCTTCGGCGTACACAAAACCTTCCGTCAGCGGGGTAAAATGAACATGAAAAACATCCTGTCCGGTTGCGGCCAGCGTGGTGAGCGTACGGCCGTGGAACGAATTGCCCAGCGTAATCACGCGGCTGCCCTTGCCGTTGAGCACACCCCAGCGTCGGGCAATCTTGATGGCACATTCGTTGGCTTCGGCGCCGGAATTGCAGAAAAATACCTTATCCATACCGGCGAGCGCCGTCAGTTCTTTGGCAAGCTCGATCTGCGGCACACAGTAGTAATAGTTGCTCATGTGCTGGATCTGCCCGGCCTGTTCGGCCACGGCGCGCGCCCATTCCGAATCGCTGAAACCCAGCGCATTCACGCCGATTCCGCTCGTAAAATCGATATACGTCTTGCCGTCGATATCTTCGGCAACCGCCCCGTGACCCTTCACCAGCGCCACCGGAACGCGGCCGTAGGTCTGCATAACAGAACCCATTTCCATCTCGCGGACTTCTTCAAAATTCATGCTTCATCTTACCTTTCCAAAAGCGGACGGTTTTTTACACAAACATCGTGCCGATACCGTCATCGGAGAACATTTCGATCAGGATAGAATGCGGGATACGCCCGTCGATGATATGCGCGCGTCCCACGCCGCGGCGAACGGCATCCACACAGCAATCGACTTTCGGGATCATACCGCCGCCGATGATGCCCTGGTTTTTCAGGTACGGCACTTCGCTGACCTGTACCACGGGGATCAGAGTGCTTTCGTTGCCTTTATCGCGCAGCAAGCCGCGTACATCCGTCATCAGGATGAGCTTGACCGCCTGCAGTTCCGCCGCAATGCGGGCAGCCGCGATATCGGCATTGATGTTATAAACTTTTTCGCGGGCGGCATCGGTCGCCACGGTGGAAATAACCGGGATAAAGCCGCAGCTGATCGCATCGGTAATCACTTTGGTATTGACCTTGGTGATCTCGCCCACATAGCCCAGATCCAGGCTGCCGGAAAGCTTTTCGGCAATGAGCATCGAACCGTCGATACCGCAAAGGCCTACGGCGTGACCGCCGCCGCGTTCCACGAGCTGAACCAGATCCTTATTGACCTTACCGGCCAATACCTGCTGAACGATCTGCACGGTTTCTTCGTCGGTATAGCGCAATCCGCTGACGAACTTGCTTTCCTTACCGATTTTCTTGAGCATATCGTTGATTTCGGGGCCGCCGCCATGAACCAAAACCACATGAATGCCGACCAGCTGGAGTAGGTTGATGTCGCTGATAACGGCCTTTTTCAGCTCTTCGTTGATCATGGCGTTGCCGCCGTATTTAATTACAACCGTTTTGCCTGTGTATTTTTGAATATAAGGGAGCGCATGAGCCAGCACGCTGGCACGATCCTGGGAAAAATTCATATTCCGCCGTTCCTTTCATTTTTCTTGCTTAAAGCAGGTAAAATCAGGTTCTGTAATCCCCGTTGATCTTCACATAATCATACGTCAGATCGCAGCCGTAGGCTTCGGCGCTGGCGCTGCCGCTATGCAGTTCGACCAGAATGTCGATCGCCTTTTCGCTGAGTACCTTTTTGGCCGTTTCTTCACTGAAAGGAATGCCCGCGCCCGCTACGCACACATCCACACGCCCGGCTTCGGAAGCGAACGAAACATCCACCGCGTTGACATCGACCGGCGCACCGGAATAACCGATGGCGCACAGCACACGGCCCCAGTTGGCGTCGGCGCCGAACATGGCGGCCTTGAGCAGGCTGGAACAGATCACGCTTTTGGCAACCGTGCGCGCACAGGCTTCGTCAGCGGCGCCGGTTACGCTGCAAACCAGCAGTTTCGTGGCGCCTTCGCCGTCTCCGGCCACTTTTTTGGCCAGATCGCGGCAGACAAACGTCAAAGCTTCCAGGAAGGTTTCGTAGCTTTTACCGGATTCGGCGATTTCCGGGTTTCCGGCACAACCGGAAGCCAATACGCTCACCATATCGTTGGTGGACGTGTCGCCGTCTACACTGACCATATTAAAGGTGGTCTGTACGGCGGCGGAAAGCGCTTTTTGCAGTACAGCGGGAGAAATTGCCGCGTCAGTCGTGATAAAGCCGAGCATGGTGGCCATGTTGGGATGGATCATGCCGCTGCCCTTGGCAATGCCGCCGATCTTCACTTCCTTGCCGCCGATTTCAAAGCTGACGGCACAGGTTTTTTCAACCGTATCGGTGGTCATGATGCCGCGGTTGGCCATGGCGCTTCCGTCATCGCTGAGGACGGCGGCCAGCACGGGGGCCGAGGTTTCGATCGGCTCGATCGGCAGAACCTGCCCGATCACGCCCGTGGAAGCAACGATCACATCTTCGGGGGCAATTTTGAGCGCCGCGCCCGCGATTTCGCACATACGCCAGGCCTTCTGCTCGCCGTCGGCGTTGCAGGTATTGGCGTTGCCGCTGTTGCAGATCACAGCCTGTGCGTAACCGTCGGCGATATTCCGGCGTGTCACGGCGATCGGCGCACCTTTAACCAGGTTGGTGGTATAAACGGCCGCCGCCGAGCAACGGTTTTTCGCCAGAATCATGGCGAGGTCGGGTTTGGTTTTATTGGCGCGGATGCCGCAGTGCATGCCGCCGGCCACAAATCCCTGAGCTGCGGTAACACCGCCGGAAATAATCTTCATGTTGATCGTCCTTCCTTCCAGTAAAGGGGAAAAGCGAACCTACGGCTATTTTATTCCAGGCCACAGGCTTCGTCAAGTCCCAGCATAATGTTCATATTCTGTACGGCGGCGCCGGAAGCGCCTTTACCGAGGTTATCAAACAGCGCGGTTACAATCGTCTGGTCGTCGTGTCCGCACACAATCAGCTGAAGGCCGTTGCTGCCCGCCATCGTATTGGCGGCAATCATCGGCTCTCCCCAGCCAAACGGAGCAACCGTAACAAACTTCTGCCCGGCGTAATGCTCTTCGAGCGCTTCGTGAATATCCTGCGCCCGGGGGTGTCCCGGCAGCAGATCGTTTTGCAGGGCAACGGTTGTGGCCATACCTTTATAATAATCGCTGACCACAGGACAGAAAACAGGCGGATGCGCAAGCCCCGCAATGGTCTTCATTTCGGGCAGATGTTTATGCTGCAAATTCAGCCCGTAGATACGCGGCGAATCGAGCGCCGGGTCGCGGTTTTCGGCTTCATATTGGGCGATCATCTTTTTTCCGCCGCCGGAATAACCCGTGAGCGAATAGCAGGTAAACGGATAATCGGCGGGAACGATCCCCAGCTTAACAAGCGGCGCGGCCGAAGCCAGAAAACCGGTGGCGTGGCAGCCCGGGTTCGCGATCCGCTTGCCCGTGGCAATGGCCAGACGGCGGGCGTTGCACAGTTCCGGGAAACCGTATACCCAGTTGGGATCGACGCGGTGTGCCGTAGAAGCATCGATCACACGCGTATCCGGATTTTCGATCATCGCCACAGCTTCTTTTGCGGCGGCATCCGGCAGGCAAAGAAACACAATGTCCGCCGCGTTCAGGTATTTTTTGCGTTCTGCGGGGTCTTTGCGCTTTTCGTCGTCGATCAAAAGCAGTTCAATATCGTCGCGCCCGCCCAGACGTTCATAAATCTGCAGTCCGGTCGTTCCCTCTTTGCCGTCGATATAAACTTTTGGTTTCATGTTCTTCGCCTCCGTTTTGCCATAGCTTTTACAGCTGCTGAATTTTTTCCTGTACGCGTTTTGCCTGTGCGCGCACGTTTTCGGGTGCCGGTCCGCCGTAAGAGGTCCGCCCGTTCACACAGCGTTCCAGCGAAATCGCTTCATATACGCCGTCGTCAAACGCCGGGCAAACGGCCTGATATTCCGACAGAGGCAGCGTTTCGAGCGTCAGTCCTTTTTCGATGCACACAGCCACCAGGTCGCCGGTAATGCGGTAAGCATCGCGGAACGGCAGTCCCTTGGCGCTGACGAGATAATCGGCTACGTCGGTCGCGTTGATAAAGCCGCCGGCCGCGGCCGCACGCATATTCTGCGGGAGCGGTTCCATCGTTTCCACCATGGGAATAAACGTCGTCAGGCACAGCCGCAGCGTATCACACGCATCGAAAATCGCTTCTTTATCTTCCTGCAGATCCTTATCGTACGCCATCGGCAGACCTTTCATCATGGAAAGCAAACCCATCAGGTCGCCGAAAACACGGCCGCTCTTGCCGCGCACCAGTTCGGCCACATCAGGATTTTTCTTCTGCGGCATAATGCTGGAACCGGTGGAATAAGCGTCATCGAGATGAACAAAGCGGTATTCCCAGGAGCACCACAGGATGATCTCTTCGGAAAAACGGGAAAGATGCACCATGCAAAGCGAAACGGCGGCGGCGATCTCCACACAGAAATCGCGGTCGGCCACGCCGTCGAGGCTGTTGGCGCAGGGAGCGTCGAAGCCCAGCAGTTTTGCCGTCATGAAGCGGTCGATGGGATACGTCGTTCCGGCCAGCGCGCCGCTGCCCAGCGGGCATTCGTTCATGCGGCTCAGAGCATCCTGCATACGGCCGATATCCCGCAGAAACATTTCGGCATAAGCCAGCAGGTGATGGCCGAACGTAATCGGCTGTGCGCGCTGTAAATGCGTGTAGCCGGGCATAATCATGTCGGCTGTTTTCTCCGCCTTATCGGCCAATACGCCGACAAGCTGGCGAAGCAGCGCGGTCAGTTCCCCGCAGGTTTTGCGCAGGTTCAGACGCAGATCAAGCGCAACCTGATCGTTCCGGCTGCGGGCGGTGTGCAGGCGTTTACCGGCGTCGCCCAAGCGTGCGGTCAGTTCGCCTTCCACAAACGTGTGGATGTCTTCGGCGTTGGGATCGATCAGCAATGCACCGCTGTCGAGATCCGCGCGGATTTGCCGCAGGCCTTCACAGATTTTCTCGGCCTCCTGCTGATCGATGATCCCGCAGGCGCCCAGCATCGTGGCATGGGCGATACTGCCCTCAATATCTTCGGGATACATGCGGTTATCAAAGGCAATGGAAGAATTGAAGTCGTTGGTTTTCGGGTCCAGCGCTTTGTGGAAACGTCCTTCCCAGAGCTTCATGATGTGTTTTCCTTTCTATCCGGATAGGCGCAGCCGCCCACCGAGACCAACCCCGGCGGGCGGCTGCCCTGAAATTTATTGAAGTGAGTTAAGCAAACGAGAATCAGCAATCGCCCTTAGGCCACTTTTTCTGCTGGAGCAGGGCGCGTTCCTTGATCGGCAGACCGAACAGGTTGATGAATCCTGCGGAATCGGCCTGGTTGTAATCTTCGTCTTCGCCGAAGGAAGCAGTCTGTTCATCATACAGCGTATACGGAGAGGTTACGCCGGCGTTGATCATGTTGCCCTTGTAGAGTTTGAGCGTTACGTCGCCGGTTACGGTCTCCTGCAGCTTATCGTTGAAAGCGCAGATAGCTTCGCAAAGCGGGGTGTACCACTGGCCGTTGTAGATGATGTCGGCCATCTTCTGGGAGATCACATTTTTGAAGTGAGCGGATTCCTTATCGAGCGTGATCGTTTCGAGTACGTCATGCGCTTTGTAAAGGATCGTGCCGCCGGGGGTTTCGTACACGCCGCGGCTCTTCATGCCGACCAAGCGGTTTTCGACGATATCGGGCAGGCCGATGCCGTTGGCGCCGCCGATGGCGTTGAGCTTTTCGATGATTTCCACCGGGCCGAGCGCTTCGCCGTCTACCATGGTGGGAATACCCTTTTCAAAGTGAATCGTTACATAGGTGGGCTTATCGGGAGCCTGTTCGGGGCTGACGCCCATTTCCAGGAAGCCGGGCTTGTTGTACAGCGGTTCGTTGGCGGGATCTTCCAGATCCATGCCTTCGTGGGAAAGGTGCCACAGGTTCTTATCTTTGGAATAGTTGGTTTCGCGGGTAATCTTCAGCGGGATGTTATGGGCTTCGGCGTAATCGATTTCTTCGTCACGCGATTTGATATCCCATACACGCCAGGGAGCGATGATCTTCATCTGCGGAGCAAATGCTTTGATCGTCAGCTCGAAACGAACCTGATCGTTGCCCTTGCCGGTGCAGCCGTGGCAGATCGCGTCTGCGCCTTCGTCGATGGCGATCTGTGCCAGGTGCTTGGCGATGCAGGGACGGGCAAAGCTGGTGCCCAGCAGGTAGTCTTCATATTTGGCGTCGCACTTGAGCGCCGGCCAGATGAAGTCTTCTACGAATTCTTTTTTAAGATCGAGTACATACAGTTTGGAAGCGCCGGTCTTGATAGCCTTTTCTTCCAGACCTTCAAGTTCGGTTCCCTGGCCTACGTCGCCGGAAACAGCGATGACTTCGCAGTTATCGTAGTTCTCTTTAAGCCACGGGATGATGATCGAGGTATCGAGTCCGCCGGAATAAGCGAGGACTACTTTTTTAATCTTCTGGTCTGCCATATTCAAAACTTCCTTTCGGTGATCTGTCGTTTGTTGTACTTACATTATATACACTCAGACGAATAAATCAAGGGGTTTTGTGAATAAATATTCAATTCATCGTATTGTATAATAATTCACATCTCTCAGAAGCTTTTTTGGTCAGATTCAAAACTTGCTGCCGTATTCACCTTGTATTCGCGCCATAAAATGTGTATAATGAGAAAAACAAACGCCTGTTTGGGTTATTTCAAAGGAGGCACACCGATGAAAATTCTCGATATTCAGTCCCTGAACATGAATCCTTATGTAAAAATTTCAAAAGAATGGATGCTGGTTACAGCCGGCGATGAAACAAAACACAACACCATGACGGCCAGCTGGGGCGCAATGGGCGTGATCTGGAATAAAAATACAGCCACCTGCTATATTCGTCCGCAGCGGTATACGTTTGAATTTATGGAAAAGGGCGATACCTATTCCCTCTGCTTCTTTGATGAAAGCTACCGCGATGCACTGACACTTTGCGGCCGTACATCCGGACGCGACACCGACAAAGACCAGGCCGCCGGCCTGACCTGCGCTTTCTACGAAGGCGTTCCCTATTATAAGGAAGCTTCGCTGGTTTTGATCTGCCGCAAGCTTTACAGCCAGTTCCTTACCCGCGATGGTTTTGTAGATCCGGCTGTTTATGAAAAGAATTATCCCGCAGATGATCTGCATAAAATGTACATCGGTGAAATTGTCGCCGCTTTTGAGAACGAATAAATTTACATCAAGGCAGAAAGAAACGCCGGCCGCTTCTTTCTGCCTTGATTTTTATTGGCTTGCTTTCCATTCTTCAACTTGCTATACTGATGTTAAAGGGGAGGAATCTATATGAATAACCGTAAAGTCATTTTAATTATGACCGACAGCCAGCGCTGGGATATGGTCAGCTGCTACCGCGATACCGGGCTGAAAACCCCGTGTCTGGATGAACTGGCTGCCGGCGGCATCCGCTACAACCGCGCTTACACCACGCAGCCTGTGTGCCAGGCCGCCCGCGCCGGTATTTTCACCGGTCAGTTCCCGCATTCCGTTTCCGGCTGGACAAACTCCATGGGCATCTGCGACAACGTCCACACCATCGGCGAACGTTTGCAGGATAAAGGCATCCATACCGCCTACATCGGCAAATGGCATCTCGACGGCGGCGATTATTTCGGCCTGGGCCGCTGCCCCAAAGGCTGGGATAAAGATTACTGGTTCGATATGAAAAACTATCTGGACGAAATGTCAGAAGAAGACCGCCTGCGCTCCCGCCAGTCCTGGCGCATGAAAACCGAGGAATTTCCGGCGGAATTTACGTATGCACACAAAGTGGGCAACCGCGCCGTAGACTTTTTGCAGAAATTCGGCAGGGATGATTTCTTCCTCACCGTTTCTTACGACGAACCGCACGACCCGTACATCTGCCCGCCGAAATACGCGCATATGTACGATGATTACTGCTTCCCGAAATCCAAAAATGTTTGGGATACGCTGGAAAACAAACCCGATTATCAGAAAGCCTGGGCCGGGGATAACCTCAAACGCGATAACGACGCACTCGAAATCCGCCATCCTTATTTCTTCGGCTGCAATTCGTACGTCGACGAAGAAATAGGCCGCGTGATTCACGCCGCCGAGACCTACGCTCCCGATGCGGTGATTATCTACACCTCCGACCACGGCGATTTCCTGTGTTCGCATGGCCTGACAGCCAAAGGCCCTGCCGCCTACGATGAAATCACCCGCATTCCGCTGATCATCCGCGGCAAAGGATTGCCCGCCGGCGTGGTGGATGAATCGCCCGTTTCCCACATCAATCTCGCCCCCACCATTATGGAACTGATGGGCTTTGAAGTGCCGCACGTTTACGAAGGCAAGAGCATCCTTTCCGAAATCTGCGATCCTTCGAAGCGTGCGAACGATTATGTCTTTATGGAATTCGGCCGCTACGAAGTGGACCACGACGGCTTCGGCGGCTTCCAGCCCATGCGTGCTGTTTTTGACGGACGCTACAAACTTTCGGTGAACCTGCTTTCCACAGACGAATTGTATGATGTTGAAAATGATCCCGAGGAAATGAACAACCTGATCGATTCCGAAGCGCACGCCGAGATCCGCGACCAGCTGCACCGCGTGCTGCTCGATCATATGAACACAACACGCGATCCGTTCCGCGGCTACTACTGGGAGCGTCGTCCGTGGCGCAAAGACGCCGCACCGGCCACTTGGGACTACACCCGCATGACCCGCCAGCGCGACGAAGAAACCTACGAAGACCGTCAGCTCGATTACGCGACCGGCCTGCCTATGAAGGAACTGACGCGCCTGAAAAAATAAGGGGGATTTTCTATGAAGATCATCCGTTTATTGCCGCTGCTTCTGCTGTTTACGCTGCTTGCGGCCTGCAAGCCCAGCATGAACACCATCATAGCCACCAAGCCCTGCGTAAAAGGTGTGGTTCAGGAAGTTCATGAACAGACGATCCTCATCGAAGTGAACGAAGATGAAGAAGCCCGCAAAAGCAGCGACCTCATTTCCGTTTCACTCAATGTCCAAAACGCCGACAGCATCACGCATTTTTATACCGGGGATGAAGTTGCCGTTTATTACGACGGCCAAATCGCGGAATCTGATCCCGCGCAGATTCACACGGTTTATGCCATCACGCTGATCGAAGGCTCGGATGAACGGCAAACAGCGGAAAACCAGGCAGATTCCTAAAGGAGAAGACCATATGAAGAAAAAATTCGCTTCCATTCTGATGGGCGGCGGTTATCGAACCGAACACCAGGCTGTTTTCGAAGTGGAAGGCTGCGATACCTATATTTACACGGTTCAGGATTTTGAGGCTGCCAAAGAGCTGGTCAAACGCCTGTACGCAGAAGGTTTCGGTGCAATTGAAGTCTGCGGCGCTTTCGGAGAAGAAAAAGCCCGCGAACTGATTGCCCTGACCGAAGGAAAACTGGCGATTGGTTTTTCCGTTCATTTCCCCGAACAGGATGACCTGTTCAATCGCTTTTTCTCTTAAATAAAGCAAAAAGAGATCCCGGAAAAAATTCGGGATCTCTTTTTTATATCGATAACTGCACGCTTTATTTGCGTCTGGCCGAAATAAGCAGCATCATAGGCCGGCGCATTTCATCTTTCATGCCTTCAAGATGCATCATTTCTTGAGGCGGCTGCGGTTCCACAACCCGCTGAATCTCAAATCCGAAACTCAGCAGTGTATTGAGATACGTTGTCAGCGTACGATGATATTTGATAACTTTTTCGCCCAAAAATACAGCTTCCCGCTCACCCTCGTAATAATAATTGTCAACCGGAAAATGCATAATTTTGCCGTCGGCGTCGTAATACCAATCCTGCGTGCCGTAAGCCGTAAAAACCGGATGTTCCACAGAAAAAACAAACCAGCCGTCTTTTTTCAGCCACGCAGATATTTTTTCGACCAGCGGCTCAAAATCACGAATATAGTGAAAAGCCAGGGAACTAAGTACAACGTCAAAACTGCCATCCGCAAACGCCAAATCTTCCATGGCGGCACAGCGGTATTCAATCGACGGAGCCGAGTTGATCTCGCGGGCTTTTTCCAGCATTTTATGGGAAATATCTGTTCCCAAAACAAACTGCGCGCCGTGATCGGCAGCATATTTGCAATGCCAGCCATAGCCGCATCCTAAATCCAACACACGTTTTTCGTGAAAATCCGGCAGCATTTTCTGCAATTCATGCCACTCACCAGCTCCGGCCAGCCCTTTTTGGGAACGCGCCATTTCGCCGTATTTTGCAAAGAATCGTTCATCATCATATCTATTTTCTTTCATTGTTTAAACCCCCGTGTAAATATCGTTTGATGGTGTACCGTTATTTACAGGGGTTTATACAATTTTTTGAGCCAGGATACCGCCTCTCATCTGATTCACCTCATCGTCGAGAAATTTTTCCCACAATATACGGTTCCATCGCTGCCAGCTGAATTGGGTCCAAACTGGCAAACGCATGCAAACCATCTTCCGTATAGGCTTCTTCGCGCAGCAGGCCTTCTTTGCGCAGCGGTGCGGCGGCGCCTACATTGGCAAACGGGAACAACAGTTCCACATCTACCAATTGAAGCGGCAGGTTGTCTTCAATCGCCTGCAGCAGCCGCTCGATACCGGTTCCTTCCGTTGCGCTGATGCGCACCGCGCCGCCGATCATGGGCAGATCGTGCAGCTGGGGAACCAGATCACATTTATTCATCACAGGGATCACCGGGCGCGCTTCTCCGGCAATTTCGTTGAGCAGATCCCGTGTTACTTTTAAGTGCTCCTGCGCTTCCGGACTGGAAGCATCACACACGCACAGAATCACATCCGCCTGTGCGGCCTGCTCCAGCGTGGATTTAAACGCTTCCACCAGATGGTGCGGGAGACGACGGATAAAACCGACGGTATCGACCAGCATCACCGTACGGCCGCCGGGCAATTTCAGCGCGCGTGCGGTCGGGTCGAGTGTGGCAAACAACTTGTCTTCCGCCAAAACGCCCGCGTCCGTCAGGCGGTTCATCAGCGTACTTTTTCCGGCATTGGTATAGCCCACCAGCGCCACGGTAATCACGCCGTCTTTTTTACGCCGCTTGGCCATTTCGGCGCGGCGGTTCTCCACTTCGGCCAGCTGATCGCGAATCGCTTCGATCCGGCGGCGAATATGGCGGCGATCCGTTTCAAGTTTGGTTTCGCCGGGGCCGCGCGTGCCGATGCCGCCGCCCAGTCGGGAGAGCGCCGTTCCCTGCCCGGAAAGCCGGGGCAAAAGGTAACGCAGCTGCGCCAGTTCTACCTGAAGGCGGCCCTCCCGGCTGCGCGCACGCAGAGCAAAAATATCCAAAATCAGCATCGTGCGGTCAATGGTGCGCGTATGGCTGATTTCCTCGATATTGCGAATCTGCGAAGGCGTCAGTTCACGGTCAAACACCAGAAGATCGATCTCGTGCTCTTCACACATGGCGGCAATCTGCTCCATCATACCGGAACCCACACAGGTGGCCGTTTCGGGAGAGGGACGCTTTTGCGTAACCGAACCAAACGGCTCGGCGCCCGCGCTGCGCACCAGTTCATACAACTCCGCCACGGAAGTTTCCACGTCATAATCGCCGGTATCCAGCGCAACCAATAAAGCCCGTTCCGGGCGGCTTTCATTTTCGTAAAAATCCGGCATGATGATCCTCCTGCTTGACGAAATTCATCCAACATCATAGCCTGCGCCGTGCAAGGTAAAATATGCACAAAATACAGGCAACAGAGCCATTATACCACACCGCGGTCCGGGCGGCAAGCGGGATCAGCCCGTAACGGCTGCGGTATCCAATTCGATCTCCAGATGAGCCGGCAGATAAAAATCGAGCAAAAACAAAGCCTGTTCCTTTGTAACGCCCAGCAATTCCGTAGCCGTAACCGTTACCGCGCCATTGGGAAGCTGTTCGCTCAATGTACCGCGCACACCGGCGGCAGGCAGATGTTCCTGCAAAACGGCGGGCGAAAGATCATTCGGCGTGATACTGCCGCGATGCAGCAGCATTTCGCGACGGACTTCCAGCGTGGTGTTCGGTTTTTCGGGGCTCATGATCGATTCAAATCGATACAAGCCGGCATCGTCAGCCGTTTCGATAAACAAAGATTCCAGCAAAGCATCCGCGGCGGCTTCGATGGGGTCCAATCCGCTGGCATAGGCTTTGAGCTCCGCCTGGATACCGCCGGATTCTTTCGGATGATACCCGGCACCCTCGATGGCTTTCAGCATAGAATCGAACGTGCTCATACCAATTCACCCGCCCAGATATTCCCCGGCACATAAATGCCGCCTTGAACAGACGCGCCGTCTGTGGTGGAAATGGCGAAATCATAGTTGGCAATATAGCCCGTATTGAGCAGATACTGCCCCACCTGAATGAGCATGAATGGGTCGCCGATCCGCAGCGTGGTAAAATACCGGCGCACGGCTTCTTCCGCTGCCTGCTGCGCAGCTTCCTGCGTACATCCCGCCACGGGAACCACATAGACATCCACGTTCTTTTTCATTTCCTGTGCGTGCTTTACGGTAACCGTTACATTGATTTCGCGCTTATCCGAAAGTTCCTGCTGTACGGCTTTCAAAGTTGCCTCGTCTGCCGCGGCATCAATTCCTCGAATATATACACCCACCGTACCGGCTCCGTCTTCGCGGGGAATGGCGCTTGCCGAACCCACGCCGGGGCAGGCCAGCGCACACCGGCGATAAAATTCCGCGTTGCTGCCGCTCGGGGAAAATCCCCAGCAGGCCAGCACACGCGCCCGCAGGGCATCGTCGTTTTCTTCATCGCGGCCGCCGGTAAAAGCTTCTGTGTTGGTTACAGACTCAATACCGGTGGGTATGGTGGAAAGTACACACACCGTGTCTTCTGCCGCGTTCGATCCCTGCCCGGGAACAACGGCTTCGGCGGCGGCTGTGGTACTGAGTTTACCCGCTTTCAAAACACAGCTTTCTGTGGTTACAAATTCCAAAGGCGAAGCGCCCGCCGTGGTGCAAACCACGCCTTTGGGGATATCCACATCATAAGTCAGCGCTTCTCCGCGTGAAAAAGTCAGGATACCTTTGGCCGGTTCTGCCAAACGCCGGGAAAGTCCGCGTTGAGCCGCATGATGTTCCAAGCCCTCGCCCACCGCCGTATCGGGAAAGGCCTGGCGCTCGATATAAGCCAGATAAGCCTGCAGGGCGTGAATTTCCCCCGCCATGATTTTCAGTCGGATTCCGATATCCGTGGCGTCTTGTGCCGGAACACCGGAAAGCTCGCGATAGGATTCTTTCATCCTTTCCAAGATCGTTTCAAACGATTCCATCTTTCTCCTCCTTTATCCGCCGTAAACAAACAGATAGTCGCCCAGTCCCTCCGGCGTGCGGATTACAAAACGGCAGCCGTCCGCTTCCAGCGCCGCCGACTCAACAACCACGCCGTTTTCCGGCAGAACCGCTTCTCGGGCGGTGGCCAGCCAGCGGGAAACCGGATCTTTGGGCGTAAGATCATGCAGGCTGCTGCCCATCAGGCGATCGTAACAAAAACCACCGCGCGGCATATGGAAACGCAGCGCACAATGCTGCATCCATTCTTCCTGTCCCCGTACCCACTGTGGTACGCCGCCGGAAGAAAGGGCAAAATCTCCGTTTTTCAGTTTTGTGTCCATCTTATGCCTCCTTTTGGAAGCTCTGTCCATTGATCAGAACCTCGCCCGAATTTTTCAGCACAATGGAAGCCCCGCCGCGTGAATACAGGCAGATTTCCCCTTCTTCCAACCCTTCCACACGATCGGTTACGCCCAGGCACAGCCCGTCCAAAACCACGGCTCTCGCCTCTCGGGGAACCATCGCATACACGCCGTAGGGGAAAACATTTGCCGTGCAGATGTATTCCTGCTCACCCAAAATTCGCGTCTGGGCGCCGCCGGTCTGTACAATACCCGTTTTGGGGCGTTCACCGGCATTTTTTCCGCGCATTTTTTTCGTCAGCCACATACTGTTCTCTCCTTCCCTACATTTCCGGCATAGCCAGCCGAATCCGGGTGCTGTCGCCGGAAGTATCCCGCCGTGCAAGCACTTCCTGCACCTCGGCGTCAACAAGCGGCGGCAGATTCCAAATACTCAGATCGGCCGAAACACGATCGCCGAGATGAATATTCAGGAACACGGGTGTTGTCAGCACCAGTGCAAACGCGGCGCGTTCCCCGGCTTCCACATAGGCCTTTGCCGCAGCGGGAGAACCCGCCTTCAAAAATTTTCGGCGAACAATACCCGCTTTCTGCGCGGCTTCGTTGATGCTCACGGCGTTATAGCATCCGGAAACGGAGCTCTGCGCGATCACTTCGCTGATCCGCTCGCAAGGCCGACGGATGACCTGCGCCTGCAAAAAATTTTCAAGCCGCCAGTTCTGTACCGGACGGCGATCAAGCGAAACTGTACCGGCATCCGGCATCCAGACAGCACCGGTTCCGTAAAGCTTTGAAAAATCGGCCAGCGCCGTGTACACGCTCGCCCGGCTCGAAACCGTATAACTGCCGCGGAATACGTTTTCCGGTCCGCCGGTACAAACAAGCCCCAGCGGGCGAAGCTGCCCGTATTCCAGCACGGTGCGCGACGGATTGCGGATTGTCCCCGCATAAGCCGGGTTATCCAGCAAAATCGCTTCAAAGCTGCGGCACACCAATTCCGTCTGCCGATCTTCTACCGTATAGGTTTCGTTCTGCTCGTCCACGATCCCGGCAAAAATTACGCCGTTTTCATCCGAAAGTTCCACGCGCGCCACGGCAGGCAGCCCGGCCAGCGGAAAAGTCATCTCCAAGCCGTCCGCCGGGGCCTGCTCATCACGCGATAAGCGGATGCTCTGCGGAATCAGCCTGGCTACAAGCCTGCCCTCGCCATCCAAACATCGGCAGATCATGGGATCACCACCCATTCGCCCGGCGTCAGCTGCCTGATTTTTGCGATCTGCGGATTCGCCGCAATCATGCTTTCGATATCGCGGGAAAATCGAAAGGCAAGATCCCACAAGGTTTCGCCGTCCTCTACTTTCACCCGTTCGGGTGCTACAGTCTGCGACAATTCCTCGGCCTCGATAAATTCAAACGTATAGCCTACTTTATTGGGATGCGTCTTACCCACCAGCGCCAGCTGACGGGGCACGGCATAGAACGGATGCATCCCCGGCAAGCACAGTACCCCCGCGCCGCCCATATCCACGGCCTCTTGCAGCGCCAAAAACTGCTGCATGGCATCCGCACCGGTAAATTCGCCCGCTCCCTGAATAACACATCGAAGCGCGCCGGCGTCTTCCGCATAAGAGCGGCTGCCGGGCAGGGTGGTTTCACGAACCTGCCGGCGATGCGTGATTTCCAGAGAATACGGCGCCTGCGGCCACTCAAAGGTTCGAAATCGCATCCTCATCTTCCTCCTGTTCCGGATACCGTCGGCTGTCCCGTTCCAACTCGAGAGAAAGTCTTTCCATATCCCATTGCGTCTCCATTTTTCAAACTCCTTCCCAATCGATTTGCGTCTGCGGCAAAAGAAAAAGCGTAACCCTGTATCCGGACGCAAGCGGTTCGCGCCGGATGCCCAATAAACTCGTTTCAACCCGGGCAACAAGCTTGTGCAGTCGAGTCAGTTCCCGCTTATGCAGTTCAAACACCGCGCACAAACAGGGTCGCCCGTCCAGTTCACCGGGAAACAGCCGGCAGGGCAATCCGCCCCACCGGCCCCATTCCTCACGCCTGCTCTTCGAGCACGGCATCGGTAAACGCCATCCCGCCGGCATACACGCTTCGGCTTTCCAGAACCAGATAGACGCGCTTCCCTTGCTTTAAAACGGAAACGCCGTCTTCCATTCCGGATGCCCGCCCGAAAAACCGAGCCAGCGTTTTCCGGGGTTCGGCTACGCCGTTATTCGCAAAGCGGCTGTACAGGCTGCTTTCCCGGCTGACCGGTGTAATCACGCCGCAGCCGCGCTGGGTATTTTCGCGGGTACAAATGGTTACATTCTGCCACGAAATTCCAGGCAAGCTCATGGAATCACCCGCCTGAATCCGTCGCCTGCGTCTCCGGTCAGCGGCACCAGCGCTTCCATACAGCTGCGGTAAAACGCGGCCGCGGCTTCCGCCTGTCCCTGCGCTTCAACACGCAGTTCCCCGGCCGTAAAACTGCCGGGCTGCGCGGCCAAAACAGCCTGACGGTAATAAACGGCCGCCAAAGCCGCCGTGGCCAGCGCAATTCTCGCCGAAAAAGGTTCCCGCTGTTCAGCCGTAACGTCAGCCAGACGCTCTTCCATCACAGCCGCCGCCGTTTCACACAAAGGCTGCCAAAGCGGCGCGTTTTCTTCCGTTTCGCCGGTCAGCCGCAGAAAAACAGCCGCTGTCCGGCGGTTCATTTCCCGGCCGTCCATGGTTTAGGCCTGGCCGTTGACCACGTGTGCGGCGTCCGGGAACAGGATCGCATAACCCGTGATCGTGCTGATGGCCGAACGATCCAGCTGACGGTCGATCAGCTTGTCGTAATCGGTGAGCACACCGCCGGCCTGCACCATTTCCAGCGCGCAGGTATGGTCAAGACCGATAACCTTGTTTTCGGCCATGCCCGGAACATGGATCAGCTTGGCGCCCAAAGGCGTGCACAGGCTGCCCGTGCCGTGGAAGTTGTTGCCTGCCGTGGCGTCTTTCAGCTCCTCAAGAGCCAGCATTTCCTGAATCGTCTTGGTGCCGGCCAGCATCGTGTTCAGACGATAGGGAGAGAGCGTGCCCCAAAGGCCGATCAGATCGGCATACGTCATCGCGGCCGAAAGACTGGTTGCTTTAGCGCCGCTGTTCACGCCGTCGCCGTTAAGCAGCGTATTCACGGCGTCTTCCGTCTGAGAAGCGGCGATAAATACGCCGATCTGACGCAGCAGAACCGTGAGCACATCCAGTTTGTGGAAGCGCAGGGCTTCATAGGTAGCGTTAATCATGCGGCCGCGCTTTTTCAGATTCACCAGACCGTTCTGGGTGTGAATCGTGGTGACCGGCAGCTCGGCCTTTTCGGCGGTTTCTTCCAGACCGAAAGTGCCTTCGCTTTCAGATTCAGCCGTAATGGCGCGGTAATCCAGCGCGTCGATCGTGGTCACCGTCGCCACGATATCGCCCAGATGGTTGGCGCTTTCCATGCCCTGACGCACGGCACGGGCCACATATTCCGGGAACAGCGCGGCGCTGGATGTACTGCGGAAGAATTTTTCCAGACGATCCGAATCCGGACCGCTCACGCGGATGCCGAAACGCTTGAGCTGACGCTGATAAGCGTCCAGACCTTCCAGCGGCGTGCCGACATACTGTGCGGAATCATCCAGTTCTTCCAGCACCTGGGTAAACGATTTGCCCGGCATGGCATACATGCCTTTTTCGAGATGAATGGTATCATAACAAGCCATTTTCATATACCTCCGTTTTTCAGATAAAAAATTCTTTGTTCTGAGCTGTTTTTTCGGCTGCGGCCAGCTGCGGCTGGGGAGCCGGATGTGCGGCGCGGCGGCTCGCATCGGCTACCTGCGCAAGTTCCTCGGCATTGAGAACCGACAGCGACTTCTGCAAAACTGCCGCCGGAATGCCCGGATACAAAACCGCCGCCGAACGAATCACGCTGCGGATCTGTTCCTCGCGCAGTTTTCGTCCGCCTTCGGCCAGTTCCTCGAGCGAACCGATTTCCTTTTGCAGCCGCTCAACTTCCTGCGCCGTCAGCGTAATACCGTCGGGCTTCATGGATTTCAGGGTTTCCAGGGTCATGGATTCACCTCCGTTGCCGGTTTTCCCGGCGAATTGTTTCGTTACGCCGGCGGCTCGCTGAGCCGGAACGGCGACAAACGACCATTCATACGCATCGGCGGGGTCTTCCAGCTTGAAATAGCATAATTTCCCCGCATAATGCTCGCCGCGGGTGTGACGGCAGCGCCCGTCCTCTTTGCCGCAAATGCTGCAAACACGCTTCTTCACGGCACAGCCCACGCTCACTTCTTTTTTGATGCCGCTTTCAATTTCGGTAATCAGCGCCTGATTTTCCTGTGTGCGCGGCAAATAAGCGCGGGCGGTCAGCTGAACATACGGCTCGCCGCAGGTATTCTGCTTACCTTCCACGGTTTTCACGGCCGTGGAAAAAATGCGTGCCGTCTGCAAAGTTGCCTTGGGTTCATGGTCGAACAGACCGGGCTTGCCGATAAACAGCTCGCCCAGCTTTTCCAGCGCCTGCGGCGTGAACTGTTCGAAATCGCGGTCGACTTCGTTGTCACACAAAACCACGCTGAACACATACAGCTCGTCCGCGGTAAATTCGCGCCGGGTAAAGCGGTTGATCTGCGTCAGTTCTTCCGAACCGACTCCGGCGCTTTTTTGGATAAATCCCTCTTTCATGTTTCCTCCTCCCAGTTTCGTTCGATCTCTTCGGCGCGGGCGTTCATCAGCCGCGCGTTGGCGTGATCGACTTCATCCTGCAGCGTGATGTCGTTCCATTCCACCGAACAAACGGGATCGCAGCCTTCCATCGTCAGCCACAGGGAAGCAATCCGGAGAATGACCGGCTCGAGCAGGCGGCGATAGGCTTCCAGCTCACTCGTGAGAATATCGGCCTGCTGGCTGGACATTCGTTCCGTAGAAGACCACGAAAGGCCCATCAGAAACGGCGGCACACCCAGCTTGGCGATCATCTGTTCCAGCATCTGCCGCACGGGCACCTCGCTGTCGAGAATCTGGTTATCCGCGCCGATCGCCTTGATCGATACGTCGCCTACCGCCACGAAATCGCTCACAGGGCCTTCACGCATCGCCTGTTTCCACTGCTCCGCCATTCGCCTGGCGCGTTCACCCGCAAAAGCGGGATTGTCGTCTTTGCACGTTACGGCAAAACGGACATTTCCCATACGCTCCCAGTTGATCCCGGTTGTGCGATAAATCTTCAGCAGAACCTCGCTGACAAACGGCAGCCCGCGCAAAAGCGAAACACCGCGGGCCGAACCGGGCGGCGGATTCAGGGCGGAAAGCAGAATCAATTCCGGAAACGGGCAGGGGATCAGCTTGCCGTCCGGCATTTTTCGGCTGACACGCGCCACAAGGGGAGCCGGCTCTTCAATTTCCACATCGTCGAGCGAAGCGTTATACAGCGCCGCGATTCCGTTTTCATCGGGCACAATCTCCCCCACCGCGTTGCCGTAGGTCAAAAGCTGTTCGAAATAGTTGCCGATGAAGGCGTCGATTCCCTGCTGGGCCGCATTCACCTGCACCCCGCTAAGAAAGCGATTGAGCTTTTCCTGCGCATTTTGCTGGGCGCAAACAACCGTAAACGAACCGATCAGCCGCCGGATTTTTCCGATGGCGGAATCGATCACCGGCACATTCGCCCGCAGCTGTTCATACAGCCGGCGTTCCGTTACGCCGGAGAACGGCTGCACAGGCGGCAGTCCGGTTTGAACCGCCAGCGCCGTATCGGTTACCGGAGCGGCGGAAAGCGGCTCCCGGCGGTTCTTTTTGCGTTTCAAAAATTCCACAATGCATCTCCTTCCCAAATCGAAGCGGAACGGGTCACAGCCACCGCACCGCCGGATTCCCCGCTCTGCACAGGCAGCCAGGTCGTCACAAAATAGCGGATATCGTCCATGGCGTGATCGTGTTCTTTCACGGGCGCATCCCGGTCTGCTCGGTCATCCCACCGGTACAGGCCGAATTCGCGTACGGCGTCCCGACAGGTTTTGCAGATTTGAACCTCCCCGCTCTGCAAAGCCTGCGCCGTGCGCCGGATGCCGTCCAGTACATCGTTATGCGCCGGCAAAACCGTGTAACCGGCCTGCCGCAGCAGGGTGATGAAACTGGCCGCCGAAGGATCGACAATCACCGCCTGCGGCTGCCGCCCGTTCAGAAGCGTCTGCAAAGCCGCCAGATGTTCCCCGTCCGTGCGCCGCACACCTTCGCGGCGGGCATCAAAGTAGTATTCCGACACCCGGTACCATACGCCGTCCCGCTCGCCCCACAGGCCAAAGGAGCTCGGGTTGACCGTACCGTAATCGCAGGAAACTACCCATCTTCCCAAACCTCCCGGCACTTTGTCGATCAGTTTGTCTTCCATAAACGGATAGACCAGTCCCTGCGGGCGCGTCCATCTGCCCTCGACAAACCGCTCGTAAAACACACCGGAAAACAGCTTTTTGTACCGCGCCCGGGTTGCGGGCGACAGCGACGGGTTATCGTCCATGGTGAAATGCAGGTATAGGGCGTTTTTCTCCTCCACCTTGCAAATCCATTCCCCATAGAACCAATGGCCGGGACTTTCGGGATTGCACGAAAACCAAAACCGCGCGCCTTCCACAGAACACCGTGCCAACGCCTGCTCTACAAACGAACGCGGCATCAGCACCACCTCGTCCAGCAATACGCCGGCCAGTGTCATGCCCTGAATCAGCGACTGAGAACTTTCGTCCCGTCCGCCGAACAGATAGAACCGGTTGCTTCTTCCGCCGCAGGTGACGAGCAGCAAATTTTCAGCCATGCGGTATTCGCAGCCGAATCCCAGTTCGCGCAGAACAGGCAGCATCTCGGTAACCAGATTGCGCCGCACGGAACGGATGGTTTTGCCGCAGATGGCAAAGCTCATGCCGTTAAAGCGATAGAACGCCCAGCACATAAACGAAATGCCCAAACACAGCGTTTTGCCGCTGCGCACGGCGCCGTCGCAGATAACGGCCGTTTTGTCGCGCCACGGGCTGCGTTCACACCACCAGCACAACGCCTGCATTTGACGGGGCGAAAAAGCCACCAGCTTCATGACGCCTCATCCTCCTGCATCAGCGCGGCGGCGCCGGCTTCCAGCGCATGATAGAAACCGGCGGGCGATGTACTCTCGCCCAGCGCTTCCATACATTGCAGCGCTTTGATCCGGTCGAAGAATCGAATCTCCATCCCGCCGCCCTTGGGGCGTTTAATTTCCGCTACGCTGAACAGATCCATTTTTCGCGCCACGGCGGGTGTAATTTCCTCCGCAAACAGCAGACGCACTGCATCGGCTACGCCGCCAAAAGCCAGGCGTTCGTATCCCTGCAAAATCTTTTCGCGCAGTTCGGCTTCGTTTTCCATTGCATCCCTTCCTTTCCGGCAGCCTTGTTTCGGGCCGCTTCATCTTTCCGAAGAAAAGCCGGACTTTTCAACGCAAACAGGTTAAAAAGATCGAAAAAAAGTTCTTTGTTCACAGTTTGTTTACAAAATACAGGGTCTAAATCCGATTTTTCCACCATCCGTCCAAAAAAGATTGCAAAAAAAATTCCTATCGGCTACAATCGATAGGAAAGGAAGTGACAAGCTGATGACATCCAGGCAAAAAAAGGGACTGTGCCTTGTGCCGCCAGCTCTGGTTCTTTTGATTTATTTGTTTCGCGGCCCCATTTTGATTTTGGCGTCCTTTTTTCCGGCTTGTTCTTTCCATAGCATCACCGGCTGGTTCTGCCCCGGCTGCGGAAACACCCGCGCCGTGATGGCTCTGCTTCGGTTTGATCTGCTTACTTCTATTGGATACAACATTCTGCCGCTGCTGGCCGGCGTGCTTGCCGCCGGTTTTTATTTGGAAATGATCTTGTGGGCTTTCGATCGTCCGCACACCATCGTTCCCCGCCGTCCGTGGTTTTGGTGGCCGTTTGGCGCCGTGCTGGCCGTTTATTTTGTGGCGCGTAATTTTCTGCCCTGGCTCACGCTTTTGTGGTAACCTAAAAATAAAAAGCTGCCGCTTGCTGCATTTTGCAGCTGCGACAGCTTTTTTTATTTTGTATTTTTAAACAGTCGATTCGTCCTTATCCATTTCGGTCACCAATTTTGTCCGTTTGTTCCAGCGGATCAAGTTGTGAACGGCGCTGACCAAAAAAGGAACCGCCAAACAGGCATAGATGACCACATCAAATAAAGATGCTTCATTTTTCCAGGAAAGCACAGCGGCGGCTGCCAGACAGACTCCCAGCAGAACTTTAAAGCCAAAGCTTATGTTATCCATTTCGTTCTCCTTTTTCTTCTTCGCGCCATTTCGGCACGAATGATCTGTTACAGCAGGCCGAGCAATTCCGCCTTGGGGCGAACGCCGACGCTTCCGTTAACAAGCTTTCCGCCCTTAAAAACCAAAACCGTGGGAATGCTCATCACGCCGAATTCCTGAGCCAGTTCGGGCTCGGCGTCGATATCGACCTTGCACACAGCCACATCAAGGCGCTCTTCGGCGATTTCCTCTATGATAGGAGCCAGCATCCGGCACGGCCCGCACCAGGCGGCCCAGAAATCAACCAGAACTGGCTTCTCGCTGCCGTCTACAAATTCATGGAACGTATCCTTTGTGAGATGATTTACCATATGCCTTACACTCCTTTTTATCGTTGTTCGGGATTATCCCCTTTGTTTCTGTTTATTTATCATACCCGAAGTTTACCGCAGAATCAAGCCTTCTGCGTGAATTTTATTTGAATTCGCTGTGAATCTATGCTATACTGAAGTGAATCTGAGAAACCAAAAAGTGAGGATCTCCTTATGAAACCTGTTCTTGCCCATCTGACCGAAGTTGTCGGCGCCGCTTTCGCTTCCTGCGGATATGACGCCGCCCTCGGCACGGTTCATATTTCCGACCGACTCGATCTGTGCCAGTATCAGTGCAACGGCGCATTTGCAGGCGCCAAGCAGTATCACAAAGCGCCGCTCGTTATCGCCGGCGAAGTGGCTGCCGTTCTGGCCGAAAATCCGCTGTTTGCCAAAGTAGAAGGCGTGCGCCCCGGCTTTATCAATCTCACCCTTTCCGATGAAGCCATGCTCAAGGCGGCTTTTGAACTCGCCACAGACGAACATCTCGGCATTCCGCAGACTGAAAAGCCCGAAACCATCGTGCTCGATTACGGCGGACCGAACATTGCCAAGCCTTTGCATATCGGCCACCTGCGTCCGGCCATCATCGGCGAAGCACTCAAGCGCCTGATGCGCGCCAGCGGCTGTAAGGTTATCGGCGACGTGCATATGGGCGACTGGGGCCTGCCGATCGGTCTGGTTATCGCCGAACTGGAAGTACGTATGCCCGGCTATTCCTGCTATAACGGCACCTATCAGCCCGGCGACCCGCTCCCGCCTGTCACCACCGACCTGCTCAACGAAGTCTACCCGTTCGCCAGCGCGAAAAGCAAAGAAGACAAAGCATTCAGCGAACGCGCCCATGCCATCACGGTTGCCCTTCAGCAGCATGAACCCGGCTTTATCGCGCTTTGGCAGGAGATTCGGCGCATTTCTGTGGAAGACATGTCCCGCAGCTACAAGCAGCTCAATGTCACTTTCGACCTGTGGTACGGTGAAAGCAACTCGGCCGAATACATTGACGCCGCCCTAAACGCCATGCGCGAAAAGGATATTCTCTATAAAGATAACGGCGCTATGATCGTGGATGTGGCCGAAGACACCGATAAAAGCCCGGTACCTCCCGCCATCATCATCAAAACGGACGGCGGCGTAACCTATCAGGCTACCGATATCGCCACGATTCTCCAGCGTGTTCAGGAACTGAACGCCACCAAGATCTGGTATGTTGTGGACTTCCGTCAGGGCCTGCACTTCCAGCAGGTATTCCGCGCGGCTCGCAAAGCCGGTATTGCGCCGGAAAATGTGGAACTGGCTCACCTGCCCAACGGTACCATGAACGGCAGCGACGGCAAACCGTACAAGACCCGCGGCGGCGGCGTTATGCGCCTGTCCGACCTGCTCGATACCGCCACACAGGCCGCTTTGGAGAAAATCTCCGGATCCTCCTATGTAGAAGAAGGAAACCACGAAGAGCTGGCCCGTAAAGTGGGTATGGCCGCCATCAAATTCGGCGATCTGATTAACCACCGCACGAAAGATTATATTTTCGATCTCGATAAATTCCTTTCGTTTGAAGGCAAAACGGGTACCTATGTGCTCTACACGGTAACCCGTATCAATTCTATTCTGAAAAAAGCCGGCGTAGCCTACGACGCTCCGGTTGATTTCCGCGGCATTTATTCCGACGACGAACGCGACATCCTGCTTAAAATTCTGGGTACGCCCGAAGTGTTTGCCACAGCCGTTGCCGAAAGAGCGCCGAACTATCTGTGCGAAAACGCCTATCAGCTGGCCGTTGCGTTCTCGGGCTTCTATCACAATCATCGCATTTTGGCAGAAACCGACGAAGACAAGAAAGCCACTTGGCTTTCGCTCTGCCTGCTGGTTCGCCGCCTGATCCTCCTGCAAATGGACATTCTGGGCATCGATACCGTAGAAAATATGTAATCGACAACAATTTTGTCGAAATCTATAGATTTTTTTGGTATATGCCTATTGCCATCGCTTGGTGCATATGATACACTAAGCACATACCTTACTATAAAGGAGAGTTTTTCATGGCAGACTTTGATAACAATCAGTTCCCTCAGCAGCCCGAAGAGACCCCTGTCTATACGCCGGAGGTCATAGATCCCGAAGCTAAAAAATTTGGCAAAGGCTTTGCCATTGCTTCCATGTGCTGCGGTATTGTTTCCATTGTTTTGTGCTGCGCTTGGTATTTGGCCCTTCCGGCCGCAATTGCGGCACTTGTCTTGGGCATCCTGAACCTGACGAAGCACGGTGCTGGCCGTGGTATGGCTCTCGCCGGCGTGATCTGCGGCGGTGTCGGCCTGTTCCTTGGTTTGGGCATGGTTGCCTGCGCCTGCATGAGCTGCGGTGGCTGCGGCTGCGGCGGCAATGCGCTCTATAATGAAATGATGAACGAAATCATGCGCGAGATGTATTGATTCCATCATTGTGTGTAAGCATCTTAAAAGCCCGGAGACAAATTGTCTTCGGGCTTTTCCCTATACCAAAATTAAACAGCGGAAGCCAGTTCAAACAAACTGACTCCCGCTGTTTTTAATGTGTAAAATTCAATTACCTTACCAGATAAAGCAGTCTTTGTCCAACAGACGCAGAACGGCTTCCAGCATAAAGTAGTCACCGTAAATGATCGGCACATGGATCTGATCCTCGCCGCGATGATACGCTACGCTGCCGCCGCCCAGAATGCCGTCTTCTTCGAGTTTCCAGTTGCAGAATTTCTCTGCAGTGGCTTTCAGCATGTTGACAGCGCCGTTTTCATACAGCGGCTTTTCAAATTCCGGAACAGCCTGTGCAATTTCCAGCATACCGCAGGCGGCACACATGGCTGCCGTGGAATCGTAATACACCGGTTCGGCCGGTGCGCGGAAGTCGAGCAGCGGAACATAACCCGTCTGTGCGGCGTTTGCCAGGAAATAATGCGCCAATGCTTTGGCAGCTTCCAGATATTCCTGCTTGCCGGAATGCTTATAGCTGAGCGCATAACCGTAAATAGCCCAGGCATGGCCGCGCGACCAAGAGGACTCGGCATTGTAACCTTGCGGATCGGGATACCATTCCTTTTCACCCGTGTTGGGGTTAAAGGCTACGATGTGATAGGTGGAACCGTCCGGACGCAGCAAATCTTTCATGCACTTGTCGGCGTGATGCAAAGCAATCTGCTTATAGCGCGGGTCGCCCGTTACATCATAAGCCCAATACAGCAGCGGCACATTCATCATGCAGTCGATGATGACCCAGCCGATACGGTCGGAGGGATTCCAGGCGCGAATGAACTCGCCGTCCGGATTGTAACGGCCGGCCAGCAGGCTAGCAGCGTGCAGACCGCGCACCTTGGATTCTTCGTTGCCGGTCAGGCGATAATCGGCTACAGCGGAATGCAGCCACATAAAGCCAACGTCGTGGCTGACTTTGGTTCCGTCTGCGAGCGCCATATCCAGCTTTTTCTCGCAGCCACGGGCGATTTCAAGATACTTCTTGTCGCCGGTTGCATGGTACATCTGCCACATCATGCCTACCCAAAAACCATTGGTCCAGCCGTTGATTTTTTCGGGCGTGGAGCAATCGCTGTATTTGCCGTTTTCCGGGATGTACGGAATGCGGTCGCCTACGCGGTCCGCTTCGGCGGAAATTTTCTCTTGCAGCTTTTTCCAGGTTTCTTCTACCCAAGCCGCATTTTCTGCGCTTAATTTCATGTTGTTTCCTCCCTGAAGCCTTTTGCTTCCATAAAAATATCTATTTCAGCCGCATACGGCTAAAAAGCATACATCAGCCAATCGGAGCAATCGCGTCGATGGCGGCCAGTTCGTCCGGCGTAAACGGTTCGCAGGCGAAGATCGCGGCGTTTTCGGCTACCTGTTCGGGCTTGGAAGCACCGATCAATACGCTGGTGATACCCGGCTTATGCAGTACCCACCAAAGCGCCATCTGAGCCAGCGTCATATGCTTGGAAAGCGCGATTTCGTTGAGCGCACGGATCTGCTCAAGTTTTTCTTCCGTAATCTGGGAAGGCTTGAGGAAGCCGCCCTTGGCTGCACGGCTATCCTGCGGAATACCATGCAGATATTTATCCGAAAGCATACCCTGTGCCAGCGGGCTGAACGTAATAATGCCAAAGCCCAGTTCCTGAGCCAGATCCAGCAAACCTTCCTTTTCAATATGACGATCCAGCATGCTGAAACGAACCTGATTGATAATGAAGGGGCAGCGCAGTTCTTTCAGAATAGCAGCCGCCTTGCGGGTGGTTTCGGTATCGTAGTTCGAGATACCGGCATACAGCGCGCGGCCGCTCTTTACAGCCGTATCCAGCGCCATCATGCTTTCTTCCAGCGGAACGTTCTTGTCCATGCGGTGATGATAGAAAATATCCACATAATCAAGACCCATACGTTTCAAGCTGGCGTCCAGGCTGGAAAGCATATACTTGCGGCTGCCACCGTCGCCATACGGACCAGGCCACATGCCGTAGCCTGCTTTCGTGCTGATCACCAGCTGATCGCGCAGGCCGGCGAAATCTTCGCGCAGAATTTTACCGAAGTTTTCTTCCGCGCTGCCCGGCAGCGGGCCGTAGTTGTTGGCCAAGTCGAAATGCGTGATACCGGCGTCAAAAGCCGTGCGGCACATCGCGCGCATGTTATCAAAATTGTCGTTCGTGCCAAAATTATGCCACAAACCGAGCGAAACGCCCGGAAGCTGCAAACCGCTGGCACCGCTGTACCGATACGGCAGCTTTTCGTAGCGTTTTTCATCGGGAATGTATTTTTCCATCTTTACAAAACTCCTCTCGGGATAATCTGTTACTATCGTATAGGAAGCGACGGAAAAAGTCAAGTCGGCTGGACAGCTTTTTATCGCTGTGCTATACTAAATCCAAACACCGCTTAAAAGCGGTTTTCGGGAGGAAAAAATGAAACCATATACTTTGCTTTACGGACCCGAGCGCCGGCTCGGCATGTTTGTCCACTGGGGCCTGTACGCCCTGACTGAATATCATGAACAAACCCTGATGCGCACGCCCATCGGCCGGGAAAAATACGAAGCTCTGCTTCATGAATTTAATCCGGTTCATTTCGATGCCGATGCGATGGTTGGGTTTGCCAAAAGCTGCGGCATCAGCTATATCTGCCTGACGACGAAGCACCACGACGGTTTCTGCCTGTGGGATACACGCGAAACCGACTATAGTGTGATGCATACGCCGTTTAAGCGCGACATCGTAAAAGAATTCAGCGAAGCCTGCCAAAAACACGGGCTCGGGCTCGCTTTGTATTACTCCAATCCCGACTGGCACCACCCCAACGCCTACAACCCGCTGAGCACGCACCAGATTCCGCCGCGTGAAACGGATGTGCCGGATATGCCGGTTTACATTGATTTCATCAAGCGTCAGGTCACCGAACTGCTCACAAATTACGGACCGATCTGCGCCATGTTCTGGGACATCCCGCCGCACATCGACGATCCCTCTATCAATGAGCTGGTGCGCTCGCTCCAGCCGGGCATCCGCATCAACAACCGCGGCTTTGACGCCGGCGATTTTTCCACACCGGAACGTTTTGTGCCGGACGGTGCGTTTGAAAATCTGACGGAAGCCTGTCAATCCGTCGGCCGGCAGAGCTGGGGCTACCGCCGCAACGAAGACTACTACACCGCCCGTTTTCTCGAGGCCAGCATCGACCGCATCCTCTGCAAAGGCGGCAACTACCTGCTCAACGTAGGCCCCAAGCCGGACGGCACCCTTTCCGAAGAAACCGAACGCCTGCTGCGCACCATCGGCGACTGGTACGCCCGAGTCAAGGAAGCCTACCAAGGCCCCGCTCCCACACCCTGTTTTGCCGAACGTCCGGACTTCCTTACCACCCGCAAAGGAAACAGCCTGTACCTGCATTTCCCGGATTATCCCGAAGCCTGCGGTCTTTCGCTGCATCCGCTCGATGTTCTGCCCGAAAGTGTCACGCTGCTCAACACGGGCGAAACACCCGACTTTGCGCTGGATACCATGCCGACGCTCTACCAGCAGCCCAATGGTCAGACGCCGTTTCTGCATATCTACAATCTGCCGTTTGACCGTCTTTGCGGTGAAGTTCCTGTGCTGCGGCTCACGTTCTCCGATCTGGACGCCGTGGAAGAAAAACTGCGCGCCGCCAAACTCGCCGAGGAATCTCGATTATAAATTTAAAAGGTGACTGTTGTGATTCTTTATCGGAACATAGATATAAACGAACTTCATATGAATTTGTTTCAATCATTTCATCGCAGACAGATTGTTACTGATTGCCTAAGAAAAATTGACGGGCGGTGGGTCGTCCAAAGCGATCCGTTTATCGATGATTGGAAAAAAGAAGATTACGAAAAACTATTATTGCAATTAAAAAATACAACTTCATCCGGCGGGCTGGTATATGGCGCTTTTTATCAGGAAAAGTTAAAAGGTTTTTTAACTGTAGAGGGAAAACGAATCGGCCGCTATTCACAATATGCCGATCTAACCAACCTCCATGTTTCCGAAGAATTCCGCAGGAAGGGAATCGGCAGCGCCCTCTTCCGAGCCGCCGTTGCCTTTGCTAAAAGCATTCAGGCTCAAAAACTCTATATCTCTGCACATTCTGCTATAGAAAGTCAAGCATTTTACCACGCTATGGGGTGTGTGGAAGCGGAAGAATATTGTGAACATCATGTTCGGGAAGAGCCGTTTGACTGCCAAATGGAATATGAATTATATTAGATGAAAGGAAACGCCCGGAAGCAGATTGCCTGCCTCCGGGCGCATTTTTATTTTCCTATTTTTATTCAGCCGGGATGGAATCCACCACCTGCATAACCTGTTCAGCCATCGCCTGCAGCGAGCCTTCCTTAAAGGGGGACGCCAGGCCGGCTTCTTCGATCAGCTCTTCAAAAGCCTTGGTGCCGCCCTGCTTGGCAAAATGCAAATAAGCCTGCAAAGCTTTGTCGTAGTCTTTGCGCGAAGCCAACAGGAAGCCGATGGCTACCGTCTGCGCCAGGCAGTAATCGATATAATAGAACGGGCTTTCGTAGATATGCATCTGATACTGCCAGCGGGTGCCTTCTTCCAGATACGGAATGCCGTCCCAGTTCAGATACGGACGGTATTTCTTCTCCAGATTGCGATACACTTCCTTGCGCTGAGCCGGGGTCATCTCCGGATGCTCATACACCACATGCTGGAACTCGTCAACGATTACGCCATACGGAATAAAGCTGAGTGCGTCGAGCAGGTGACGGCGACGGTATTTGTTCGCATTCTTGCCGAAGAATTTCTCGGTGTATTTCCAGCAGAAGAATTCCATGCTCATCGAATGGCATTCGGCTGTTTCCATGCCGCCCACATCCAGTTCGGGGTTACCGTATTTAAACACGAAATTCGCCGCCAGCGCGTGGCCGAATTCATGGGTAATCACGTCCACGTCGCCGCTGGTGCCGTTGAAGTTGGCCAGGATAAACGGCTGCTTGTATTTGGGGAAGCAAGTGCAGTAGCCGCCGCCCCATTTGCCGTCGCGGGCTTCTACGTCAAACGCCTCAGCTTCGCGCATGCTGCGCATAAAAGCGCCCACTTCCGGGTTCATATCGTCGTACATTTCCTGCGCAGCATCGAACAGCGCGGGCGTGTCGAGTACCGGGCGCGGCGTTTCACCGGTGGAATAGATGTCGTTATCATAGAACATTACGCGGTCAAGCCCCAGCTCGCCGGCAATTTTCTCTTTAACCTGCTTTACGCAAGGCACCAGCGCCTGCGCTACGTTATCACGGAAACGCTTCACCATATCGGCGTTGTAATCCATGCGGCCCATGCGGTAATAACCCAGCTCAACAAAGTTCTTATAGCCGAGCTTTTTGGCCATTTTATCGCGCACCTGGACCAGACGATCATAGAAATCATCCAGCTCGTCGGCATGCGCGCCCAAGCCTTTGCCGATTGCTTCGGCAGCCAGACGGCGGTCTTCACGGTCGCTGTCTTCCAGATGGCCGCGCAAAACGGAAAGCGGCATCTTCTCGCCCTTATATTCAAATACCAGCTCGCTCATGAATTTGGAATATTCCGTCACGATGCTGTTTTCAAACTGGGATTCTTCCACGATGCTGGGGTTAAAGGTTTTCAGCGAGATTTCATAGGAACGGAACACACGCGAACCCAACTTTTCTTCCGCTTCGGCGCGATAAGGCGAATTCAGCATTTTGCCCGAAAACTCCACAAGCAGCTTGGAGAACAGCGGGCCGACTTCATCGTAATAATCCATTTCCGCCTGATAGAACGGATCTTTGGTGTTCAGCGTAAAACGGCAGTTCGAAAGAGCCGCCGCCGTATTGTACTCCGTAATGGCGTCCATTGCCTGCGTATGCGCGTCCAAAACATCCTGTACGCTCGCGGCATGGTCCAGTTTGTCGTTTACGGCTGCAAAAGCTTTTTCGGCTTCTTCCAGCGTATAACGCTTGTAAGGGATTTCAGAAACTTTCATAACAAGCAACCTCCGATTGATTCAATTTCAGCTCAGCGGATTCCTTTTCCGGCTGCACGATTTTCTTTTTCTGCCAGCAATTTTTTCAGTTCTTCGCCGTTTCGCTCCAGTTCAACCGTCTGGAAACTCTGCCGACGGGTATACAGCAACGCCGCCAACACGCACGAAAACGCATTGCAAACAAAAAAGACTGCGTCCCCGCCGGTTAAACGATCACGACCCAGAATCAGCGCCACCGCAACGGCCGCTGTTGCCAATCCGGAAAGGATGAGAAGCACCTTGCTGGCCGGCGCAAATTTTTTATACAGGTCGTCGCTGGTTTCGTGATCGAACGGCACACGAGAAATGACCAGCGTAATCGTAGACCAGGTGAGATAAATCAGCGGAAAAACCGTAATCAAAAACAGAATAATCACATAAAGCTGACGCGGAACATAGCCGTCCTGCACAAACGCTGTGCAATACATCACCCATAAAAGGATGCAGGTAATCATACAGATCCATCGGGAATGCGAAACCGTTAGCTCGTTTTGCTGAGATTTAAAATACGGCCCGATATAAACCGGCCGCTTCACCACGCGCCCTTTTTTATCTGTTACTTTTTCCATGCGGTAATCCGCCTGGTATTTTCTGGAGATCAATCTCCGGCCTCCTTTCCTGTTTTGGTTTATTTTTTATTATAACACAATCTTTCATAAAAAGAAACACTTCCTCCAAACACAAAACCCGCAGGCAGAGAACCTCTGCAGGTAAGTCACGGGTCGCTCGGTCCCCTCGCTTCACCTTCATAAACTTACAATCAAGCGGCCGCGTAAAAAGCTCGTGATAGAAATATTAAAAGTTTTACTCGATTTTCTATAAAATTAAGCCACAGTCGTTTTAAACTGCGGCTTCAATTATTGAAGAAAACAGCCTGATTACTCAATAGTAAACTCCGCAAAGTATTCTTTTTCCTCGTAATCATCGGTTTCATGTGAATACAGAATTTTTTTAACAATACGGTACTGTCCGGGAGAAAGCGGGCCATACAGCCATTCCCAATTTTCTTCCCATTCCACTATATCGTTTACACGGACAGTCCACCCTACAGCCAGCCAAACATTATCCTTTAGCGGCTTTAGCCGAACCCATTCGCCGTTTTCAAGTGTTTCCAACCGATAGTATTCGCCCGATAGCCATCTCCCATCCGGTTCAACACCACGCTGCGCGCAGACGATCGTCATACTGGTTGGCGTTACATCTTTTGCCACCAGCACAATCCCCCATTCGTCATCCGTTTTCGGAATACCTGTAAACGGACTGCATCCTCCAACAACCAATAAACAGAGCCATACGCAAACAAGTGCCACGATCCTTTTCATGTCCAGCCCCCCGTTTCAAAAATTGTATGACCTCCATTTGCATTGTAGCATTTTGAAATAATTTTTTCAACTAATTTGTATAATATTTATAAAATAATCAAACTTACTTTTTATTCCGAAACTTCAACCGCTTCCAAGCCATTGGGCGTAAGCTTCAAAACACGGGTGCAGACTTCCTGCATATAACGCCGGTCATGCGAAACGCTGATGACGGTGCCGTTGAATCGTGCGATCAAATCCCGCACGACCGGTGCGGAAAGCGGTGAAAAATTGCGCGTCGGCTCATCCAAGAGCAGCACGTCGGCACGTTCCAGCTTCAGCTTCAATAGAAACAGCTTCGCCTTTTGCCCGCCGGAAAGCCCGCGGATCGGATGCAGCATCTCATCGTGCGTATACTTCATGCTGCCCAGATACGTGCGCACCTGCGTGATCTTTTCTTTATCGCCCGAGGGCGCCAGAAATTCCACCGGCGAAGCGTCCAAATCCAGCTCTTCTTCGTAATTTTGAGGCATATAGCCTACTTTGATATCCGCACGCCGGTTGAGTTCCTGACGGATCAACCGCAGCAGCGTCGATTTGCCCGCCCCGTTTTGTCCGATGATGCAAAGCTTTTCCCCGCCGCGCACAGTCAGCGAAAGATTGCGCGCCAGGCATCGCTCACCTGTGCAAAGCGAACCTAGCGAAAAATCCAGTACGATTTTCCCGGCGGGGAGCGAAACGTCTTCATCCAGATTCAAAAACATGGCTTCTTCAAAAACCGGTCGTTCCGTCAGGTTTTCTTTTTCCCGCTCGAACCGCTTGCCCATCGCCTGTACGGTATGCATCTTTTTCTTGAGCAGCCGTCCGCCATGGGGGTCTCCGCGCGAAATACTGTTCTGTTCGTGTTCCACACGTTGCCGAATCTGACGATATTTTTCCATTTTAGCATCAAAATCACGACGTTCATTTAAGGCGAGTTGTTCCTGCTTATCAATGGCATCCGCACGCTGCGAAACATACCGGCGATAATCCATATGCGCGGCCGTGGCGCGGGGCTGCTGCTTTTTCTTCACCTGCTCCAAATGAATGATCCCGTTAGCGGTGCGCTCCAGCAAAACCTCATCATGCGAAATAAAAACCACCGGCTGCTCACTTTCGGTAATAAATTTTTCAAGCCAGGTGAGCGTTTCCAGATCCAGATTGTTGGAAGGTTCGTCGAGCAGCAAAACATCCGGATGGCCAAATAATAGTCTCAACAGAGAAAATTTAACCTGTTCGCCGCCCGAATAACTTTTCATCGGCCGCTCGCTGTAAATTTCCTCCGGCGGCAGTCCAAGCGACGATGCCAGCCGCGCACTTTCGGCAGGGGGAAAATCGAAGAACCCTTCCTCAGCGCAGAAAAATTCGTAAACGGACTGTTCCTTTTCGCTTTCCTCCATCTCCTGCGGTAAATAAGCAAATCTGCCCCGGCGAATGATTTCGCCCGTAACCTCACAGTAGGCAGGCTCCCGCCCAGCCATGAGCTGAAGCAGCGTCGATTTTCCGTTGCCCTCTTCCCCGATGATCGCGACCTTATCGCCCGGATTCAGCGTGAAAGAAAAATGATCGATCAGCACGCGCAGATCTTTGGTGTGTGTAACGGTAACTTGTTTCAACTGTAAAAACATACGTTTTCCCTTCCCGGCCAATAAACCGAAAAAAGCCCCCGGCGGCTGGCCGGGGGCTTTGAGCAGCATAAAGATACACAGAAAACCGCAGCAGGCGGTTTCTCTGCTGAAAATCTGCTTTCAACCTGTAACCGGCAGCACAAACCAACCGCCTCGGGGCGGCTTTTTTATGCGTACACGAAATTACAGGTTGTTTAACATCTTTTCACTCTTTTCATAGGAAGTTAATCAGACTATACCATGCCAAACCGAATCTGTCAAGCGATGCCGAACCGGCACAGGATACTTCGCGGGCGGGCTAAAATAAAATTAAAAGCCAAAGTCACGCGGCAGAATCCCAATTACAAACATTGAAAGTTTTACTCGATTTTTTTCAAAAAATCGTGGGGTCGAGGGGCAAAGCCCCCGGCGCGCCTCGCAAGGCGCGAAATTCCTTTGCATCATCAAGCGCAGGAGGGTAGCAAGAAACGTCCGGGGGACGTTTCTTGCGTAGGGAACCCTCGCCGGGGGTTCCCTGACGGAACTACCGCACGATCCTTCACGGGTAAGCTGTAATCAAATGTAGTTTCCTTTTTTCTCCGCTCGTTCATCTCTTTTCCTGCAAAGAAAAATCGCCGCTCCTCCTTTCGGAAGAACGGCGACTCATTTCATTTAAATCAAAATCAGGCTTTGTCTACGCAGCCGAACAGCTCCATCTTTTCTTTGACGGTAGCTTTGATGGCTTCATAGCCGGGAGCCAGCAGCTTTCTGGGGTCGAAGCCCTTGCCCTGCAGATCCTTACCCTCTTCGATGTACTTACGGGTAGCTTCAGCAAAGGCGAGCTGGCATTCGGTGTTCACATTGATCTTGGAAACGCCCAGATCGATAGCCTTCTTGATCATGTCGGCCGGGATGCCCGTGCCGCCATGCAGAACCAGCGGCATTTCGCCAGTGCGCTGCTGAATGGCATCCAGCGTTTCAAAGCTCAGACCGGCCCAGTTGGCGGGATATTTGCCATGGATGTTGCCGATACCGGCAGCCAGCATGGTCACGCCCAGGTTGGCGATCATTTCGCATTCAGCGGGATCAGCGCATTCGCCGGCACCCACAACGCCGTCTTCTTCGCCGCCGATGGCGCCGACTTCAGCTTCCAGAGACAGGCCGCGCTCTTTGCAGATGGCGACGAGTTCCTTCGTCTTTTCAATGTTTTCTTCGATCGGATAATGAGAGCCGTCGAACATAATGCTGGAGAAACCGGCTTCGATGCAGGCCTTGGCGCCTTCATACGTGCCGTGATCCAGATGCAGGGCAACCGGAACCGTGATGTTCAGACTTTCGATCATGCCCTTCACCATGCCCACAACGGTCTTGAAACCGCACATGTACTTACCGGCACCTTCAGATACACCCAGAATTACGGGGGCATTCAGTTCCTGAGCCGTGTTGAGAATGGCTTTCGTCCATTCGAGGTTGTTGATGTTGAACTGACCGACCGCATAATGACCGGCCTTCGCTTTTTTCAGCATCTCTTCAGCATTTACCAGAGGCATTGGGATCACTCCTGTATTTAAAATTTGAATGGCTGTCTTACAAGAACACGCCGTGTTCGTTAATAGTATAACACAATTAGGGCAATTTGAACAGGCTGGATTTTCAAACAATCTGTTCGGCACTGCAAGCGGGTTTTTAGGCGAAATGCACCGATTTTTCAGGCTTCATGCGTACGCACATAATGGAAAATATACTGCTGGGCGATTCCGGCGTCCGGGCCGAAATCCGCGCGGCTCTTCCCCGGAAAATACTGCGCCATCGCGCGCTTGATCCACACATCCTGCGGGAAAGCGTCCAGCCGGTGCAGGCCAAACAGCAGCATACACTGCGCCACTTTCGGGCCTACGCCCCGAATTTGATGCAGGCTTGCCAGTACATCTTCTTCCGGCAGGTCGCGCAGCGCTTCCAGGTCCATCCCGCCGGCCACACGCCGGGCGGCGTCTAATACATACGGCGCGCGATAACCCAGCCCCAGCGCGCGAAGCTCTTCTTCCGCGCAGTTTGCCAGCCGTTCGGGCGTTGGAAACGCAAAGCCGTCTCCAACCGGTTCGCCGAATGCCGCGCATACTTTCTCGGTCAGTCCGCGGATGCGCGGGATGTTGTTGTTCTGCGACAAAATAAACGTGCACAGCGCTTCCCACGGTTCCTGCCGCAAAATGCGGATACCGCCCGCATAGGCTGCCGCTTCGGCCAAAGCAGGCGAAAGCGCCGAAAGCGTTTCGCGGATGGCCGCATAGTCGCGGTCAAAATCGAAATACGGCCGCCAGACGGCTTCCCATTCTTCCTGCGAACAGGAAAGCTCCAACGTTTCGGGCGTTTCTTTGATACAAAGGGAACGGCCGAACGCAATGCCCTGCCACGCCCCGTCTTTTTGTGTCCAGCGGAAACACTGGCCGCAGTCCAGCGTAGCCGCCAGATCAAACGCCGCCGGTTTATCCAGCCGGATCATCTGTTTTTCTCCGAGGCTTTCGGAATCACGGTCGGCTCGCGTGAAGTCAAAAACGTGATGGCGCGTTCAATCGAATCGCGGCTGTTGCCCCAGTCCATGCCCTGGCTGCGGTAATCAAACATGCGGCAGAAATGCGTAATGTCGCCGCTGACTTCTTTCATGTATTTCTGCGAAAGGCGGCGGGTTTCTTCGGCAAATGCTGGGAAAACCTTGCGGTTCATGCCCTTCTGTGCGGCGGCCAGCACCATGCGGTAATGCGGCAGGCAGATATGCGTCTGTTCGGCGTACAGGCGGCGGAAATCATCCTCCGTCTGCCAAACCTTAAACACCGTGCTGAACATATGCAGCATATTTTTCTCGATATTTTCGCAGACAAAACAGCTTTTGGCGCGGCGCTCGCCGTTGGCCAGAACTTTTTTAACCGGCAGTTTTGATTCATCCGTATACAGTTCTTCGTCCACATCATGCAGCAGACTTTCCAGAATCAAGGCTACCGAAAGCCGGCTGCCGCGGCTGAGGATCATATTAAAATGCGGCGTGCAGAATCCCAGCCGGTTGGTTTCGATGCGCACATCGGGTTCCATCATGGCAGCACCTGTAATATATGTGGCCATGCGGTCTTCCAGCATATCGCGCATACGGCAAAACGGGCAGCCATCCCGGGGCTCAAACACTTCGTTAATCGGTATGGTACAAAGATCTTCTCTCATGAACAGACCTCCTTCATAAGCACATTTTTTCAAACGGACTCCCAATTTTCTTTTTAATATTATAGCATACGGCGGCTTTCGCGGACAAGCCCGACGATACGCAGAAGTTTTCACGCCCGGGCGTTGAAAACTCCGGGAATGTATAAAGCATTGTTGATATTCATGTTGAAAACGTTGAAAACTTCTCCAAAAGAACAATGTATTTTCCATAGTCGCCGCTTAAAGCGTCAAAGCTGCCACCATATCTGGTGGACAATCTACCTTTGTCCACAAGAGACGACGGCATTTTCAAACAAAATATTACAAATTGTAATTTTCGACTTTCCACCCGCATTTTACAGTGAGTTAACATAACAGGAGCCTCAAAAATGGCTTTCAACGGCGAATTCCTGCGTTTGACATGGAGTTTTCCACATTTTCCACAGAGTTTTCAACATTCCCAACCGCTTATTTCACAGTGTTATGTTAACTTTTGAATGTACAAAACGTATAATCTCCTGTTTTCGACACGATTTTTTACAAAATCCGCAATCGAACGCCGTGCGCCGACATTTTTTTGCAAAAGCTTTGCAAAAGTTTGTTTTTTATTTGAAGAAGAAGGCGGAATATGCTATAATCAGAGTGTTTGAATCGAATCGGGAACCGTATTTTTCACTTATGAAAAAATACAGCGCCCGACTGACAAAACGATACAGGAAATCCAAAAGTTCCCGTATCGCGCTTAAAATTCATCAACTCCTATCAAATCAGATAAATCAACAATCCAACAGTAAAGGGAAAACAATATGAAAAAGGAAGATCTTATGAACAAACCGGCACAGGCTGCCGAAAACGAAAAAAGCGCCCACATCATTGCCGGCCGCAACGCGGTGTTTGAAGCCGTAAAAGCCGGACGCACCATCGACTGCATTTATGTGGCCCGCGGAAACCGCAGCGGCTCCATTGTGCCCATCCTCGCCAAAGCGCGCGAAAAAGGCATCGCCGTAAAAGAAGCCGATGAAAAGAAGCTTTCTTTCCTCTGCGGCGGAGCCAATCACCAGGGCGTGGTGGCTTCCGTGGCCGTCAAAGATTATGCCGAAGTGGAAGATATTTTCCGCCTGGCCGAAGAACGCGGAGAGCCTCCGTTCCTTGTTTTGTGCGATGAGCTGGAAGACCCGCATAATCTGGGGGCCATTCTGCGTATTTGTGAATGCGCAGGCGTACACGGCGTGATTATTCCAAAGCGCCGCAACGTGGGCCTTACCTATGCCGTGGGCAAAGCCTCGGCCGGCGCGGTGGAATACGTCCCCGTCGCCCGCGTTTCCAATCTTGTGGAGACGATCAAAGACCTGAAAAAACGCGGCGTGTGGGTTTACGGCGCCGATATGGACGGCGAACCGTGGTGTCAGGTCGATTTCAACGGCCCCTGCGCCATTGTCGTCGGCTCCGAAGGTCACGGTATCGGCCGTCTGGTACGCGAAAACTGCGATTTTATCGTTTCTCTGCCGATGAAAGGCAAAATCAACTCCCTGAACGCTTCCGTGGCCTGCGGTATCGTTTGCTACGAAGCCGCTCGCCAGCGCGCAGGTTTGAAAGCCAAGAACTGATTTTTGAACAGAAACGTCCGAAAGGAATGAAGATAGATGGAAGAAAACAGAAAGGAACCCACCGAAGCCAAAGAAGCCAAAAAGGGTTTGTTCTCCCGCTGGAAAAACCGGACTAAACGGGAAGAATTCGACGAAACCAAAGATATTTATTATGGCCTGAAACTGGGCCAGAATAGCGAAACCATTCAAAAAATCTACGAAGAAACAGGCGAAGATCCCCGCACCTCTTACGGCTCGTATGACGCGCTGTTTTCCGGAAACGACAAGGAAGACGAAGAAGACGCCGCGCTGGCACGCCAGTTTGCGCGTCTGCACGAAGAACGCCGCCGCCGCATGGAGAAAGCCGCCAAAGAAAGCGGCACCAACCTGGACAAAGTAGCCGAAGAATACGGCGTTGTCGCGCCCATGCCGATCACGGCTTATTCGGGCGATCCCTACGCCAGCCAGTACGGCCTGGAAAACGAAACACCCAAGGGCGAATCCCAACCCAAAGAAGACGGCTTTGTCAGCGCCATGATGGAAGAAACCATGCAGCGCACACAGGAGATCAGCACCAAAATTCTGACCGGACATACTAGCGAGCCGGTTTCTCCTGTAGCCCCCCAAGCCGCTCAAACAGAAGAAGAAACCTATCATATCGACGAATCGATTTTCGATGCGTCCGCACAGGACACTTCCGCTGCCCAAAAAGACGAACCCAAGCTTTCCGATGTGCCTCAAGCGGCTGATTCTACTGAAAAAGAATCGCAGGGATCACTGTTTTCGAGGCTGCTGCATAGCTTCCGCACACCGGAAGAAGCAGCTAAAGCAGAGGAACCGAAAGCTGAACCGGCGCAGGAACCCGCCGAACAGCCGGCTGTACGCTTGTCCGAAACGGAACAAACGCCTGACCAGCCGCGCGAAACAGCAGAGGAACAGCCGACGCCCGCCAAACAGGATTTCTCCCGTTTGCGCACCAACGTAATTTATCCTTCCCAGACAGACCTGCCCTGGATTCATACCAGCGAAGACGGTCTGGAGAAAAAAGCCGACGTGGGCGCTTATTTTGCCACACGCCGGCCGGTGGATTCCGATGTGATCGCCACGCCGGAAGACGCAGCTGCGTTCCGGCGCAAAATGTATCCGCAGGATGAAGAAACGGATACCGCCGAAGAAACCGTACGTCAAACCGTCACGCAGGAAGAGGCCCAAGCGGCCCGCGAGGAAGAACCGCAGATTCCCGAAGTGCCGGCGATCACGCACGAAAGCAACACCGAAACGGACTACGCGCCCAATAATCTGCCCATGCATATGCTGAAAGCCGATCTGCTGCAGAGCGCGGTCTTCTCGGAAGCCCGTCTGTATGAAAAACCGGCCGTGGCCGAAAGCGAACACGGTGCAGGTTCCGTTCAGAAAACACTGCGCGAAACACCCGAAATTCCCGTGGCCGACACCCAGCCGGAAGAAGAACCCGAAAACGAATTCAACCATCCGGAAGACGCCCGCGTGGTGGCCCGTCAGCTTAAAGAACAGATGCATGAATACTCGGTGCGCTCCGTTGTGACGTTCCTGTGTACCGCGCTGGCGCTCGTGATGACGCTGGTGTGCGAAGGCACCAAGCTGCTCGCAACCGACGTACTGCCCACCAAGGGCTATCTGCTGGGCTGTCTGCTCGCTTTGCTGGTGGCCGGTATTGTAAACCGCAGAACGATTCTCAACGGTCTCGGACAACTCCGTTCCCTGCATTATAACGCCGATACCGCCGTTTCATTTGCCGTAGCCGGTGGATTGATTCAAACTGTAACCTCCCTGTTCTTTGCGGAATCCATCAAGCAGGGACAGCTTCACATGTATACATCTGTGGTTTGTTTGGCTTTGCTGCTGAACACGCTGGGCAAGCTCGTTATGAGCCGCCGTATTTTCTCCAACTTCCGCTTTGCGTCCTCCAATGATACCAAATACGCCGTGAAGATTTTTGACGATTCCGGTATGGCGGCGCGCATGACGGAAGGTGTGCTTTCGGGTCAGCCGGTCATCGGCTATTCCCGTCCCACAGCCTTTATGTCTGACTATATGGATATTTCCTACGCGCCCGACCGCAGCGAAGAAATTTCCGCCACGATCGCTCCCGTTGGATTCCTCTCTTCCCTGGCGCTGTTTGTCGCCGCATTTTTCCTCAAGTCCGGCGTTGCCGGTTCCTTGTGCGCACTTTCCGCTTCTTTGTGTGCGTTCGTTCCTTTTACCAATATGCTTTCGATTCATCTGCCGGTCAGCCGTCTGAGCAAATTTGCCCGTCAGAACGGCGGCGTGGTGCTTGGCAGCGAAACGATCGAAGAATTTGCCGATACCAATGCGGTTTTGCTTGATTCAACCGATCTGTTCCCGCGCGGCTGTGTGGAACTGCACGGCGTGCGTACGTTCGGCTACAAGCGCGTCGATAAAGCGATCATGATCGCCGCCGCCGTCACCAATAAAGTGGGCGGCCCGCTGGTTGCCGTGTTCGATCAGGTTTTGGAACAGATGAAAGCCGAACTGCCGGAAGTGAAGATCACTTCGTTTGAGAACAACACCGGCATCACGGCGCAGGCAACCGGTCTTCCGGTTTACATCGGTACCCGCGCTCTGCTGAAAGCGCATAACATTGCCGTTCCTGCCGAAGATTTCGAAGGCGAACTGATGAAGAAAAAACAGTACCCCGTTTTTGTCGCCATCGGTTCTGCGCTGGCTGCGATGCTGATTATCTCTTATAAGCCGGATAAACAGCGCCGCGAAGAACTTCGCCGCCTGGTCAGCCACGGCTGCGCTCTGCTGGTCAGCACGACCGACGGCAACATTTCCGCTCCGATGATCGCTTCCCTGTATGGGCTCGATCCCGCAAGCGTGCAGATTGTAGCGCCCGATATCGGCGAAGAATTCCGCCGCCGCACAAACAATGTGCAGCCCAAGGTTTCCGCTTCGATGGCAACCAAAGGACGCTTCTCGTCCTTCTCGCGCATCTTGTACCGCTGTATTGAATACAGCAGCCTGCTGCCTACGCTGGTCACGCTGCAAACGGCTTCGGTGTTCATCGGCTTTGCGCTGGTGGTCTTCCTCACCTGCTTTGCCGGCATCGACAGCGTAAGCCCGATTCTGATGTTCGTGTATGAACTGCTCTGGACAGCCATCATCCTGATGCTTCCCAAAACGAAAAACAGATAATTTAAAAGCAATCGCCTCCGCAAAACTGCGGAGGCGATTTTTCTTTTATTCATTTTTCAGGCAGTCCCGATCACTACCCAGCGTCTGAATTGCCTTTTGCACCTCTTTGTCAAACTCATCCACTGTCAGACCGTTGAGCTGACGAAGGGTATGGTTGGCTGATGAAGGATAAACGAACCCGTCTTCCGTTACATAAAAAATTCCTCGCGCACCATCTAACTGCATATATGCTTTTGTAATCGTATTGTACTCAACAAACATCAAATACGATTCCCCGGCCTGAAAATCGGGGTAGTGTCCTTTCATATCCGGATGAATACAGACCATCAAAACATCGCCAGGCTGGAAATCGCCCTCCAGTGCCCGGGTTACTTCAAAATAGTATGCATCCAAGCCAAAGGGTTCCTTTGGAATTCCCATATCATTTTGTGGGGAATTCTCACCATGCTCAACCACTGCCGTTATGCTCTCGTGGTCTACAAGTGTGCCAATAAAAGAGCTCGGGTTATAGTTTACCAGGTTTACGAGTGTAAACGGATCATCATCGTCTGCCAGATTCGTGCCTAATTCCAGCGAGTAAGAATCGCTGAACGTCTGATACGGATTTTCCGGGATTTCACGCGACGTACTGCACGCAGACAGCAGCAGAAGCAGCATCAGAAAAACCGGTACGGCTTTTTTCATGGAATCCCGCCTCCTTTTCTAACCTCAAAGTATCACACCGGCCGCTGTTTGTAAAGTATTTTTATGAAAAAACTTCATTTGCTTCCCCGGCCGATTTGTGTTAGAATAATAAGGAATAACCAGATTTTCACACAGAAAAGGTGATTGTTTTTGCAGCAGGATAAAATCCGCAATTTTTCTATTATCGCGCATATCGACCACGGCAAAAGCACGCTGGCCGACCGTATCCTCGAAAAGACGCAGGCCGTCTCTCTGCGGGATATGGAAGATCAGCTGCTCGACAACATGGATCTGGAGCGCGAACGCGGCATTACGATTAAAGCACACGCCGTTACGCTGAACTATAAGGCGCAGGACGGCAACGACTATATTTTCAATCTGATCGACACCCCCGGCCACGTGGACTTTAACTACGAAGTTTCCCGCTCGCTGGCAGCCTGTGAAGGTGCCATTCTGGTGGTGGATGCCTCGCAGGGCATCGAAGCCCAGACGCTGGCCAACACGTATCTGGCCGTAGATGCCGGGCTGGAAATTCTGCCGGTCGTCAACAAAATTGACCTGCCCAGCGCCAATCCGGAACACGTCTGCAACGAGATCGAGGACGTAATCGGCATTCCGGCGCAGGACGCTCCCCGCGTTTCGGCGAAAAACGGCATCAATATCGAAGAAGTGCTCGAACGCATCGTCACGGATATTCCCGCCCCCGAAGGCGACCCGGACGCGCCCCTGCAGGCGTTGATTTTCGACTCCTACTACGATGCCTATAAAGGCGTGATCGTTTATATTCGCGTCAAAGAGGGCCGTGTACGCCCGGGCGATGTGATCCGTATGATGGCCGTCGGCAGCGAATTCAACGTGGTGGAATGCGGTTTCCTGCGCGCCACGTCGCTGGAACCGACGGACGAGCTGTGCGCCGGCGAAGTCGGCTATATCGCGGCTTCCATCAAAAACGTGCGCGAAGCCCGTGTGGGTGATACCGTTACGCTGGCCGAACGTCCGGCAGCTGAGCCGCTGCCTGGTTATCGTGCCGTACAGCCGATGGTTTTCTGCGGTATTTATCCCGCCGACGGCGCCCATTACAGCGACCTGCGCGAAGCGCTCGAAAAACTGCAGCTCAACGACGCTTCCCTTTCGTTCGATCCGGAAACGTCCGTGGCGCTGGGCTTCGGCTTCCGCTGCGGCTTCTTGGGACTGCTGCACATGGAGATCATCCAGGAGCGTCTCGAGCGCGAATACAACCTCGACCTGATCACCACGGCTCCGAGCGTTGTGTATCACATTACCAAAACAAACGGCGAGACCATTTCCATCGATAACCCCACGAACTACCCCGATCCAGCGATCATCAAATCGGCCGAAGAACCGATTGCCAACGCGCATATCTATTCCCCCGCCGATTATGTGGGCAACATCATGGAACTTTGCCAGGAGCGCCGCGGTGTGTTCAAAGACATGAAATATATCGACACCGACCGTGTGGATATCCATTACGAGCTGCCGCTCAACGAAATCATTTACGATTTCTTCGACGTGCTCAAATCCCGCACACGCGGCTATGCTTCCTTCGACTATGAACTGATGGGCTACGTCAAGTCCGATCTGGTCAAGCTCGATATCATGCTCAACGGCGAAGTGGTGGACGCGCTGTCGTTTATCATCCATGCCGACAAAGCCTATCCCCGCGCCCGCAAGATGGTTGAAAAGCTGAAGGAGAAGATTCCGCGCCAGCTGTTTGAAATCCCGGTGCAGGCCTGCATCGGCGGCAAGATTATCGCGCGCGAAACCGTAAAAGCCATGCGCAAGGACGTTCTGGCCAAGTGCTACGGCGGCGATATTACCCGAAAGAAAAAGCTGCTCGAAAAGCAGAAGGAAGGCAAGAAGCGTATGCGTCAGCTCGGAACCGTACAGGTGCCGCAGGAAGCCTTTATGAGCGTGCTGAAGCTGGAGGAAGAATAATGCCCGGCATGTATATTCACGTGCCGTTTTGCCGCAGCAAATGCCCTTACTGCGATTTCTATTCCCTGCCCCGTATCAGCGAAGAAGCGCTGGACGCCTACACCAAGGCCGTCGAAGCGCATCTGCGCCGCTTTGCGGGGCAGTCTGCCTTTTCGGCCGAAACGGTGTATTTCGGCGGCGGCACGCCCTCTGTATTGGGCGCCCGGCGGCTCAATCGCCTGCTTGGCGCCGTCGATCATTTTTTCCCGCTGCAAAAAGATGCGGAAGTAACGGCGGAGATGAATCCCGCCGGCTGGGAAGAGGATTTCTTTGATACGCTGTATAAGGGCGGCTTCACCCGTATTTCCATGGGGATGCAGTCCGCCAACGAAAGCGAACTGCGCCTATTGGGGCGCAATCATCGCCCGGCGGACGTACGCCGCGCCATGCAGGCCGCGCAGAAAGCCGGTTTTACTCATCTTTCCCTCGATGTGATGACGGCATTGCCCGTTCCTTCGGAAGAAAACCGGCTGGAAAATCTGCGCCGCTCGGCGGAAATCTGCCGGGAGCTGGGCGCCGACCATGTTTCGGCCTATATGCTCAAAGTCGAAGACGGCACGTTCTATGCGCGCCATCCGGAACGTTATACATTTCCCGATGAAGAAACCGCCTGCCGGGATTACCGCTTTGTCGCCGATACGCTGGAATCGCTAGGCTATCGGCAATACGAGATCAGCAATTTTGCGGCTCCGGGCGGCGAAAGCCGGCACAACCTGCTGTACTGGCACGACGAAGAATACTTGGGCGTCGGCCCGGCGGCGCATTCTTTTTTAAACGGACGCCGGTTTTATTATCCGCGCGATTTCCAAGGCTTTCTAAACGGTGCGCTCCCCGAAGAAGACGGTCCGGGCGGTTCATTTGAAGAATATGTCATGCTGGGGCTGCGGCTCACAGAAGGGATTACCCGCTCGGCTTGCATTGATCGCTTCGGCGAAGAAGGCGGAAAGCAGTTTGATGCTCTGCACGTCTACGGCGCGGGTCTTGCCCGTATGCAGCCCAAAGACGACCCGCTGCTCATTGTATCCGAAAACCGTATTGCGCTCACCCGCAGCGGCTTTCTGGTTTCCAACGCAGTCATCGCTTCCCTGTTCGAATCAATCGAATAATCTATATGGCCGCCGGAGGGTTCAGCTTATTTCTGAATTCTTTGGCGGCTTTACTTTAAACCTGTTTTTCTGCAAGCCTTGCATATTTCCACCCAGCCGTTTATAATGAGGGCATACAAGCGAATTTTCGCCAAGGAGGAAGACGATGAGCACAAAAAGAAAAAACGTTTTGTTGATCCTGTCCGATCAGCAGCGATTGGATACCATCAGCGCCTACGGTAAAGACTGCATCTGCCGCACGCCGAACATCGACGCGCTGGCCGCCGAAGGCATGAAATTTGAAAACTGCTTCACCACGTCTGCGATCTGTGCGCCGTCGCGCGCCAGCGTGATGACCGGTTTGTATCCGCACAAACACGGCGTGATCGATAACTTCACCGATATTCACGAAGGCACGCCGCTTTTGGGCGACTGCATGAAAGACGCAGGCTACTACTGCGGCTATGCGGGCAAGTGGCATGTTTCCCCCGGTAAAACGCCGAACGAATGCGGTTTTTCCGACAGCAAGCCGTTTATGGGCTATGGTTTCCCCGGCAGCCGCGTTTTCAAAAGCCTTGCTTTCGATCAGCCGCCGGACAACACCCCCAACTACTATGAAGAGTACCTGAAAGAAAACGGGTTTGAAAACATCGATGTTTCCCATCGCTTCATGGGCGATAACCCGGCTTTGCAGATTCAGGAAATGTTCTGCAAGCACGAAGGCCCCGTGGAAAGCACCATTGAATATTTTGTGGCGCACGAAACCTGCCGCCTGATCGATATCGCCAAAGAAAAAGATCAGCCGTTCTTCCTGTGGGCCAACTTCTGGGGACCGCACAGCCCGAGCATCGTACCGGAACCGCACTACTCCATGTACAATCCCGACGATATTCCGGAGCATCCCAGCTACTGCGAAGACTTCCACGACAAGCCCTATGGCTACTATCTCTCCGAAAAGATGTGGGGACTGGGCAACTACGGCTGGAAAGGCTTCCAAGAGATCGCAGCGCGCTATTTCGGCCACTGCACAATGATCGACGACATGGTCGGCATCATGGTCAACAAGCTCAAGGAATGCGGCCTGTACGACGACACCATCATCATCTACAGCGCCGACCACGGCGACTGCATGGGCGCGCACAAGCTGATTGAAAAAGGCGCCTTTACCTTCGATGAAATCTATCGTGTACCGATGGTTGTCAAAGGATTGGGACATACCGACAACGAAAGCATCGTCACGCTTCAGGAGCTGATGCCCACCATTCTGGATATTGCCGGAACCACGCCGCCCAAGCCGGTCGACGGTGAAAGCCTGCTGCCGCTGATGACAGGCGAAGCCGCTTCCAACGGACGCGAGCATTTCTACGGCGAATACCACAATCATTTCTACATTGCCCGTCAGCGCATGGTGCGCGACCTCGATTATCAGCTGACTTTCAACGAAAGCGAACGCGGGGAACTCTACGACCTGCGCCGCGACCCGTATCAGCTGCACAACGTCTGCTATGATCCGGCCTATGCCGATATCAAAAAGAAGTATCTCGACATTATGTCGGATTATATGAAGAAAACCAACGATCCGGCCGGCGTTTGGTTCCATCGTATTAAAGAATTTTATTGATCCGGCCGATGGGGAGGAAAAATTATGGAACAGGAAAAACGGGTTCCGGAAGAGGAAAAGATTTTTGCGGGCACGATGTTTGCCCCGGGCGATCCCGAGCTGCGCGCCATCAAGCTGCGCACGCACAATCTAAACGTGGATTACAACCGCACCTATGAGGACGAAACCGAAAAACGGGCGGAAATCCTGCGGCAGATTGTAGGCAAAATGGGTGAAAACTGCTTTATGCAGGGGCCTATCTACTTCCACTACGGAACCCACACCACGATCGGCAACAACCTTTTCGCTAACTTTAATTTCACGGTGCAGGACGACGCGCCCGTCACCATCGGTGACCACTGTAATTTCGGGCCGAATGTCACGCTTGTCACCCCGATTCATCCCATGCTGCCCGAAGAGCGCAAGGTTTTGATCGCGCCGGACGGCACGCCGAAACGCCTTTGCTACGCCAAACCGATTCATATCGGAAACGACTGCTGGTTCGGCGCTAATGTTGTTGTCTGCCCGGGCGTCACCATCGGAGATGGCTGTGTAATCGGTGCGGGCAGCGTCGTGACGCGCGACATCCCACCCATGAGCTTCGCCGCCGGTTCCCCCTGCCATGTGATCCATCCGCTTACAGAAGCAGACAGCATGCGCTATAAGCCCGATATTTTGGGCGAATACCGCGTGGAGGAGTAAAGATGGCAGAAAACAAACAGCGTATTCAGGGCGTCCTTGCGGCCATGGGATGGGACGAATCTGATTTTTCCCTGGAACCGCAAGCGCTCGGTTCCACCAACACCAGCTACCTGTGCACCTATCGCGGGGAACGTTACGTTCTTCGCCTTGGTTCTGAACATCCCGGTCTATTAGCCATCAACCGAAAAGCAGAGGAAGCCGCTCTTCGCGCGGTCTCTGCTATCGGCTGTGGCACCGAACTCATCTATTACGACGGCGCCACCGGCAATATGCGACCCGCTATATCGAAGGACGCGAAATGACCGGAAAAGATTTTCACGATCCGCAATTGCTTTTGCAGGGGATTCGGCAAATGCAGAACCTTCATCGGCAGAAAACAGACTATCGTTTTGATATGTATCAGGATATCGAGCGCAAATTGGCCGCCATCCGCGAAAACGGAATTCCGCTGCACCCGGATTTTGAAAAAGCCTATGCCTGTTACTGCGAAAGAAGAGACCGGCATCCTCTCGAAACCAGTCCGCACATCGGGCTTTGCCACGGCGATCCGTTTGCCAACAATTTTGTGCTGGATACTGCCGGAAATGTTCACCTGCTCGATTATGAATATGCCGGGATGAGCGATGTTTCTCCGGATGTCTTCGACTATGTGGACTATGGCCATCAGCACGTCGAAGCGCTGCTTCGCTTCTGTCGGGAAAATGATTTAACCTAACGGAGGAATCCAGATGATTATCCGCTGTATTTGGGAACACAACGGAAACGACACCCTGCTTTATGCGGAAAGCCCTGCCGGTGCATTTACAAGGGGCGCTTCTCTTGAAGAAGCCATCGAAAAAATGCCGCAGGAAATCCGTTCTTTTCTGGAATGCCAGGGCAAACCTGTTCCTGCAAACATCAAAATAGAAATTGCTCAGGAAAAAGCTTCCGATGTAGCTATCTGCGACGCAGACAGCGATGTACTGTTTGAAAGCGAAAAGCAGCCGCTGACATACCGCGAATACGAAGAACTGAAAAGGCTGGTTTTGCAATCGGCACAAGATTTTGAAAAGCTTTATCAATCCATACCGGATCAAACGAAAAGCTGCCTGCCCTCCCGAAAAACATTTTACGGGCCTGTTCCGCGCACAGCGCAGGAAATGTACATCCACACCAAAAACGTAACCGCCTACTATTTTGGCGAGATTGAAGTGGATGCCGATAACGGCGACAATATGCTGTCTGCACGGGAAGCTGCTTTCCGAAAGCTGGAACAGCAGCCGGATTACCTGCAAAACAAAATCTTCGCCGGAAGCTACGGAGAAGATTGGTCGCTTCGCAAAGTCCTTCGTCGCTTCCTGTGGCACGACCGCATCCACGCAAAAGCGCTGTATCGTATGGCCTGTAAAACATTTCCCAATGCCTCTATCCCCAATATTTTCTGTTTTCCTTTCTAAAATTGGGCAACAAAAAATCCCACACTGAAACCAGTGTGGGATTTATCTTTATCATTCAGCTTACAGAAGCTCGATGATTGCCATTTCGGCAGCGTCGCCGCGACGGGGACCGATCTTGGTGATACGGGTGTAGCCGCCGTTGCGTTCTGCATATTTGGGGCCGAGTTCAGCAAACACTTTGTGAGAAACAGCTTCCTTCGTGATGAAAGCAGCCACAAGGCGCTGATTGGCAACGGTATTTTTCTTACCGATGGTAATCATTTTTTCGGCCAGGGCGGAAACTTCCTTGGCACGTGTTACTGTGGTCTCGATTTTACCGTTCTCAAGCAGAAAGGTAACCATGGCACGCAGCATTGCAGTTCTGTGAGCAGTGTCTCTTCCGAGCTTTCTTGTTCCGGGCATCGAAATTTCACTCCTTACTATATCGTAATCGTATTATTCGTCTTCCTTGCGAAGGCTGAAACCAAGAGATGCCAGCTTCCAGATCACTTCTTCAAGCGACTTGCGGCCAAGGTTACGGACCTTCATCATATCTTCTTCGGACTTGTTGATCAGATCTTCCACGGTGTTGATTCCCGCACGCTTGAGGCAGTTGAAGGAACGAACAGAGAGATCCAGCTCTTCGATGGTCATCTCGAGCACTTTCTCCTTGCCCTTATCGTCCTTTTCAACCATAATCTCTGTGCTGCTGCCCTTATCAGACAGATCAACAAAGAGATTCAGATGCTCAGTAAGCACCTTAGCGGCCAGGGAAACAGCTTCCTGTGCGCCGATCACGCCGTTGGTCCAAACCTCAAGCGTCAGTTTATCGAAATCGATGCTCTGACCTACACGGGTGTTGGCAACATTGAAGTTTACCTTCAGAACCGGCGTATAAATAGAATCGACCGGAAGTTCATCAATGGCAGCATTGGTCATGTTCAGCTTGTTGCGTTCGCCGGAAACATAACCGCGGCCCTTATCAAGCGTGATCTCCATGAAGAGCTTGGCGCCTTCACCGAGAGTAGCGATATGCAGATCGGGATTCAGGATCTCAACTTCGCTGTCGCATTTGATCGCATCGGCCGTTACAACGCACGGACCTTCCGCAGCGATTTCCACCGTTTTGGGGCCATCGCAATGCAGCTTAGCGGTCAAACCCTTGATGTTCAGGATAATCTCCGTTACATCTTCTTTCACGCCGGGGATCGTAGAAAACTCGTGAAGAACCCCTTCGATCTTGATCGATTTAACAGCAACGCCCGGAAGGCTGGAAAGCAGCACTCTGCGCAGGCTGTTGCCGAGGGTTGTGCCGAAGCCACGCTCCAGCGGTTCCACCACGAATCTGCCGTAGGTACCATCTGCGGATAACTCTGCGGTTTCAATTCTGGGCTTTTCAATCTCAATCATGAGCGATCCTCCTTTATCACATATGAGCAAATATGACTTGCTTAAATGTATTTATGCCGCCGAAAGGGCATTATTTGGAGTACAACTCAACGATGAGAGTTTCGTCAACTTCCAGATCAACATCTTCACGGGCCGGCAGAGCAATAACCTTACCGTTGTTGCCTTCGGCATCTTTTTCCAGCCATTTCGGCATCGGACGGGAAGCGTTGGTCTCGCTGATCGCGGCAAACTTGGCGCTGCTCTTGCTGCCTTCTTTGATGGCAACAACATCGCCAACCTTAACCAGGAAGGAAGGAATGTCTACGCGCTTGCCGTTTACGGTGAAATGACCGTGAACAACGAGCTGACGGGCTTCGGCACGGGAGCTGGCCCAGCCCAAACGATAAACAACGTTATCAAGACGGCTTTCCAGAATGGAGAGCAGCTGTTCACCAGTTTTGCCCTCACGCTTGGTAGCCATTTCATAATAATCACGGAACTGGCTTTCGAGCACACCGTAGTAACGACGGGTGAGCTGCTTAGCACGCAGCTGCATGCCGTACTCGGAAGTCTTCTTGCGGCCCTGACCGTGCTGGCCAGGCGCATAGGCTCTGCGAGCAAGAGCGCACTTATCAGTGTAGCATCTTGCGCCCTTCAGGAAAAGCTTCTGGCCTTCGCGGCGGCAGAGTTTGCACACAGCCTCTGTATATCTTGCCATGTTATGGCACCTCCTAAATATTCAAGTTGAACTCAGACGCGTCTTCTCTTGGGCGGGCGGCAGCCGTTGTGCGGGATCGGAGTCACATCTTTGATCATGCTGACTTCGAGACCAGCGGCCTGCAGTGCACGGATTGCAGCTTCACGGCCTGCGCCGGGGCCTTTCACGTACACTTCCACCGACTTCATGCCATGTTCCATGGCGCCCTTGGCGGCCGTTTCAGCTGCCGTCTGCGCGGCGAAGGGAGTGGATTTTCTGGAACCACGGAAGCCGAGTTCACCGGCGCTGGCCCAGGAAACCGCATTGCCCTGCATATCGGTGATCGTTACGATCGTATTGTTGAACGTGGACTGAATGTGCGCAGCGCCACGATCGATGTTTTTCCGTTCACGGCGCTTACGAACTGCGGTAACTTTTTTACCGGCTGCTTTCATTGCTGCCATCAGTATTTACCTCCTGATTACTTCTTCTTGTTGGCCATCGTTTTTCTGGGGCCTTTGCGGGTACGGGCGTTCGTCTTGGAACGCTGACCACGAACAGGAAGTCCCTTGCGGTGACGGATACCACGATAACAGCCGATTTCGATCAGTCTCTTGATATCGAAAGCGATGTCACGACGAAGGTCACCTTCAACGTTGCAGTTTTTATCAATATAATCTCTCAGTTTGCTTGCATCTTCTTCAGAAAGATCACGGACACGGATGTCGGGGTTGACGCCGGTCTCCTTGCAGATCTTGGTTGCTGTTGTGCGCCCGATACCGAAAATATAGGTAAGAGCAATTTCGATGCGTTTATCTCTCGGCAGGTCGATACCTGAAATACGCGGCATTCTGCTGCACCTCCAAAAATTTATGGGGCTATCTTAGCCCTGACGCTGTTTGTGCTTCGGGTTCTCGCAGATGACGAGGATCTTACCCTTACGCTTAATGATCTTGCACTTTTCACACATTTTTTTGACAGAAGGTCTGACTTTCATTTGTGTGCCCTCCTTTACATCAGTGGGTTATTTCTATAAAGGTACAATCGTTTGTACACGGCCTTTCGACGTTCTTATTTGGAACGCCAGGTGATGCGGCCTTTGGTGAGATCATAGGGGGACATCTCAACCGTCACCTTGTCTCCCGGCAGAATGCGGATGAAGTTCATCCGGAGTTTGCCGGAAATGTGAGCCAGAATCGTATGGCCATTGGGAAGTTCAACCTGGAACGTTGCGTTCGGCAGGGCTTCCTTCACAACCCCTTCGATCTCGATCACGTCCTGCTTCGACATAAAAAGCCTCCTTGCTCATGCGCTCGGCTGCCCAAACGGGCGAAGCGCCGCGCGTACTTGTTTGTTTGTCTTTAAATCGTCTTCTGATAACACGGTCTGAGTGGAGCATAAATGCTTCAGGCTCTTTTTCTTCGGCCGATCCAGCGGACGTTCCTTGCCATCACAAATCATGGCAAATCGTCCGGCAACGGAAAGCACCGCAAAGAAAGTGCCGCAATCATGCCCTGCGCGGGAGCGCACCACCTGTCCTCTACAAATTTCCAAGCAGGGGTCACCTCAATCCGGCAAAGTCAGAATGACCGGACCATCCGGGGTGATGGCAATCGTATGCTCAAAATGAGCCGAAAGCCGGCCGTCGACGGTAACCGTCGTCCAGCCGTCATCCAGGACTTTCACCTGGTATGCACCCTGGTTAACCATTGGCTCAATCGCAATGGTCATGCCCGGCAACAGGCGCACACCGCGGCCCGGTGTGCCGTAATTGGGAACGCTGGGGTCTTCATGCAGCTTCGCACCTACGCCGTGGCCGACAAAATCGCGTACCACCGAGTAACTGCGAGCTTCGACATACTCCTGCACCGCGTGTCCGATATCGCCCAGTCTTGCGCCCTTTAGAGCGGCCGCAATTCCGGCAAACAGACTTTCACGCGTTGCATCCATCAGGTCCTGCGCTTCTTTGGAAACATCCCCACAGGGGAATGTCCAGGCGTTGTCGCCGTGGAATCCATTGAGACAGGCGCCGACATCGATGCTGACAATGTCGCCTTCCTTCAGGATTTGTTTTTTGCTGGGTATGCCATGGATAACAACGTGATTCACCGAAATACACGCACTGGCAGGGAAACCGCCATAACCGAGAAAGCTGGGTTTAGCCCCGGCTTTCTCGATATAGTTCTTGACGATTTTGTCGAGTTCCCAGGTGGAAACACCCGGCTCAACTGCTTTCCCCGCTTCGCGGAGTGCGCGCTGAGAAATTCGCCCGGCCTCCCGCATCAAAGCGAGTTCCCGGCTCGTCTTGAGAACGATCATTTCTCAGCCCTCAAGTTCTTTAAGGATGTCGGCGGAAATAACCTCAACATCCCGATCGCCGTTTACTTCAAACAGCTTGCCCTGAGCGGCATAGTAGCTCTTCAGAGGCTCGGTCTGGTTGTGGTATACCGTCAGACGATCCCGAACGGTTTCGGCATTGTCATCCTTACGCTGAACAAGGGCGCCCGCGCATTTATCGCAAACACCTTCTACCTTCGGCGGATTATACACCAAGTGATAGGAGGCGCCGCACTTTTCGCAGACGCGGCGGCCAGACATCCGGGTGACGATTTTTTCGTCCGGGACTTCGATATCGATGACCCGATCGATCACAACACCCATGGCGTCCAGCGCCTCGGCCTGAGGAATGGTCCGCGGAAAGCCATCCAGAATGAAACCGTCTTTGCAGTCCGGCTGAGCAATGCGTTCTTTCAGCATGTCGATTACGACATCATCCGGAACCAGATTGCCGGCATCCATGAACGTCTTAGCCTTTTGGCCCAACTCCGTGCCGCTCTTCAGCGCTTCGCGAAGAATATTGCCCGTGGAAATGGCGGGTATATGCAGACGCTGGCAGATCAGCTCTGCCTGAGTCCCTTTTCCGGCGCCAGGAGCGCCGAGTAGAATCAGCATCATGTAATTATACCTCTTTTTAGCGAATTAGTCAAGATTAGTCCAGAAAACCTTTATAATGACGCATCAGCATCTGATTCTCCAGCTGCTTAACCGTTTCAAGCGCTACACCAACCATAATGATGATCGAAGTACCGCCCATCGACATGGACGCCATACCGGCTACGTTTCCGTAGATAATCGGCACAATGGCGATCACAGCCAGGAACAGAGCGCCAATCAACGTGATCCGATACAGGATCTTGTTGATGAAATCTTCCGTGGGCTTACCCGGACGAATGCCGGGAATTGCGCCGTTATTGTCACGGAGATTGTTGGCCATTTCGCGGGGATTATACTGAATCGCCATATAGAAATAAGCGAACAGTACGATCAGAATGAAATAAAGAATACTGTACAGCCAGCCCGTGGAAGAGAAGGCATTGAAGAATCCGGCCCAGAATCCAGACTGCACGGAAGAACCCAGGAAGAACTGGATCGTGCTCGGAATCGAAAGGATAGAGCTGGCAAAGATGATCGGCATAACGCCGCTCATCGCAACTTTAATACCCAGGTTTGTGCTCTGACCACCATACATTCTGCGGCCCACCACGCGCTTGGCGTACTGGATCGGAATGCGGCGTTCCGCATCGTTCATGAAGATGATCACCCAGATCACCGCCAGGAACAGCACCACAAACAGCGGTACAAAGGCAAAATACTTACCGGCAGCAGACGGATCGTCTACAGCCATCTTGAAGTAAGCCCAAAGCTGATACAGCATGCTGGGCATACGGGCTACGATGCCGGCAAACAGCAGTACGCTGATACCGTTACCCAAGCCCTTCTGGTTAATCATTTCGCCCAGCCACATCATCAAAGCAGTACCGGCCGTAAAGGCAAGCACAATGATGATCGCGCTGAAGACGAGCGAGAAACCATCGTTGTACAGAGTGATAGAGTTGTTGTAGAGATACAAATAATAGAATGTACCCTGCAACAAGCCAAGACCTACTGTAACATAACGGGTGATGGTGGCCATCTTCTTGCGGCCCTCTTCCCCGTTTTTAGCCATCTGCTCCAGCGCCGGAATAGCAACTGTAAGCAGCTGGATAATAATCGAAGCATTGATGTACGGTGTAACACCCATGGCAAAGAGCGTTGCATTACCAAAAGCGCCGCCGGTCAACATATTCAGATAACCCAGGAAGCTGCCGCTGGAATTAACCGTTTCCATCAGCGAGCGCAGCGCTTCCGCGTCCAAAAACGGAACGGGAAGCACCGAGCCAAACCGATAAACTACGATTACCAACAGCGTAAACAGGATTTTAGATCTGATTTCGGGCAATGCCCAGGCGTTCTTAATTGTTTTGAACAATTCAGATCACCTCGGCCTTCCCACCTGCTGCTTCAATCTTTTCCTTAGCGGAAGCAGAGAATGCATCTGCTTTCACCGTGAGTTTTTTCGTCAGGTTGCCGTTGGCGAGGATCTTCACCCCGTCACAAGCCTTGCTGATCACACGAGCATCCAGAAGAGCCTGCAGATCTACCACAGCGCCGTCTTCAAAGACATTCAGAGAGCCTACATTAACTGTAACATACTCTGTTCTGAAAATGTTGTTGAAACCACGCTTGGGCAGACGTCTCTGCAGCGGCATCTGGCCGCCTTCAAAACCGGGCTTGGAGCTGTAACCAGCTCTGGCCTTCTGACCCTTGTGACCTTTACCGGCGGTTTTGCCCTGACCGGAAGCCGGACCACGACCCAGGATCTTGCGGGCACGGGTTGCACCGGGAGTTGCTTTCAAATCATGCAGTTTCATGTGTGTGCACCTCCTTATTTGCTGACCGTGACAAGGTGAACAATCTTCTTCACCTTGCCCTGGGTCTGGGCATTATCAGGCTGCATTCTGCTGTCGCCGGGCTTGTAAAGACCCAGAGAATGGGCGGTTGCAATCTGATCCTTCTTGCTGCCGATCAGGCTCTTGACCAGCGTCACTTTGATCTGTTCCATATTGCGAACCTCCCTTACAGAATCTCGCTGACCGACTTGCCGCGGACAGCCGCGACTTCCTCGGCAGTGCGCAGCTGGGTGAGACCAGCCAGCGTGGCGCGTACCACGTTGCACGGATTATTGGAGCGCAGGGACTTGGTACGGATATCCGAAATACCTACGCATTCTACAATCGCACGCACCGGGCCGCCGGCGATAACACCGGTACCGGGAGCGGCGGGCTTCATCAGAACCTTACCGGCGCCGAATTCACCAATGATTTCGTGAGGAATCGTAGCCCCACGCAGAGAAATTTTCGTCATGTGTTTCTTGGCATCTTCAATACCCTTGCGGATAGCGTCCGGAACTTCGCCGGCCTTGCCGATACCGAAACCGACTGTACCCTTGCCGTCGCCAACAACAACCAGGGCAGAGAACTTCATTACGCGGCCGCCCTTAACGGTTTTGGATACACGGTTAATGGCAACTACGCGCTCTTTCATATCGAGGGTGGATGCGTCAATTCTACTAGCCAAAACTGTATTCCTCCTTATTAGAAGTTCAGGCCGCCCTCACGGGCGCCGTCGGCCAGCTCTTTGACACGGCCGTGGAAAATATAACCGCCGCGGTCGAACACAACCTCGGTGATGCCCTTTTCAGCGGCACGCTTGGCAATCATCTTGCCAACTTCGCGTGCGGCTTCCTTGTTGCTGCCTTTGCCATTGAATTCCTTGTCCAGGGTGGAAGCTGCGCACAGCGTTACACCTTTGACATCGTCGATGATCTGGGCATAGATATTGGCATTGGAGCGGAAAACATTCAGGCGCGGGCAAGCTGCCGTGCCGGAGATCTTGCCGCGAACGCGCTTATGGCGGCGAAGTCTCGCTTTGTTGGTGTCTACCTTTTTCACCATTTTATATCACTCCTTACTTCTTACCCTTACCGGCCTTGCCTTCCTTGCGGCGGATCACTTCGTCAACGTACTTAATGCCCTTGCCCTTATAGGGTTCCGGCGGACGCTTCTCGCGGACTTCCGCTGCAAACTGGCCGACCTTCTGCTTGTCGGTGCCGAGGATGATGATGGAGTTCGGGTTCGGAACTTCAACTTTCACATCGGCAGTTTCGGGAACGATGACCTGGTGGGAATAGCCAAGGTTCATAACAAGGTTGGTACCCTGCTTCTGAACACGATAGCCGACACCGTTTACTTCCAGTTCCTTCTTGAAGCCTTCCGTTACGCCCACGATCATGTTGTTGATCAGGGTACGGGTCAGGCCGTGCAGGGAACGGTTGGTCTTGTCGTCATCAGGACGGGTTACGGTCACGGTGGAACCTTCCACAGTGATGTTCATGCTCGGCTTAAATGTCTGGGTGAGAGTTCCCTTGGGACCTTTCACAGTAACTTCGCTGCCGTTGACGAGCACTTCAACGCCGGCGGGAATATTTATGGGTTTTCTTCCAATTCGAGACATAACTGCACCCCCTTGAATTACCAGATAAAGGCCAGCACTTCGCCGCCAATGTTTTCTTTGCGGGCTTCGCGATCCGTCATCAGACCCTTAGAGGTGGAGATGATCGCAATACCCAGGCCCTTCATAACACGGGGAAGCTCTTCTGCCTTGGAATAGATGCGCAGGCCGGGTTTGGAAACGCGGCGCAGACCCTTGATGGCCGGCATCTTGTTTTCGGTGTACTTCAGGACAATTTTGATCATGCCCTGTTTGCCGTCTTCGCTTACCGTGAAGCTCTTGATATAGCCTTCGTCTACCAGGATCTGGCAGATAGCCTTCTTCATGTTAGAAGCAGGAACATCAACGGTTTCATGCTTTGCAGAGCTCGCATTGCGGATGCGGGTAAGCAGATCGGCGATGGTATCTGTAATCTGCATGTGTCTTTTTCCTCCTTGCTATTACCAGCTGGCTTTCTTTACGCCCGGGATTTCGCCCTTGTAGGCGAGTTCACGGAAGCAAATACGGCAGATTCCGAACTTACGGAGGTAGGCATGCGGTCTACCGCAGATTTTGCATCTGTTGTAGGCACGGGTGGAATACTTAGCCTCGCGCTGCTGCTTGAGTTTCATAGATGTTTTAGCCACAGATACCCCTCCTTACTTCGCAAACGGAGCGCCCATCAGGCTGAGCAGCTCGCGGGATTCTTCATCGGTAGCGGCGGTGGTAACAAAGCAGATATCCATACCGCGAACCTTATCGATCTTGTCGTATTCGATTTCCGGGAAGATCAGCTGCTCGCGGATACCCATGTTGTAGTTGCCGCGGCCGTCGAAGGAGTTGGCGGAAATGCCGCGGAAGTCACGTACACGGGGCAGAGCCACGTTGAACAGACGGTCCACGAATTCATACATACGGTCGCCGCGCAGGGTAACCTTTACGCCGATGTTCATGCCTTCACGGATCTTGAAGTTTGCCACGGATTTCTTCGCTTTGCACACCACGGGCTTCTGGCCGGTGATGGCAGCGAGATCGGTGGAAATGGAATCGATGACCTTGGCGTTGTCTTTAGCTTCGCCGGCGCCTACGTTGATCACGACTTTTTCAAGTTTCGGGATCTGCATAACGCTCTTGTAGCCGAATTTCTTCATAAGGGCAGGCGCAACGTCTGCCTTGTAAAAATCTTTCAGTCTTGCCATTCTCGTCTATCCTCCATTACAGCGCTTCGCCGCATTTTTTGCACACGCGTTCCTTGGAGCCATCCTCCAGAACCTTGTGGCCAACGCGGGTGGGCTTGCCGCAGTGCGGGCAGACAACCTGCACTTTGCAGGCATACAGAGCGCCTTCTGCCTGCACAATGCCGCCAGCTTCGCCCATTCTGCGGGGCTTGACGTGCTTCGTGACCATGTTCTGGCCTTCGACAATCACTTTGCCCTCTTTGGGAGAAACCGCCAGAACCTTGCCCTTCCCGCCGCGGCTCTTGCCGCTCAGGATGACAACGGTGTCACCGGTTTTTACATGCACTTTGTTTGCCATAGTGAGCACCTCCCATTAAAGAACTTCCGGAGCCAGGCTCAGGATCTTCATGTAGTCCTTGTCGCGCAGTTCTCTGGCAACAGGCCCAAAGATACGGGTGCCTCTCGGAGTCTTGTCTTCACGAATGATAACGGCTGCATTTTCGTCGAAACGAATATAAGTGCCGTCTTCGCGGCGAACGCCGGATGCAGAGCGCACCACAACGGCCTTCACCACATCGCCTTTTTTAACAACGCCGCCGGGTGCTGCTTTTTTAACCGAAGCAACCACAACGTCGCCAATATTGGCATACCTTCTGCCGGTGCCTCCCAACACGCGAATGCACATAAGCTCTTTCGCGCCGGTGTTGTCGGCAACCTTGAGGTAAGTCTGCTGCTGAATCACAGTTCGTTCCTCCTTTTATTAAAAGCCAATCAATAACTTTTGTACCGTTCGATTATTTGGCTTTCTCGATGATTTCGACAACACGCCATCTCTTATCCTTGGAAAGCGGGCGGGTCTCCATAATACGAACGCGGTCACCCACATTGCACTCGTTGGCCTCATCGTGGGCTTTCAGTTTTACGGTACGCTTAATGATCTTCTTGTATTTCGGATGCCGTACGCTGTCTTCGATGGCGATGACGACGGTTTTATCCATCTTATCGCTTACTACGCGGCCGACATTCGTTTTTCTCATATTTCTGTCGCTCACAGCTTAATCCTCCTTGTTATGCGTTCTTTTCGCTGGACTTGGCGTTCATCACAGTCAGAACTCTTGCGATGTCCTTTTTAACAGCGGTGATGCGCATCGGGTTATCGAGCTGGTTAATAGCAAGCTGGAAACGAAGATTGAAGAGCTCAGCCTTGAGGTCTTTCAGCTTAGTCTCAAGCTCTGCGGCAGTCATTTCTCTAATTTCAGAGGCTTTCATTACTGCTCACACCCCGTTTCTTCTTTTTTTACGATCTTGCATTTGATCGGCAGTTTGTTAGCGGCCAGACGAAGAGCTTCACGAGCGGTTTCTTCGCTTACGCCGGCGATTTCGAACATAACACGGCCGGGCTTAACCACAGCCACCCAGTATTCCGGGGAACCTTTACCGGAACCCATGCGGGTTTCAGCGGGCTTTTCGGTAACCGGCTTATCCGGGAAGATTTTGATCCAGACCTTACCGAAACGCTTGCAGTAACGGGTCATGGCTACACGAGCAGCCTCGATCTGGTTGGAAGTGATCCAGCTGGGCTCCATAGCCTGCAGGCCGAAATCACCATAGACAACTTTATTGCCGCGGTAAGCTTTACCGGTCAAACGACCTCTGTGTACGCGGCGATATTTCACGCGCTTAGGCAGCAGCATTATTTATTGCCTCCTTCTCTGCGGGGTCTGCGGACGGAGGAATCACGAAGGACCTCGCCCTTATACAGCCAGACTTTTACGCCGATACGGCCATAAGTGGTGGCAGCTTCGGCAAAGCCGTAATCGATGTCGGCACGAATCGTCTGCAGCGGAATGGTACCATCATGATACTGTTCGCTTCTGGCGATTTCGGCACCGCCCAAACGGCCGGAAACCTGCGTCTTGATACCCTTGGCGCCCAGCTTCATGCTGCGGCCAATGCACATCTTCATCGCACGACGGAAGGAGACACGCTTCTCCAGCTGCGCAGCGATGTTTTCAGCTACGAGCTGTGCATCCAGATCGGGCTGGCGTACTTCAACAATGTTGATCACAACCGGCTTGCCCAGCATCTTTTCGCACTGAACGCGCAGCTTCTCGATTTCGGCGCCGCCCTTGCCGATTACCTTGCCGGGTTTGGCACAGTGAATGTGGATGCGGACCTTAGAAGCATCACGCTCGATTTCAATTTTCGGAACGCCCGCGGCATACAGCTGCTTCTTCAACGTTTTACGAAGATTGTAATCCTCTACCAGCGTCTCGCCGAAAGTGGATTTCTTCGCAAACCAGCGGGAATCCCAGTCTTTAATCACACCGACACGAAGACCGTGCGGATTTACTTTCTGACCCATGTGTTAGCCTCCTTACCGCTTATTCCTTTTCCTTGAGCACGAGGGTGACGTGCGAGGTTCTCTTCAGGATTCTGAAGGCGCGGCCGTGCGAACTGGGACGGATACGCTTCAGGATCGGGCCGGGGCAAACAAAGCACTCGGCAACATAGAGGTTGTTCTTGTCCATGTTGAGGTTGTTTTCGGCGTTTGCCACTGCGGATTTCAAAAGCTTCTGCAGATCCTCGCAAGCCGCCTTCGGTGTATGCTTCAGGATTGCCATGGCAAGGTCAACAGGCTTGTTGCGGATGAGGTCAAGGACCAGGCCCACTTTACGCGGGGAGATCCGGGTATACTTTAAAGTAGCTCTTGCTTCCATGCTATACACTCCCTTCGGCTTACTTCGACGTCTTGGAGCCAGCGTGGCCCTTGAAGGTACGGGTCGGGGCAAACTCGCCCAGACGATGACCAACCATGTCTTCGGTGACATACACCGGCACATGCTTGCGGCCGTCGTGAACCGCAATCGTATGACCTACGAAATCCGGGAAGATAACGGAAGCTCTGCTCCAGGTCTTCACAATCTTCTTTTCGCCGGCTTCGTTCATTTCCTGAATCCTCTTCAGCAGCACAGGCTGTACGAAGGGACCCTTTTTAACGCTTCTGCTCATAACTAATTAAGCTCCTTTCGCACCATTACTTGCCGTTTCTGCGGCTCACAATGAACTTGTCGCTGCTCTTCGGCTTGCGGGTCTTGTAACCCAGAGCGGGTTTACCCCAAGGCGTAACAGGACCGGGACGACCGATGGGGGATTTACCTTCACCACCACCGTGCGGGTGGTCGTTCGGGTTCATAACAGAACCACGTACGGTCGGTCTCCAACCCATGTGGCGCTTACGGCCGGCCTTACCGATCTTCATGTTTTCATGATCGATGTTGGAAACCTGGCCGATCGTAGCCATGCACTGTTCAGGTACGTTGCGCATTTCGCCGGAAGGCAGACGGAGAAGGGCCAGGCCGTTCTCTTTAGCCATCAGCTGAGCCATAATACCGGCGGCACGAGCGAGCTGAGCGCCCTTGCCGGGATACAGTTCAACGTTGTGAACCATCGTACCGGTGGGGATCTTAGCGAGCGGCAGAGCGTTGCCGGGTTTGATATCGGCATCGGCGCCGGAGTAGATCTTATCGCCGACCTTCAGGCCGTTGGGAGCGATGATATATCTCTTTTCGCCGTCTTCATACTGAACCAGAGCGATAAAAGCGGAACGGTTCGGATCGTATTCCAGAGTCAGCACTTCAGCAGCCATGTTGTGCTTCTGACGCTTGAAGTCGATGATACGATACTTGGTGCGGTTGCCGCCGCCTCTGTGGCGAACGGTGATGCGGCCATAGCTGTTGCGGCCAGACTTGTTCTTGTTGGGAGCAAGCAGGCTTCTTTCGGGGCCGCACTTGGAAAGACCGGAATAATCAATTACGGTCATATTTCTTCTCGACGGAGTCGTCGGTTTATACTTATTGATAGGCATTCGTTTTCACACTCCTTAGCTGGCTTTGCGGGGAAATGCCATCCCCATACGTTGCCCTCAGGGCGTTTAGATCATGCTGTCGAAGAACTCGATGCTCTTGCTGCCCTCAGTCAGGGTTACAACGGCTTTCTTCCAGCTGGAGGTGTAGCCTTCGCTTCTGCCCTGGCGGCGCAGGTGGCCGCGGACATGCAGGGTGTTAACCTTGCTAACCTTTACGCCGAAAAGCTCTTCTACTGCGCGGGCGATGTCAATCTTGGTGGCGTCCTTGGCCACTTCGAAGGTATACTTCTTGTTCTGCACACCGTCCATGGTTTTTTCCGTCACGATCGGGCGGATGATGATGTCCTGTGCTGCCATTATGCGTAAACCTCCTCGATCTTCGCAACGGCATCCTTCACAACAACAAACTTGTCGGCGTTGAGGATATCGTACACGTTCAGAGTGTTAACCTGGGTCGTTTTCACGCCCGGGATGTTGGCGGCGGAAGCGATCACCTTGGCGTCTACTTCGGGAAGAACGATCAGAACGTTCTTTTCGGCGCCCAGGGCCTTGAGCATATTCGCCACAACTTTGGTCTTGTATTCATCCATGGAGAGGCTTTCAAGAACAACGATTTCGTTGTCAGCCACTTTGCTGGACAGCGCAGACTTCATAGCCAGACGCTTAACTTTCTTGTTCAGGGTGTAGCTGTAGCTACGCGGCTTCGGTGCAAACACGATACCGCCGTGCGTCCACTGAGGAGCGCGGGTGGAACCCTGACGGGCATGACCGGTGCCCTTCTGACGCCACGGCTTGCGGCCGCCGCCGGAAACTTCCGCACGGGTCAGCGCAGACTGGGTACCCTGACGCTGGCAGGCCAGATAGCACTTTACAGCGTCGTTCATAACAGAAACGTTGGGTTCGATACCGAACACGGCTTCTGCCAGTTCCATGGTGCCGACTTCGGCGCCCTGCATATTTTTAACAGATACTGTAGGCATTTCGTTTCCTCCTTCCCTTACGCTTTCACGCTGTCGCGGATCACGACAACGCCGCCGTTGGGGCCCGGAATAGCGCCCTTTACAGCGATCAGATTGTTTTCCACATCTACCTTCGCAATGGTGAGGTTCTGCACCGTTACGCTCTCGGCGCCCAGGTGACCAGCCATCTTCAGGCCGGGGAACACACGGGACGGATCGGAGATAGCGCCGTTGGAACCGCCGTGGCGGGCAACAGGACCGGTACCGTGGGATTCTCTCAGGCGATGGAAGTTCCAGCGCTTGATAACGCCGGCATAGCCCTTACCTTTGCTGGTGCCGCTTACGTCGACTTTGTCGCCGGCAGCAAACACGTCAGCTTTGATCAGATCGCCCACATTGTAGCCGCTGCAATCCTCAAATCTGAATTCGCGCAGGGTGGTCTTGGGTGCGACGCCAGCCTTTTCGAAGTGACCCTTCATGGGCTTGTTCACGTGCTGAGCTTTCGCATCATGGAAGCCGACCTGTACGGCTTCGTAGCCATCTTTTTCAACAGTCTTTTTCTGCGAAACAACGCAGGGACCGGCTTCCACGACTGTTACGGGAATGACTTTGCCCTTTTCATCGAAGATCTGCGTCATGCCGATCTTCTTGCCGATGATTGCTTTTTGCATTTCGTTTCCTCCTATGCAGGTTATTGGTTGGTGTTTTCACCAACATGACCCCAGCCGAACGGTAGGTTGAAACCGGATCAGAGTTTGATCTCGACGTCAACGCCGACGGGGAGTTCCAGACCCATCAGAGCTTCTACAGTTTTGTTGGAAGGTCTGAGGATATCGATCAGTCTCTTGTGGGTGCGCATTTCGAACTGCTCACGGCTGTCCTTGTACTTATGCACAGCACGCAGGATCGTTACGATCTCGCGTTCGGTCGGCAGCGGCACAGGACCGGACACACGAGCACCGGTACGCTTGGCGGTAGCCACGATCTTTTCGGCGGACTGGTCGACCACCTGATGATCATACCCTTTGATTCTGATTCTGATTTTTTCTTTGACTGCCACGTAAATCGCCTCCTTAAAAAATTTGGCGGGCTGGGTTTTTGTGAACACTGTTCCGGGTGTTTCCACACCACACATTTAAAAACCGGATCTAATTTTTAGACCCGGGTTCGCACAGTTTTCAAGCTGTACCCACAAAAACGCTTGGCAACATAAGCAGGCCCACCTCACCCCGAAAACACGGCTCTCGGAGACGCATGAACACACCTGTTCTGCCAATTATTTGTTTTCGCCCGGTTTAAAATCGGACATACTCCACGGAAAAACCGGCCATACTGGCCGCAACCTCCCGCTTCAACGCATATCTGTCGCAGTCTTGCTCTAGTATAATACCATATACCAGCCCGAATTGCAAGAATTTTTTTCTCTTTTTTGCAAGAAATTTTAATTTGTTTTCTGTATACTCTGCACAAAACGTCGTTTTAGGTCAAAAACACGCTTTTTTCAGCAATTTCCTGCCGGTTTTTCGCCTATTTTTATTCCTGGAAAAACCCGAGAAAAAGCGGCCGGAAAAGGAATTTCTCCGGCCGCCGGCGTTTTTAGTATTTTTATAACTTATAGAAATCGATTGACAGATCACATAAACAGAAGGTATATAAAAGGAAACCCCCGACGAGGGTTTCCCCTCAAAACAGTCTCCTGGACTGTTTTTTCACCCTTTCCTGCGTTTAAGGACGCAAAAGATTCCGCTTTCTGCGGAAAGCGGCCAAAGGCGCCGCCTTTGGAAACCGCAAACCTTTGAAAAGGGCGCCGTGTGCCAGCGGCACACAAACAAGGCGCCGACCGCAGCGGAAGCGAAGAATTGATCGAAACTTTTACGTTCACGCAGTTTTTTCTGCATGTAAAGTTTATTTTTCCTGTGCAATCTTCTTCCCTACTTCGCGCAGGATCTCTTCCGAGAACGACGGAATGCGTCCCAGCGCATCCGGGCCTACATTCAGCAGGTAATTGATGCCCATTTCGTTAAGGTGCGTCTTGATGCGGTACACTTCATCCGCCGACTTCCAGTTCTGATCGAAATACTTGAAGCCCCAGGTATCGTTGAGCGTGGCTGCCGTTTCATAAAGATTATACGGCGAATATTTAAAGCCTTCGATGCTGTTCATATCGAGCTTGTCGTTGTCCACCGGTTCCGTAGGCAGGCTCTCGGGAACTTCATTGTCGCCCAGCGAAACGTAATCGAAGGCGCCGTTGCCCAAACGGGAGTTAATCAAGCAACCCGGCTGGTATTCTTTCACCATCTGATACAGTTCCAGGCTCTGCGCCGGAGAGATCGTATTGGGCACATCAAACCAGATCAGGCACAAATCGCCGTAGCCCGTGAGGATTTCCTTAACCTGCGGCTTGATCTTCTCTTCAAAGCAGCGGGCAAAATCCTTGCGGCTCTTATCCGGGAAATCCCAGGAATTTTCCCACGACACGCCGTCGCAGGCTTCGGTATTAGTGTAGCCGCCGCCATCGGGATGCGACCAATCCAGCTCCTGCGAATAATACAGGCCGAATTTAAGTCCATGCTTATAACAGGCTTCAGCCAGTTCGGCGCAAATGTCACGGCCGAACGGCGTCGCATCTACCACGTTGAACGGATCGGCTTTGGAATGGAAAAGCGCAAAGCCGTCGTGATGCTTCGATGTAAGCACAAAATAACGCATACCCGCTTCTTTGGCCAGACGAATCCATTCATCCGCGTTAAAGTAGATCGGGTTAAAAATTTTAGCGAGCTGATGATATTCGCTGTTCGGAATCGCAAAGCGCGCCTGAATCCATTCGCCGTAGTGCGGCGCGCGCTTGCCCTTATACTCACCGGCCAGCAGGGAATACAGCCCCCAGTGGGCCATCATACCATACTGTGCCTGTTTGAACCATTCATGCTGATCCATTTACAAATCCTCCGCAATGTTTTTCCTTATCTTATCATGCAGAACCTGCCTTGTCAACGAACCTAAAACAGAAAAAAGAGACACTCTTAAAGAATGCCTCTTTATATTTAGTTCTGTGTTTCGCCGTTATCGGCCAACAGCGTGATCGTTACATCAAACGATTTGCCGTTGTTTTCGTTACCGGCTAAGGTGGTTGTCAGGCGGTACATCGTCATCGTAACCTTGTCGCCGGGCTGGTACTCCAGCAGCTTATTCGAAATCTGATTCAAATTGCTGACGGTTTCGCCGTCGATTGCCGTGATGATGTCGCCGGGCTGTACTTCGGTACCTGCAAACGAACTATCGTCATCGATTTCCGTTACGATAAAACCGTACGGTACGCCATAAGAATACACCTGCGAATCGGTCACGTCGTAGCCGCGAACACCCAGACGCACACGGCCGGTCACATAGCCGCCCTTTACCAGATCGCCGATAATTGTCTGCGCCTTATCGATCGGAATCGCAAAGCCCATGCTTTCGAATTCATCGGCCACAATTTTGGACGAATTGATACCGATTACCTGTCCGTACAGATTCACCAGTGCACCGCCGGAGTTACCGGGGTTGATCGCCGCGTCTGTCTGAATATAGGTCATGCCGGCGGAACTGTAGCTGCCTACATGACGATCCAAGCCGGAAATATAACCGCCCGTCATCGAGAACGAAAAATCTTCGCCGCCGGGATTGCCGATTGCAATCACTTCTTCGCCAACCTCCATCTGAGCGGCACTGCCAAGCCGTGCCGGGCTCAATCCCTTGGCTTTGGCTTTCAAAACCGCCAGGTCGGTGGTGCGGTCATAGCCCACCACCTCAGCGTCGTATTCTTCACCGCTATACGTTACGACTTTCACCGTAACGTTGCGGGAATCCTGCACCACATGGCTGTTGGTAATGATATAGCCATCCTGCGAGATGATCACGCCGGAACCTGTGCCTTCCCCCTGATTGCCGGAGGCATCCGCGAAGGAAACCTTGACCAGCACCGTAGAATTGACAACAGACTCATACACTTCAGCTGCAGAGAGCATTTCACCCGAAGGACGCTGCTCAATCACAATGGCATCGTTCGGCGTAGGATCAGCCGGCTGCGGACTTTCCTGTCCGGAGGAATCGCCGTCCGGTTTGGCGGTAGGCTGCGGCGAAGCCGAAGGCGACTGCTCAGACGAGGTCACCGGCGGCAGCAGCACGGAACTGTTTGCTCCCGACAAAAAAGAATAAAAGCCGTAGCTGATAAATGCCAATACGGAAAGCGCTGCGCAGCTTCCCAGAATCCATAAAAAGACTTTCGCACCTGTGCGCATTTTCTTTTTCGGCTTGGGCGCCGCATAATACGATGTCGGTCCATCCTGCGGGAAATCGGAAGCCGCATAGCCATACCCATAACCGGATTCCGGTGCGGGCTGTTCCGGCTGCTCAGCGGAATACGTTTGCTCCGGCTGTGCTTCCTGCCAGGCAGTCGATTCCGGCTGCGGCTCGGCGGGTTCACCGGCAAACGTGCCGCCCACGCCTGTACCATGATAAGTACAGCCGTTTTCGGGACTCGCCGTTTCCTTGTTTTCGTCTGTATTTGTATTTGTTTCCGACACACCGCCGGCTAAAATCGGTTCATCCTGTTCGATGTGAACCGGCGGCATTTCGGAAGATTCGGGTTTCTTTTCAAATTCGTTCATGTATGATCGCTTCTTTCCTTTACGGATAGATTTTCCTTTAATTCCGGTACGTTGTCGCGCAAGGGCAGGGTAAACTCAAATCGGGTGTATTCATTCTGCACCGAGCTGGCATGGATTTCTCCGCCATGCAGGTGAATCATGGAACGCACGATAAACAGTCCCAGTCCCATCCCGTTTTTATCATGCGCGCGGGATTTATCCGTTTTATAGAACCGGTCAAAGATCATCGAAAGTTCCTGCGGTGCAATGCCTTCCCCGCTGTTTTCTACGGAGATTGTCGCTTTCCCGCCGGATTCCTTCATGGAAACGGCGATATAGCCGCCTGTATTGCTGAATTTCACGGCGTTGTCGATCAGGTTATACAACACCTGATGGATCATATCAGCGTCGCAGTCCACTACGATCGGCCGCAGATCTTCCATGCCGCGCACTTCGAGCTGCTTATCTTCAATCTTCTTTTCAAACGAGAGCATGACATCCACCAGAATACCTGTGATCTCGTGCTGCGCCTTTGAAATGCGCAGTTCGCCGTTATCGATACGCGAAAGATCGAGCATCGTGCGCACCAGGCGCGACAGACGCTTCACTTCCACGGAGACAATGCGAAGGTACTTGCCCTCTTCTTCACGCGGAATCGTTCCGTCGATAATGCCGTCGATAAAACCGGCAATCGTGGTCATGGGCGTTTTCAGCTCGTGCGATACGTTCGCAATAAAGCTGCGGCGTGCATTTTCGCTGTTGGAAAGCGACACCGCCATGCTGTTGAACGCTTCCGTAAGCTGGCCGATTTCATCTTCTTTGTCGCCGCCGTTCGGCACGCGCACGCTGAAATTCCCGGCGCCCATTTCCCGCGCGGCCACCGCCATTTTGCGCAGCGGGATGACCATTCTATAGGAAAAGATGCCGATAATCAAAAACGCCAGCAAAACGGAAAACAGAGAAACCAACACGATAGTACGTACAATTCCCATCAAATAGGTAGAGAGGTTTTTCGCGTCTACAGCGGCAAAAACCGCGCCGATCACCGTTCCGCTCGCGTTACGGATCGGCTGCCCTACCACATAATGCGATTCATCATAAATTCCGTTGAATTTCCCGTTGCCTACATACAGTCCCTTGAGGACTTTCTGCATAATAAACGGATTGATTTCTTCCGGCTGAGACCCATCGGAAGCGGACAGGCTGGTAATCAGCGGCTTTCCTTCGGTATCCGTGATAATGGTATCGGCATCAATCACTTCCGCTACGCTGCTGCACACCAGCGCCACACGGGCCAGCTGTTCTTCGCTGCATTCCGCAATCGAATCTCCTTCGAAATTCGAAAATACAGCCGCTACGATCGAAGCATTCTGGCTGAGCAATTCCTTTTTTTCGCTGCGCCAAAACTGCGAAAAGAACAGCACCATCATCACGCCGATGAGGACATACGTAAAAAATACGATGCCCATCGTAAGCCCCAGCTGTTTTTTTAATATGGTTCTATGCTGCATAGTTATTCTTTCACTTCAAATTTGTATCCTACGCCCCAAACGGTTTTCAGCGTCCATTTATCCGATACGCCTTCCAGTTTTTCGCGCAGACGCTTCACGTGTACGTCGATTGTACGGGAATCGCCGTAATAATCAAATCCCCAAACCTCATCCAGAAGCTGGTCGCGGGTAAATACGCGGTTGGGATTGCTGGCCAGATGATACAGCAGTTCCATTTCCTTGGGCGGCGTATCAATCTGCACCCCGTCTACTTTCAGTTCGTAGTTTGTAAGATTGATCGAAAGCTTGTCGTAATGAACTTCTTTCACGGTGTTGCTTTCATCTTTTCCGATACGGCGCAGAACCGCTTTGATACGCGCCAGCACTTCTTTGGTTTCAAACGGCTTGACGATATAGTCGTCGGCGCCCAGTTCCAAACCCAGCACCTTATCGAACACTTCGCCCTTGGCGGTCAGCATAATGATCGGGCACTGCGACTGCTTGCGGATTTCACGGCAAACCTGCCAGCCGTCGAGTTCCGGCAGCATAATATCCAAAAGCATCAGATCGGGCGAAAACACATGGAACATTTCCAAAGCGCTTTTGCCGTCGTAAGCAATCGAAACCGTATAGCCTTCTTTTTCTATGTACAAGCGAAGCAGTTCGCAAATATTTTTATCGTCGTCTACAATCAGAATCTTTCCCGTTGCCATTTTGAAATCCCTCCGTTTTCGTTTTTCCGTATTTCCACCCGGTAAAAACCTGTCATCAGTATACACCTATTTTCCGCCGGATGGATGAACATTTTAAAAACGTCCTGCGATCATTGTGTGAAGGCTCAGCCGATTGCCCGGCGGAAAAAGCCGAACAGCAGCGCGCCGTCCACCGTATCTTCACGGTAATGCGCGAACGCCATGCGTTCCGGATGCCACTGCACACCCCAGATCGGCAATGTCTTATGTGAAATCGCTTCGATCACACCGTCGGCCGCATATTGAACGGCCGAAAAGCCCGGGGCAAGATCCCGCACACACTGGTGATGCGCCGAATTCGTCACAACGTTAGACGAGCCGTACACAGCCTCTACAAAACCGTCCGGCTGCGCCAGCGTGGCATGAACGGCATCTCCCTGCGGCGTATGGGTGTGGTTAACCACGCTTTCAATATGCTGTACCAGCGTACCGCCAAAAGCAACGTTAATCACCTGACAGCCGCGGCAGATTCCGAAAACCGGACGTCCGGCTGCGGCAAAATCCTGAATCAGCTGCATTTCGAGCTGATCGAGTTCTTCGTCTGGCGTACCGCACAGCGGCGAAATCTCTTCCCCGTAAAAGCGGGGATGCATATCGCCTCCCCCGGGGACAAGCAAAGCGTCAAACGCATTGACGGAAAATCCGGGCTGCATCGGCACCGGCTCCATGCCGGAACGGCGAAGCGCCTGGATATAGTTTTCGGGATTAGCCAGTTTACCGGCCAATAAAACACGCGGAAGCATTACACCGACTCCTCTTCTGTCGGGGATACGCCCCGGCGGCGGGCACGCAGATCACGGAAAAACCGCGACAGCAGCGCCGAACATTCTTCTTCCAAATAACCGGCAACAACCGCCGGCTTATGATTATATGGTAAATCAAACATCGAAATGACGGACCCGCACGAACCGGCCTTGGGATCGTACGCGCCGAACACCACAACCGGAAGCCGGGCGTTGATTGCCGCGCCCGCGCACATCGGACACGGTTCCAACGTTACATACAGTTCGCATTGCCACAGCCGCCAACCGTGAAGCGTGCGGCAGGCTTCGTCAATCGCTTCGATTTCAGCATGACACAAAGCGTTTTTCACCTTTTCGCGCCGGTTGCGTCCCCGACCTACGATCACACCGTCTTTCACCACCACGGCGCCTACGGGCACTTCCCCTTCCGCGGCCGCTTCCTGCGCAAGGCGGATGGCTTCGCGCATAAAACATTCCTTGGGTACAAACAATTCTTTTTCCATCGGCTTACACCATCAGGCTGACCGCGCACGAAAGCACCGTGTAGCCCAGCAAAACCAGAAAACCGCTCGAAGACAGGCACACCCACAGTCTGCCCAGCGGATGCACCAGGTTCTCTTTCGCACGATCCAGATGGAGCAGATCATCGCCGCGGATCGTTTTAACCAACATAATGATGACCGACACGCATCCCAAAAACAGCAAAAGCAGCATCGCCGCTCCGCTGATCATGTTGGCCGCTTCGGCACCGGCGTATTCCAAAATCAGCTGTGTAGCAACGGAAAGCCCATTGTTAATCATATGAATCACAATCGGCACGACCAGATTGTTCGTCTTTACGTAAGCCACGCCCAGCGCAATACCGGCCAAAAACGCAAACGGAATCTGTACCACATTGCCGTGAACCAAGGCAAACAGCAACGCCGAAACCATAACGGCCAGAAAATCTCCATGGCGGCGCAGATGAGAAAGCACAATGCCTCTAAAAGCAAATTCTTCGGCAAGCGGCGGCAAAACGGCAATTCCCATCGCAAACGCTGCCGCTGCTACAGGCGACGAAGCAGACGGCAGGCTTAAAGTAATATCGGTATAGCCCGCGTCGGTAATCCACTCCGAAAGCATCTGCGCCGGAAAATTGGCCAGCATACAGATCAGCACGCCGAACCCGATATACAGCAAACTGCGCCCGAATTTGACTCTTTCAAACCGAAGATAATCGGAAAAATCAATTTCTTTTACAACGGCAAACACCACAAACGAAAGCGGCGTGCCCACGGCCACAGCCACGCACTGCATGAGATAATACATTTCGCTGCTCATGCCTACCGTCAGGTTTTGCGCAGGGGAAGTCAGCATTCCGAAAACCTGCAATAAAATCACCAATACATTGGCGCACAGCAGCATGCCGCAAACAGACCAGGCGGCAAACGACATACTGCGGCGAAGATCCCGCCGCTGCGCCTTGCGTTGTTGTTTGATAGCCTGCTGCATCATTTTCTGAGTATCCGGCATAACCGGACTCTTGTCAACATTCATATAAATTCCTTTCCGCCGCCCAAACGGCTTTACCAATCTCCTTGTAAAGCTATTATGCATGATTTTCCATGCAATTGCAAGCGCTGTTTGTTTGTTATGCGAAATTCACATCAAAAAACAACTGCCGAAAGGAAGTTATCCCTCGGCAGTTTCTTCTTTCAATTCAGGTATATGCTCCAGCGCATAATCAATGCACTGATTGATCAATTCGCTTCGGCTCAAATGATATTTCGATGCAAGCCAATCGATTTTCTGCAATTTATCAAAATCGATCCGAACGGTGATGGGATCCTTTTTATATTGTTTAGGAATAAAATCGGCCATTTCTCTTCTCACCTCTTGCACAAGTATAGGCTCTTTTGTATGCGGAATGTAGATTCGATAACCGAATACATTTTATCGCAGCAGCATGCCGGAGTTGAGCAGGCTGGTGGAATAGAGAAACAGCACATCCTGATCCTCAAACGTCACGTAATTGCCCACAAGCGAAGCCGGAATATACCGCAGGTCGATCAGCGTCACTTTCGAGTAGCCTTCCAAAAACAGCGGTGACAAGCTGCTGCCGAAGGAATCCCGGAAGATGATCAGCTCACGGTCCGTTTGGGCTTTCGGGCTTTCAATCGTGACAATCGCCTGCGGCCCGCCCGCAAACACATTGTAGCCGTCCATGCTGTCGATCGCTGCCGGATCGTAAACCGGCCGCTCGCCCTCAAATTCAAGGCCGGTCATCGCGGCGGCGTCAATCGCTTCGCTCGTGAGATAGCACAGCGTATCGGGCTGCACATTCAGCGCCGACTGCCCAAAATAAACGCCGTAAAACGGTTCGAGCGTGTGCCGGGTAAAGCCGCCGGCGGGCGCAGAAAGATCCGCCGGCATGTCCATCGCTTCACCCAAAGCCTGCGCGACGGGCAGAATCTCTTCCTGCCGCCAGTGCGTATCCGTGCGGTAATAATCGTCCAGTGTGAGCAAACCGAACAAATCCACATACGTCGCCTGCGGATTCACCGTCTGCCGCATGATATCCAGCATACGGTTTGTATCCAGCTGCGGACGATCCCCCGCGGCATACACGTTTTTATCGGGCACAACCGCCCAGTAAACCGGCATTCCCTCAAGATACGTCTGCATCACCTCGTTGATTTTCTCCGCGGCATACTTCACCTGATCTTCTTTCAGCTGTGTTTCCATCTTACATACGCTGTCGCCGGAAAGATAGATGCCGTTGTTATCGAGCTGCCGGAACACATCGAAGCGCACCATCGCCTTGATGCTTCGCCACGCATCGCGCAGCGGGAACTGATCGAGCCAGTACGTTTCCAGATCCGTCATGTAGGTTCCGGAAAAAACGCTCTGCGCCGAAAGTTCGGGCGCCTGCTCCAGCTTGCGCCGTTCCGCGCGGGAGACTTCCGTATCCGGCAGAATAATCGACCAGATGCCGAAGCCAAACAGCATGCCCAGCGTAACCGCCACAACCGCAATCGATTTGATTTTGCTGTACTTTTTCATGCTGTCCCCTCCTTAAAAACGGAAATACAAAAATGGATTGAACGAACCGTCCACCAGCGAAGCGGTCACCACAATCAGCAGTCCGGCCAACACAATCGGCTCAACCGCCGTCATGATGGGCGTATGCTCGATCCGCTTACCCAGACGCTTCCAAACCGGCAAAGACGCCGCCGCGCAGACAATCAGCAAAACCGCATAACTGCGCAGATAATACAGAGCCTCCCGGCTGATAAGCGGCAAACCGCCCACGCCAAACAGGCCGCCAAGATCGCTGGCCACACCTGCCAGTCCGTTCGCGTTGAAAATCACAAAACTGATAACGACAATCAGCATGACATACAGATGACACACCGCCGCCGGGCAGCGTTCCAGCCATTTGCCCAGCCAGAGCTTCTCGATCATCAAAACCACGCCGAACAGCGCGCCCCACAGCACAAAATTCCAGCTGGCGCCGTGCCACAAACCCGTAAGCAGCCACACCACCACTATATTTCTGATCCACTTAACCCGGCTCACGCGGTTTCCGCCGAGCGGAATATACACATAATCACGGAACCACCCGCCCAGCGTCATATGCCAGCGCCGCCAGAATTCCGTAATCGAACGGGAAACATACGGGTAATCGAAGTTTTCGGGAAATTTGAAACCGAACACACGTCCCAGCCCGATCGCCATATCGGAATAGCCGGAAAAATCAAAATAGATTTGCATCGTAAACGCCACGGCATAGATCCAATAGAACAACACGCTGTTATCCTGCGTAGTCCGGAATGCGGAACAGAGCTCTCCCATGGCATTGGCCAGCAAAACCTTTTTCGCCAATCCGAATACAAACCGCCGCATGCCCAGCGCCGTACTGTCCAGCGTACTGGTTCGCTCCCGCAATTCGGCTTCCACATCTGTATAGCGGACGATTGGCCCGGCAATCAGCTGCGGGAACAGACAAACAAACGTTGCGAATGTTGCCAAATTGCGCTGTGCATGCGCTTTGCCTTGGTAGACGTCAATCGTGTACGACATCGTCTGAAATGTAAAAAAGCTGATGCCGATGGGCAGGCGCACATGCGTCAGCGGAATCGCAGTTCCAAACAGTGTGTTAACCGTCCCAATGGAAAAATCAGTATATTTGAAGAATCCGAGCATTCCCAGATTGATCACGATGGAAATCACCAGAAAAGCCCGGGCGGCGCGCGGCTTATGCCGGTATTTTTCAATCAGCAAACTCCAGGCATAGTCGCTCAGCGAAGAAAGCAGCAAAAGCAAAACGTAAACCGGCTCGCCGAAAAAATAGAATACCAAACTGAATACCAGCAGCACGGCGTTTCGCCACGCCACCGGCACGGACGGCGCCAGAAAATACACCAGAATGGCCAGCGGCAAAAAAGCATAGAGAAAGGTAACACTTGAAAACAGCATGGTCATCCTCCAAAACAGAATTCAATGAAAAGGCCGGCCCGGCGAAAATGCTGGGCCGAGCCGGTTACAAGTTGGATTTACAGAGCGTCAAAACCGGCGACGATTGCATCGGTGGTGGCTTCGCTGCTCATCACCAGCAGGATCGTGTTACCGCGCTGACGGACAACCGTCTTTTCGGCTTCTACACAGATCCATTTAGCCGGATTTGCCTTGGATTCGATATCGGCGGCCACCTGTGCGGCATCCGTTCCATCCGGAACGCGCACCAGCACCACACTATGGGCGATGGAACCGATCAGGGAATCGGCCGTCACGCCTTCATAACCTTCGACATACGGAATAAACGTATAGAATTCAAAGTTTTCAGCCGTCAATTCGGTCACTTCATACATCGGCAGTTCGCCGGCATCCTTCAGAATAGCGTTTGCAATATCCGTAAGAGACATGTCTGCTACCGGGTCTTTGGAAGCGGCCTGGGAAGAACCCGAGCCGCCGTTACCGGCACAAGCCGTCAACGGAATCAACAGCAGAGCACAAAGCAGAGCAATCCATTTTTTCATTTTTCTTTTTCCTTTCTTGTTGTGCGGTTTTTTCAGTTTTCCCGCTTTTTTAAAATTTATTGAAAAACAGACAGTAATTGCCCGCCTGCGCAAACAGGGGGTCGGGAAAATCCCGGCTCTCCGCCGTACAGGCGGGCAATTCGTTTCTGTTCTTAAATTTTACACCATCAGGCTGCAAATACCGTTGCTGAATGCAACCGGATCATCGAGCTTCATGCCTTCCATCAGCAGTGCCTGATCGTACAAAAGCCCCGTATACAGCTTCAGTTTGTCGGGATCTTTTTCGCGCAGTGCGCACAGTGTAGCAAACACCGGATGAGAAGCATTGATTTCCAAAACACGCTCAGCCTTCACCTGATTGTTTTCGGCGCCGGGCATGGAGTTGAGCACCTTTTCCATTTCCAGCGTGATCTGGCCCTTGGTGGTGATGCATACCGGATGGCTCTTCAGGCGATTCGAAAGCGAAACTTCCTTTACCTTATCGCCCAGCACATCTTTCATGGCGTCCAGCACATCCTGATGCTCTTCCATCAGCTTTTTGATAGCTTCCTTTTCCTCATCGGTATCCAGATCGAGATCATCGGCGCAGATATTTTTGAAGTTTTTCTCTTCATACGTGCCGAGCATCTTGATGGCGAATTCATCCACATTATCGGTGAAGCACAGAATCTCATAGCCTTTGTCGCGCAGCAGTTCCGTCTGCGGCAGGGCTTCGATCTGGGCAATGTTTTCGCCACAAGCATAGTAGATATCTTTCTGCCCTTCCTTCATGCGGGAAACATACTCGCCGAGTGTCACCATCTTCTTTTCGGAAGAAGAATAGAACAGTACCAGATCCTTGAGCAGTTCTTTGTGTGCGCCGTATTCGGCATACAGGCCGTATTTCAGCTGCAAGCCGAAATTCTTGAAGAACGCTTCATAAGCTTCACGGTCGTTGCGCAGCATCGTGAGCAGTTCGGATTTGATTTTCTTCTCAATGCGTCCGGCAATCAGCTTGAGCTGACGGTCGTGCTGAAGCATTTCACGCGAAATATTGAGCGAAAGATCCTGCGAATCTACCAGACCACGCACAAAGCTGAAGTGGTCGGGCAGCAAATCGGCGCATTTATCCATAATCATCACGCCGCTCGCATACAGCTGCAAACCTTTTTCATACTCTTTGGAATAATAATCCATCGGCGCATGAGATGGGATAAACAGCAGCGCGTTATAGGTAGCCGTACCTTCGGCGGAAGAATGGATCACACGGGCGGGATCTTCCCAGTCGAAGAATTTTTCTTTATAGAAGCGGTTGTATTCTTCGGGGGTAATTTCATTCTTATTCTTCTTCCAAAGCGGAACCATGCTGTTCAGGGTTTCCGTTTCGGTGTAGGTTTCGTATTCGTCTTTGCTGCCTTCCTTCAGGCGGCTGCGCTCCATATCCATGCGGATCGGGTAGCGGATATAATCGGAATACTTCTTCACCAGCATGCGCAGGCGATAGCAATCGAGGTATTCGTCGTAGTTTTCCTCTTCGGTAGAGGGCTTGATATGCAGCACAATCTCGGTGCCGTGAGTTTCCTTTTCGGCATCGGAAACCGTATAGCCTTCCACGCCGGAAGATTCCCAGCGAGCGGCCTCGTCGCTGCCATAAGCGCGGCTGGTTACGGTGACATGATCGGCCACCATAAACGCCGAATAGAAACCCACGCCGAACTGACCGATGATGTCAACATCTTTGTCGCCGTCTTTTTCGGCCATCTGGCTCTTAAACTGCAGCGAACCGCTCTTGGCGATGACGCCCAGGTTGTTTTCCAGCTCGTTTTTGGTCATACCGATACCGTTGTCGCGGATGGTAAGCGTACGAGCTTCTTTATCGGGAATCAGGAAAATTTCAAAATCATCGCGGTCCAAACCGGTGCTGCCATCCTGCAAAGACTGATAATACAGCTTATCGATGGCGTCGCTGGCGTTGGAAATCAGCTCGCGCAGGAAAATTTCCTTATGGGTATAAATGGAATTGATCATCAGATCCAGCAGACGTTTGGATTCTGCCTTAAACTGCTTCATGATACAAAACGCATCCTTTCTATGCAAAGGGCGCTTTAGCCCTTCGTCTTTCTGTACATTTTGTTATTGTAGCCTTCGTTTTTGACAAAACCTGTACAAAAAGATGAACACACTGTGAACAAGAATCTTAGCGGGACTCGAACAAATTACCGCCCGCGGCATCAATCGCCACAATCAGCGGGAAATTTTCTACAACCAGCCGCTTCACCGATTCACAGCCCAAATCTTCATAGGCAATCACTTCAAGCGACTTCACACACTGAGCCGCCAGAGCACCTGCCCCACCGATAGCGCACAGATACACGCCGTTGTTGCGGCGGATTGCGTCACACACAGCCGCGCTGCGCGGACCTTTGCCGATCATGCAGGCCAGCCCGCGGTCGAGCATTTCGGGCGCGAAAACATCCATGCGGCTGCTGGTCGTGGGGCCGCAGGAACCAATCGGCAGACCTTCCGGTGCAGGCGTAGGCCCGGCATAGTAAACGGCCGCGCCTTTCCAGTCAAACGGCAGCGCTTCACCGGCTTCCAGCGCGGCAAACATACGCTTGTGTGCGGCATCGCGCGCCGTATAGATCACGCCGGAAAGCAGCACACGGTCACCGGCGCGAAGCGAACCGGCCATTTCCGCCAGCTGATCGGTATGAATGGATAGCTCTTTCATCGCTGTTCCTCCAAAAAAATCGGACGGATGAGATGCCTGTACGCAGGCCATCCCATACGTCCAATCTTGTATAGCCGGAAATTATTTACGATCCTTGAAGATATTCATGATATCGTCAAACGTGGAATCATCAAAATCAACGGACTTCTGCGTTTCTTCGGGCTTGGCCTCAGCCGGAGCAGCAGCTTTCACAGCTTCTGCACCAACAGCCGGGAAACCAGTAGCAATAACCGTTACGATCATCTCGTCCTCGAGAGAATCATCAAAGGCAGCACCCCAGATGATGTTCGCATCTTCATGCGCACGATCGGAAATGATCTGAGAAGCAGCATCGATTTCGTCCAGAGCGATATCCGGAGAAGAAGTGATGTTGATGATAACACCCTTGGCGCCGTTGATCGCGGTCTCCAGCAGCGGGCTGGAAATAGCGGCATTGGCAGCCTGTTCGGCCTTGTCGCGGCCGGAAGCACGGCCCACACCCATGTGTGCATAACCGGCATCCTGCATAACAGACTTAACGTCTTCAAAGTCGAGGTTAACAATACCCGGAACCTGAATCAGGTCGGAAATGCTCTGTACACCCTGACGCAGCACATCGTCTGCGATTTCAAAGGCATTGGCCAGCGTAATGCGCTGTTCGCTGACGAGCTTCAGACGTTCGTTCGGGATCACAACCAGAGAGTCTACATTTTCGCGCAGAGCAGCAATACCCTTTTCGGCCTGCTCCATGCGGCGCTTGCCTTCAAAAGCAAACGGCTTCGTTACGATACCAACGGTGAGGGCACCGAGTTCGCGGGCAACCTTAGCCACGATCGGAGCAGCACCCGTACCGGTACCGCCGCCCATACCAGCGGTAATAAACACCATATCAGCGCCACGCAGCGTAGCCTGGATCAGTTCGCGGCTTTCTTCGGCAGCTTTCGCGCCTACTTCCGGCTTGGAACCGGCGCCGCGGCCCTGCGTATTCTTTTCACCGATCTGTACTTTCTGAGAAGCTTTCGAACGGGACAAAGCTTGCTTGTCCGTGTTCATGCAAATAAATTCAACGCTTCGAATACCGATGGTAGCCATGCGATTCACGGCGTTCCCACCGCCGCCGCCCACACCGACGACCTTAATAATCTGAGGGGCTTCTTCCAACTGTGTATCGATCTCGAAAGGCATATGTCTGTTCCTCCTTAAATTTTATCTACACCCAAACCTTTATTTGGCCGCGATTTCATCATAATATGAGATATTAATAAAGTATCACATTTTCTGCAAAATTTCAAGGATTACTTTCTAAAAAAATCAAAAGTATCCTACTTTTACACATCCGGTTCTTCTTCCGACACATCGGGTTCGCTTTCGGAAGTCGTTTCCTCCCATAAATCGGAACTTGTGTCTTCCGAAGTCTCTGATTCCTCTAATACGGAAGAAGTCTCTTCGTCCGGTTCATGCGTGGTTCCGCCGCCTTCCGGCTCGGAAGACGTTGTCAGGTTTTCGTCCTGAGAGGAATCCGGCTGCGAAGAAGAATCAGACGAAGACGAAGAAGATGTGCCGGGCGTTTGGCTTACCGCCGATTCGTTGGTAAAGTAAGCCTTGTTGTTGGCACGCACCAGCGAAAGATCCAGCACACCGCGGTCGTTTTTATCCAGTCCGTCCCCGTCTGCGCCGGTTACAATGCGCATGCCGAAACGGATTTTATAAGCCAGATTGGACGGGCTTCCCAAACGCATGGTGATCCGTCCGTCATACAACATCGTGATATCATAAACATCCGTAAAATCTATACTGTTGATGCCGGTAAAGTTTTCCTCGGCAAGCGTTGCGGAAATTTCCTGATACGCTTCGGCAGCGGTTTCATCCTGAATGACAATCTGCTTTGCGGGTTCCGTCGATTCCAGCTGCAAGCCTTTTACGCAGAACATGCCTTCCGGCAGCGTGTTGCTCACTTCCAGAATGCGCCCGGCATCGCTGACCAGCAAATAGCGTCCACCGATATCAAAGGCCCGCGTTGCAACGGCTTCTTCCACATAAATTTCCACCGTATCGGGCAGATGGCGCCGAACCTCTACTTTACCCAAATATGGGAACAGCGCATCCACAGCCGAAGCCGAACGGCCGGTGTTCACAAGCAACAGGTTGTCCTCTGTGGTGATGCCGGCAGCGGTACGGATTTCGTCTGCGCTGTACCGCGTCTCGCCCGTCACTTTGATGGTATCGACCTGGAACAGCACTTTGGCGCCGAAAATAACGCCCGCCGTTAAAGCGGCGAAAAACAGCACAAAGCCGGTCACCATAAAAATACGGCGACGGCGGCGGTAACGCTCAAATTTTTCCTTGCGTCGGGTGCTATCTGTTTTATGAACCGTCTTGCCCGGTTCCACTTTGCGCGGCTGCTCATTGCGGGCATAGTCCTCGGGCTTAGAGGGCGTGCGTTTACGTTTAACGGGGGTAGGGGAAACTTTCCGTTCCTTAATTTTCATAGCGGCTTTTTCTTCTGTGCGCACCCGGCGGCGCTGCTGCGTACGTTCGGAAGTACGCGGCTGCTCCGGTGTGCGCACGGTTTTGCGCCCGGCGGCAGGATCGGCAGTGCGACGGGAAGCCGCCTGCTTCTTCTTTCCGACAGGGCGCACCTCCCGGCTGACCGTGCGCCGTTTACGATCGTCCATTCCCGTTCACCTCCTGGTTTTTCTGCATAAGATCAATCTCCTGTTTCGAAGTCAATTTCCTTTTTCAATATTTTATTCCATCCACGCCGGAATTCCAACCGCCGACAAACTTTTTTCCAAAGATTCATAGCCGCGCTCAATAAGTTCCGCATGTTCAATCGCGGTTTGCCCGTATGCCGCCGCACCGGCCACCGCCAGCGCCGCGCCGCCGCGCAGATCCCGCGCACAGACGCGCGTGCCAAACAGACGGCGAACGCCTTCCACAACGGCCACTTTGCCTTCCGTGCGGATGTTGGCCCCCATACGCAAAAGTTCGGGCGCATGCTTATAGCGGCACTCAAAAATATTTTCGACAAACAAGCTGGTTCCCCGCGCCAGACAGGTCATCGCCATCAGCGGGGCCTGCGCATCGGTTGGAAAACCGGGATACGGCATCGTACGCACCGGCGAAACCGCCCGAAGCACAGCGGGCGCTTTCAGCGTAATCGTATCGTATGTGCAGCGGATCCGGCATCCGGCTTCCTCCAAAACGGGAAGCACCGGAACCAAATGTGCCGGCTGCGCGCCGGTCAAACAGATTTCGCCGCCCGTAGCGGCAGCCGCCGAAAGAAACGTGGCCGCCCAAATGCGGTCCGGAATCACGCGGTGAACCGCGCCGTGCAGCGGGCGTCCGCCTTCGATACAAAGCGTGCTTTCCCCCGCGCCGCCGATTTTAGCTCCGCATTCCTGCAAAAAATCGGCCAGATCCACAATTTCCGGCTCACGCGCCGCGTTTTTGATCGTGGTGATTCCTTTTGCGCATACGGCCGCCAACATGATGTTTTCGGTCGCCCCTACGCTGGGAAACGGCAGCACAATATCGGCGCCGGTCAGCCCCTGCGGCGCGCTGCAGCAAAGCCGTCCGCCCGATTCTTCAATCACGGCGCCCAGCTTTTTCAGGGCGGCAATATGTAGATCGATCGGCCTGGCTCCGATCTCGCAGCCGCCCGGAAACGTCAGCTCGGCCCGGCCGGTCCGCCCCAGTACGGGTCCCAGAAAAACGATACTGGAACGCAATTCCCGCATCAATTCATCGGGAATTTCGCTTGTCACCACGTCTTCTGCATTCACCGCTATTTTTCCTTCGTCCGCCACGCATCGACAGCCCAGGCTGCGCAGAATCTCACAGCAGGCCGTTACGTCGGAAAGCGCGGGACAATTTTCAAGAACCGTTTCCCCTTTGCAAAGCAGGGTTGCTGCCAAAAGCGGCAGCGTGCTGTTTTTGGAGCCCTGCACAGGAATGGAACCTTCCATCCGGGCGGGTCCCTGGATCATCAGGCAAGCCACATGTCAACACCTCTTCCGTCTCGCTTCCTACTACTCTTTCATAGTATGAAACAAGAGGAAAATGGGTGATACACGGGCTTTATCGGCCCAAAACCTCGCAGATGATCTGATAAATCCGCTCGTTGGTATCAAGAATCGCCATCGCGCGCGCGTTGCGGCTCAAGGTTTCAATCGCGCCAGGTGTTTCGCACAAGGCGTCCACCACTTCGCAAAGCTTGGCTCCGGTCAGATCTTTTTCTTCGATAATTTTCGCGGCATCGCGGCGAACCAGCGCCATCGCGTTATGATACTGATGATTTTCCGCCACATTCGGGGACGGGATCAAAACAGCCGCTTTGCCCGTGGCCTGAATCTCACTGAGCGAAATTGCGCCCGCACGGGAGATGACAACATCAGCCGCGGCATAGCATTCATTCATGTTATTGATATATTCGCGGATATCGAGCTGCGGATTTTTCTTGAGATCCACGCCCTTTTCGGCCAGCAGATCCGGCATCCAGCGGCCATACTGCCCATAGGCATGAATATGCTGATACTTTTTCGTCTCGCAACTATGCGCAATCAAATCGGCAACCGCTTCGTTGACGCGCCGTGCGCCCAGACTGCCGCCTGTGGAAAGGATCACCGGACGCTCATCCAGACCCAGCGCCTTGCGCGCCGCCGCACGGTCCGCACGCAGAATTTCGGCGCGGATCGGATTGCCCGTCAACACACAGTTATCCGTGCGCTTCAGATATTTTTTGGCGTCTTCCACGGCCAGCATCACGCGGCGGGCTTTGGGCGCCAGCGCCTTGGTCGTCATGCCGGGATAGGCGTTCTGCTCATGGATGATGCAGGGAATCCCCATTTTCATTGCCATACGGATCACCGGGCCGCTGACATAGCCGCCCGTACCCACACAGATATCCGGTTTGAATTCTTTCAGAATCTTCTTCGCTTCGGAAGAAGCCGTGAACATCCGGACAACCGTCTGTGCGTTGCGGCGGATATTATCCAGGCTCAGCTTGCGCTGAAAACCGGAGATCGTAATGGTTCTGAATTCAAAACCGGCAGCGGGAACCAGCCGTTCCTCCATGCCGCCTTTGTTGCCCACATACAAAATCTGGGCGTCGGGTTCCTTTTCACGAACGGTACCCGCAATAGCCAAAGCGGGATTGATATGCCCGCCGGTACCGCCGCCTGTAAACAAAATTCTCATCGGGATCGATCCTTTCAAAGCCGAAAACTCAGCTAGGTTTTTTCAATATGAGAGGTACGGGATATCGAAAGCAAAACGCCCATTTCAGCCAGCAAAATCACAAGCGATGTACCGCCGGAACTGAAGAACGGCAAGCTGATACCCGTATTCGGAATGGTATTGGTCACAACCATGATATTCAAAACAACCTGCAGACCTGCCTGCATGGCAATGCCGATTCCCAAAAACATGCCAAATCGATCTTTAGCGGCCAGTGCAATCACAACGCCGCGCCAGATCAGCGCCGAAAACAGCAGAATAATCACCAGCGCGCCGATAAAGCCCAGCTCTTCACACACGATGGCAAAAATAAAGTCGTTCTGCGGTTCGGGCAGCCAGAGGTATTTCTGGCGGGACTGTCCCAGCCCCACACCAAACAGCTGGCCGGAACCGATGGCATACAACGACTGCACGGTCTGCCAGGTATCTACGTCCTCCGGCGGATTAAAGGGATTGATCCATCCCTGAATACGCAGAAGAGCATAAGAAAACTTGGACGAGAAGAAAACCAGGTAGGCAACAGCCGCGCCGCCTACACCGCCCAAAATGGCGAAATACCGCAGTTTCGTGCCACCGACGAACATCATCATCATGGCTACCGCGCTGATAATCAATGTACCCGAAACGTGCTTTTCAATAATAACCAGACCGGCAAAAAGACCCAAAATAATGGCATACGGCGCAACACCGTAGCGGAATGTATCCATGCGCCGGTAATTGATCGACATCAGATGCGCAAAAATCAGAATGATCGAAAATTTAGCGATTTCCGAAGGCTGAAATTCGATAAAGCCCAGATTCAGCCAACGGTTGGCGCCGCCGCGGATCGGTGCGATCGGCGTATCGGCAAAAAGCTTTACCGCCGCCAGCATCAGCAGCACGACAATCATAATCGGATATGCGAATTTATGCAGATGGTGGTAATCGAAATACGAAATTACCAGCATGATGACCGTTCCCAATACGGCGAAAATTGCTTGGGAACGGATAAAGTAATAGCTGTTGCCGAAGTTTTGCAGCGAATACGCAAAACTGGCGGAAAACAACATGATCAGGCCGATCGCAAGCAATGTCAGAACCAGGATCAAAAATGGCATATCCACGCCGGCGCGGATCGAAAAGAGACTAAATTTTTTGCGGACTTTTTTCACATGGTGCTTTCCTTCGGCAGAAGGACTGACGCCCGGCTGACGACGCAGGGATGTTGCCATGCGATCCCTCCTTTTCCAAGATCTTTCCCAAGGGGATTAAACGCCAAACAAGACACAAGCCAGCGCAATGGCGCCGCCGATCAGCGTAACAAAACCAAATACAGCACAGATTTTCACTTCATTCCAGCCGGACATCTCAAAATGATGATGGATCGGCGCCATTTTGAAAATGCGTTTACCACGCGTCAACTTAAAATAGGTGACCTGCAGCACAACGGAACCCAGTTCGCACAGGTAAATAATACCCGCAGGCAGCAGCAGGATGGGCATATCCAAACCGAACGCCAGCGCGCACACCAGGCCGCCCAAAAACAGCGAACCCGTATCACCCATAAATACTTTGGCCGGATTGAAGTTCCATACCAAAAAGCCCAGGCATCCGCCCGCAGCGGCAGCAGCCAGAATGCTCAGACCGGAAAGCGAAAGCGCACCGGCGCACAGCATCATGAACAGGCAGAAGAAAAACGTAACCGTGCTGTTCAGGCCGTCGATACCGTCGGTAAAGTTGACGGCATTGTTCATGCCTACAATCGCCAGCAGAGCGATGATCCAGTAGACAATGCCCCAGTCAACTGTTCCCACAAAAGGAATCACCATGGCGCTGGTATCTCCCGCCACATACAGGGAGAGCAAATAAGCGCCGGCCACCAGAAACTGCATCACCATTTTCTGGCGCTCGTTGAGGCCCATGTTGCGCTTTTTCACGACGCTGATGTAGTCGTCCATAAAGCCGATCAGGCCAAAGCCCAGCGCCATCAGCAAGCCGCCGTATACGCGCACCGTCTGCAGATGCGTTTCCTGCGTACCGCCCGTTGCAAAATAGAGCGGCACACAAACCAGCGCGGCTACCGTGATACCCAGTATAAACATGATGCCGCCCATGGTGGGGGTACCCTGCTTTTTCTGGTGCCACTTAGGGCCTACTTCACGAATCGTCTGACCGAATTTAAGTCTGTGAAGAAACGGAATCATCCATTTTCCTGAAACAGCTGTAATGGCAAACGCCAAAACGGCCGCCACCAAACACCAAAACCCGAACGTCATTTTGAAAAACTCCTTTATTGTGATGTACGGTATCCAACAGACCGGTTAGTTAACCTGGTCTTTTTCAATAAAGTTAACCGTAATAACGGTACCCGGAGCCACCTTGCTGCCGGCTGTAATATCCTGAGAATAGGCCGTTACATTGGAGCTCTGCAGACCTGCGCCTTCAACCGTAATTTGCAGATCGCGTGCGGATGCAATGGCCAGAACATCCTGGAGCGAATAGTTCGTGAAATCAGGCACTTCCACGGTTTCTTCCAAGCTCTCAGAAGAAGTATACAAGACCACCATACCGTCGCGCGGCACTTCGGCGCCTGCGGCCGGGATCTGACGGATAACCGTCGTTCCTTCTTCTTCGCCGCCGATAACCTTGCAGGTAAGACCTGCATTTTCAATCGCATCTCTGGCTTCTTCCACAGTAAGATTTTCAACAGAAGGCGCCGTCGTATTCAGCTTGGCGGCTTCTTCTTCGGTGTATTCCGCCGTAACGCCCAGATAAGGCAGAATCTCCGACATCATCGCCTGGAATACCGGGCCGGCAACCGCGCCGCCGTAATAGCTGGCGCCGGTCGGCTCGTCGAGCATAACAATCAAAGCATATTTCGGATCGTCTGCGGGTGCAAATCCGCAGTACGAAGCGATGTACGTCATGGGCTTGGTTTTATCTTCAAGCCACTTGGCAACCTTTTCTGATGTACCCGTTTTGCCGCATACGCGATAACCGGCCACATAGCCGTTTTTTGCCGTACCGGTTGTGGCGTTTTCCTGAAGAATATCGATCATGGTGCGAGCCGTTTCTTCAGAAATAACCTGCCGCTTATACGACATATCCGCCGTGCTGACAATGTTGCCGGAAGCATCTACAACCTTCTCAACCACATGCGGCTGAACCAAATTGCCACCGTTGGCAATTGTACTTGCGGCCGTTACCATCTGCAGCGGCGTGATGCTGAAGTTCTGACCAAACGACTCGGTAGCCAACTCAACGGGTTTCAACTGTTCTGCTGTATAATACAGATTGTTGGCTTCACCGGGCAAATCAATTCCCGTGTGCTCGGTAAACCCAAACGACTTAAAATACTCATAAAACATATCCGGCCCCAATTGAGAACCGATTTCGATAAAGAACGGGTTGCAGGAGTTGCAAAGCCCCTCACGGAACGTTTGCGTTCCATGGCCGGTCGTATCCCAGCAGTTGATCCAGGTATCTTCAACCTGAACCGCGCCGGTACAGGTAAACGTCGTATCGGGCGTGATAATTCCTTCTTCCAGGCCGGCCGAACCGGTCACCATCTTGAAAACGGAACCCGGATAATACGTATCGTTAATGGCCTTGTTGCGCCACTGTTGGAGCAGTGCTTCGTTCCAGGCCTCTTCCTCTTTATCTTCCGGCAAAGCCTCGATCTGCTTGCGCAGATTTTCATCGGCAATTTCAAACGGCTGGTTGGGGTCGAAATCGCCCACACTGGCCATAGCGACAATACCGCCGGTATCTACGTCCATCACGATTGCCGCGGCGCCGTTTTGTACCAGGTTATCTTCCACACCTTTTTTCAGATGCTTTTCGATGATGGACTGCACGGTCATGTCGATCGTCATATACAGGTCATAACCGTCCTGTGCCTCGACGAGCTGTTCGTACTGGAACGGCATATCCGTTCCCACGGCATTGGTCGCCCGGACCAGACGGCCCTGCGTACCGCTGAGTTCGTCGTCGTAGTAAAGTTCGAGTCCGTACAGGCCATTATTGTCCGTACCGACAAAGCCCAGAACAGAGGAACAAGTGCTTCCATACGGATAATAGCGCTTATATTCTTCTACCATGCGCACGCCGCCGGAAATTTCTTCTTCTTCCAGAAAAGCCAGAATTTCGTCTTTCACGCTGCTTTCGGTTTTGCGCTTAAGATAGGTAAAATAAGAATCGACCTCTGCTTCGGCGCGCACATCCTCTTCTTTCATGTCGAGGATCTTTGCCAATCCGGTCACAATGGTTTCGCGTTCGTCGTCTTCAATATAGTTCGGCTCCAGTACAACCGACCACACGCTGGCGCTTTCCGCAACAACCTTTCCGGTTGTGTCGTAGATCGTTCCGCGCTCCGCGTTCAAAAACGTACTGGTCAGTGACTGATCGATCGCCGCGGTTCTCAGTTCTTCGCCGCGAACCAGCTGCCAACGCACCAAGTTGGCAACAGCCAGGCCAAATCCCAAGCCCAGCAAGAGAATCAGCAAAAAAACGGTGCGATGTATGGTTTTTACAGGTTTCATTTCGGCCATGTATCGATTCCTTTCAAAAGAAAAACCCTGATGAGAAAAGGAGAGTCAAGATTCCTCTTAACTCTCTCCCAAAAAACTCTGCCTATGCATACTTATGGCTGCCATCTGAATTTATGACAGCAAAGCCACAACGGAATCCCAGATTTCTAAAAACCAGGGCTTGGAATCAACATCCCGAACAACCGTACCGGTGTTGCCGTCGGCCAGTCCGATATACGTAATCTGGCCCGGATTGATTTTCTGCATGCCCAGCTGTTCGGAAGCATACTCTTCCAGCTGTGCTGTGCTCATGTTCTGATCGGCCGCATACTGAAGCTGAAGTTCCACGCTCTGCGCTTCGCTCAGCTGTGCAGTAGCCGTGAGAATTTCTTCGTTAAGTTCCGTAAGCTGTACCTGCCCGTGAATCACGGTTCCCAACACACCGCAAATCATCAAAACGCCCACTGCGGTGGCAACGGCGCGAAGCGGTTTTACGCGCTTGCGGCGGCTCTGCCGAAGCAGCTGGCCAGGCAATTCGATAATATTCGTTACTTTTTCGGCTTTCGGCTCTTCTTTCACTTCAGCCACAACCTCACGCGGGCTGAAGCGTTCAAAATTGTATACGCGCTCTGCTGCTGCCATTCGGCTTCCTCCTTAATCCAACAAGCTGCCCCATTTGGGCAAACCGTTTTTTTCAATGACCCTCAGCCGCGAGCTGCGGGCTCGTGGGTTTTCTTCAATCTCCTGTTCACTCGGTGCCAAGCCCTTTTTATAGATCAAGGTACCCTGTGGTTTTTTACCGCACACACACACCGGAAATTCGGGCGGGCACGTGCAGCCCTGACACCATTTGTTCATCTGCTGCTTAACAATTCGGTCTTCCAGCGAATGGAAAGTGATCACAGCCAGTCTGCCGCCCGGAGCCAGCAACGAAAACGCCGCTTCAAGCCCTTCGCGCAGCCTGTCCAGTTCACCATTTACGGCAATGCGCAGCGCCTGAAAGGTTTTGCGTGCCGGGTGTCCGGCTTCGCGCCGAACGGCGGCCGGTACCGACGAGCGGATAATATCCGCAAGCTGTCCGGTTGTGGTAATCGGTTCGTTTTTGCGGGCCGATTCAATGCCCTTTGCAATACGAACCGCGTTTTTGTCTTCTCCGTAACGAGAGATGATCTGTGCAAGTTCCTGCCAAGAAAGCGTATTCACCAGATCGGCCGCACTTACGCCCTGTTGGCTCATACGCATATCGAGCGGCGCATCGTTATGATACGAAAACCCGCGTTCAGGGTTGTCCAGCTGATAAGAAGATACGCCGATATCCATCAGGATACCATCCGCATACTCAACGCCGCAATCATGCGCCAAATCACACATCTGCGCAAAATTTCCCTGGCGGATCGTCACCTGCGGCAGCGCGCCCAAACGCTGTGTTACCGTGCGGATCGCATCGGGGTCCTGATCGATGGCCAACAGCCGCCCGGTTGTGAGGCGCTCGGCAATGGCGCGGGAATGTCCGCCCCCGCCGGCCGTACCGTCTATATAGATGCCATCCGGACGGATAGCCAGGGAATCGATCGTTTCCTGAAAAAGAACCGGCTTATGAATAAACTCCATACCGCGCCTCCTCAGAATCCGAGGAGGTCCATAGCAGCCTCCAGACTTTGCTGTGTGCGGCGGGCGTTGTATTCCGCCCAGCGGGCACTATCCCAGATTTCCGCGCGAACGGCTGCGCCGATCACGGTTACATCTTTGCTCAGCCCGGCGTAATCCCGCAGCGACTGCGGAATCAGCACGCGCCCCTGCTTGTCCGGTTCCACATCGCAGGCGCCGGAAAAGAAGAAACGCTGCAAATCGCGCGCTTTGGAAAGCGGCAGATCGCCGATCTTGCCTTCAAATTCTTTCCACTGCTGTTCGGAAAGTACAAACAGGCAGCCGTCCAGTCCCTTGGTGATGTACAGACGGTCGCCCAGATCTTCTCTGTATTTCTGCGGAATGGTCACGCGCCCCTTGGCATCGATGGCATAATTGTATTCACCTGTCAGCATACCGGCGCCTCCTTCCGCAAGCAGTTTTTCAGGACTCCAAGCGTCATTTGCCCACTTTCAGGCCAAAGTTGACACCTGTTGCCACTAAACTGTAATTATTATAAGATAATCCCTGCCAGAATGCAACCACCAAATATTGTTTTATGTCATGTAGCGAATCAAAAAACACAGCCGGCTGTGGAGATACAGGCCAAAAAAGAAGGCACACCACAATATCTTGTGATGTGCCAAAAAGTGCTTATAAAAATTTCTGTTTTTTAGCCAAAAAATCCTCTTTAAAATTAGTTCTTTTGACCAGATTTGATACTCTGACGGGTCTTGCGCAACTCCGAAAGGCTCTCGGAAAGCGCCTCATCGGTGCGCTTCATCAGATCATCCACGTAATCGTTGGAAGCTTTTTTCATTTCGCGAACTTTAACCTGCGCCTGATTCATAATTTCCTGCGCCTTGAGCTGCGCCTGACGCACCAGATCATCCTGATTCAGGATGGCGCGGGCACGTTCTTCCGCATTGCGCACGATCGAATCAGCCTCGCGGCGGGCGCTGGCGATGATCTTGGAGCGATCATCCACAATCGCTTTCGCCTCGCTGAACTCGCCCGGCATGGCATCGCGGATATCATCGAGCACCTGGCGGAATTCGCCCGCATCGATCACCGTGCGGCCGCCGGAAAGCGGCAGGCTCCAGGCTTTTTCAAGCATATCATACAGTTCGTCCAGCATTTCCTCTACGGTTGCCATAGCCTCGTTGTTCATCTGTTCATCCATTTGCATTCCCTCCGCTGCAGATTCTATTCTGGATTTGCTCTAAAATACAGACGGGCACAAAATGAGAAATATCCCCGCCAAAACCGGCCACCTGCTTAACCATGCTGGAACTTAAAAACATATTTTCCGCGCTGGTCGCCAGGAAAAGCGTTTCCACTTCGGGATTCAGCTTCCGGTTCGTCAGAGCCATCTGAAATTCATAGTCAAAATCGGTCAGCGCGCGCAGACCTTTTACAATCCCCGTAGCGCCCACATGCTGGACATAATCAGCCAAAAGCCCCTGATACGTGGCAATCTCCACATTTTCAAACTCAGCACAGGCTTTGCGCAGCATTTCCACACGTTCTTCCACCGTAAAGCTGGAAGTCTTTTTGGGATTCACACCCACGGCGACGATGACTTTATCAAACATCTTGGCCGTGCGGCTGATAATATCGATGTGGCCGTTCGTTACCGGGTCGAAACTGCCCGGACAAACCGCCACCCGGATTTTTTCTTCTGTCATACATCCGCCTCCGGATTCCGCTCGTATACCGTCAGCATAACCTTGCCGTATTTGTATTCCCGGTATTTTGTGAAATCTCCGGCCGTTTCCGGCAGAATTTCATCGGAAGGATGCTCGCAGACAATCGTACCGGCCGGGCTCATCTCTTCCGCCACAAGCGGAAGCACACGCTGGAGCAGCCCCGTGTGATAGGGCGGGTCCAGAAAAGCCAGATCAAACGGACCGGGACGGCGGCGCAGATAACCTTCTGCCTGAGCCAGTTCAAATACAGCCTGTTTATCCAGACGGGTGCGCTCGGCATTTTTGATCGCCACATCCAGAGAAGCCTTGGAGGCATCCACCATCACGGCTTCGCGGGCGCCGCGGCTGAGCGCTTCCAGCCCGATCTGTCCGGAACCGGTGAACAAATCGAGAAACCGGCGGCCTTCCAGACGGAACTGCAAAATACTGAATAACGCCTCTTTCACGCGTTCAGGCGTAGGACGGACGTCGTTACCTTCCAATGTCTGTAAGCGAGCCCCGCGTGCGGAGCCGGTGATAATACGCATGGCAATCTCCTTTTTCGGCGTTTTTCGCCTTTTATTATCCCACGAAACAACACGGTTGTCAATCGGAATGTTCTTCTGATGCAAAGTATTCGTACACGGCGCGGGCGGCCGGTTCCGTCATGCCCGGAGCCTGTTTGAGTTCTTCCAGACCGGCTTCTTTGATCGCCGTAATCGTGCGGAAATGCTTCATCAGTGCACGGGCACGGGTCTGCCCGATGCCGGGAATGCGGGTTAGCGTACCGGAAACGGCGGCTTTGGAGCGCCGCTGCTTGTGATAGCCGATCGCAAAGCGGTGTACTTCATCCTGAATCGTCGAAATCAGCGTGAACGCCTGCCGGGTGGACGTGATCGAAATTTCTCCCCCGTCGCCCGTCACGGCGCGGGTGCGGTGGCTGTCGTCTTTTACCATACCGAACAGGGGCACGTCGATACCCATGGCTTCCAACACCGGGCGCACGGCGGCCACATGGCCCGCGCCGCCGTCGAGCAGGATCAGATCAGGCAGACGGCCAAATCCTTCCGGTTCTCCTTCGTGTGCGCGGTATTCTTCAAACCGGCGGTGAATGACTTCGCGCATGGAGCCGTAGTCGTCCTGCCCCACCACGGTTTTGATTTTAAATTTACGGTAGGCGCTTTTCAGCGGACGGCCGTTTTGGAACACCACCATGCCTGCCACGTTTTCGCTGCCGGCCGTATTGGAAATATCGTACGATTCGATATATTCCGGCGGTGTTTCCAGCCCAAGCAAACGTCCCAATTCATCCAGTGCGGACATTTCGCGTCCGGTTGCGCCGATACTCTGCGCCAGCTGTTCGGCGGCGTTGGTGCGGCACATTTCCACCAGCTGACGCTGTGTACCCCGCTGCGGAACAAACAGCTTCACGCTGCCGCCGCGCTTTTCCGTTAAGAAGCGCGCCAGCAGTTCGCGGTCGGCGGGCGCTTCATCCAGCACAACCAGCGGCGGAATACGGTCGCGCATGGCGTAATACTGCATAATAAACTGCGTGCGGGCGCTGTCGGCTTCGCCGCAGTCGGAAACCAGAAACGTTTCGCGGTCGCACAGGCGGCTGTCGAGATAGCGGAACACCTCAAAACACGACCCGCGGCTGCCCTGCGCCAGAGCAATCACATCCTGCTCCGGCACCTTACCCGCCACCACTTTCTGGCGGTCACGCAGCTTGTTGATCGCCGTGATGCGGTCACGCAGACGTGCGGCCAGTTCAAAATCGAGATTTTCGGCCGCTTCGTTCATTTTTTCGGTGAGCACTTTCACCGACTGCGAACTGCCGCCCCGGATAAATTCCAGCGCCTGCTGCACGGCGTCGTTGTATTCGGCTTCGCTGGTTTTTCCGCGGCAGGGCGCGCAGCACTGCTTGATAAAATAATTCAGGCAGGGCCGGCCTTTGCCGAAATCCTGCGGAAATTTCCGGTTGCACGACGGCAGGCCGAAAATCTTGCGGGCTTCATCGATCGTCTGGCGGATGGACCACGCGCTCAGATAAGGCCCAATATATTCCGCACCGTCGTCGGCAATCTGTTTCACTTCCGTAATCTTCGGCCAAGGGCCGCCGGAAATACGGATATAGGAGTAACCTTTGTCATCTTTGAGGAGGATATTATATTTGGGCTGATGCTGTTTAATCAGGCTGCTTTCCAGAATCAGCGCTTCAAACTCGCTGTCGGTAAGGATATACTCAAACCAGTCTACCTGGCTGACCATACGCCGCACTTTTTCAGGATGGTTCTTTTCGCTGCCGAAATACTGGCTTACCCGGTTTTTCAGCGCCTTGGCCTTGCCGATATAGATAATCTCCCCGCGGGCGTTATGCATAATATACACGCCCGGATGCAGCGGCAGACGCATCGCGCGGCGGCGCAGCTCTTTTTTATGCTCCGGTGTTCCCGGCAGGGTGCGGCTGTTCTCCTTTTCCATTTTATCCTCCTTTTTCCTCGGGATAAAAAAAGAAAGCACCGATAACCGGTGCTTTTTATCAACCAAAGATCGTTATCCGGCCGGGTAAAATCACTCGGCAAACCCGGACTCTACAAGAGCGACAAGGCTGTCCACTGCGGCCTGTTCATCAGCGCCGTCGGCAATGATGCGAATATCGGTTCCACCGACGATTCCCAGAGAAAGGACACCGAGAAGGCTCTTCGCGTTTACACGGCGTTCTTCTTTCTCAACCCAGATGGAAGACTTGAACTCGTTTGCTTTCTGGATAAAGAACGTAGCCGGACGTGCGTGAAGACCGACCTGGTTCTGTACCTGAACTTCTTTGGAATACATCTGACTCACTCTCCTGCGATTCTTTAGTAGTATAATTGTAGAAATTTGACGGACAGAAAATTCGTGCTTCTTTGACCTACGCATGTTATTATAACACAATTCCGTCTTTCGTCAACAACTCTGGAAAAAATTTGTTTCGTTGCCCATTCGCCGCAATTTCAATTCCGCGTGATTTGTGCAAGACGCACAGGGTGTTGAAAACTTTTTGAACACAATGGTACTCGATTTATCTTAAATTAGCCTTTATTATCATCTATTTGCTCTAAAAGCCGTTGATCACTGCGGGAAAGTTCCAGCTTTTCAAACAAATCGGGGCGGCTTTTGCGGGTTCGAATCAGCGATTGCTGACGCCGCCAGGCCGCAATTTTACCATGATGTCCCGAAAGCAAAACCTCCGGCACGGCGCGTCCACGCCATACGGCCGGGCGGGTATACTGCGGATATTCCAATACCCCGTCAAAATGGCTTTCTTCCTCAAAACACACATCTTCGGCCAAAACGCCGGGCAGCATACGGCTTACACTATCGGCCAGAATCATCGCGGGCAGCTCGCCGCCGGTTAAAACATAATCCCCGCAGGAGATCTGTTCATCCACATAGGCGTCGATAATCCGTTCGTCCAGGCCTTCGTAGTGTCCGCACAAAAGCAGCAGGTGATCCATCTCGGCCAGCTCGCGCACACGCTGCTGGGTGAGCGTTTTTCCCTGTGGCGAAAGGTAAATAATATGCGGGCGGCTTCCGGTTTCTTCCAGCACACTGTCAATGGCGTCGGCCATCGGCTCGGCCATCAGCAGCATGCCTTTTCCCCCGCCGAACGGGCGGTCATCCACACACTGGTGACGGTCGTACGCATGGTCGCGCAGGTGGTGGCAGCAGATCTGCAAATGCCCGCGTTTGCGTGCGCGCCCCAAAATGCTGTCTCCCAGAAAAGCTTCGCACATATCCGGAAAAAGCGTAATAATATCAATCCGCATCGTCAAAAATCCCCTTAATCGGGCGCACCCGGACACAGCCCGCCTCCAGATCGGTAGAAACGATCATGGCGTCTACAGCCGGGAACAGATAGTCCTTGCCCGCGTCGTCGCGGATACGATACACGTCATTTGCGGCCGTCTGGAAAATTTCCTCGATTTTACCGTACACGCGGCCGGTATCGGCGTCTTCCACCCGAGCGCCCAGCAGATCCTGCACAAAATACCGTCCGCGAGGCAGACGGACGTCATCGCGGTTGAGATAAATCACAACACCGCGCAGCAGGTCGCCCTGGTTTACCGTATCGATTCCTTTAAATTTGGCCAGCAGCATGCTTTTGTGCACACGGGAGCTTTCCACTTCCAGAACGCTGCCGTCCGCGCGGTAAAAGCGGCGCAAACCCGCGATAAAATCAGCAGAATCACACCACGGCTCGATACGGACTTCCCCGCGGATGCCGTGTGTGGCCACGATTTTTCCGGCCTCCAGATATTGCTTCATCCTAATTTTGCCTCCTACCCTTACAGGATATGCATCCCGCGGCTTTTTGCCCCGAGATAATAAAAAGCGGCCCTGCTGGCTTAGAGCCGGCAAAGCCGCCCGGTGTGAGAATGGACGGTCAGTCGATCTCCACAGTCACTTTTTCATTGCTGCGAGTCGCGGCGGCACGCATCACCACACGGATCGCCTTGGCAATCCGGCCCTGCTTGCCGATCACGCGGCCCATGTCCTCTTCCGCCACATGCAGGTGATAGACCACGCTGCCGTCTTCCGCAGGTTCATCCACGGTAACGGTTACATCGTCCGGTTTTTCAACCAGCCCGCGGGCAATGGACGCGAGTAATTCTTTCATGAATCCGCCCTCAACTCAAATTAAAGCACGCCGTGCTTTTTGAACAGAGCCTTCACGGTATCGGTGGGCTGAGCGCCGGTAGCCATCCACTTCTTGGCCTTTTCGGGATCAACCTTTACCACGCTGGGTTCTTCCATGGGGTTGTAGTAACCGATTTCATCGATGAAACGGCCATCGCGGGGATAGCGGGAATCGGCCACAACGATACGATAGAAAGGAGCCTTCTTGGCGCCCATACGGCGCAGTCTGATCTTAACCATTTTTGTTCCTCCATATGATAATGAGAATTTTTTATTATATTAACCAAACCATAACAGTTGGCAATATCCGTTTACATGGGCATCGAGCCCGGGCCGCCGCCCATGCCGTTGAAATTCATCGGCACACGCAGCTTGCCTTTTTTGCCTTTACCGGCGCCTTTGAGCTGCTTCATCATTTTCTGCATCATTTCATACTGCTTGATGAGGCGGTTCACATCTTCCACTTTCATGCCGCTGCCCGCCGCAATCCGGCGCTTGCGCGACGCATTGATCAGTTCGGGCTTCGAGCGTTCCGCGGGCGTCATCGAAAGGATGATGGCGCACATACGGTCCATGATGCGGTCGTCGATATCGACATCTTCTACCTGTTTGCCCAGGCCCGGCAGCTTGGAGAGCACGTTTTTCAGCGGCCCCATGCGCTTAACCTGCGCAAACTGTTCCAACATATCGTTGAAATCGAATTTATTCTGCATCAGCCGTTCGGCTGTTTTGCGGGCTTCTTTTTCATCAATACGTGCCTGTGCGTCTTCGATCAGGGTGAGCACGTCGCCCATGCCCAGAATACGCGAGGCCATGCGATCGGGATGGAAAGCTTCGAGATCGCCGATCTTTTCGCCGGTACCGGAGAACTTGATCGGCTTGCCGGTTACGGCGCGGATCGAAAGTGCCGCACCGCCGCGGGTATCGCCGTCGAGCTTCGTGAGGATCACGCCGGTAACGGAGAGCTGTTCGTCGAACGTTTTGGCCACGTTCACGGCTTCCTGACCGGTCATGGCGTCCACAACCAGCAGCACTTCCTGCGGGGGAACCGCCGCGCAGATGCGCTTGAGTTCATCCATCAAAACCTGGTCGATCTGCAAACGACCGGCCGTATCGATAATCAGGTAATCGTTGCCGTAATCGCGCGCATGGCGAACGGCTTCTTCACACGTTCTAACCGGGTCCTGCGTACCCTTTTCAAAAACCGGGATCTGCGCCTTTTCGGCCATCACCTGCAGCTGTTTGATAGCCGCCGGGCGGTAAATATCGCCGGCTACGAGCATCGGGCGGTGTCCCTGGGTTTTGAGCATATGAGCCAGTTTTACGGCATGGGTCGTTTTACCGGCACCCTGCAGGCCGCACATCAGAATCACCGTAGGCGGTTTGGGTGCGCTCGCCAGCTTGGACTGGCTGCCGCCCATCAGTTCGGTCAGCTCTTCGTTTACGATCTTGATGACCATCTGGGCGGGCGTCAGGCTTTCCATTACATCGCTGCCCACCGCGCGTTCGGTCACACGAGCCGTAAAATCTTTGGCAACCCGGTAGTTGACGTCGGCTTCCAAAAGCGCCAGGCGCACTTCGCGCATGGCCTCCTTTACATCGGCCTCGGTCAGTTTACCTTTGCTTCTCAATTTTTTAAACGAGTTCGAAAGTTTCTCTGTCAGGCCGCTGAACGCCATTGTCTTCCCTCCGTGGTCATGATTCATTCAGACGCTGCGCCGTTTCAATGATCCGGCTCACGCTTTCCTCAATTTCCTTTGAAAGCACGAACTGCCGGTTAAACGCTGCAATTTTGAGCGTTTCATCGCAGATCTGCGAAAGGCCGTCGCGCATCTCGCGAAAACGCCGCGCCAGTCCCAAACAGGCTTCCATCTCGGTAAGCTGCTGCTCGGCACGCTTGATGGCGTCGCGCACGCCCTGACGGGTGATGCCCTGATCTTCGGCGATTTCCGCCAGAGAAAGGTCATCGTTATAATATAATGTAATCATTTCGCGCTGCTTTTCGGTGAGCATTTCGCCGTAAAAATCAAGCAGAAACGAAATTTGCAGATCCTTTGCCATACGGTCACGTCCCTGTCAGTCTGTAAAGTCTTAAACTTTACAGTAGTAGACTATACCACACAATCGCCTTTCTGTCAACAGGATTTTCAATTTTTATCTGAAAAAGCCGCTGTTTTTTACCCTCAATTTTCTTTTATAATGAAAAAGGCCGCAGAAAATAATTCGGGCAAGTTTGCCAACTCTCCGGGGTGATATTCATGCATTTATTCATTGCATTTTCATAAAGTTTTTGATATACTGTACTTAAAATAGCCGTCATATGGAATTTTATTGCCCTGAATCTTTTGCAATCGGCGGATTCCGGCGGCTCCTGTTTAGGCAGATTATTTTGTAAAGGAGTTAACCCATATGTTCGAATCGATGAATGAACAAATCAGCAAAATCGGTATCGTCCCGGTTATCAAACTCGGTTCTCCCGATCAGGCTGTGCCGCTGGCCAAAGCTTTGATCGAGGGCGGCATCCCGGCTGCGGAAGTTACGTTCCGTTCTGATGCAGCTGCTGCCGGTATCAAAGCGATCACCGACGCCGGTCTGGATATCGCCGTGGGTGCAGGTACCGTGCTCACCATCGAGCAGGTTGACGCCGCGGTTGCTTCCGGCGCCAAGTTTATCGTTTCCCCCGGTCTCGATCCCGAAATCGTAGAATATTGCGTCAACAAAGGCATCCCGGTGTATCCCGGCTGTGCCAATGCTTCCGACGTAGCCATCGCCGTGAAATACGGCCTGCCCGTTGTGAAGTTCTTCCCGGCCGAACAGGCTGGCGGCATCAACTATATCAAGGCTCTGGCCGGCCCCTACGGCAACCTGAAGTTCATGCCCACCGGCGGCGTAAACGCTGGCAACCTGAACAACTACCTCGCCTTTGAAAAGATCGTAGCCTGCGGCGGCAGCTGGATGGTTCCGAATGATCTGCTGGCTGCTGGCGATTATGCCGGCATCACCGCTCTGTGCAAGAAGGCCGTAGCCGCCATGCTGGACATCCAGTTTGCACACATGGGCATCAACACCCCCGACGCCGACTCCGCCAAGGCAACCGCCGAAGCTTTCGATGCTCTGTTCAACACCGGTATTGCCAAGGACGGCAACAGCTCCATCTTCGCCGGCAAGGGCAGCGAAATGGAAATCATGAAGAAGAACTACCTGGGCGCCAAGGGCCACATCGGCTTCAAGACGAACAGCATCGAGCGTGCCATGTTCCAGATGGAACGCAAGGGCATCAAGTTCAACATGGAAACCGCCTCCTACGATGCCAAGGGCAACATCAAAGCCATCTATCTGCAGGATGAAATTGCCGGCTTTGCCGTGCATCTGGTCCGCCGCTAATCGGCTTTGACCCTTCTATAAACAGGGGTATTCCCCCGTCTTTCCGGCAAAGGCGTTGCCTGCCGGGGAAAAACAAAATTAAAGGAGTATCTTACAATGAGAGTTGTAACTTTTGGCGAAATTATGATCCGCCTGCAGCCGTTTAACTACGAGCGTTTTGTGCAGGCCAATGACCTGGAATTCACCTTCGGCGGCGGCGAAGCCAACGTAGCTGTTTCTCTGGCTAACTATGGCATCGACGCAGCTTATGTTACCAAGCTGCCGGCTCATGCTATCGGCCAGTGCGCTGTCAACAGCCTGCGCAAGTATGGCGTTGACACCAGCCTGATCACCCGCGGCGGCGATCGCGTAGGTATCTACTTCAACGAAAAGGGTGCTTCCCAGCGTGGTTCCGTGTGCATCTATGACCGTGCACACAGCGCTATCGCCGAAGCTACCACGGCTGACTTCGATTGGGACAAGATCTTCGACGGTGTGGATTGGTTCCACTTCACGGGTATCACTCCCGCTCTGGGCCCGAACGTTGTTGAAATCTGCCTCGAAGCCTGCAAGGCTGCTAAGGCTCACGGCGTAAAGATCAGCTGCGACCTGAACTACCGCGGCAAGCTGTGGACCCGTGACCAGGCCCGCGCTGCTATGACCGAGCTGTGCAAGTATGTTGATGTGTGCATCTCCAACGAAGAAGATGCCAAGGACGTATTCGGTATTGAAGCCGAATCCACCGACATCTACGGCGGCAAGCTGAACCACGAAGGCTACAAGAGCGTTGCCAAGCAGCTGGCCGACAAGTTCAACTTCGAAAAAGTGGCTATCACCCTGCGTGAATCCCACAGCGCTTCCGACAACGGCTGGAGCGCCATGCTGTATGATGCAGCTTCCGATGAATACTGCTTCAGCAAGAAGTATGAACTGCGCATCATCGACCGTGTAGGCGGCGGCGACAGCTTCGGCGGCGGCCTGATCTACAGCCTGCTCAACGGCAAGAGCACTCAGGATGCCGTAGAATTCGCCGTAGCCGCTTCCGCTCTGAAGCACACCATCGAAGGCGACTACAACATGATGACGGTTTCCGAAGTCGAAAAGCTTGCCGGCGGCGACGGTTCCGGCCGTATCCAGAGATAATTTCGCATTTCCTTGTCACAACACAGGCACGTCTCATTTGGGGCGTGCCTGTTTTACAAGTATAATCTTTTACAGGAGGCAGACTATGGTTGTTAAAAACGAATCCATCCCCTATACCATTCTCGATGAAAAATCCCGCCGCAAAATCCTTTGCCACGGCGGCACCCAGATGATGGTTGAAGTGACTTTCGACAAAGGCGGCGAAGGCGCCATGCATCGCCATGTTCATGAACAGATCACCTATGTTGCCAAGGGCAGCTTTGAATTCACCATCGAAGGCGAAAAGCACGTTGTTAACCAGGGCGACAGCCTCTACTTCCCGTCCAACGCCCTGCACGGCTGCGTAGCTCTGGAAGACGGCATCCTGGTTGATATTTTCACGCCCCAGCGCGAAGACTTTCTGAAATAAGCAGCGGCCGGAACAGCCGGCCTGTAAACGGAGGATTTGTATGAGTCAGACATTCACTCCCAACTCCAGCGGTTATATTTGCCACTGGTTGGTTACCGAACCCAAAGAAGAGCTATATTATCCCGATTTTTTCCTTTCGAATCAGCTTCAGTTTGAAAAGAAACTGCGCGAGCAGATTGCCGACGACGCCTTGCAGGCTCCGCCCAGCGAAATCGTACTGGGCCAGCCCGCTTTCGAGGGCTACAAGTGGCAATATTACAACGCCGGGAACAACTGGTTCCTCGATCTGAGCAAGTTCTATCATTCGCTCACCAAAGTGGAATACTGGGCCGCCACTCGCCTGGTTGCGGATGTTCCCCGCTCTGTCAGCGCACGCGTATGGACGTACGAAGCGGTTGACCTGCGGCTCAACGGCGAAAAAATTGTAAGCATCAAAGAGCCGGTTTACAAGCCGATCCGCTGGGCAGACGTCACCCTGGCGCTCAAGGCCGGCGAAAATGAATTGTTTGCCCGCCTGCAGGATCTGGGCGTGCGCGATACCCGCAACATCTTCGGCATTCAGCTGCTCGGCGACATCAGCGGCCTCACGGTTTCGCTGCCCGATCCCGAACATAGCCTTAAACTGGCCGAAGCCGAAGCCTGGCTGCTGGGCGTCACCCTGCAGAACAACTGCTTCACGGCGCAGACTCCGCCGCCCGCTCCCGTTCAGGTGGATACCGCCTGCTGGGAAAACGGCACGCAGTTTGCGTATGATTCCGAAGGCGCCGTGGTTCGCCTGTCCCTCACGCTGGAAGGCCAGACGCTGACCCGCGAAATCGAACAGCCCGAAAAAGCGCCGCCGGTCGTTACCCGCGCTGCAAACCGCGACGAAGCCGTGAAAAACGCCATCGCCGCCCTGCTTGAAAAGCTCGATCCCGCCCGTTCCAAGGGCAACATGAACGCCATTCTGCTGCATTATTACTGCGGCGTGCAGAGCGAAGCGGATTTTGAAAATCTGCATGGCATTCTGCACCGAATCGATATCCGCGAAGACTGCGCAGACTTCCTGCTTTCGGGCGTTATTCGTCTGGTTGCCGGCTACAAAGATAAGATCCCGGCCGATGAAATGGCGCGCATCAAGGAAACAATCCTTAACTTCCGCTACTGGATGGAAGAAGACGGCGCAGACGGTATGTGCTTCTGGAGCGAAAACCATGCCCTGCTGTTCCATTTCTGCCAGTTGGGCGCGGGCTATCTGTATCCGGACGAAACCTTTGTCCGCAGCGGACGTACCGGCCGCGAACAGTATGCGCTGGCACTCAGCCGCTGCCGTGAATGGCTCGATTCCGTGGGCTCCACCGGTTTTGAAGAATTCCTCAGTCCCGGCTATATGTGCGTAACGGCTGCCGCGCTGATGGGCGTTATCGATTTTGCCGATGACGAAACCTCCGCCATGGCCGCCAAGGTGATGGATCGTGAATTCGAAATGCTCGCCATGCATACGTTTGACGGCGTGCTGATCGGGCCGCGCGGCCGTATTTACCGCGATGTGGTGCATCCGCATCAGCAGGAGATTCAGGGCTTCCTGAAATACATCGACGACAGCGCCGCCGATAACGCCTCTCCGTGGCTGTGCGCAATTCTCACCTCGAAATACCACTTTAAAGACGAGCTGCTCCCGCTGATTGCTCAGCCGCAGGATGTGACTTATCCCAATGGCAACACGGAAATCAGCCTCTACAAAACGAAAGACTGCATCCTGAGTTCGGTTGCTTCTCCGCGCAGTGAATCCTTCACGGGTGGCTGGACCAACGAAACCGCCAGCAAACAAGACCCGTATGCCGACGGCAACTTCACCTATATGTATGTGAAAGCGCTCAACGAGCGCTACCACGGCACGACGAAGTTCGAGCCGGGCGTGTTCGGCTATCAGCAGCATTTGTGGAGCGCGGCGCTCTCCAATGTGTGCCATGTGTTCACGAACCTCCCGGGCGGCACGTTCGACGCTTCGGCTATGCGTCCCGGCTACTGGTACGGCAACGGTCTGTTCCCGGCCGTGAAGCAGGAACACAGCAAAATCGGCGTGATCTACCGTATTGAAGACACCTATCCGGTGAAGTTCACGCACCTTTACTGGCCGGAAGACACCTTCGACGCCACCGAAACGGAAGGCGGCTGGCGTTTTGGCCGCTGCCAAACCGGCTACGTCGGCGTATGGTGCAGCGGTGTGCTCACCCCACACAACGACAAGCTGATGCGCAGTGAACAGCGCTGCTATGATGCCGATCAGGCCTATGTATGCCGCGTTTCGGGCGAACAGGAACAGAGCTATGAAGCATTCAAGGCGGCCTGCCTGGCTTCCACGCCTGCTTTTGATCCCGCCACGATGACGCTCACAGATGCCGAAGGCTACTCCCTGCGCTGGGAAAAGCACACCAACAATACGCAGGTTATCTGATTCATTTAAACAAAGAAAACGGCGTTTCCGAAAGCTTAAAGCTTGCGGCGAACGCCGTTCTTTTTTAGTTTGCGCTCAGCCTTTCTTTCAGCAAATTGCGGCAGGCTGTGAGATCCGGTACGATTACCGACATCTCCCGAATACTGGCGTAGGTGTACGTTCCGCCAGCGGGAATCGCAAAAGTATCGATACTACCCGTGCGCAACAACGGGTAAAAATCCGCAACATAGCGCAGCATTTCTCCGTTTGAAAGGTCAACCGTCATCAGCGGCAGCAGCGTATCGGCCAGCGAAAGGATTTCTGAAAGCGAAGCCGTTCGAATCTTTTCAAAAACGGAAAGCAAAACTGTTCGCTGTCGGCTTGTCCGCCCAAAATCGGAATCGAGATAGCGGATCCGCGCATAAAACAACGCCTGTTCGGCGTTAAAATGATTTTCTCCCCGCACGGCATACGTCTGCCCGTTTTCATGGAAATATTCATATTCCGCATCGGTGAGCGTAATATCCACGCCGCCCAATGCATCGATCACAGCCTCAAATCCGCCAAAATCAATCTCTATATTTGCATCGATCGTAAGACCGAAATTCTGCTCAATCGTTTGATCCAGCAATTCCGCTCCGCCAAACGCATAGGCCGCGTTGATCCGGTTATCCTGATAGCCGGGAATCTGCACATACAGATCCCGCAAAAACGAAACCATGCAGATTTTCCCGGAAGTCCGGTTGATGCTGCATAAAATAATCGAATCGGACCGTCCCCGGCCTTCTCCCTCGCGGGCATCCTGCCCGATCAGCAAAATATTCGTGACATCTCCGGTTAAGCCAAGTGGGTTTCCATCCGACCAGATCACACTATCGGGGTCAATCTCAGATAAATTCGCGTTCGGCTTTCCCTCTTCCTGCTGAACGCGGGAAGCATATTCTTCCTCATTCATATACGAGGCCGAATCATCGGGGCGCTGAATTTTATTCATATAATGCCAGGTCATTCCCACTACCGACGCTGCAAACGCCACCGTAATCAGCAAAATGGAACCCACAACAATCTTCCATACACGGCGTTTTCTTAGCTTGTCACCATCTTTTTTCTGTACATCCTGTTCCATGCTATCTCCTCTCATCTTAGACCTGCTTTGGTTTGTCCAGCGGCAAAACCTCCAGTGTGCGTCTCACCACTTCTTGCCGGTCAAAATATTTTTCTACAAGGCGGCGTCCGGCTTCGCCCATGCGCTTGCGTTCATCTGTCTGCATGTCGAGAAAAGTTTTGAAACATCGATACAAACTATTGGCATCCGCCCTGCGGCAAAGCAGCCCATTTTTTCCGGGCTCAACCGCTTCACGGCATCCCGGCACATCGGTGGTAATCAGCGCACGCGCACAAGCGGCGCCTTCCAGCAAAACATTGCTCATCCCCTCGTGATAAGACGGCAGCACAACGCAATGCGCCGCCGCATAAAGCGGGCGGACGTCCTGCTTAAATCCATGAAAACGAACGATTCCCTGCTGCATCATCTTTCGTACGGCTTCTTGGTAATTTTCTTCAAAGAATCCTGCCAAATCCAAAGTGAACCGATAACCGCGCTGTTTGAGTTTTCGTGCGGCTTCAAACAGCTCTTCAATCCCTTTCTCTTTCATGATTCTGCCTACAAACAAAAAGCGGATACCCTGGCTTTCGTCCGGATAAGGCAGCGGGACAAAATGCTGCAAATTCACCCCGGCCCCATGCAGCAAAACGGCTTTCTCTTTTGGAATAATTTTATGCTGTATAAAGCATTTCGCGTCGCTTTGATTTTCAAAAAAGACTTTTTCCGCTGTTTTGAGTCCTATTTTATACATCCGGGGAACAATCTGCTTCAATCCCTTTCGATAAAACGCGGAACCCAACCCCTGCACGTGTGCATAAAAGGGAATCTCAAGCCGGCGGCAGGCATAGCCCGCATAGATATTCGGCTTAATCGAATATAGAATCGCAAAATCCGGCCGTTCTTCTTGCAAAACAGAACGATATCTTGTATACAGCCGACCGTCTACATACGGATTCATCCCTCTGCGGTCTACGTCAACTTCTATACAGCGGCAGCCTAAAGCTTCAAACTTCTTCTCATAGCCATCAAAAGGCATACAGAGTACAACTTCTGCGCGCTCCAGCAGAGCATCCACAAGCTCTCGGCGGAACTTCCAAAGCATCTGAGCATGATTCGTAACGATCATGATTCTCAACTCTGTTTCTCCCTCCTCTTCCCGCCTTCGGCAACACCTCTTTGCAGCAACACGGCTGCAAAGGTGCCGAAAAAGCAGCGGATATCGATTCCCAATCCAAAGTTTCGGGCATATTCTGCATCTAATCGCGCTTTTTCTTGAATGGTCAGCTCATCCCGACCGTGGATTTGTGCCCAACCCGAAATGCCTGGACGAAGCTCATCCACGCCTGTTCCTTTACGCAGGCGGAGCAGTTCTTTTTCATTGCGAAGCGCCGGACGCGGACCAATCAGCGAAAGTTTAGCGCCGAGTACAATGTTAAACAGCTGCGGCAATTCATCCAGAGAAGTTCGCCTTAAAAAATGTCCCACACGTGTGATATATCGTTCGGGATCGTGCAGTTCACAAGTCGGAACCTCCGGCGGCGTATCCACCCGCATGGTGCGAAATTTATACATGGTAAATGCTTTCTGGTGCATTCCCAACCTGATCTGATGAAAAAACACAGGCCCGCCGTCATCCAGCTTAATCGCAATCGCAATCAATAAAAAAACAGGCAGCAAAAGTAAAATCCCGACTATGGCTACCAGAAAATCAAAAAACATTTTCAAAAATCTGTAACGCTTCTGCGATTTTGTCAGGTGGTAAGATTCATTTTTTTCATGAAACAAATCTTTGCCACCTCCATACTGCATAAACGCTTGCTTTTACAATACTATTCCCACCCGAATCGAAAGCATACAAAAAAGCAGATATTACCTCAAACACACGTTTTGGTAATATCTGCTTTTTATCGCAATCTATGCAATTGAAGAATCGAATTATTTTTCTGATTTTACAACGGGACGTTTTGGATGAGGAAGAATCATCTGACCATCCTGATCAAAATCAATAGCGCGCCGCGGCTCCGGCATATCAGGCAACACAAAGGGGTCATCATATTCCGCATTGCCGTAATCTTCGGCCGCACGAACCTGGTTTCCGCGCACAAACATGCTGTCGTAGTCATAATATTGAACCACAACCTGCAAAAAGTTATTTACGCAAGCAACCATCTTGGTACCGTTCTTTTCAACAACGTGTTCACGCTCTGTTGAAAAGATCACCTTCGAACCTGCCCAGATTCCACCGGATAATACCGAAAGAATCGCAACCATGGTAATGGCAGCACCGACCATGCGCAAAAAAGTGCCTTTTTCTTTTCCGCGCAACCAAAAACAAAAAACTACTACAATCTGTGCAAACACCGCCACTGCAAGCACCATCAGTAAACTATAGGCCACAAGCCGGACCGTTGCACGCAGCGCCAGACCATTCATAGCCAAAATAATCTGCAACACACGCCCGGAAACAGCCGCAGCAGCCAACAACAGCAGTGTAGCTAACAGCGATTTTCTCAATTTCATAAAACTCACCTATCTAAACACACAGCTACTCATTTACATTTTATATTCACCAAATTAACTTATGTCATCACTTATTGAGAAACGGAATTCTTTCTGCTTGGTCTTCATTATAGCATCAGGAATTCTAAACTGTCAACCAAATCTGCCCCAATCAAAACAGCACCGGAAAAATCCGGTGCTGTCCAGGCGTTTTATGAAGTGAAGATTCAAAGCAGGGATTGAAACATAGTTCTTTGTATTCGCAGGTTCAAAAGAAATTAACCCTTGATGGCGCCGATCATAACGCCCTTTACGAAGTACTTCTGAACAAACGGATAAACCAGAAGAACCGGAATCAAAGCAACAACGATTACCGAGTACTTAATAACTTCAACCAGAGTAGCCAGCTGAGCAGCCAGTTCAGGATCGGAAACAGTAGACGGGTCGATGTTAGCAGAGAGCAGGATCTCCTTCAGGAACAGCTGCAGCGGGAACAGGTTTCTGTCGTTGAGGTAGATCATAGCATGGAAGTACTGGTTCCAGTGACCTACACCATAGAACAGAACCAAAACTGCGATAACTGCCTTGGAAAGCGGAATAACGATCGACGTAAAGAACTTCAAGTCGCTGCAACCATCGATGCTGGCGGCTTCCAACATATCTTTCGGGATGTTGGATGCAATAAACGTTCTGGCAACGATCATGTTGTACACGGACATGGAAAGCGGGAGAATCATAACCCACACGGTGTTGATCAGGTGCAGGCTACGGTTCAGGATGTAGGCCGGAATCATACCGCCGCCAAAGAACATCGTAAATGAGAACAGGAACATAAAGATGTTTCTGCCGGGCAGATCCGAACGAGCCATAGGATAAGCGCACATCATCGTCAGAGAGATGTTCCACAGCGTACCTACAACCGTGTATCCCAGGGAGTTACGGAAACCAGTCCAGATGTTGGGGTTGTTAAAGCACTGGTTATAACCGTTCAGGTTAAAACCGACAGGCCAAATGTAAACCTGACCGGACTGTACCGCACCACCAGAGGAGAAAGATGCAGCGATAACGAACAAGCAGGGATAAGCGACCAGGATCAGGAAGATGGTCAGGAAAATACCGATGACCACATAGAAGGTCTTATCCGCCACAGACGCATTGGCAAAACTGAACAGACTGTTTTTGCCTACTTTTTGAGCTTTTGCTTTTGCCATGACTAATAATCCTCCTTTCCTTAGAACAAGCCGCTGCCGGTCACTTTGTTACTAATGAAGTTGACCGTCATCAACAAGATAAAGTTGATAATCGAGTTAAACAGACCGATAGCCGTAGAATACGAATAGTCACTTACACCGGTCAGACCGACTTTGTATACATAAGTCGAAATGATTTCGGAATAGGTCAGGTTCTGCGTGTTCTGCAGCAGATAGGTCTTTTCATAACCCACGCTCATCAGATGGCCGATCTGCATGATCAACATGATAACAGCCGTCGGAAGAATGGTGGGGATATCCACATGCCAGCAACGCTGTGCACGGTTGGCACCGTCGATGATGGCAGCTTCATGCAGAGAGGGATCTACGCCGGCCAGAGCAGCAATGTAAATAACAGCGCTGTAACCGGTGCTCTGCCAGATACCGGACCAAACATACATATGTTTGAAAGCCGGGCCGCTTGTCAAAATAGCGGGGGCACTGCCCATGGGCTGACCGGAAATGGCGGACCAAGCGATACCCCAGATACCGATACGGTTGTTCAGCAGCTGCTGCAGCAAACCAACCATGATAACGGTGGAAATGAAGTGCGGAACATATGTAACGGTCTGTACAACCTTAGCATATTTCGCGCTGGGGAAAGCATTGATACACAGAGCGAAGAAAATGGTGATCGGGAAGCCCGCAACCAGAGAATAAACGGAGAGCACCAAGGTGTTCTTCACGATATCCCAGAAGCGGTAGCTGTTAAAGAACTCAAGAAACTGATCAAAGCCAACCCACGGGCTGCCGAAGATACCCAGTTTATACTTGTAGTCTTTAAAAGCGATAATCAGGCCGCACATAGGGCCATACATAAAGATAACGACATAAATGAACGGAATGGCGAGAAGCGCATACAGCTGCCATCTCTCACAAATCCGCGCCCAAACCGACTTCGGTTTGTTCAATTGAATCGCGGTGGGGTTATTTGCACTCAATTCGATTCCTCCTGTTCTGTTTTGTAATGCAAATAGAAGTGGTTTCAAATCCTGCGGACACTTCACCATATCATGCACAATCTGATAAGATTGCTCTGCCCTATCTTGATCCCCGCGGGGCGGGAGAACCAACGGAAAAACAATACCACTCAGAAACGGCTCCGGGTTCCTTTTTACACCTCCCGCGGCTCAAATTCCTCCTCGTTAACGCCCGGGTGATTTGGTGCAATTGAACAATAGAACCTTCAATATGGTATGATTATAATATCATGTGTAGACGCTTTTGTCAATAAATTTGAAAAAAAATATGCTTTACCGGTAAAAAATAGACAAAATGTAGTGTCGTCCGATTTGTCGTTCATTTTTGCGCAATATTTGTTTCGGCATGTTGCACAAAAAACGTTGGTATTCCTCTTTTTGCACGCTACTGAAAATTCTATTTGTTCACAGAACAGCAATAAATGTGTTGTCTATTTTTCTCTTTATTTGCTTCTTCGTTGTCCAAAAATGTACACTTTGCATCCGAACCGTAAAAAATCTTTTAATTTTTTCTCTTTTTCTCCCCTTTCAAAGCAGAAATTTGAAAAAATTTACAAGCTTCTCTTTCTTTCGCCCAGTTTTTCCTGTATACTGTGTTGAAAGCACATTTATGCAATTTCAATCCGAGAAAAGAGGTTTATTTTATGGCAAACAAAAATCCTGTTGTCACGTTTGAAACTTCCGCCGGCACCATGACCGCCGAGCTGTATCCCGATGTGGCTCCCAATACGGTGAACAACTTTATCTCCCTGGTTCAGAAAGGTTTTTATGACGGCCTGATTTTCCACCGTGTCATCCCCGGCTTCATGATTCAGGGCGGCGACCCGGAAGGCTCCGGCATGGGCGGCCCCGGCTACGCCATCCGCGGCGAATTTTCCGGCAACGGCTTTGCCAATGAACTCAAGCATACCACCGGCGTGCTCTCCATGGCTCGCTCCATGCGTCCCGATTCCGCCGGCAGCCAGTTCTTCATCATGGTAGACGACGCTCCCCATCTGGACGGTCAGTATGCCGCCTTCGGCTGCCTTACCGATGCAGAAAGCGTAAAAGTTGCCCAGAAGATCGTTTCGGCCCGCCGTGACTTCCGCGATCGTCCGCGCGAAGATCAGGTTATGACGAAAGTAACGGTTGAAACGTTCGGCGTTGACTATCCGCAGCCGGAAACCGTAGCGGAATAAATCTTTTGCTATCAAAAAAGCTCTGTGTGAAGTTTCCTTCATACAGAGCTTCTTTTTCTGTTTATCGATGCGGAAGATAAGCTACGGTCTGGTAGCAGCGGCGGATAATGTCGCCGCATCGTTCATTATGATATGCCAGATACGCCTTCTTCCGTTTTTGGCTGATCTGATTGGCTTTGCACATCAACTCCCAGCGGGCGCAGGATTTGTGGCATCCTTCAAAATAATGGGAACACTTTGATTGACAAGGCAACATAATAAGCAACTCCTTTCAACAATAAAAAACAGCCGACCCCATGAGACAGCACGCACCTATTGCGCACCGTTCCACCGGGAACCGGCTGTTCTGCGATTACCGTTTACTTTTCTTTCAACACAATATGCGGGGCGTTTTCTGCCCAACCCTACACAAAGCATGGTCTACACTCCTTTGAAGAGTCTGTCTCTATTATCTATGATTTTCGATTACCGTTCTATCACTATCGGGTTAACTCTTTGTAAACTTTTTAAACAAAAAGGGCCCGCACGGATTTTCATCCGCGCGAGCCTCTTTTTTATTTTACTTTTACCAGTTCAACCAGCACGTCCACCATTTTTTCAAGATAGTCGACGGAAACATACTCAAAACGGCCGTGACCGTTGTATGCGCCGGTGGAAAGGTTGGGGCAAAGCAGCCCGGCATAAGACAGACGAGCGCCGTCCGTACCGCCGCGAATCGGAATGCAGACGATTTTATCCACACCGCAGGCGCGATAAGCGTCTTCCGCACGATGGATAATATCCATGTGACCCTCGAATTTTTCCTTCATATTGTAATAGGAATCGGCCAGATCGAGCGAAAGGATCTCGTAACCGTATTTATCGTTCATGTAGGCCACAATCTTACGGAACAGTTCCTTTTTCGCCTCAAACTTCGTGCGGTCGTGGTCGCGGATAATATATTTCAGCACGGCTTCCTCTTCGGTGCCGTTCATGAACATCAGATGCTGGAAGCCTTCGTAGCCTTCCGTATGGGCCGGAATTTCAAAGCCCGGCAGCATGCCGTTGAATTCAATGCCGACCAGCAGGGCGTTGATCATCTTGTTCTTGGAAGAACCCGGATGCATGGAACGGCCGTGAACCGTAATCTGTGCCGAAGCGGCGTTGAAGTTTTCATACTCAATCTCACCGATGCCGCCGCCGTCAACCGTATAGGCAAAATCGGCGTTGAAATCTTCCACATCGAAATGATCGGTGCCGGCGCCGACTTCTTCGTCGGGCGTAAAGCCGATGCATACACGGCCGTGCGGAACTTCTCCCGCAATCAGACGCTCGGCCGCCGCCATAATGGCCGCAATACCGGCTTTGTCGTCGCCGCCGAGCAGGGTGGTGCCGTCGGTTACAACCAGATCCTGTCCCACGTTTTCATTCAGGCTGGGGAACTGCGCCGGGGACATCGTAATGCCTTTTTCAGCGTTGAGCGTAATTTCGCCGCCGTCATAGTTTTTGATAATCGAAGGACGGATATTGGCGCCGCTCGCCGCATTGGATGTATCCATGTGCGCAATCAGGCCGATAGCCGGGGCATTCTCCTGTCCGGGCGTGGCGGGAATTTCCGCCATTACATAGCCCCATTCGGTCATGCGGACGTTTGAAGCGCCCATAGCCTCCAGCTCGTCTTTGAGCACACGGGCCAGCTCCAGCTGAGAAGCCGTGCTGGGGAACGTGCCGGTATCCTCCTGAGAAGTGGTATCATACGAAACATAGCGCAAAAATTTTTCAAGTGCTGCCATTTCGGTCATCCTTTCCGTACAGTTTACAATATTATACCCTTGTTTCAATCAGTGTACAAGCACCTTTTACCGTAACACGCCCGCTTCCGGCAGGCACAAACAGGCTGTCGCCCTTGATGAACGATACCGTGTTTTCGCCCGAAATCTCGCCGCTGCCCCGGGTGACCACCAGCGAAACGAAGCTTGTCTCGTCTACATCCAGCGTCATTTCGTTTTCAACATCTAAACGCCGGGTTGTGAAATATTTGCAGGAAGCCAGCGGCTGAACCTTTCCGCCCGGCACAGTCTGCGCCGGCTGTACGCCCGCGCCGGGTTCGTTCGGCGTCAGGCGGGAAACCGCTTTCGCTTTTTCCACATGCAGTTCGCGCGGTTTGCCGTCGGCGCCTACGCGGCCATAATCGTACACGCGGTAGGTCGTGTTGGAATTCTGCTGAATCTCACAGATCAGAATGCCCGCGCCAATGGCGTGGATCGTTCCAGCTTCGATAAAGAACACGTCTCCCGGATGAACCGGCACGCGGCGCAGTACGTCGGTCAATGTGTTATCGGCGATGCGCTGGGCAAATTCCTCGGGGGTCAGCTCGCGCTCCACGCCGAAATACAGGCTGGCGCCTTCTTCGCAATCGAGCACATACCACATTTCTGTTTTGCCGTATTCATGTTCTACGCGCAGAGCGTATTCATCGCTGGGATGAACCTGCACGGAAAGCGGTTTGGCCGCATCGATAAATTTAATCAAGACCGGGAAATTTTCAAACGCCGCAGCGTTTTTCCCCAAAGCGGCCGGACCGGCTTTTTTCAGATACTCGCTCAGCGTCATTCCGTCCGAAGGGCCGCCGCAGATTTTGCTTTCGCCCGCCGGGTGTGTGGAAAGTTCCCAGCTTTCGGCCACAATATCCAGATCACTCTGCTTGCCGAATTCGGTTTTCAGTTTCGTTCCGCCCCACAGGTAATCCTTGAAGGCCGGAGACAGTTTTTCGATGGACATGTGCATCCTCCCATTCTTTTCTGGCATCAAACGCCTGATGCTCCGTCATCACGCCCCGGTAACGCAGCGGCATATGCGTGCGCTGACAGCGGGGATTGTAGCGGGCCTCAATGGCGATGGTCTCGTAAAATTGTTTCCACAGCGCGCGGAACGCCCGTTCCTCGACGCCGGGCGGCGGCAGTTCCAGCTTTTCCACAGCGATGATCCGTACACGCTCGCGGTCGTAAATCAGCGCCGAATGGTGCGTGCGGTCATAAATCAAAAAGCGTTCGCCGGAAAACCGGGCGATAAAATGCTCCGCCAAAACCGGCAGCACCTGATTTTTCGGCTCGATCTCCGCCACCAATACGCCGTCGGCATCGGAAAAGCGGATAAAGCCCTTGAGCAGATGCGCTTCGTTGCCCAGATGCTGCACAGCCTGACGCAGGGCGTACACATCGTCGTCGCCCAGGCGATAAACGATATCCGGCCCTTCGTGGTATCCTTTTAAAAGAAAGCGCAGCATAACGGCTTCCTTTTGCGGCAAAGCTGTCAAAAAAGCATCGCGCACCAGCTGCTGTGCCTCTCGGCCGATCTTTTCCGGTATGGAACGCGCCACGCGCCGGGCTTTGTCAAACTCGGTTTCCACGCGGTGCAGCGGCAGTAGCGCCGGGATTGCTTCGTCGTCTTCGCGGTAAATTTCCGTGGGGAAGCGTTTATGATAGACGGCGTCGAACACACAGCAGAGAAAACCGTCGAACGTACCGTCGTAAAGATAAATCAAATCTGTCCGGTGATACATTGGCGAATGTCCTCCGGCCGCGGGTCAAACAGCGAAAGCTGGCGGTTTTCCACCGGCGGCATGGCATCCGGCAGCAAGTACCGGGCAATCTCATTCTCTTTAAAGCGCAGCCCTTCGCGGCGTTTGCCGCCGCACACAATAAAAAACTGGGCGCGCCGCAAAACCACGCCGAGCTTTTTCAGCGTATCATAGTTAAGCGCCGAAACACGGCGAACCTGCACGATGCGCCGGGCGCTTTTTACGCCGATTCCCGGCACGCGCAATAACATCTCGTACGGCGCGCGGTTTACTTCCACAGGAAACTGCTCGGGATGATACAGCGCCCAGCAGCATTTCGGGTCGAACCGCGGGTCAAAATCGGGATGCGCGTCGTCTAAAATTTCATCGGCATTAAAGCCGTAAAAGCGCAGCAGCCAGTCGGCCTGATACAGCCGGTGTTCCCGCAAGAGCGGCGGGCGCGTATCGAGCGACGGCAGGTTTTTGCCCGCCACAACCGGCGTATAAGCCGAAAAAAACACCCGCTTAAGCGCATATTTGCGATAGAGTCCGGCTGTCAGCCGAAGAATCTGGCGGTCCGTTTCCGGCGTGGCGCCGATAATCATCTGTGTGCTCTGCCCGGCGGGGACAAACCGCGGGGCATGGCTATATTTTACAATTTCGGCACGGCTTTCGTCAATCCCGTTTTTGATTTTCGCCATAGGCAGCAAGATGCTTTCCTTGCTTTTATCGGGTGCCAGCAACTTTAAGCTGGCCTGCGAGGGCAGCTCAATGTTCACGCTCATGCGGTCGGCCCAAAGCCCCAGCCGGCGGATCAGCATAGGATCGGCGCCGGGGATGCCTTTCACATGAATATAGCCGCGAAATCCGTATTCCTCCCGCAGAATACGCAGCACTTCGGCCATGCGCTCACAGGTGTAATCCGGCGTACCGATAACGGCCGAGCTTAAAAACAGGCCCTCAATATAATTGCGGCGGTAAAACTGAATCGTCAGGTCGGCCAGCTCACGGGGCGTGAAGGTTGCGCGCGGGGTGTCGTTGGTCCGGCGGTTGACGCAGTAGGCACAGTCATAGGAACACACGTTGCTCATCAATACTTTTAATAGGGAAATGCACCGCCCGTCGGCCGAAAAGCTGTGGCAGCAGCCGGGCGCCATCGTGCTGCCCAATTTTCCCTTTACGCCCGCCCGATCCGATCCGCTCGATGTGCAGGCCACATCGTATTTGGCGGCGTCGGTGAGTATGGTCAGTTTTTCAAAAACATCCATCGCGTTCCCCTCGATTCAAACAAATGTTCGTACTTGTACGTTTACAATAGAACATCTGTTCGTATTTGTCAAGAGGAAAAAACTGAAAAATCCCCCTTCGGGGCCAAAGCGTCCGCAAAACCGGACAGCCCAAAAGAGGGATTATCATTTTAAAATTCAGCTTCTGCCGTTTTAGGCTTTTTGCCCATCAGCTGGCTGAGCAGGAACAGCCCGACCGCCGCCATAAAGACCGCGCCGGTAATCAAATAGAACGGGCGCGCGCCTACCGCGTCGAACAATACGCCGCCCAGAAGATTCCCCACAATGCCCGCAGCCGAAAGCACCGAAGCGTAAATCGCCTGCGCGGTGGCTTTAAGCTGGTCGGGCGCCAACTGATAAATGTAGTTGGGAGACGCACCCAGATACAGGCCGTTGCCCAAACCGAACAGCAGACAAATCCCAACGCACGAAACCAGGCTGCTCACCACCGAGCCGAACAAAAAGCATTCCAGCGCCATCAGCATGGCTGCTACCATAATCAGATACTGCATCCGGAAATGCCGGCTCAGCTTGGAAAGCCCCAGCAAAAGCGGCACCTCCATAAAAGCACGAAACGCCAGCAAGACGCCGTAATTGTTGGTTCCAAAGCCCATTTCATCCAGATAATACGGCAAAAATGAGGCCTCAAAACCGATGGCAACGTAAAACACAAACGTAAACACCAAAAACGCCACATACTGGCTGTCTTTAAACAAGAGCCCTACCGGCAGCCCGTTTTTCTTATCGCTTTTAGCGCGGCTTCTGCCGCCCGGCTCTTCACAGAAGAAAATCAGCACAATCGGCGGAATCATCAAAACAGCGCCCAGCCAGAAGGTATTGGCCGATCCGATCCAGCCGATGTTGGCCGCAACCAGCAGGCTCATAATAGCATACGCCACAGAACCGGAAGAGCGGATCACACCGTAATGCATGCCTCGTCCGCTGCAAATACGCACCGTCAGGTTATCCAGAAAAATCGTTGTGGAACCTTTGAAGAAATTGAAAACGGTGATAAACAGAATCAAAACCAAAAAGGCATTGGGGACATTCGCCAAACACGGAATAACGGCATAGCTGCCAAAGCCCACGATCAGCAGGATCATATTGACTTTTCGAACCGAATGGATCTTATCGCTGACCATACCCCAAAATGTCATGGCCGCAATGGCTACAGCCGACATCAGCGCATTCACAAGCCCCACAGAGGCCGCGCTGAATCCTTGTTCTTTCAAAAAAATGGTCTGATAGCTGGTCATAACCCAGCCGATCCAGAACGTCATTTGCACGCCGGCAAGCTTGGCGGCTTCCCGGGCCGAAGATCCTTTTTCCAGATGAAAACGGCGAATGAACATATATAGCCTCCTGCCTGATTTACAAAACAACAGCCTGCAAACAGCAGGCGCATCCAAAGTATAAGTCATTCCCCGCGCGCGTGTCAACGTTCCTCGACAAAAGAATCTGTGTTTCCCCCAAAAACGGCGAAACGCCTGCGGCCCCGAAAGGCGCAGGCGTTGTTTTTGTTGATTTTTCCGTATAATTGCTCGGCTTTAACGCACGGAATTTCCCGAAACCGGCTCCATTTTCATCACGAGCGATTTTTCGCGTACACCCGTTTCGGCCATATGCAAAATCATGCGGGCAGCCTGCACGCCCATCTCCTCTTTCGGATGGTTCATCGTTGTGATGCGCACGGCCCCATATTGTGCCAATCCGGAATTATCAAACCCGATTACAGATAGATCCTCCGGAACCCGTTTGCCCCGTGCACGCAGGAATTCAATCAGGCGAAAAGCTATCGTATCGTTATAGCACACGATACCGTCGCAGCCCGAAAAACGTTCCATCAAGCGCTTTCCATTTTGCCCGCGGAACAAAAACGGATCATCCGCCGTAGAAAACCACACAACGGCGTCGTCCCCGGCCCAGGCGCCGCCTGCCAAAGCCGCTTTCATCATACCTTCATAGCGGCGATGCCCCTGCATATCATCCGATTTGAAAATACCGCCCAGCTTGCGGCAGCCGCGCCGCATCAAATATCCCGCCGCATCGGCTCCGGCCCGCACATCATCTGTCACCACATAGGTGCAGTCCGTCAGTTCCCGATAATAGGCATTAAAAAAGACGACCGGAATCCCGGAACGCTCCAGCTTGCGGTACAATTCGAGATTAGGATTGGGAAGCGCCGATTTGATGCCTTCTACAATCAGTCCGTCCACGCCTTTTTCCTGCATCGAAAGAAGCAGTCTTTTTTCGTTTTCCACACGATTGAGCGTAGCCCCCAACATCATGCTGTATCCGTGTTCGGTCAGCTCCCGCTCGATTCCCCGGATAATCGCCGGGAAAATATAATCGGAAATATAGGTCGTGATCACGCCGATATTCATCGTGCGCCGCTGGGAAGCAACGCCGGAAACATACGTGCCGCTGCCGCGCCGGCGAACCAGCATGCCTTCGTTTTCGAGCGCGCTTAACGCCTGGCGTACGGTTTGACGGCTGTAGTCAAACCGGTCTGCAAGCCGATGTTCGCTTTCAATCCGGTCGCCCGGCTTATAGATTCCCTGCGAAATCTGCTGATGCAGATAGGCCACCAGTTTTTCGTATTTCGGAAGCTCGCGCTTCATCAAACCGCCTCCTTTCCCAAAACCTACTTATAGCAAGAAATACACCTGAAAAGTATACATACAACTTTTTAAAAATACAATACAACTTTTTAGGAAAATACGCAACTGTTTTTTTAATTTTCTCTTTCGCTTGACTTTCACCCCCACTTCAAGCATAATATAAAAAACATAAAGTTCGACCCATCGGACTGATCACAAGATGCAGGAGGCTTATCGTGAAAAAAGCTGTTATTACCGTAACCGGAAAAGATATGGTTGGCATTCTGGCTCGTGTTGCCGGAATCTGCGCACAGGACGGCGCTAACGTGCTGGAAGTATCACAGACTGTTCTGCAGGATGTGTTCGCCATGATTATGCTGGTAGATATTACAAACTCCACTGTCCCGTTCGCTCAGTTTGCTGATGACCTTGCTGTGATTGAAAACGAATTGGCCATGAAAGTCCATGTGATGCACGAAGACATCTTCAATTCGATGCACCGCATCTGAACGGAAAGGCAGGATTATCATGCTCGAAACCAAAGATATACTTGAAACTATCCAGATGATCGACGACGAAAACCTGGATGTGCGCACCATCACGATGGGCATTTCCCTGTTTGACTGCATCGATTCCGATCCCGATAAAGCCGCGCAGAAGGTGTATGACAAAATCTGCCGCTATGCCGAAAATCTCGTTAAAACGGGTGAAGACATCTCCCGCGATTACGGCATTCCGATCATCAACAAGCGCGTTTCCGTTACCCCGATCGCCCTGGTTGCCGGCGCATGCCCCTCGGCCAGCCCGATTCGTTTCGCCAAGGCGCTCGATCGCGCCGCCCACACGGTGGGCGTCAACTTCATCGGCGGTTATTCCTCGCTGGTACATAAAGGCTTCGGCCCCGGCGATTACGCTCTGATTGAAAGTATTCCGGAAGCACTGGCCGAAACCGAGCTGGTCTGCTCTTCCGTTAATATCGGCTCCACCAAAGCCGGCATCAACATGGACGCCGTTGCCAAAATGGGCCGCGTTGTCCGCCAGACCGCGGAACTTACAGCCGACCGCAACTGCATCGGCGCCGCCAAACTGGTTGTTTTCTGCAATGCGCCGGAAGATAACCCCTTCATGGCAGGTGCTTTCCATGGTCCCGGCGAACCCGACAGCGTCATTAACGTAGGCGTTTCCGGCCCCGGTGTGGTGCGTGCCGCCATCAAAAAGATGCAGCCCGGCGCCAGCATCACCGAAATTGCCGAACTGATTAAGCGCACCGCTTTCAAAATCACCCGTACCGGCCAGCTCGTCGCGCAGGAAGCTTCCCGCCGTCTGTCCGTGCCGTTTGGTATCGTCGATCTTTCCCTGGCTCCCACGCCGGCCGTTGGCGACAGCGTAGCCTATATTCTGGAAGCCATGGGTCTTGAACAGTGCGGCGCACACGGTACGACAGCCGCGCTGGCTCTGCTCAACGACGCCGTGAAAAAAGGCGGCGTGATGGCCTCTTCTCAGGTTGGCGGCCTTTCCGGCGCGTTCATTCCGGTTTCGGAAGACGCCGGCATGATCGCAGCCGCCCGCAGCGGCGCGCTGACGCTCAACAAACTTGAAGCCATGACGGCTGTCTGCTCGGTGGGCTTGGATATGATTGTCCTGCCCGGCGACACCACGGCCGATATTATCTCTGCCATTATCGCGGATGAAGCCGCCATCGGCATGGTCAACAGCAAGACCACCGCTGTGCGTGTCATTCCCGCTATTGGCAAACAGGTGGGTGACGAACTCGATTTCGGCGGCCTGCTGGGCAGCGGCCCGGTTATGCCGGTGAACACCTATTCCCCTGCCGAATTTATCGCCCGCGGCGGCCGCATTCCCGCCCCGCTGCAGAGCCTGAAAAACTAAACAGAAGCATAAAAAGGACCGGCTGCCCGTTGGGGCAGCCGGTTTTTGTTGCCGGTAGTTTGTTTTATCCAAGCGCTTCTACACGTGCTGCGAAATAATCGGCCAGTCCGTCCATGGTATTGACATCGGGCGTGCTCCCGTTTGCGGCATAGGTTTTTGCCGCGGTATCATTCCGAATTTCTTCTACCAGGTCGGGTTCGTTTCCGCAAAGCTCGCCGTCTTCAATCCAAAACGCGGCCTGTTCACCAAAGCCGGCCACACTGTATGTTTCTTTTTCCGGATCGCCCGTTATCAAGATCATCAGATACGTCCGGCTGGTATCCAACTGGAATTCGTACATCTGCAAAAGATTGACTTCCTCTGGCGGCTCACCGTAAATCAATTGTTCCACTTCCACCGTACGCACATCGCCAAACTGGCGGACGCTGAACGGCTCTTCCGCAATGCGGCCGACTACGATCAAAGCATCTTCCCAATTATAGATTGACGTATCTGTCATAATCGACTGTAAAGAACCAAAGGTTTGGCCAACCGCCGTTTCGCCCCCAGAAGACGAGCGGGAAGAAGCGATAGACGAAGACGAACCGCCAGATGTACAGCCAGAAAGTGAGAAAACAAGGCAGATCATCAAAAAAATGGCAACTGTTTTTTTCATGGTTCATCCACCTCACAATTGATAATCATATTTTTACATCGAGTCATCGCTGTAAATCGCAATCATCATTCTGCAATCAATTAAGCGCTTCTACGCGTGCCGCGAAATAATCGGCCAGTCCATCCATGGTATTGACATCGGGCGTGCTCCCGTTTGCGGCATAAGTTTGGGCCGTCGTATCGTTCAGAATCTCCTGCACCAGGTCGGGTTCGTTTCCGCAAAGCTCGCCGTCTTCAATCCAAAACGCGGCCTGTTCGCCAAAGCCAATTACATTGTATACTTCTGAACTTTGCGGTTGCAGCATCAACAGATACGTCCGGCTGGTATCCAACTGGAATTCGTACATCTGCAAAA
>CALWVE010000041.1 GCA_944384905.1 uncultured Clostridia bacterium
GTTTCCTACAAGCGGTTTCTGGATCTGATCGAAGCGGATGCCCAAGCCTTTCGCCCGCTTTCAAAGGCGTACGGCATTCCCAAAACAGACCCCGAACGCCCGCAAATCATGGAAGCCGCGCTGCGCACAGCCTGTGAAACTCCCTTTGCCGTGATTCAGGAAGCACAAAACTTGCTCGCCCTTTTGGAAGAGCTGACCGAAAAAGGTTCCCGCCTGGTTGTCAGCGACGTAGGCGTAGCGGCTTCGTGCTGCCGGTGTGCCGCCGAAAGCGCCGCTTTGAATGTATATATCAACACAAAAATGATGACCGACCGCGATTATGCGGAAAAACTGAACCATGAAACAGAAACCGGCGTTCAAACGGTCTGCCGGCGCAGCGAAACCGTTTACCAAACCGTACAAACAATCTTGAGGAGGAACATCCATGCGTGAATTGAGAGGAAAACCGGTGGCGGATGACTTGACACAGCAGCTGAAAACACGAATTGAAAAACTGGCGGAAAACGGCATAACGCCTACGCTGGCCATTGTACGCGTGGGCGAACGTGCGGACGATCTCTCCTATGAAAGAGGCGCGCAAAAACGTTTTGCCGGCGCCGGCGCTGATGTTCAGGTGCATACATTACCGGCGGACTGCAGCCAGGCAGACCTGGAAAACACGTTGACCATGCTCAGTCGCGATCCGGCTGTTGACGGCATTCTGCTGTTCCGCCCGCTGCCAGCTCAACTTTCGGAGACGCGCGCCAAGTCGTTTATTGACCCTGCCAAAGATGTAGACTGCTTCACAGACGGAGGTTATGCGGCTCTGCTGACCGGAAGCGGAAAGGCCTGCCCGCCCTGCACGCCGGCCGCTGTGATGGAGTTGCTGGATCATTACGGGATCGATCTCACCGGCAAGCGCGTCACCATTGTCGGACGCAGTCTGGTTGTCGGCAAGCCGCTGATGCTGATGATGCTGGCCAAAAATGCCACGGTCACGGTATGCCATACACGCACAGCCGACCTGCCCGCCGAATGCCGTCGGGCGGATATCCTGGTAGCTTGTGTGGGAAAAGCCAAAATGATTGACGCATCGTATGTGCGGGAAGGTCAGATTGTCGTTGACGTGGGCATCAATGTGGACGAAGCGGGCAACCTGTGCGGCGACGTCGATTATGAAAGCGTTTCTGCCATCGCCGAAGCTATTACGCCTGTGCCGCGCGGCGTAGGCTCGATCACCACGGCTGTTTTGCTCAAACATGTAACGGAATGCGCCGAACGTTCGGCTGAAACAAACTGATAAAAATCGGGAGGATTTTAAAATGAGAACAATTGAAAATGACTGGCTTCGTGTACAAGTAAGCGACCATGGTGCGGAACTCTCCGCCGTATTCGATAAAACGAACGGACGGGATGTGCTCTGGACAGCCGATCCGGCTTTTTGGGATCGCCACGCGCCTATTCTCTTCCCTTTTGTGGGACGTGTGTACGGCAATGTTTATCGCTATAAAGGAAAGGAATATCCGATGGGACAGCACGGCTTTGCCCGTGATCTGGAATTCGTCTGCACAGACGAGCAGGCAGACCGTGTAACGCACCAGCTCTGCTCCACCCAAGAAACCCGCGCTGTATATCCGTTTGATTTTGTGCTGACCGTTACCCATCGCTTAGAGAAAAATAGCCTGTTCGTGGAATGGAAAGTGGAAAATCCGAGCGATGAGCCTCTGTATTTTTCCATCGGCGGCCATCCGGGCTTCTTGTGCCCCGTTTTGCCGGGAACCAAACAGACGGACTACTTCCTCTCCTTCCCCGGGCATGAAAAACTGACCTGCAAATCGGTGGACGTTGCAACGGGCACCATCTGGAACGACCGTGCCTTTACACTCGAAACGCCGGACGGCGTTGTAGGCGTTACGGAACACACTTTCGACAACGACGCACTCGTATTCGACGACAATCAGGTCAAGACTGTTGGAATTCTCTACCCGGATAAAACGCCTTACATCACCCTGCATTGCCCCGATTTCCCCTCGCTGGGCGTATGGTCTAAGCCGAACAACACCGCTCCGTTTATCTGTCTGGAGCCCTGGACAGGCCGCTGTGATAATTCCGGTTTTTCCGGCGAGCTTCCGGAAAAATACGGTGTGCAGACGCTGGCTTCCCACGAAACGTTCCGGCGCGGCTACGAAATTGTAATTGAATAATCCCTAAATAGAAATAGTAAAAAGCACCGTTCAAATGAACGGTGCTTAGCCTGTCGATAAATCTGATGCGTAAAGAAATCTGCTTAAACGTAAAAGTTTCGATCAAACCTTTTCAAAGGTTTGCGGTTTCCAAAGGCAGCGCCTTTGGCCGCTTTCCGCAGAAAGCGGAATTCTTTGGCGTCATTAAGCGCAGGAGGGTAGTTCAAACCGTCCAGTGGACGGTTTGAACGTAGGGAACCCTCGCCGGGGGTTCCCTTATGTAAATATTGAATTTGCAAACAAAATAACTATTTCCAAAAAAGCACCGTTCAAATGAACGGTGCTTTTATCATTTAGATTAAGCATTTACGGCATCTACAAAGCGTAGGAACGCCATGCGGCCCGCCGCATCGGCTTTATACACACCGGCGTCTTCGAGCACATGCAAAAAGATTTTGCCGACTTCTTCGCGCACAGTCGCTTCGATTTGATCGTCCGGAATCTGCATAGCTTTCAGCTCTTCCAGCCACGGGCGATGCGCTTCCATGCCCGGCTGCGCCATGCTTTCGGCTTCCTTTTCGGGACAGCGGAGCGCTTCCTCGACAAAAGCCAGTTCCTTTTTCAGGCGGGCGGGCAACACGGCGAGCCCCATCACTTCGATCAGGCCGATATTTTCCTTTTTGATGTGATGCCACTCAGCATGCGGATGGAAAATACCCAGCGGATGTTCTTCGCTGGTGCGGTTGTTGCGCAGGACCAGATCCAGCTCAAATCCATCGGAACGCATACGCGCAATCGGCGTGATTGTATTGTGCGACGTGCCGTTTGTCTCGGCAAAAATACCGGCGGCCGGATCGGAATACCCACGCCACTGATTCAAAATGCGGGTAGCCAGCGCGCAAAGACGCTTTGCATTAGGCGAGCGCAGACGGATCACCGACATCGGCCACTTAACCAAGCCGGCTTCTACATCCTCGAAACCGGCAAATTTCACCGGACGGATAATGGGCGCTTTGGCCATGGGGAATTCAAAATGGCCGCCCTGGAAATGATCGTGCGTCAAGATAGAACCGCCGACAATCGGCAGGTCTGCATTCGATCCCAGGAAATAATGCGGGAATTTCTTAACAAAATCGAGCAAGCGGCGGAAAGTCTTTTCCGAAACCTGCATCGGCGTGTGCGCCTGATTGAGCACGATGCAATGTTCATTGTAATACACATACGGCGAATACTGGAAGAACCAGTTTTCCCCGTCGAGTGTAAGCGGGATCATGCGGTGATTGGCACGGGCCGCCTGGCTCACACTGCCCGCAAAGCCTTCGTTTTCGCGGCACAGGGCGCATTTCGGATACCCGGTCTGCTTCATCGTTTTGGCGGCGGCAATTGCCTTCGGGTCTTTTTCCGGCTTGGAAAGGTTGATGGTAATCACCAGATCACCGTATTCGGTGGGCGTTTCCCACTTCACGTCACGCGCCACACGGTCGGTACGGATATAATTCGAAGCGAGGCTGAGACGATAATAAAAATCGGTGGCCAAACGGCTGTCCTGCATATACAGGCTGTTAAAGCGACGGATCACTTCGGAAGGCCGCATCATCAGGCAGTTCATGATTTCGGTATCGAACAAATCGCGATACACAACGGTATTGTGCTCGAGCTTGCCGTTTTCGGCGGCCCAATCGAGCATTTCTTCCAACACAGGCGCCGGACTTTCCAGCGTCTCTTCTACGGGAACAGGGGTAAATTCCGATAATCCCAGCAAATAAAGCAAACGGTTCGCCGTATATACGGTGTCTTCGGGTTCAATCAACCCCTGCTGCAATCCATAATGCAGCAAACGGTTGACGGCAAAATTGATATCGATCATCCGTTCATCACTCCTGTTCACGTTTGGATTGATGCTTACAGCAATCGGATCAATCGTGAATTTCCACGATTTCCCCTGCTTTTTTATAGATATGCCCTGCGGGTACAAAACCGCGCACCATCGAAAGCGGGTACACGCGGCTTTCGCGCCCAATCACGCTGCCCGGCGTCAATACGCTGTTGCAGCCGACTTCTACATGGTCGCCCAACACGGCGCCGAATTTTTTCAGCCCGCTTTCTACGCGGCCTTCTTCGGTGCGCACGGTAACAAGCGTTTTATCCTGCTTTACATTCGAGGTAATGGCGCCGGCGCCCATATGGGAATAATAACCCAGCACGGAATCGCCTACATAGTTGTAGTGCGGAACCTGCACGTGGTCAAACAAAATGACGTTTTTCAGCTCCGTGGAATTACCTACTACACAATCGTCGCCCACCAGCGCATTTCCGCGGATAAACGCCCCGGGACGCACTTCGGTGCGGTGCCCGATGATGCACGGGCCGGCAATGTAGTTATTGGGATAAATTTTCGCATCTTTGGCAATCCAAATCTGATCGCCCTTATATTCAAATTCGTCCTGCGGCAGCGTGGGCCCCAGCTGTTTGATGAAATCGCCGATGCCTTTCAGTGCTTCCCAGGGATAGGTGGTTTCCTTTAGAAGCGAAGCTGCACGTGTGTGAGAAAGATCAAGCAAAACCTGTGTTTTTAAAGATTCGTACATAACTGTACTCCTTTCTTACGGTATTCATTATATACTCATTTTTGAGCGCGGGTAAATAAAATATTCTTGCCGGTATATATAGAATTATCCCATTTATCAAAAAGCCTTTCTTGTTTTCACCCCCTTTTGCTCGGCGTAAGATTGACAAGCTTTATAGTAACTGCTACAATGAAAAAAAGTACATGCAGCCTGCTTTATGGGAGGAATAGACGATGCAGAATTTTATGTACAATACCCCTACGCAAGTTTTCTTCGGCCGCGGCGTGGAAAAAGAAATCGGTCCGCAGCTGAAAGCGCGCGGATACAAAAAGATCATGCTGCACTACGGCGGCGGAAGCATCAAGCGCACCGGTCTGTATGACAAGGTAACCGAAAGCCTGCGCGAGGCGGGGCTTGATTGGATTGAACTGGGCGGCGTAGCGCCGAACCCGAAGATCAGCTTTGTTCGTGAATGCCTCAAGATCTGCCGCAAAGAGCAGATCGATTTCATTCTGGCTGTGGGCGGAGGCAGTGTCATCGACAGCGCCAAAGCTATCGCCATGGGACTGGCCAACGACAAAGACCCGTGGGAAATCATCACCGGCGGCAAAATGCCGGAGAAAACGTTCCCGGTGGGTGCTGTTCTGACGATTTCGGCCGCCGGCAGCGAAATGAGCAATTCGCATGTTATCACCAATGAAGAAATTCACATGAAACGCGGCCTCAACACCGAAATGGTACGCCCGGTGGTCGCTTTTATGAACCCGGAAAATACCTTCACGGTTTCGCCGTTCCAGACCGGATGCGGCATTGTAGATATTATGATGCACACGCTGGAACGATACCTCACCCCGGATGAGGACGCCATCCTCACCGACCGCATCGCGGAAGCGCTGCTGGTAAGCGTAAAAGAAGCCGGTCCTGTAGCTCTGAAAAATCCGGAAGATTATGAAGCTCGTTCCACGCTGATGTGGGCTTCCAGCCTCTCGCATAATGGCCTTACAGGTTGCGGCAAAACATTTGGATTCACCGTCCACAAGCTGGAGCATGATTTCAGCGGCGTATTCGACAACATTGCACACGGCGCCGGTTTGTCCGTCTTGTTCCCGGCCTGGGCGGCCTATGTTTACAAAGACAATGTGAAGAAATTTGCCCGCCTGGCCGAAAAGGTCATGGATATTCCGGTAGGCGAAGACGAAGAAGCCACGGCGCTGGCCGGTATTCAGGCTTTCAAGGACTATTTCCGCTCGCTCGGCATGCCCGTCACGCTGGGTGAACTGGGCGTTCCGGCTGACGCCTATGAACAGATTGCCAATCTTACCACAGCCAACGACACGAAAAAAGTTCCGGGCTTCCGCGAACTGACCAAGGCCGATTTGCTGGCTATCTATAAGCTGGCTGAATAAAAGCTTGGCGTCCGTAAACGCAAAGGAATAATTTAGGCCTCCGCAGAAATTCTGCGGAGGCTTTTTTGTTTATCCTTCTTCCCGGAACATGCGGATCACAAGCAACAGATCATGTGTATCCACACGCCCGTTCCGGTCAACATCTGCGGCGATTTCATAAACGCCACTCAGTTCGGCTTCGCCCAGAATCGCCTGCTGTAGTGCCCGGATATCGGCGGAGTTAACCGTACCGCTGCCGTTTGCATCTCCGGGAACGACGATCGGAAGCGTTTCGCCACTATTAAGCTTCGCGCTCATTCCTGTGCGGCAAGCGCCGGACGCCTCTTCGCCTGAAGCATCCCAAACTTTTGTAACCGACTCACTCTTTTTCAGCTGAGACACCGTGATGCCCACACGCACTTCAAGATAATCTCCCCGCCGGTACACGCCCTCGGGAAAATCATTTTCTTCCGGTACGGATGATTCTTCTTCTGACGAAGCAGGCGGTTCAGGTTCCGTTTCCGAATCATAATCCAGAAAAGCAACGCCTATTTCATTTTCGTCTGTTCTGAGCAACACGGCATCCCCAGCCATGGCTAAAATTGTTCCCGGAACGGTACAATGTCCCTGTGTTTCTCCGCTCCAAAGATCACAGACCGTAATCGTGTTGGTTCCCTCTCCAAAAACGGCATACTCTCCGCTGACGGCTGCCGAAGACAAATAAGTATAACGAGGCGGCAAACCGGAAGCACCTGCATAGCTGATTTCTCCCGAACCATAGTAACAGAAGTTTCCGCTTGCATCCTGAAAATAGCCGTTTCCTAAAGAGACCATGGGAAGTGTACCCGAATATCCCATACCATATAGGCCGTCCGGTACAGAAGAAGTATCGGCAGCCAAAACACCGCTTTCGGGACAAAAAGCAAACAATACGCCTTCGGCAACACAAAGAGAACGAGCAGGCGACGGCAAATCATAAATTGCCAGCTGCTTTCCACCGCTTCCGAAAACAGTTAGCGTATGTCCGCTGGAAATCCATACTCGGTTAGAGCCATCCACCGCCATAGCGAGAACAGAACCGGCAGGCAGACTCAGCGTATAAGATTCTATCGTATTACCCCAGGAATCCGCCAGCACAACCCAAGACTGACTCCCGTCATTGAAAAGCATGGCAAACGTACCGCTATAGCCGCAAGCCGCCGAGCAAGGCATCGCGGAACCGCCGGGATAAATCTCCGTACAGAAATGGCTTCCATCCGCAGAAGCACCCACAAGATAGGTGGACGAGTGGCTTGAAATCACACCACTAACGCCGGCATTTGTTTCCAAAAACGAATAAACCGTTTCATTTCCGTACCCGCTGCAAACGGGAATAACCGACGCTCGAACCGAAACAAAAAACAAACTACATAATGCGCAAAATAAGAAAAAGATGCCTATGGACACAACAAAAAATCGCTGTTTCATAGGCATCTCTCCTAACGTAACTTATAGACTGCCAGAGATGTTATTCAAACTTTTCTGCGGCTTTCTCAAGCATACTCATAATTTCAATGTGCTGCGGGCAATGCATTTCGCAGTTTCCGCAATGCAGACATTCAGAAGCCTTACCGCCATCCTGCGTATGCTTTTCATAGCGCTTACGGCCCTGCTCTTCGTTTCCGTATACACTGACATAGTTCATGCAGTCGCGGAAAATCTTGGGGATATTGATTTTCATCGGGCAACCGTCTACGCAATAGCGGCATTCCGTACAGGGAATCGTAGGCGTGTTATTAAGAATCTCCACAACCTGATCGATAACCTTCTGCTCCGCTTCATCCAGCGGCTTGAAGTTTTCCATAAAGCTGACGTTATCGTTGAGCTGTTCCATATTGGACATACCGGAAAGCACTGTGATAATGCCCTCATGGGAAGCTGCAAAGCGAACTGCCCAGGAAGCAACGGAAGCATCGGGATTAGCCTTCTTGAAAATTTCCTGAACCTGCGGGGTCATGGTTGCCAGAGAACCGCCCTTAACCGGCTCCATAATGATAACCGGTTTGCCGTGCTTGCGCGCAACTTCATAACATTTACGCGACTGCACATTTTCGCTTTCCCAGTCGGCATAGTTGATCTGCAGCTGAACGAACTCCACTTCCGGATGAGCGGTCAGCAATTCATCGAGCATTTCGGCCGTATCGTGGAACGAAAAACCGGCATGCTTGATTTTGCCTTCCTTTTTCAGCTTCTGGATGAAATCCCAGGTGCCCAGCTTATCCAGGCGATCCACAACCGTGCGGCTGAGGGAATGCAGCAGATAGAAATCGAAGTATCCGGCGCCGGTGCGCTCCAAGGACGTGTCAAACATCTTCTGCATTTCGGCAGGATCTTCTACGCTCCACAAAGGCAGCTTGGTAGCCAGCTGGAAGCTTTCGCGCGGATAGCGATCGACCAGCGCAGCTTTGGCGGCCGCCTCCGATTTTCCGCCGGAGTAGACATAGGCCGTATCAAAATACGTAAATCCCTTGGACATAAATGTATCGACCATTTGCTTGGTTTGCTCCAAGTCGATTTCATCGCCAATCGTGGGCAGACGCATCAGGCCAAAGCCCAGCTTTTTGATTTCGGATCCCAAATAATCAGACATGATAAAGTTCCTCCATTTTTGATTTGCTAAAAATTTACAAGCACATCAAAAAAGAACATTTACCGCTTTTATGATACACTTATAAATTTTATTTGTCAATTTATCAGAGAAAGATCAACCGTGACAAACCTTCACTTGTTGAGCAAACCGAACAATTGCTCAAAAACCGCATCCCGATCGACATGCCAGACATAGCCCATGCTGTGACGGGTCATGTCAAACGCAAAATGTCCGTCGTATTCGGGGATAGCCGCGGGCAAGCGGCAATCTTTTACCATCTTCTCTTCCTCATCGGCCAGCCAGGCCATAACCGAGATATCCCAGATCACCCGGCTCCACGGTTTGCTCGCGGCATAACCGTCGGCTTCCTCACAGGTATGCTCATACAGATAATCGCACAAAGCGCTTTTCCCTTTCAGCCAGAAGGCGAGTTCCGGCTTGGTTGTGCGCAATTCGCTGACCACGCCCATGCAAGGCAGCTGTACAAGCGGAACCCCGCAGCCGAAAATCACCCGCGCGGCCGCAATATCCTGATGCAGATTAAATTCCTTGTTATCTGGCCAATGGCGGGCGTGTCCGCCCAGCCAGACCACAACGATTCGCTCGGCAATCGAGGGATCCATCAGGATAGCTGAAGCCACGTTGGTGATGGCTCCGATCGCCGCCACATACAGCGGACGTTCGGGCGAATATTCCCGCGCCAGTTCCACCAGCCGGCGGGCGGCAGGAGAATCTACCGGCGTTTGTTCGTCCGGCAGATACTCCTTCGAGCCGCGATAAACCTGCGGGATAAAATCCTCTCTGCCCATCAGCTTGAGCAGATTGAGGATTTCGTCATAACTTTTTTCCATTCCGTCGGCCGGGCCTGTGGAACGTGCGTTAAAAAACGGCGCGGCCAAAATCGATTTCGGCGAAAACTTTTCCGCAAAAAGCATCATATAGGCAATGGCAAACTGGTCGTCTATTTCGTTAAATGCATCGGTATCGAGCACCAGATCGATCTTTCCCTTGGGACGGCGCAGATTCCGAAGACGCTGTTCTTCCGTCATGTCAACTCCTCCATGATAAACCGGCGGCGCTTAATAGGCTACCGTAATCGTGCTTTCCTTTCCGCGGGGCACTTGAATCATCCAGGCATCTCCCACGCGTCGCGGCGAAACCTCTTCCCCGTTTACGCAAACGCGGACGGTTTCCTTGCGCGGCACAAACATCAGCGAGCAGTTTCCTTCTGCTTCGAAGCAAGGCGCAACACAAAGCGTATCGGCCGATTCGGATTCCGTCTTGCTCGTCAGGCGCAGCTGCACCGGCAGGGTGACGTGTCCGGGCGTATAAAGGCTTGCATACCACATGACAACCGGCGAAGAAAGACCGCCGAAGCAGTGCCAACCGGCGCCGCGCTGAGATTCTACCATGAAGTGCTCGTAGCAGCGATAGGAATAATCCGCCTCATTTTTCCAGACGCGCAGGGCGGTTTCAGCAATACGGGCGGCATATTCGTCGTAACCGTATTCCAGCATACCCCAGAAAGCAAACCACTGATGCGGCATCCAGACAGAGCCGTTCCAATAACCGTCGCGGCGATAATACGGCGCGGACTGATCGACAACCGAAATACCGATATCCGTCCACATACGGGCGGGGTCCATAATGCGGGAAGCCAGTTCTTCCTGCTGTTCCTGCGTGCAAACACCGGCCATCAACGGATAAGCGCCGTCGAGACCCATATTGTAGTTTTCACCGGTTTCACAGCGCATCAAGCCGGTGGGTTTGCCTGCGTCGTCGTGCATCACATAGCTAAAATAACCACTTTCGGCATCGTAAGAGAACGTTTGCAGCGCATCGGTAAACGCCTGAATATCCTGCTTATAATCCTCATCGGGCAGGCCCAGCTCGTGCGCCGCATGCGCCAGAATACGGGCGAAGTTAATCGCATGCGATGTATTGGACGCCGTAGCGTAACGATCGGTTTTCATCATAGCCGCAACTGCTTTGCCGATTTTAGCGCGGTCGCCGCTGCGGAAGCTTTCCATAATCGTTTTGAAAATCGCGTGCTGCGGCGGATAATCGTCCCACCCGCCGGAGTTATAGAAATACCGGAAGGTACTCAGCAGGCCGGTTTCCAGCTGATTGGTTTTGGAAAGCGGATTGCGTCCCACATAGAAATCATAGTACTGGCGCATTTCATCGTAATGCTCACGCAGGAAGTCACGATCGCCCGTGGCATCGAAAATCTTCTTATACACATAAGCCTGCACCGGAACCATACTGCCGTGATGAATAAACGCGCAGTGCGGGTTGCCGGGTTCTGTGAGATACAGGTTAAGGCTTTCTTCCGCCCATTGCGGCGCAAAATCGGAAAAGCCCAGCGCGATAAAACCGCTGTCCCACGTATAGAGAGAATCCCACCACTTACCGGGCGTAAAATGGCGAACATAGCGTCCCTGCAAACGAACCGGGAACACCACATTGGTCAGCATGGTGGCGCGCATCAGCTGCTGGCTCAGGCCATAGGTTCCTTCCGGAGCAGGAACTTCCGGGAAGCCGTTTTCCATGCCGCCAGCCGCAAAGCGGTTCAGCGTTTCGTCTACTTTTTCGGCACTGCCGCAAGTTAAAACAGCGTAGAAAACTTTCTCCTCGCCGGGTGCAAGCGGAATCGGACGCACAAATACATCCGTATACTGCTGATCTTTATCCCGGCCAATCACTTTATCCACATGGTTCTGGATATTAAACGGCATCACAGTCGCCAGGTCGTGCGTCAAAAATTCGCGTACCTGGGAAAGTTCCCCCTGCCAGCCGATGCCGTAGGTATTTTTCATCTGCGCATAAGTCAGCGCGGCACGGCGATCGCCTTCTTCAATCGTCGGGCGAATATTGGGATTTTCCGAAGAGAACGTCGGTTCTTCGCCGGCCTTGCCCAAACCGATGTAATCGATCGTAGCACCACCGGGCTGTGTACAGGTCAGCGTCAGCTCGCCGCTGGTTTTTTCCAGCGGGAAAGCAAGCAACGTCATAGCATCGTTGTTCAGTTCAATCGAAGCGCTGCATACGCCCGACGCCTGCAAAACGGCATGTCCACTTGCGCGCAGATACAAGGTATCTTTACCGGAAGTATTTACGGTATAGGTTACGCAGTCCCCTTCCGTCTGGCCGAAAAGCTCGCCCAATGCATGGCCGTTCACAAAATTGCCGCCCAGCACTTCCCCGCGCAGCTTGCCGTCGGGATTCAAACCGGGCGCACGTTCGTTTCCCCGAATCTCCAGCGTCTGATAGGCCAGCGGATCAACGAGCTCAGCAGTACCATCAACCGAAACAAACGGCGGACGGTAGCTATTGGCCAGATAATGCAGGCAAAGGTTCTGGGACATTTCCGTGTTGTTGACACAGCGGGCCCGCACCAAGACGGTCTGCTCATTCTGAATCCAATAGGAAACATCGCAGTAAACACGATCTTTCCATTCCACTTCAAAGCGGTAGGTATAAAAACGCAGATCTTCGTTTGCATGCCAGGGATACTGGTTGCACGGATAGACCTCTACCGGCACCTGCATCGCGCCGCGATACTGCGCCGGGAAAACAGAAAATTCCAGCATTTCGCCGGTTTCTTCGTTTTCAATATGCGAAATGCCGGCCAAATGTTTGGAATACGGACCCCAGTCGGAAAGCGCCGTGGGATACTCTTTGTGGATTGTAGGATAGTGCATTGGATTCCTCCTTTTATAAAGCCGCCGGAACCAGCGACGGGGTGAAGCATTCATCGGCTGCCGTTTTCAAACCGCTCCAGAAACGGGTGTTCCACGCCCGCCGAGCGATACCCGACAAAGGTATCCAGATGGACATGATGAATACTGTTGAACAGGCTGTTTTCGAGATTGGGATTTGTCTTTTTAAGGGTTTGCAAAAGCTCTTTCATTTCCTGCCGCTTACTGCGGTGCTCTTCACCTGCGGCCTCCGCCGCTTCGGTAAACCGGCAGGCACAGCGGATAAACGACAAGTCGTTATAGGTACACCAGCGCAGAATATCGCTTTCATCAATACAATAAAGCGGACGGATGAGTTCCATTCCGGGGAAATTTGTGCTGACAAGCCGCGGCGGCATGCTCTGCATCTGCCCGCCGTAAAACATGGAAAGCAGCGTGGTTTCCAAAACATCCGTGCGGTGATGCCCCAGCGCAATTTTATTGCAGCCCAATTCCTTGGCCTTGGCATACAGGTGGCCGCGGCGCATACGGGCGCACAGATAACAGGGAGATTCCCCACCGTGACGATCCGCCACACGGAAAATATCTGTAGAGAAAAACGTAAGCAGAAGATCGAGCAGCGCGGCGTTTTCTTCAATTTTTTTGCGGTTTTCGGGATTGTATCCCGGATCCATCGCCAGATTCACCACTTCAAACGGAAAATCGCTGTAACGCTGCAGCATCTGCATCAGCACAGCCAGCAGCATGGAATCCTTTCCGCCCGAAATACAAACGGCCACACGGTCGCCGGGAGCGAGCAGTTCATACGTTTTGATCGCGCCGACAAACGGATTCCAAATATCGCGGCGATAGGTTTTGGAAAGGCTGCGCCGTGCTTTCTGCGCGGGGGTCAAATCTTGGGGCATAACGTTCTCCTTACAGGGTGTACATTCTCAGTTCGGCATTGCCGGCATACCAGGCACAGTAGCCTTCGAGCGTAAGATCGTAGAAATAGCTATCGACCAGACGGCAGATTCCGCCGTGGCAGACCAGCAAGGTATCGCGTTCATCGTCGGAAGCTTTCAGCTCATCCAGCAGCGCATACACGCGCGCCGCCGCATGAACGGCCGATTCCCCGCCCGGAAAGCGCACAAACGGCTCACGTTTGCTTTTCTGATAGCCTTCTCCGCTGCGGGGCGTTCCCTCGTAAATGCCGTAATCGATTTCGGCCAGCCGGTCATCCGTTTCAATCGGAACGCCGCAGGCTTTCGATACGGCCAGCGCGGTTTCCTGGGCTCGTCCCAGCGGAGAAGCCAGGATACGGCCGATCGGGAACCGGGCAGCAGCCTTGGCAAGTGCCAAAGCCTGTTCCCTGCCCTTTTGTGTGAGCGGCGCATCGGTGGAACCGCAAACCAATCCCTGTGCATTGAGTGTCGCCTCTCCATGGCGAGCTGTGTAAAGTTTCATGATCTTCAACCTTCTCTTTTTGGGAACAGCGACGGCCACGGCACAAGCCGGACCGCCACTGCATACATGTACTTCATTTTAGCGAACCATTTCGCTCTTGTCTCCACTGCCGTCATGGGCACGAATGACACGCACGATATCCTGGTGATCGCAAACCGTCATATCGCCGCTGATCGTGTTCTTTACGGCGGCCATGGCATTGCCAAACTTAACGGCCTGTTCGATCGTATGATAATTGAGAATGCCATACAGCGCGCCAGCCACATAAGCGTCGCCGCTGCCGATACGGTCAACAACTTCGATATCGCGATACGGCTCTTCAAAATAATGACGCTTTTCCACGCAGTCGTAAGCCAAAGAAGTAAACGTGTGGCGGGTCGGCGTGGTTGCCGTACGCTTGGTGCTGATAATCATCTTGAGATTCGGGAATTCGTCGCTGAAACGGCGATGGATTTCGGTCAGTTCGCCGGTCTGGCCAAACATACGGCGCAGCGTTTCTTCGGAAACAAACAGAATATCGATCTTAGGCAGCAGCGAAAGGATTTCGTGCTTGGCGGTCTGCTCATCCCAAAGGGAGGCGCGATAGTTTACGTCAAACGAAATCAGCGCACCCTCAGCTTTGAAGCGATCGATCATCTGGGAAACATTCTTTCGCAGAGAAGCGCCCAGCGCCAGCGTGATACCGCTCACATGGAAAACATTCGTGCTGCCATAAACCTTCGGTTTGAGTTCGCTGGCATCAAATGTAGTGAACGAAGAATTGGCGCGGTCGTACACAACCACCGAAACGCGCGGATACGCGCCGCTTTCGTAATAATAAACGCCCAAGCGCTTATTCGGAGACTGATCGTAGACGATGCAGTCATCGCTGATGCCGGTGTAGCGAATCTTGTTTTTGATAAAGCGGCCGATTTCGTTATCGGGCAGTTTCGTAATAATACCGGTACGCAGACCCAGCTGAGAAATACCGGCTACAACGTTCATTTCGGAACCGCCGGCCATTTTATCAAACGTTTCGCTCTGGGAAATACGTTCTTTTCCCGTAGGCGAAAGGCGCAGCATAACTTCGCCCATACCCAAAACACTGAACTCTTTTTTCGGCAAATTTTCAAACATGACAAATCCTCCTTATGTCCCCGTTTTATGATAACGGCAGGCAACGGTTCCGCCTTGCCGTGCTGTTCGATTCCTCCCGGCACACCGTTCACCTTTCTGCGGCATATTGCACAAAAAGCAAGCGGGTGCTACTCATATTATAGCATAAAAAAAGAAGAACAGCAAGTGTGATTGCTGTTCTTCCGAAGTTAATCTTTTAACAGGTTAAAACAGGCCGCTGATCACGCCGTTTTCGTCTACATCGATCTTTTCGGCGGCCGGAACTTTCGGCAAGCCGGGCATCGTCATGATGTCGCCCGTCAGAGCCACGATAAATCCGGCACCGGCGGAAATCTTTACGTTGCGCACCGTTACCTTAAAGCCTTCGGGCGCGCCAACCTTTTTGGCGTTATCGCTGAAGCTATACTGCGTTTTGGCCATGCAAACCGGCAGGGAACCAAAACCCAGTTCCGTCAGGCGGGAAATCTGTTTTTTTACACCCACGCCCCAGGTTACGCCTGCGCCGCGGTAAACTTTCTTCACGATCGCTTCGATCTTTTCGGTGATCGGCTGTTCCAGATCGTAGCAGTAAGCGAAATGGTTTTCCTGTTCGCACAGACGCACTACTTCTTCGGCCAGCTCTACGCCGCCTGCGCCGCCTTCGGCCCAAACGTTGGAAAGCACCACATTGACGCCCAGCGCCTTGCACTTTTCGATAATCAAGGCAATTTCAGCATCGGTATCTGTGGGGAAGCGATTGATTGCCACAACGGACGGCAGACCGAAAACGTCTTTAATGTTAGAAACATGGCGCAGCAGGTTCGGGATACCCTGTTCCAGCGCTTCCAGATTTTCAGCGCCCAGATCTGTTTTCGCTACGCCGCCGTGCATTTTGAGCGCACGAACGGTCGCTACAATCACAACCGCGCTGGGATGGAAGCCCGCATAGCGGCACTTGATATCCAGGAACTTTTCAGCACCCAGGTCTGCGCCGAAACCTGCTTCCGTTACGGCATAATCGCCCAGCTTCATCGCCATGCGCGTGGCCGTTACGGAGTTGCATCCGTGTGCGATATTCGCAAACGGCCCGCCGTGTACCAGCGCCGGAACGCCTTCGAGCGTCTGCACCAGGTTCGGCTTAATTGCGTCTTTCAGCAAAGCCGTCATAGCGCCCTCGGCATGCAGCTGACCGGCCGTAACCGGTTCGTCATCGTAAGTGTAGCCGATGACGATTCGCGCCAGACGTTCTTTCAGGTCGGTGATGGAATCGGAAAGGCACAGCACAGCCATAATTTCGGAAGCCACCGTGATGTCGTAGCCGTCTTCACGCGGCATACCGTTCGTTTTGCCGCCCAGACCGTCTACCACAAAGCGAAGCTGACGGTCGTTCATATCGACGCAGCGCTTCCAGGTGATCTTGCGCGGATCGATGCGAAGCGTGTTGCCCTGATAAATATGGTTGTCGATCATGGCGGCCAGCAGGTTGTTGGCCGCGCCGATGGCGTGGAAATCGCCGGTAAAATGCAGGTTGATGTCTTCCATCGGAACAACCTGTGCCCAGCCGCCGCCGGCAGCGCCGCCCTTTACGCCGAACACCGGGCCCAAAGAAGGCTCGCGCAAAGCAACCGCCACGCGCTTTCCGATGCGCTTCAAACCGTCGGCCAAACCGATCGTGGTCGTGGTTTTGCCCTCGCCCGCAGGCGTAGGCGTAATAGCCGTTACCAGAATCAGCTTGCCGTCGGGACGGTCGGTGTTGCGCAGCAGCGCGGTATCGATTTTCGCCTTATAGCGGCCATACGGCTCGACATATGCTTCGTCAATACCGGCCGCCGCAGCGATTTCGCTGATGGGTTTCATCTCAACAGACTGGGCAATCTCGATATCGGTTTTCATCTGATCGCTTCCTTTCATGATACAGGCCGGAGGCAAGGCGCTGCCCTGCCCCCGAAAAACCTGCGGAATTATTTAAAGTAACGAACTGCGGATTCGAAGAGTTTCATATCATAGTTGCCGGGTACGTTGCGGTACAGGCCACTGCCGATACGTTCCGCATGACCCATCTTGCCGAAGACACGGCCGTCCGGAGACGTGATACCTTCGATGGCAAACGCGGAGTTGTTCGGGTTGAAGCGTACGTCCGTCGTGGGCATACCGGCCAGATCCACATACTGCGTGGCGATCTGTCCGTTTTCGGCCAGGCGGAGAATCGTTTCGTCCGAAGCCAGAAAACGGCCTTCGCCGTGGGAAATCGGCACATTGTATACGTCACCCACCTGGGTAGCGGCCAGCCACGGGCTCTTATTGGAAGCCACGCGCACACGCACGATACGGGACTGGTGGCGGCTGATCGTATTGAACGTCAGCGTCGGGCAATCGGCATCGGTATCGATGATTTCGCCGAACGGTACCAGACCCAGCTTAATGATAGCCTGGAAGCCGTTGCAGATGCCGCACATCAAACCGTCACGGTTTTTCAGCATCTCGTTGACCTGTTCCTTCACCGCGCCGTTGCGGAAGAACGCCGTGATGAATTTACCGGAACCATCGGGTTCGTCGCCGCCGGAGAAACCGCCGGGGATGAAGATCATCTGTGCCTGACGGGCCTGCTTGGCAAAATAGTCAACCGATTCGGCAATACCGGCGCTGGTGAGGTTCTTCACCACGATGATTTCCGGATCGGCACCGGCATCGGCCAGCACCTTTGCTGTATCATATTCACAGTTGGTGCCCGGGAATACCGGAATCAGCACGCGCGGACGAGCCGTTCTGATGCTCGGCGCGGGATAGCTTTCCGCCTTAAAGCTGAATGCCGGGATTTCTTTTTCGCCCTGATCGATGTTGCAGGAATAAACCGGCTCAAGTTTATTTTCATAAACAGCCAGCAGATCGGCCGTCTTTACGCTGTGTTCGCCGAAGGTGATGGCGCCGTCGTTCGTGGTGGTACCCAGCAGAACGGCTCCTTCGATCGGCTCTTCGGTTTCCAGAACAAAGGAACCGTAGGCATAGCCGAACAGGTCTTCCATCGAAAGGTTCGTATCATAGGCAAAACCGATCTCGTTGCCGAAGCCCATCTTCATGATGGCTTCAGCCACACCGCCGTAAGTAGGCGTGTAAGCGGCCTTTACCTTGCCGGCGCGCATCAGCGCGGTCACTTTATTGAACAGCGCAATCTGAGATTCAGTGTTCGGCAAGCCGTTTTCATCCATTTCGGGCTTGAGCCAGTAAACGGAATGACCGGCAGCTTTGAATTCATTGGTGATGACTTCGCTGACGTCGCCGGTGGTTACGGCAAAGGAAACCAGCGTAGGCGGTACGTCGATATCTTCGAAGGAACCGCTCATGGAGTCCTTACCGCCGATGGCAGCCACGCCGTAGTTCTTCTGTGCTTCAAAAGCACCCAGCAGAGCGGCCAGCGGTTTGCCCCAGCGTTTGCCGTCGCGGCGCGGACGCTCAAAGTATTCCTGGAAGGTCAGGTAAACATCCTCGAAGGAAGCACCGGAAGCGATCAGCTTGGCCATCGATTCCACAACGGCCAGATAAGCACCGTGGTACGGGCTCTTCTCGGTGATAAACGGGTTGTAACCCCAGGCCATGTAAGAGCAGGTATCGGTGTGCTTCTTTTCCACAGAGATCTTGTGGATCATCGCCTGGATCGGGGTCTGCTGATGCTTGCCGCCGAACGGCATGACAACCGTGCCTGCGCCGATAGTGGAGTCGAAACGCTCGGAAAGGCCGCGCTTGGAGCAAACGTTCAGGTCGCCGGCCAGCGCTTTATAGGCTTCTTCAAAGGAACCGGAAACTTCCTTGGCAAACGGCTTCGGAGCTTCGGGCGTAATATCGATATGCTTTTCAGCACCGTTGGAATTCAGGAATTCGCGGGAAATATTCACGATATCTTTGCCGTTCCAGTTCATCACCAGACGCGGCTCGGCCTGCACAACGGCAACCACGGTAGCTTCGAGGTTTTCGCTTGCGGCGATTTCCTTAAAGCGTTCCACGTCTTTGGGAGCAACCACCACAGCCATACGTTCCTGGGATTCGCTGATGGCCAGTTCGGTGCCATCAAGACCGTCGTACTTCTTCGGCACAGCGTTGAGGTCGATCTTCAAACCGTCGGCCAGTTCGCCCACGGCTACGGAAACACCGCCCGCGCCGAAGTCGTTGCAGCGCTTAATCAGCAGGCTGGCTTCTTCGTTACGGAACAGACGCTGCAGCTTGCGTTCTTCCGGGGCATTACCCTTCTGAACTTCTGCACCGCAGCTTTCCAGCGATTTTACGGTATGAGATTTGGAGGAACCGGTTGCGCCGCCGCAGCCGTCACGGCCCGTACGGCCGCCCAGCAGGATCACGATGTCACCGGGTTCCGGACGCTCACGGCGCACGTTTTTAGCCGGAGCCGCGGCAATCACCGCGCCGATCTCCATGCGCTTGGCGGCATAGCCTTCGTGGTAAATTTCATCGACCTGGCCGGTTGCCAGACCGATTTGGTTGCCGTAGGAGCTGTAGCCGGCGGCAGCCGTGGTTACGATCTTGCGCTGCGGCAGCTTACCGGGGATCGTATCTTTTACAGCGCGCAGCGGATCGGCCGCGCCGGTCACGCGCATGGCGGCGTATACATAGGAACGACCGGAAAGCGGATCGCGGATCGCGCCGCCGATACAGGTGGCCGCACCGCCGAACGGTTCGATTTCCGTCGGGTGGTTATGCGTTTCGTTTTTAAAGAGCAGCAGCCAGTCTTCGTCCTGACCATCCACCTTCACCTTGATTTTTACGGTGCAGGCATTGATTTCCTCGGATTCATCGAGGCGCGGCAGCTTGCCCATTTTATTCAGATATTTTCCGGCCAGCGTACCTACATCCATCAGGTTCATCGGCTTCGTGCGGCCCAGCGCCTTGCGGGTGGCCACATAGTCGTCGAACGCGGCCTGCAGCAGCGGATCTTCAAATTCGGCGCTGTCGATGGTGGTGAGGAACGTGGTGTGGCGGCAGTGATCCGACCAGTAAGTATCGATCATGCGGATTTCGGTGATCGTCGGATCGCGGTGCTCGGAGATAAAGTAATCCTGGCAGAATTTGATGTCGTCAAAGTCCATGGCCAGCGCATACTGCTCCACAAAAGCGGCCAGACCGGCATCATCCAGTTTGCAGAAACCGTCGAGCGTAGCGACTTCGGTGGGGATGCTGTACTGCATGGCCAGCGTCTCAACCGGCTCCAGCGAAGCTTCGCGGCTTTCCACGGGGTTGATAACATACTTTTTAACGGCTTCCACTTCTTCGGCCGTCAGCTTGCCGTACAGGCGATAGACGCGGGCCGTGCGCACCAGCGGACGTTCGCCCTGCGAAATGATCTGGATGCACTGAGCGGCGGAATCGGCGCGCTGGTCAAACTGACCGGGCAGATATTCCACGGCAAAAACCACGCTGCCATCGTCTTCGAGCGTATCGGTCACTACGTCGAGCTGCGGCTCGGAGAAAACCGTCTTTACGCTGTAGTCGAACAGTTCGGGCGTGATATTTTCCACATCATAGCGGTTGAGCAGACGCAGATGCTCCAGCCCTTTGATCTGCAGCAGGGAAACCAGATCGTTCTTCAGGGCGTGGGCCTCATTGGCCAGCTCCTCTTTTTTCTCTACATAAACTCTATAGACCATCGTGTCCTCCTTATTTTGCCTGCAAAGCGCGGGCGCCGATGTCATGGCGGAAGTAAGCGTTTTCAAAATGGACTTTTTCAACCTGCGCATAAGCGGAATCGATCGCGTCTTTCAGTTCGGGCGCGGTGCATACAACGCCCAGCACGCGGCCGCCGGCCGTCAGCAGTCGTCCGGCTTCGTCTTTTTTCGCGCCGGCCACATAAATTTCGGCGGTGCAGCCGTCATCCACCGTAATTTCAAAACCCGTTTCGTATTTCTGCGGATAGCCGTTGCTGGCCATTACCACACAGCAGGCGGCTTCGTTTTTGAAGCGCACGTCAACCTGATCGAGCGTACCGTTTGCCACGGCCTGCATGATGGTAAACAGGTCGGTTTCAAGCAGCGGCAGCACAACCTGCGTTTCCGGATCGCCGAAGCGGCAGTTGTATTCGATCACCTTGGGACCGTCGGGTGTGAGCATCAGACCGAAATACAGGCATCCCTTAAACGTGCGGCCTTCGGCGTTCATCGCCTGAATCGTGGGCAGGAAAATCTTTTCCATGCATTCCTTGGCCACGGCTTCGGTGTAATACGGGTTCGGGGCAATGGTGCCCATACCGCCTGTATTCAGGCCTTCGTCGTGGTCATGGGCGCGCTTGTGGTCCATGGAAGAAACCATCGGCACAACCGTTTTGCCATCGGTAAACGAAAGCACGGAAACTTCCGGGCCCGTCAGGAATTCTTCGATAACGATATGCGTACCGCTTTCGCCGAAAATACGGTCGGCCATCATGGAACGCACCGCATCAAAGGCGGCTTCGCGCGTTTCGGCAATCACAACGCCCTTGCCCAGCGCAAGGCCGTCGGCCTTGATAACCGTCGGGATCGGTGCGGTTTCGAGATAGGCCAGCGCGTCCTCCATGTTGTCGAACGTCTCGTAACGGGCCGTGGGAATGCCGTATTTTTTCATCAGATTTTTAGAAAAGACCTTGCTGCCTTCGATGATGGCCGCCTTTTTTTCCGGCCCGAAGCACGGAATACCTTCGGCCTGCAGGGCGTCCACTGTGCCCAGCACCAGCGGATCATCGGGCGCAACCACGGCAAAATCAATCGCGTTTTCTTTGGCAAACGCCGTAATGCCCTCGATATCCTTCGCGCCGATGTTTACACACACCGCGTCCGCCGCGATACCGCCGTTGCCCGGCAGCGCATACAGCGTATCGATTTGGGGGCTTTTTTTCAAGGCTTTGATGATGGCGTGCTCTCTTCCGCCGCCGCCCACAACCAGAACTTTCATGCTGACCTCCGTTATTTCATGATGCCAAACGAACAGGCCGGCCAAAAGGCCGCCTGCTCCGTTTGCATACTTATTGATTTTTGTTGATGATTCGGGTCTTTTCTTCGCCCGTTTCCAGATTGATATAGCGCACAAACAGCGAGATCCGGTTTTCCTCGTTGAGGCTGTTCCAGATTTCGGTCACCGAACGGTCAATATCACAGGTAAAGCCATCCAGCGCTACGCGCTCCGGTTCTCCGGTAAACGTAGGAAGCGGATTGCCGTCGCCGCCGTAGGTATGCAGGAAATGACCGACACCCGCAACGGCTTTATTGTAATCAAACGTAAAGCGGTTGCAGAACGTGCCTTCGGCGTCGCCGCTTTTGAGAATGCTCATTTTATACGTGAAATCGTGTTCGCCAAGCGTGAGCATGCCGCTGATACGCGGGGTCAGGTTCGGGGCGTCCGGCTCGAATTCACGGGTATCCAGCGCTTCTTCAAACGTTTTGCCTTCGGAAAGGAAGGTATCGATCGTCGTGGTCTGATCGCCGTTGGTGACAATCAGATTATTTCCGTTTTTTTGCACGGCGGTATAAATGATCAGGCTCGGATCTTCCACCTTGCTTTCATCAAACGGACGGGTAATGATCGCGCCGTTTTCTTCGGCAAACACGCGGTTGCGGCTGTTGGCGCTGCGGCCCATGATAAAATAGGCAACCAGTGCGTTTTTGCCGTCCTGCGTTTTGCCGATCACAATCCCGCGGCCGGGATAGGGATTCTGCTGCAGTTCCAAGCTCAGATCCTTCAAATCGTAGACACTCATCTTTCCTGCTCCTTTTCGGCCTGAATTTTTGCGCTGACCAGTTCCGCCGCCTGCGGAAGGATTTTCCATTCCGCCTGCTGCATCACGCGCAGCTGCAAACTTTCCGGGGTGTCCCCCTCTTCCACTTCTACGGCTTTTTGCAGGATGATCTGCCCGCCGTCGGGAATTTCATTCACATAATGTACCGTCGCGCCGGTCACTTTCACGCCATAAGCCAAAGCGGCTTCATGGACTTTCAGCCCGTAAAATCCCTTTCCGCAGAAAGACGGGATCAGCGACGGATGGATATTGATGATACGCCCGGCGTATTTTTTGGTAAATTCCGGGCTGAGAATGGCCAGAAAACCGGCCAGAACAATCAGTTCAATGCCATGGCGGGTGAGTTCCGCCTCTACAGCGGCTTCAAAAGCTTCCTGTGAACCAAGCTTTTTCTTAACCACGGCGCAGGCTTCAATCCCGTTTTCACGGGCGCGGGTCAGCGCATACGCCTTACTGCTGTTGGAAATCACCAGGCAGATTTCGCCGCTGTGAAGCACGCCGCTTTTCTGCGCATCGATCAGCGCCTGCAGGTTAGTTCCGCCGCCGGAGACGAACACGGCAATTTTTGTTTTCTGCTTTTCCATGCTGCGCCTCACTTATGCGATGATAACGCCTTCGTCGCTTTCTACTACATCGCCGATGATATAAGCGTCTTCGCCGCAATCACGCAGAACCTGCAAAGCCTTTTCGGCGTCTTCGGCCGATACAACCACGCTCATGCCCACGCCCATGTTGAAGGTGTTGAACATATCGCGCTCATCGATACCGCCGCGCTTGGCGATCAGGTCGAAGATCGGCAGCACGCGCACATCGCTGCGGTTGACACGGGCGCTGAAGCCCTTGGGCAGGCTGCGCGGAATATTTTCATAGAAACCGCCGCCGGTGATATGAGAAACAGCCTTAACCTGCACGGCGTCAAACAGAGCCAGCATCGACTTGACATAGATCTTGGTGGGGGTCAGCAGGGTTTCGCCCAGCGACTTGCCGCCCAGCTCTTCCACGAGGGAAGTGAGATCGGCGTTTTCTACATCGAATACTTTGCGCACCAGCGAGAAGCCGTTGGAATGCACACCGGAAGAAGCCAGCGCGATGATTACATCGCCGGCCTTAACCGTATTGTTATCGAGGATACGAGCCTTATCAACCACACCCACGGAGAAACCGGCCAGATCGTAATCGTCTTCCGCCATCATGCCGGGATGTTCAGCCGTTTCGCCGCCGATCAGGGCGCAGCCGGCCTGTACGCAGCCTTCGGCCACACCGCTTACAATAGCGGCAATCTTTTCGGGAATATTGCGGCCGCAAGCGATATAATCGAGGAAAAACAGCGGTTTTGCGCCGCAGCAGATAATATCGTTGACGCACATGGCCACACAGTCGATACCGATTGTGTCATGGCGATCGAGCAGCATGGCAATCTTCAGTTTCGTTCCCACGCCGTCGGTGCCGCTGACCAGAACGGGTTCTTTCATGCCCGCCAGATCCGGCAGGAAAAGGCCGCCGAAACCGCCGATACCGGAAAGAGCGCCGGGGGTCATGGTGCGGGCAATATGGCTTTTCATCAATTCTACAGACTGATATCCGGCGGTAATATCTACACCGGCTTCTTTATAGCTTTCGCTGAAACTTTTCATCGCATTGACCATGCCTTTCTGTTGTTTTGGAAAGGGCCGTACAGAATCCTGTGCTTGGCAGCCCTGGGTTCTTTTTTAGAAGTGCGGCGGTGTTGGGGCCGCCGCACAATAAACATCATTCTTTGCCTGTCCAGCAATAGGTGCAGACACATTCGGGATCAATTCCGATCGCTTCGAGCAAACCTTCGACCGACTGATAGCCCAAAGAATGGAAACCAAACTTTTTGCAGATTGTTTCCAGCATGCACTTGCCGCGTTCGGTGGAAGCATCGGCGTATTCATCCAGATGCTTCTGGCCTTCGTCACCTTCGAGTTCCTGAACGGTACGGCGGGCCAGCAATTCCATATCGGAGTTGCTGCGAGAGAAATTCAGGTATTTACAGCCGTACATAATCGGCGGGCAGGCCGAGCGCATATGCACTTCCTTGGCGCCGCTTTCATACAGGAATTCCACAGTTTCGCGCAGCTGCGTTCCACGCACGATGGAGTCGTCCACGAACAGCAGTTTCTTGCCTTCGATCAGTTCCGGCACAGGAATCTGCTTCATTTTGGCAACCTGATTGCGCACGCTCTGGTTGGCCGGCATAAAGGAACGCGGCCAGGTGGGCGTATATTTTACAAACGGACGGGCAAACGGCGTTTTGCACTGATTGGCATAACCGATCGCATGCGGCACACCGGAATCCGGCACACCGGCAACATAATCAACTTCCGGCAGCGTACCGCGGGCAGCTTCATCGCGCGCCATGATCTCGCCGTTGCGATAGCGCATCACTTCCACGTTTTTGCCTTCGTAGTTGGAGTTCGGATACCCGTAATACGTCCACAAAAACGCGCAGATCTTCATTTTCTTTCCGGCGGGCGCCAGCGTTTCCCAGCCATCGGCCGTCAAACGGATGATTTCACCCGGGCCCAGCTCATAAGCGTCGGAATAGCCCAGCTTATGATAGGCAAACGACTCGAACGATACGCAGCAGCCGTCTTCGGCCTGTCCCACCAGAACCGGCAGACGACCCAGCCGGTCACGCGCGGCGATAATGCCGTCCTGCGTAAGCAGAAGAATCGTAGCAGAGCCGTCAATCATCTCCTGTGCATGGCGGATACCGTCAACCAGCGAATCTTTCTGGTTGATAAGCGCGGCCACCAGCTCGGAATCGTTGACCTTACCGGAGCTCATCGCCATAAACTGCTGTCCGGGGCCGGAGAAGCATTCTTCAACCAGCTTGTCCGCGTTGCGGATAATACCAACCGTTGTAATGGCATACAAACCCAAATGAGAACGCACAAGCAGCGGCTGCGGGTCGCTGTCGCTGATGCAGCCAATGCCGCTGTGACCATGGAATTTTTGCAGGTCATGTTCAAACTTGGTACGAAACGGCGTGTTTTCAATGTTGTGAATCTGGCGCTGAAAGCCGGTTTCACGATCATAGATCACCATGCCGCCGCGGCGGGTTCCCAGATGGGAATGATAGTCCACGCCGAAAAAAATATCCAGTACGCAGTCTCTCTTCGAAACCGTTCCAAAAAAACCGCCCAAATTAAACCTCCATTATTCTGCCGTCAAACGACGCATCATTTCCTGATAAGCATCTTCTACACCGCCAAGATCGCGACGGAAGCGGTCTTTATCCAGCTTTTCGCCGGTGGTGCTGTCCCAGAAACGGCAGGTATCCGGGGAAATTTCGTCGGCCAGTACGATCGTACCATCAGCCAGACGGCCGAACTCCAGTTTGAAGTCAACCAGGGTTACGTTGAGCTTGGCAAAATACTCTTTGAGTACGCTGTTGATCGTGAAAGCCATGTTCTTGATGGTTTCGATTTCTTCCTTGGTAGCAAGGCTCAGAGCCAGCGCATGATAGGAGTTGATGAGCGGATCGCCCAGATCGTCGTTCTTATAAGAGAATTCGATCGTCGGCTCGGCAAATACGATGCCTTCTTCTACGCCGTAGCGCTTGGCAAAAGAACCGGCGGAAATGTTGCGGATGATGACTTCCAGCGGAACGATGGAAACCTTCTTCACCACGGTGTCACGGTCGTTGAGCTCTTCCACAAAGTGGGTAGCTACACCGTGCTTTTCGAGCATCTGCATCAGCATGTTGGACATCTTGTTGTTGATGACGCCCTTACCGGCGATGGTGCCCTTCTTCAGTCCGTTGAACGCGGTAGCATCATCTTTGTACGATATGATCACCAGAGCGGGATCTTCGGTAGCGAACACTTTCTTGGCTTTACCTTCATACAGCTGAGTTTTCTTTTCCATGGTAAAAACCTCCATCAAAGATATTTTTTACTGATTTCTTCGTTTTTAGCCAGAACTTTTTCGGCAGCGGCAGCGCGTGCGGCGGCCAGTTTTTCGGCCAGCGTGTCATCGGAAACCGAAAGAATTTCGATGGCAAGCAAAGCGGCGTTGGCAGCTCCATCAATGGCAACCGTAGCGACGGGAATCCCAGAGGGCATCTGTACGGTAGAAAGAAGCGCGTCAACGCCGTCTAATGTGGACGATTTAACAGGAATGCCAATAACGGGCAGCGTGGTGTTCGCCGCCAGAGCGCCGGCCAGATGCGCAGCCTTACCGGCAGCTGCAATAATGGCGCCGAATCCGTTTTTACGGGCGTTTTCAGCAAACTCCTTGGCCTGCACAGGTGTGCGGTGAGCGGAATACACGTGTACCTCGCAGGGAACGCCATATTCCTTCAGGGTAGAAATAGCCTTTTCAACGACAGGCAGATCGCTGTCGCTGCCCATAACGATACCGACTTTTTTCATGCATCATGCCTCCTGCTTAAAAATGAAAACAAGTTTGATAAAACAAAAAAGACAGCGCTATCCTGTACAAATGGGAATAGAACTGCCATACTGCGTTTTCCTGAAAAAACGCAGCGCAAAAAAAGCGGGAAAACCCACGATCCTGCTGTTTTATTATAACGTAAAATCAAATCTGCGTCAACCGCCCCAAGCTCAAAACCACCTGCAAAGCACGCCAAATTATTGAACACGCACATGAAAAAATCTGCACACATAGCCAGTATTTATTCTGCTAAAGTGAAAGCAAAAAGAACCGGATCTTTCAAAAAAGACCCGGTTCTTCTCTTATAAAATCGATCGGCTTATTTGCTGTGTTTGGCCTGCGTATCGCAATAGATGCAGCGGTAAATGCCTTTTTCGCGGTTGGTGAGTTTAAACACCTGCGGCAGTTCCTGCTCAACAGACGTGATGCAGCGCGGATTGCGGCAGCGGATCACGTTCGTCACGCGCTCCGGCAGTTCGAGGCCGTGACGCTTAACAAGCTCGCCGTTTTTGATAATGCTCACGGTGATGCCCGGATCAATATAGCCCAGCACATCCAGATCGAGATCGATCACTTCAAAGATTTTGATAATATCCTTGCGGCCCATCTTTTTGCTGTCGGCATTTTTGATGATGGCCACAGGGCACTGCAGCGCGCCGAGATTCAGTACCTGATACAGTTCCATGGCGCGGCCGGCCTTGATATGGTCCAGCACGATACCGTCGGTAATCGGGTTGACAATCATCATCTTATTCCACCCCCAAAAGCTTCAGGATGAGCGCCATGCGGATATATTTCCCATAAAGCGCCTGATCGAAATAGCCCGCGCGGCTGTCTTCGTCCACATCGACGGAAATTTCGTTGACACGGGGCAGCGGATGCAGGATGCACATATCCTTTTTAGCAGAATCCAGCTTTTCGCGCGTGAGGATATAGCTGTCTTTGAGGCGGATATAATCGGCTTCATTAAAAAAGCGTTCCCGCTGTACGCGCGTCATATAGAGAATATCCAGCTCGGGCATAACCGCTTCGAGGTCAGTCGTCTCCACATAATCCTGATGGCCGTCTTCCAGCACTTCTTCGCGGATATAATCCGGAATCGTGAGTTCCTGCGGCGAGATGAGCACAAAGCGGATCCCTTCGTAGCGGGACAGCGCACCGATCAGGGAATGTACCGTGCGGCCGAATTTCAGGTCGCCGCACAGGCCGACCGTAAGGTGATCGAGGCGTCCCATCTTGCGGCGGATGGTCAGCAGGTCGGTCAGCGTCTGCGTCGGGTGGTTGTGACCGCCGTCACCGGCGTTGATGACCGGCACCAGCGACTTCATGGAAGCCACCATTGGCGCGCCTTCCTTGGGATGACGCATGGCGATGATATCGGCATAGCCGCTCACCACACGCACGGTATCGGATACGCTTTCACCTTTGGAAGCGGAAGAGCTGGCTGCTTCCGAAAAACCCAGCACATGGCCGCCCAGTTCGTACATGGCCGCCTCAAAGCTCAGGCGGGTACGGGTGGAGGGTTCAAAAAACAGCGTAGCCAGTTTTTTGCCCTCGCATTTATGGGCATACGCCTGCGGATTTTCGATAATCCGGTTGGCGGTTTCGATCAGTTCATCGATCTCCCCGGTAGAGAGATCCAAAATATCAATCAGGCTTTTTGTCATACGGCAGGCACCGTCCTTTATCAAAGAGCCTGGCCGATCCAGCTTTCGTCGGAAGGATTGTTGCGGAAGCGGATCAGGCGTTCAATATCCTCGGTTTTAATGTAGTTTTCTTCGGCGGCAACCTGAGCGATCGTATCGAAGTTCGTCAGGCTGACGTTGCGCACATTGGCAGCGGCCATGCGGTCGATACCCTTCTGCATGCCGTAGGTGAAAATGCTCACGATGCCCAGCACATCGGCACCGGCTTCGCGCAGTACGTTTACAACTTCCAATACGCTGCCGCCCGTGGAGATCAGGTCTTCAATGACAACAACTTTCTGGCCTTTTTCCAAACGGCCTTCGATCTGGTTCTGACGGCCGTGGTCTTTCGCACCGGAACGCACATAGCCCATCGGCATATCCAAGAGGCTGGCGGCAATAGCGGCATGGGCGATACCGGCGGTGGAAGTGCCCATCAGCACTTCGGCTTCGGGATATTCACGCTTTACGGTATCGGCGATGGCCTGTTCAACGATCACGCGCTGCTTAGGCGCGGTAAGGATCAGGCGGTTATCGCAGTAAACCGGGCTTTTGATGCCGCTGGCCCAGATGAACGGTTCTTCCGGACGGAAAAAGACGGCTTTGATTTCGAGCAATGCTTTGGCAACGGCCTTTTCAGTTTCTTTCATGATGTTACCCCTTTTCTCCCTTATATGAAATACTTAAACTCAACCAACAAATTCACGGACACAACGCTGATAAGCGGCAACCGGATCTTCGGCGGCGGTGATGGGACGGCCCACCACGATGTAATCGGAGCCGATTTCCTTCGCCTGAGCAGGCGTCATAACGCGCACCTGGTCGCCGATATCGCCGTCGGCAAAACGCACGCCGGGCGTTACCGTCAGGAAGGAAGCACCGCAGGTTTCGTGAACCTTGGCGGCTTCCAGCGGCGAGCAAACCACGCCGTCCAGACCGGCCTTAGCGGCGTTTTCGGCATAGTGCATCACTACGCGGTCGATCGGCTCGTTGATAAGCAGTTCATCCTTCATGCGCTCTTCGCTGGTAGAGGTGAGCTGCGTCACGGCGATCAGCAGCGGACGGGTGCCGTCGGGACGGGTCAGGCCCTCCAGTGCGGCTTCCATCATCGCGCGCGTACCGGCGGCGTGCAGGTTGCACATATCTACATCGAGCTTGGAAAGCACGGCCATGGATTTTTTCACGGTGTTCGGAATATCGTGCAGCTTCAGATCGAGGAAAATCTTGTGTCCGCGGGCTTTGATTTCCCGCACGATGGACGGACCTTCCGCATAGAACAGTTCCATACCGATCTTGACAAACGGCTTTTCCCCGCTGAATTTATCGAGGAACGCCAGGCAGGCTTCCTTGCTGCTGAAGTCGCAGGCTACAATAACATCTTTACCCATGGTGTGCGCCTCCTATACAATCTGTGAGATTTTCAATGCCGCAGGCCGCCATGACCCGGGGCAGATCTTCAATAATCTTTTTGCTGGCAAACGGATCAACAAGATTCGCCGCGCCCACCTGTACGGCCGTAGCGCCCGCCAGCATCATTTCGATCACATCTTCGGCCGAAGCGACGCCGCCCATGCCGATGATCGGGATGTTGACCGCTTCGTACACCTGATACACGCAGCGCAGTGCCACCGGGAAGATAGCCGGGCCGGAGAAGCCGCCCATTTTATTGGCAATGACCGGCTTTTTGCGCTTGATATCGATGCGCATACCCATCAGGGTATTGATCAGGCTGATTCCGTCTGCACCCGCCTCTTCACAGGCTTTGGCAATGGCGGTAATATCCGTTACGTTGGGGGAAAGTTTGATATACACCGGCTTGGTCGTCACACTTTTGACGGCGCGGGTTACTTCCGCCGCCATCTCGGGGGACGTACCGAAGCTCATGCCGCCGCCATGTACGTTGGGGCAGCTGACGTTGACCTCGATCAGGCCAACCTGCTCTTCGCGGTCGATCCGCTCGCAGCAGTATTTGTATTCATCCACGGAAAAACCGCTGATATTGGCGATCACCGGCTTATGGAAGCAGGCGCGCAGGCGCGGCAGTTCTTCCGCGATTACTTTATCGATACCCGGATTCTGCAAACCCACGGAATTGATCATGCCCGATTCGCATTCCGCAATGCGGGGCGTGGGATTGCCGAAGCGCGGATCACGGGTCGTTCCCTTAAACGAGAACGAACCCAGAATATTGATATCGTACAGTTCGGCAAATTCATAGCCGTAGCCAAACGTGCCGCTCGCCGGGATCACCGGGTTATCGAGCACGAGTCCGGAAAGAGAAACTTGCGTATTCACCAGATGATCTCCTCCTTTTCCAGCACGGGGCCGTCTTTGCAGATGCGCTTATTGCCGTATTTCGTCTTGCAGGAGCATCCCATGCACGCGCCGAAGCCGCAGCCCATGCGCTCTTCAAAGCTCAGCTGGCCGGACGTATTCGTGGCGTTATACACGGCGCGGAGCATCGGCTCCGGCCCGCAGGTATAAAAATAGGAATAAGAAAGCGCGTGATTTTTCAGCACGTCGGTGACAAAGCCTTTGTCGCCCACGCTGCCGTCGGCCGTAGCCACAAACGTTTCGCAGCCAAGCGCGCGGAATTCATCTTCATAGAAAATTTCGTCCGCCGCATTAAAGCCGAGGATAACTGTGACCTTTTTGCCGGCTTCACGCAGTTTGCGTGCCAGCATATACAGCGGCGGTACGCCGACGCCGCCGCCGAGCAGCAGCGGCTCTTCCCCGCTCTTGGCAAGATCGTAGCCGTTGCCCAGCCCGGTGAGCACGTCCAGCACCTCGCCGCCGGTCATGCCGGCCATCTGGGCGGTGCCCTTCCCCACCACCTTATAAATGAGGGTCAGGACACCGTCTGTGCAGTCGCACACGGAGATCGGCCGGCGCAGATACAGGCCGTCGAGCTGAATGTTGACGAACTGTCCGGGCGCGGTAACCGCGGAAAGATCCCCGGTCAGCGTCATTTTATAGACACTTTTTGCAATCGGTTCATTGGATCGAACCGTCAGTTTTACTTGTTTCACAGCGCACCTCTCAGGAATCGATGGTGGAGACGCAGATCGTCATTTCATCCAGCACATCCAGCAGCGCCTTAACCGTATCGAGCGACGTGAACATCGTGACGCCGTTTTCTACGGCCGCGCGGCGGATGGCATAACCATCGGTGTTGTTGCTGATGGAATGGATATCCTTGGTGTTGATCACATAGGTGACATAACCCTTGCGGATGGAATCGAGAATTTCCTCGCTGCCTTCGCTGACTTTGTTCTTCAAGCGGGTACGGATTCCATTGGCGCGCAGGAAGTTTGCCGTACCGGTCGTTGCTTCGATATTAAAGCCCAGGTTGTAGAAGCGGCGAACCAGCGGCAGCGTTTCTTCCTTATCTTTATCGGCCACGGAGACAAACACAGTGCCGTAGTTGGCTACGCGCATACCAGAAGCCTGCAGGGCTTTATACAAGGCGCGGGTAAAGCGCTCGTCGTAACCGATCGCTTCGCCGGTGGACTTCATTTCGGGAGAAAGCGTGGCATCCAGGCCGGAGATCTTCGAGAACGAGAAGGCCGGAACCTTGACATACCATTTTTTCTTTTCTTCGGGATAAAGCACGTTGATGCCCTGATCCTTCAGCGTCACACCCAGCATGGTGCGGGTACCGATATCCGCCAGCTGATAGCCGGTCGATTTGGAGATAAACGGAACGGTACGGGAAGAACGCGGATTCACTTCGATAACATACACGTCTTCCTTGTCGTCCACGATGAACTGGATATTGTACAGGCCGACAATGCCAATGCCCAGACCCAGTTTCTTAGTGTAATCGAGGATCGTATCCTTGGCCTTCTGAGACACATTGAACGTGGGATACACGCTGATACTGTCGCCGGAGTGAACACCGGTGCGTTCAATATGCTGCATGATACCCGGCACAAACACGTCGGTGCCGTCGCAAACCGCGTCTACTTCGAGTTCGCGGCCCATGATATATTTGTCAACCAGAACAGGCTGGCCTTCGTTGACCAGAACAGCGGTGCTCAGGTATTCGCGCAGGCCGGTTTCGTCGGCCACAACCTGCATGGCACGGCCACCCAGAACATAGCTGGGACGCACCAGCACGGGATAGCCGATTTCGGCAGCAGCACGCACACCGTCTTCCAAGTTAGTAACGGCTGTGCCCTTCGGCTGCGGGATATGCAGGCTTTCCATAACCTTTTCAAAAGCATCGCGGTTTTCGGCGCGTTCAATCGCTTCAAAATCGGTACCGATGATCTTCACGCCGCGCTTCATCAGCGGTTCGGCCAGGTTGATGGCCGTCTGGCCGCCCAGAGAAGCCACCACGCCCAGCGGCTGTTCCAGCTCGATGATGTTCATCACATCTTCGGCGGTCAGCGGCTCAAAATACAGCTTATCGCTGGTGGTATAGTCGGTGGAAACCGTTTCGGGGTTATTGTTGATGATAATGGCTTCGTAGCCGCTTTCACGGATCGTCTTGACAGCGTGCACGGTGGAATAGTCGAACTCCACGCCCTGGCCGATACGGATCGGGCCGGCGCCCAGCACGACGATTTTCTTTTTGTCGCTGACAATCGATTCGTTTTCGTCTTCGTAGGTGGAGTAGAAATACGGGATATAGCTGTCAAACTCGCTGGCGCAGGTATCGATCATCTTGTACACAGGGAACATCTTGTTCTCTTTGCGCAGATCAAACACGGCCTGCTCGGTGGTGTTCCAGAGCTGAGCGATGAACTTGTCGCCGAAGCCGAATTTCTTGGCCAGATACAGCGTTTTTACATCGTTCGGATGCTGACGCACTTCGTTTTCCAGATCGATAATGTGCTTGAACTTATCGAGGAAGAACATATCGATGTGGGTGGCGTTGCAGATCAGACCCAGGTCCACGCCGTTGCGGATGAGCTGTGCGATCGCAAACAGCCGATCATCCGTGCCGATGGCGATATAATCAAACAGCTGGCTGTTCGGCCACTTGTCAAATTTGGGATGATGGATGTGGCACACGCCGATTTCCAGCGAACGCACAGCCTTGAGCAGGCTTTCTTCGATCGTACGACCGATGCTCATCACTTCGCCGGTCGCTTTCATCTGCGTGCTCAGCTTATTGGAAGCCGTAGCAAATTTATCGAACGGGAAGCGGGCCATCTTGGTGACGACATAATCGAGCGTCGGCTCAAAGCTTGCGGGCGTGTTGGCGATCTGAATTTCATCGAGGTGCATACCTACCGAGATCTTGGCCGAAACGCGGGCGATCGGATAGCCGCTCGCCTTGGAAGCCAGAGCCGAAGAACGGGACACACGGGGGTTTACTTCGATGAGGAAGTAGTTAAACGACTGCGGGTCGAGCGCGAACTGCACGTTGCAGCCGCCTTCGATTTTCAGCGCACGGATGATCTTCAGCGCACTGTCGCGCAGCAGATGATATTCTTTATTGGTAAGCGTCTGGCTGGGAGCCACAACGATGGAGTCGCCGGTGTGGATACCAACGGGATCGATGTTTTCCATGTTACAAATGGTTACAGCGGTATCGTTGGCGTCGCGCATCACTTCGTATTCGATTTCCTTGTAGCCCTTGATGCTTTTTTCAACCAGAACCTGTCCCACGGGGGAAAGTTTCAGCGCGTTCTTCATCAGGGCGCGCAGTTCTTCTTCGTCATCGGCAAAGCCGCCGCCCGTGCCGCCCAGCGTAAAGGCGGGACGCAGCACCACGGGGTAGCCGATTTCGGCAGCCGCGCGGATACCTTCTTCGATGGAATGCGTAATCACAGAAGGCAGCACCGGCTCGCCCAGAGATTCGCACAGTTCCTTGAACTTTTCACGGTCTTCGGCCATGTCGATACTTTCGCTGCTCGTGCCCAGCAGTTCCACCTGGCATTCGGCCAGGATGCCCTTCTTTTCGAGCTGCATAGCAAGGTTCAGGCCGGTCTGGCCGCCGATGCCGGGCAGGATGGCGTCCGGACGCTCATAGCGCAGGATCTTGGCCACATACTCGAGCGTCAGGGGTTCCATGTATACTTTATCGGCGATGGTGGTATCGGTCATGATGGTGGCGGGGTTGGAGTTGACAAGCACAACCTCGTAGCCCTCTTCTTTCAGGGCCAGACACGCCTGGGTACCGGCGTAGTCAAACTCGGCAGCCTGACCGATCACGATCGGGCCGGAACCGATGACCATAACCTTTTTGATGTCTGTTCTTTTAGGCATACTTACTCTCCTCCATGTTCTTCATGAATTCGTTGAACAGATAGAAGCTGTCCTGCGGGCCGGGCGCGCTTTCCGGGTGGTACTGTACGCTGAAGACTTTATCTTCTGCGCAGCGTACGCCTTCCACGGTTTTGTCCAACAGATTGATATGCGTGATCTCGAGGCCCGTGCCGCGCACCGATTCCGGAACCACCGCATAGCTGTGGTTCTGGCTGGTGATTTCGATTTTGCCGGTAAGCAGATTCTTAACCGGATGGTTGCCGCCGCGGTGGCCAAACTTGAGTTTATACGTTTTGGCGCCGTAAGCCAGGCTGATCAGCTGATGGCCCAGGCAGATGCCGAAGATCGGCACACGGCCGCGCAGTTCGCGCACCAGCTGGATAACCGGCGTTACATCTTCCGGGTCGCCGGGGCCGTTCGACAGGAACACCCCGTCCGGATGCATGGCCATGACTTCCTGCGCCGTCGTGTTCCACGGCACAATCGTCACGTTGCAGCCGCAGCGGTTGAGGCTGCGGATAATATTGAGCTTGATGCCGCAGTCGACCGCCACCACGTTGAAGCGGTGGTTGGCTGTGCGGGAATACCACTTTTTACGGCTGGAAACCTTGGAAACCGCATCGTGCGGAATTTCGGTGTTGCGCAGAATTTCCATCGCATCCTCGTGCGGGGTATCGATGGAGGTGATCAGCACCTTGCGGCTGCCGCGGTCGCGGATGCTGCGGGTGATCTTGCGGGTATCCACGCCGCTGATGGCGGGGATGTGGTTTTCTTCCAAAATTTCCGAAAGGGTTTTGGTGTAGCGGAAGTTACTGGGGTTGTCGTTATACTCCCGCACAATCAGCCCGCCGATGGTGGGCACCTTGGTTTCGTAGTCTTCGTCGGTGATACCGTAGTTGCCGATCAGCGGGTAAGTCATCGTGACCATCTGGTAGGTATACGACGGGTCGGAAACGATTTCCTGATAACCCACCATGGAGGTGTTGAACACGATTTCGCACACGCGATCGGTGTTATAGCCAAAGCCGAAGCCGGCGTATTCACTGCCGTCTTCCAATACTATCTTTCTGTCGAATTCTCTTGCCATACGAGCCTCCCGTTGACCATAGTCAGTTTACAGATTCCAAACAGCGTTTCTCCCGCGAAGGGAGTGCTTTTTCCTTTGCTTACAAATTGTTCCGGATCGACCGTGTAGGATCGATTCAAATCGAATACCGTGAGATCGGCCGGGCTTCCCACTTCGATGGGCGAACCGATGCCGAAGCGCCGAGACGGATTGGTATGCATCAGTTCCATCAGCTTTTCGAGCGAAAGAATTCCCGTCTTTACCAGGCGCGTATACATCACGGCAAACGAGGTTTCCAAACCCACCACGCCCATCAGGCTGCCGGAAAGACCGCGGCTTTTTTCTTCGGCCGAATGCGGCGCGTGGTCGGTAACGACCATATCGATCGTGCCGTCGAGCACGCCCTCGAGCAGCGCCTTGCGGTCTTCTTCGCTGCGGATCGGCGGATTCATCTTAAAGCGTCCGTCTTCCTGCAGCATAGTATCGTTCATCACAAGATAGTGCGGACCAGTTTCGCAGGTCACATCTACCCCGCGCGCTTTTGCCTGCCGGATCAGTTCCACCGTTTCCTTGGCGGAAACATGGCAGACATGATAGGCGCAGCCGGTTTCTTCGCACAGGCGCAGATCGCGTTCCACCTGCCGCCACTCGCTTTCGCTGCAAATGCCGCGATGGCCATGCGCTCTGGCATATTCACCGTCGTGGATATATCCGCCGTGCAGCAGTTCGTTGACTTCGCAGTGTGCCGCTACGATTTTATGAAGCCCGGCGGCCTCCTGCATCGCGCGGCGCATCATCGCGTCTTCCTGCACGCCTTTGCCGTCATCGGAAAAACCGATCACGTTTTCGGCCATATCGGAAAGATCAGCCAGTTCTTTTCCCGCTTCTCCTTTTGTGATGGCGCCATACGGATAAACATGCACGCAGGCGTCCTTGCGGATGGCCGCCAGCTGTTCCTCCAGATGTTCTGCGCTATCGGGAACGGGATTGAGGTTCGGCATCGTACATACATGCGTCACCCCGCCGCGCGCTGCCGCCCGGCTGCCGGTTTCGATCGTTTCTTTATATAAAAAACCCGGCTCTCTGAAATGTACATGTACATCAACAAGACCCGGGAAAAGAAAACAATTATTCAAATCGAACACTTTGGCCTTGGGAAACAACGACGCATCCATCGCCGGAGAAACTTCGGCGATAACACCGTTCTGTACCAGAACATCTGTAACCGTAAACTGGTTTTTGTAAAAAACGGCTGCGTTTTTGAGAAGATATTCGCTCACGGTTTTTCTCCTTTCGCTTACTTTTGGGCAAAAAAAAACCTGCCTTTTCGGCAGGAACTCATCCTTTTACAGCAAAAAAGTACATGCGCACCACACTTGTGTTTCGCTGTACCCTCTCCAAATCCTGCCGGCGCTTTAACGTATCTTCAAGACCTGTTTTGTATATTTTATCATGCCGGCAAAAGCTTGTCAACAAAAAAACCGTGTCCGCTCGGATTTCGTCGGTTTTAATAAAAACCATTTGTACCCGGCCATTTATACTGGGGCATCCGAAGCCTTATTCCTCTATATAAATGAAAAAATTTCACCGGTTGCAAGCCTATCCTGCCTATGCTACAATACAGGTAATCAAAGACACAGGGAGGGCTTTCCTTATGCCGAAACTGACTTATCAGGGAAACGATTTTTATCTCGACGGAGAAAAATTCCGCATCCTTTCGGGTACGATCCATTATTTCCGCGTACCCCGTGAATATTGGTACGACCGTTTGCTCAAGCTCAAGGCCTGCGGCCTGAATACCGTAGAAACCTACACCTGCTGGAACCTGCACGAACGCCGCGAAGGCGTGTTCGATTTTTCGGGCATGCTGGATATCGCCGAATTTATCCGCACCGCGCAGGGACTGGGCTTGTATGTGATCCTGCGTCCGGGTCCGTACATCTGCGCCGAGTGGGATTGGGGCGGACTGCCCAGCTGGCTTTTGACCTATCCGCAGATGAAGCGCCGCTGCTACGACGAGCTGTTCATGGAAAAGCTGCGCCGCTATTATAAGGAACTGTTCCGCCATGTCGGGCCGTTCCTTTCGAACAACGGCGGCAATATCCTGATGGTGCAGGTTGAAAACGAATACGGCAGCTACGGCAACGACAAACGTTATCTGCAGGCCATCGCCGACTTGTATCACGAATGCGGTGTAGACTGCCTGCTGTTCACGTCCGACGGTCCGAACGACCTGATGCTTTCCGGCGGCATACTCGACGGCACGCTGGCCACGGCCAACTTTGGTTCCAAGCCGGATGAAGCCTTTACGGCTCTGCGCCGCCTGCGCCCGGATCAGCCGATCATGTGCTGTGAATACTGGTGCGGCTGGTTCGACCACTGGTATGAAGAGCATCATGTGCGCACCGACGACGACACCGCCGAGGTGTACAACCGCATGATGGAGCTGGGCGCTTCCGTCAACATTTATATGTTCCACGGCGGCACGAACTTCGGCTTTACAAACGGCGCAAACTTCTATGATGTTTACGAGCCGACCGTAACCAGCTATGACTACGACGCCCTGCTGAGTGAGGCAGGCGATCTGACCAAGAAGTATTACGACGTCAAGGCCGTAATTGAAAAGCACTTCGGCCCTGCTCCGCAGATCGAAGTAAAGAACAGCGAAAAAGCCGCCTACGGACAGCTGCGCCTGACCGAAGCCGCGCCGCTGCTCGAAAATCTTTCCAATCTCAGCACGCCCATCTATCACGCCGCCCCGCTGACCATGGAAGAAGCCGGACAGGATTTCGGCTATATTCTGTACCGCAGCACCTTCAAAGGTCCCAAGGGCAAACAGAAGCTGGAAATTGACGACGTGCACGACCGCGCACAGATCTTCATCGATGGCAAGCTCAAGGGTATCATCGAGCGCAGCCGCCGCTGCGACGAGATCGAACTGGATCTGGGCGACAATGACGAAGTGCAGATCGATATTCTGGTAGAAAACATGGGCCGTGTCAACTACGGCACCAAACTGGCCGGCGAACTGAAAGGCATTCTGGGCGGCGTGCGCCTGGGACTCCAGTATCAGTTCGGCTGGGAAATGTATCCTCTTCCGATGGAAGATCTTTCCCGTGCTGTGTATCATCCCTGTTCCGGTGCTGTAGACGGACCTGTCCTGCTGAAAGGCAACCTGAACATCACCGGCACGCCGTGCGACACGTTCGTGCGTCTGGACGACTTTACCAAAGGCGTTGTGCTGGTCAACGGCCATAATCTGGGCCGCTACTGGTGCGTACCGCCCACGAAGACGCTGTATCTCCCCGCCCCGTTCCTGAAAACGGGCGACAACGAAATCGTTGTCTTTGAATCCGAGCATACGGACGATGCCGTCATCACCTTTACCGATCGTCCCGAATTGTAAATCTTTACAAAAACCGGTCGCTTCCGACAGGAAGTGGCCGATTTTGCTTACCTATAACTTATCTGCGGCGATTCCCCGTACAGGGAACCCCCGGCGAGGGTTCCCTACGAAAGAAACGTCCACTGGACGTTTCTTTCTACCCTCCTGCGCTTATATAGGCAAAGGATTCCGCTCTCTGCGGAGAGCGTCCAAAGGCTCTGCCTTTGGAATCCGCAAACCTTTGAAAAGGGCGCCGTGTGCCAGTGGCACACAAACAAGGCGCCGTCCGTAGCGGAAGCAAAGGATTGATCGAAACCTTTAACGTTTGTATATTAAGCTTTCGTCGCGTGACTTTAGCCTTTAATTTTTATTTAGCTTATCCGCGACTTGGGAGCGGCAACTTGCCGCCCGCGAAGTATCCTGCGGCGGTTCGCCACCCGCTTGTAAAAATGCGGGATATGCCGTACAATAAAGAAAATTTCGGAAAAGAGGACTTGTATTATGATTGCCGATCTGCACTATCTGGACCCCGTACTGGACGAAATGGCTGCCCGTTGGCCCGATAACCGCACCATCTCCATCGTCTGCCACGGGCATAGCGTGCCTTCCGGCTATTTTGCCACGCCGTTTGTGAACACCTTTGAAGCTTATCCCCATCGGCTGCACCGCATCCTCAAAGAGCGGTTTCCTTTTGCCGTTCTCAATGTGATCGTAACCGGTATCGGCGGCGAAGATGCCGCGCAGGGCGCACAGCGTTTTGCCGGGGATGTGCTGAACCACAAACCGGATGTAATCACCATCGACTACGCGCTCAACGACCGGCGTATCGGGCTTGACGCCGCACGCCGCGCATGGGAAAATATGATCTGCGCCGCACAGGACGCGGGCAAAAAAGTCATTTTGCTCACGCCCACCTGGGATAGTTCCTATTACACGCAAAGCGAAGCCTGGGAACAACTTAAGGCGCACCGGGAGCAAATTCTGGAACTGGCCGATCGTTATCATGTAGGCCTGGCCGACAGCTTTGCTCAGTTTGAACGGAACATTCACACGCCGGAAGATTTGACACAGTATCTTTCCCATGTGAACCATCCGTCCGCTTTGGGGCATCAGCTGGTTGCGGCGGAAATCGCCAAATACTTCCCCGCCCGATAAACGATCAGATTCTAAGCCCATCCCAAGCCACGACAACCTGACCGTGATAGTGCTCATCCAGATACGCCTGATAATCGTAATGCGTATACACGCCCTTATGGCCGATATGCGTCACATAAATGCGGCTGTTTTTCGTCAGCGTTCCCTGCTCGAACATTGTGTCGAGCATCAGGCAAAGGGATTCGCGGTCGAGATGTCCGGCCGTTTCGGAAAGGATATTTTGCCCGAACGTGCCTTCAATCACGAGCGTATCCAAAACCACCTTGGAAAGGTACGCCATCGTCTCCGGGAAAAAGCGTCCGGTATCGCTGGCGTACAGCGTGGTTTTTCCGTCTTTTTCAATTAGATAGCTGAATCCTTTTTCATTTGTGAAAAAGCCATCGTGCCGCGCCGGCAAAGCCGTAACCACCTTATCGCCAATTGGACGCGGCTCAAAGCGCGGCATCACTTCAAAGCGGCTGATCTTCATCATATCCCGCATTTGCTGCGCAAGCTGCGGATGCGGAAGACGACAAGCCGCCTCCAGAATAGGCATCAGCCCGTCGTAACCTTCCTGCGAGGTATAAAACGTCAGCGTCCGCGCGGGATTTACGGCCATCAGCGGAAACGCCGCATTCCAGTAATCAAAATGATCCTCGTGCATGTGGGTAATCAAAACGTGATCGAGCTTATCCAGCGCCACGCCGTAGTCTCCGCAGGCGGCCATGGCGTCCGCATTGAAATCGATCATCATGGTTTCATCAAAAAGCATGCTGCTTCTGCGGCGGCGCAATTTCGGGTCCGAAGACCGGCGTGCCAGTTCGCAGGACGGACAAGTACAAAACGGATTCGGATAACATTCCGCCGCTGCCGTACCTAAAAAGATCATGAAATACAACTCCTTCTAAATCTGCATACGCTGTTCCCATCTGAACAGACTCGACATTCAGATTATAGAAGAATATGCAAAATTGTCAATTACTTCAAAACGAAATATACCATCTTTTTTGGATCGTTTTCCCGCAAAACCTTTTGTTAGTCTATTATGGGAAAATGATCTTTATTTTTATCCTGCTCCAGGGTAAGTTCTTCCAAAAAAGTACCGAAATACTCCGCTTCTGCATTCTGCCGCGCTTCAACGGCTTTTTCCAGTGTATCGTATCTTCCTAAATAATATCGTTTCCCCTGAAAAGTAAGACGAGACACCCATTTCTGGTTTTCCCGGTCATAGTAAACACCGACCACGCCGCAGCTGTTGGTGCTTTCACGCGGAATATTTTTGATACGGGAAAGCTGAGTCCCGCCTACATAGCCCGCCGCACCGCGCATCTTTTCTACTTTTTCGGTCACGGAACAACCGCAGCTTTGCGTCGTACCGGAAGTCAGCGAATCCATCCGCACGAGCGTAATGTTCCCGCAGTCACATCGGCATTTCCACAGCGGCGATTTCGTGCTGCCATGCTGGACATATTCCTGCGTCTTTTCCAGCACCGTCAGTTTTCCAAAACGTTTGCCGATATACGGAGCCGTTCTGCGGCATCCGCAGCTCACGGTGTGACCGCGCTTTAAATTATTGCCCGCAACATCAATCACTTTTCCGCAGGTGCACCGACACGTCCAATACACCACGGAAGCTTTTTTATCTGAACGATGCAGCACAGTAAGCCAGCCAAACTGCTTTCCGGTTAAATCAATCATGCGGCTCATTTCAAACACCTCCACTCCTATCAAATTTTTCGCCGTTTTTTACTATTTATAAGTAAAAGCAGCCTGAATGATACGTAAACCGTACGATCAGGCTGCTTTCGTCATAAAATCCTATCAGTTGGTTCTTTTCTTTCTTTTAACAGCGAAGAAAAGTCCAACCATTGCGACAACGCTCACCGAGCAGATTACCGCGTAAATCCACAAGTAGGGATCATCGCCGGTCTGCGGCGGTGTGGGATCCGTAGGCTCAATCGGCAGCTCTTCTACTTTAAACTGCCAGTTGATTTTGCCCACAGCGTTCTGGAATTCATCGCCCATGGTAAGCGGAACATCCAGCTTGACGTTCAGGTCAACATCGGCGCCGGAATAGAACGTGCCCAGGCACACCCAATCCTTCAGGCCGTCCGTCTGATCGGCAGGTGCCGCAAACAGTTCTGAATCGCCTTCCTGCGTCACGGTCAGGTTCATCTGAGAGAGGAAAGCTGCGCCGTCTTCTTCTGCGCCCAAAGAGCGCAGGTAGATTTTCACCTTAACCTGATTGGGGGCATCGTTTTTCACGGTGATTTTCTGCGTAAGCGTATCCCCGGGCATCACGCCCTTGAAATTGTCGAACAGGTCTGTCGGAGATTCATCGCTGCCCGGTGCGAAAATAAATTTCTTCGCGTTGCCCTCATACTGAACGGAAGCATCCGCAGCAAAGGCAGGCACCGCCATGCAAACAAGCATCATCAGAGCAAGGAGAGCGCAGAAAACAGATTTCATTCTTTTTTTCATCTTGCATACCTCCTTATTCCGTAATCTGGCCGTTTGAAACGGTTACGCCCCAGGCCTGCTGCACAGCTCTGTCCGGGTTAGCCTGAATAGCATCTGCCAGAATTTCTACGACAAGATGGCAATTCGCAGGGCCTTTCCCATAGACTGATCTACACTCGCCAATCAGAAGCGGGGTTGCAGTACCAGCGGCGACCTTTGTTTTGCAGTACCAGTAGCCGTCTTTTTGGAACCAACCATTTTCTGTGTTATAGGTAATGGTATAATCTGCATTTTCTACCGGTACCTCAGCGGCAATATTGCCATCTTTATCCTGCCAAGTAGCGACCACCTTTGCGCGGATATAGGCTTCTGTAGTGCCGGTATTCTGAACGCTTACATCTCTTTTTACAACCATGCCATCTTCAAACTCTTCGTTGACACTACAGGCAACTTTATCGTACTGGAAGTTGTTGGTCACAGGTTCGGGCGAATCAACCAAAAATGCGATGGTTGTACTGGTCAGGCCGGCCACCAAAAGAATAAGGGAGACCAGCAGTGCAAAGGGTTTGATGACCCGCTTAGGGGTTACAGAAAGCATATGTTTGCCTTTATACATGTTCATGGCCTCCTTTCTTTATTGCGGGGGAATGCCAAACTTATTCTCTGTGTAAGCAGAGCCGTTCAGCCATTTCCAATCGGTTCCGGTACCATCACTCTCTTCGGCACGATCATTGGCAAAATTAACCGTAGCTTTGCCGTTCTGAATATTGGCAGTTGTTACGGTTTTAGAAACTTCATCAGGCTCGTATCTCCAGCTCCAGTTGGTATCTTCCGTAACGGTATAAGTACCCGAAGGCAGACCCTTAATGGTCTTGCTGCCGTTGCCATTGATGACAACCTGCATGGTGAAACCATTGGAACCAGTTACAGTAAAGACAAAGCTCTGGTTTTCGTCAATAGCTTTACAACCAGTCTTGGTAATGGTCAGGTCGAAGCTCTTGATATGAACGATGAATTCGCACTCATCCGGATCAAACTGGCAGCCGTCAAAGGTGCAATCCTTGTGCGCAAAAGTTACATACTGCGTTACATCGCTGCCGCCAATTTTTACGGTAACATTCACCTTTGTTTCCTGCGTAAAGGCATTAGCCTGAGGTGCGTACTCATAAACAAGTTCAGGTGCTTTGCCAACCATCTTATCTTCATCGTAAGCTACGGTATCATGTTTCCATTCGACACCCGCAAAGTTCTGCTTTTGGTAATCGGCCGTTTCTCCAACATTGAGTTGGCTGTCTTTCCAGGTGATTTCAGGCTTGAAGACGTAAATGTTAGCTGTGCCGTTACCATTTTGAGCCTTGACAGTTCCCTCATATTTAGGTGCTACTTCCATGCCAAGGTCATAGGTTCGGTCATCCGTCACACCGGTAATATTCGGGTTGCTGACAGTAAAATTAACAAACTCATTCTGCCAAGACTGTAAACCATAGTTTTCTGCGGAAGGATCAAGGTTCACCTCAACACCGCCCACAGTAACGGTTGCGTCTTTCTTTGCTTCGTCCGCAGTCAAATCGCCCATGAGATAGAGGTTTTTGTCTTTGGGGGCGATTTTAACTTCCCCAATCGGGACATCTACGGTAGGCTGCGGGAAAGCTTCAAAGAAGTTGTCCTCACCATAAACACCGGAATCAGCGCCGTTGGTGGGAACGCTGTTGCCGCCCAGGAATCCATCTTTTGCCGTAACGGTAAATTCAATAATCAGCTTCTTACCATAGAAATCGCCCTCACGCGGATCCTCTGAAACAAAGTTTTCGTTAAAGTTAAACCCTGTAACAGAAACGACGCCATTGTTAACCGTTACGTTAACATCGGTTTCTTCTGTGCGAGCGCCAAAGTTACTGCCATCATAAGCAGCCGTAAATACTTTGATTTCTGACGGATCGGTAGGCGCGTTGAAATAAGGCGCAACCACATCACGAATTTCGGTTTCCGGACCCAATTGAATACTCGGAGTAGAAATTTCATCCGAAATGGTCTGGAAAACATCGTTCAGGCCTTCCTGATCGGATGCGGTCAGGTAATAACCGGTATCCGTGCGGGTAAAGTTTTGGGTTACCTCATATGTAAATTTCTTGTGCAGAATTCCCAAACCGCTTTCAGTTCGATTCAAACCAATTGCACTGGCATCCATAAAATTATTGGATAAATAATTCAAAAATCTATTACCAGCTGGGATATCAACTTCTGGGAAATCTCGTAGCCCAGGTAACAATTCCCAGTTATCAGAAATCCATTCTGATCCAACAGAACCATCACTGTTTGTATCAAAACCACTTGCGCCATATAATTCATCTGGATTCGCACCATCAAAAATACCGACAGAGTAAACGGTTACACCAGCGTTTTTCAGGTTCAAAGCAAACTTAATTGCATTATTGGCAACGTCGACACTAAAATCAGAGCTTGTTGTCGGAACACCATCGGTGAAAACGATCACAACCTTCTGGCGGGTTGTATTGTCACCTGTATAGTTATGACCGGAACCCATCAAGGTTTCAGCTGAACTCATACCAAAATCAACGCGTGTAGCACCAGAAGGCGAGTTTGGCAAATCATTGACTACACCTTTCAATGTCTGCTCACCCTGTTGGTTTACATAGGTCCAACCTTTTTTCGTGCTGGCGCTATCGCCAAACGTAACGATAGCCATACGATGGTCGGCCGTTTCGGCGTTATACTGTTCAGCCACGGAATCGATAAAATTCACAACAGCCTGTTTCATGGCTGCCTGACGGGTGGTATTGCCAAAATCATCTGCCATAGACCCGGACTGGTCGAGCACCAGAACGATATCAAGCGGAACTGCCGATTCCACACTGGTCACCGAACCGGTGGTATAAGCTTCCATGGTGATGGTATAGCTGCCGTCATCATTGGTGGCGGCTGTTTTGCCCACATACAGGCCGTTTCCGTCTTCATCCGTTGCCTGCAAAGGCGCAGCGGTATTTCCACTCTGCGCATAAGCCAGGCTGGCAGGAATCACTGCGCCCAGCACAACCGCAGCAGCAAGCAGGAATGATAAAATCTTTTTCTTCATTTTCATCTATTCCTCCTTATTCTGCGGGCCAACCGGCAGCTTTCAGCACATCCGAGCCGTTGTTTTCAGCTTGCACGGCATACGCCGTTACCGTGATCTTTGCCTGGCTGTTCTGATACTCGTTACCCATGTCTTTGCTGAATGTAACCGTTGTAAACAGCGGCTGTGTAGTTGCTCCGGCGGCCAAAGGCTGCTTATAGTAGTAATAGCCGTCTTTCTCAACCCAGTCCTGCGTATTGAAATCAAGACCGATCAGGCTCAGATCAGCTTCTTCGGGCAGGTCGATCTGCGTTTCCACACGCACGCGAACATAAGCATCGTGGTCGCCGGTGTTTTCCACCTGAACGATTTTGGATACCTGTGTACCCGGCATAACTCCGATTGCATCCTCAAACGGAACCAGCGTTTCGCCATCTTCGGCCAGAGCCGATTCTTTGAGGGAAACGTCGATATTGCCCGCGGTAACCACGTTTGTGGCCGTATCTTCTGCCGTAAAATAGGCAACCGTCCCGTAAGCTGCGATGCAGATGCAGATCGCCGTCAGCGCTGCAAGCAGCAACTTCTTTTTCATGGTATCATCTCCTCGCTTTGTACCATTTCATGATTTTTCTTTTCGCCTGCTTATGGCAGGGTATATGTCGCAACTCAATTTTATGCTAAGTTACCACATATACCCTGCCCTCTTAGGAGAGCAGGGTTATGTATTCGTTAAAGGATAGGATTATTCACCCATGCAGGTTTCAAACCAAGCTGCGATGGATTCGGGAGTGAGTGTACCCGTAAAGCCTTCGGCCTGAACAGCTTCAGCGGTGATAACGATGTTCATTTCTTCACCCGTGCCGTTTGTCGTTGCAGGATCCAGCCGGATTTCATCGAACAAAGCGTCGGTGGTTGCATCGGGATCCAGAATGCTCTGGTAGTAGTACACACCGTCACGTGCAGTCCAGTTATCGCCGAGCTTGTATTCAACGCCATCGGTCAAATAATCCAGATCAACATTTTCAGGCCATTCGATCTTGACACGGAGCAGGCAGGGGTTATTGCCAACGTTGGTCACGGTCGGGTCTTTGGAAACGACTTCGCCGGGATACATATTCACAGCATCCTCAGGCTCCCAGTTGGGCTCGGTCAGTTCGATATCCACATTGCCAACGGTAAACACGTTATCTGCTTTATCCGTATCGGTGAAGTAAGCCAGCGTGCCGCCTACAATTGCCGTTGCTGCCAGAGAAGCAGCCAGTGCTACAGAAACGATTTTCTTCTTTGCGTTCATAATGAACCTTCCTTTCAGTTTCGCTTAAAGCGATATTCCCGCCGGGATTACCCGGTTCTTGATGGGGTGATTACGGCTGAACCTTTGCCCAAGCTTCAGCAGGCTCGAAGTGCTCAGTGTTGTTCTTCATGTACTGCACAGCATAAGCAGTGAAAGTCAGGGTAGGAGCATTTGCAGATACTGCTTCAATTTCTTCTTTGGTCAGATTTTCGCTAACCACAACTTTGTTATCTTTCAGAACAGCAAAAGTCTGATCAGCCTTGTTGGTATCAACGACCTGATAATAGACACCCGTTTCCAGTTCAGTCCATCCATCGGCGATAGCATAGCTCAGCTCATCGATCCAGTTCGCTTCATCAACTTTTACGAACAGATAGCAAGCTTCGGAATCAGCTTCTACTGTAACCTTGGGGTCTTTGGCAATTTCGGTACCGGGAAGGATTTTGTATGTTGCCGGGGTTTCCGTCAGGGTGATATCGATGTTACCAACGGTGAAGGTATTGACCACCGGGTCGGTTTTATCCGTCAACCAAGCCAGAGTGCCTCCAATCACACAACAAGCCGCCAGGGCAACTGCAACAACAGATGCCAAAAGTTTTTTCTTCATTTCTTTTTCCTCCGTTTTTAAATTTTTTTAAAATAACGCCTTATGATTCAGGCGGTATTTCCTTTTTCTTTTTTTCGGAATCGTCGCTCTTCATCCAGCGAATGAGATCCGGCAAGAAAACCACAAGCAGCAGCACCGCGCCCACCGCAATACACACATAAAGCCCGGGCGGCTGCTGAATATAAGAAGCCACATACCCCAAATAAGGAATCGAAAACACCGGTACGCCGATCAGGTTTTTAAAATGCACCGGCTGGCCGTCGGCGGCTTCATTGGCATCGCCTTTGGTATAAAACCGCTGGTTTTCTTCATCGATCTCAATCACGCGATGCGTAGCAACGACTAAATCTTCGTTCAAAACAAACGTAATGGGTTGTCCCACTTCCACATCCTGCGGGTCGGTTGCTTTTACGTAAATTAACGAGCCGACGGGATAGGTTGGCTCCATACTTCCTGAAAGAACCGTGTACGGCTGGAGTCCGATCAAACGCACACCCACCAAAAGCACAGCTAAAATCACAACGAGTGTCACCAATATTACGGATAGAACATTCCAAATCTTTTTACACAAAGCCATCTTCTAATCCTTCCGGAAAACGCATAAGAAGCAGAAATTGGGGAACTCTATTGATCGAATAAACAGACGTTTAAATTCGTTTATATGCGTCTTTTTTCGTAGAGTTACACAATTTGATAAAACATCGCAAAATCAATAGCATTTTTCTTAAAAAATAAAGAACGCCGACGGTAAAAACCGACGGCGTATTTTTAGAACCCGATTGCGGGAAGCTTGTTCATGTTTTCTCTCTTGAGTTCCATAGAGGAATGGACGTACCTGTCGAGCGTGACCTCAACAGATGCATGCCCCAAAATCTCGCTAAGTGATTTGATCTCAAAATCCACCTCCACACAACGGGTTGCAAAAGTATGCCGCAAGGCGTGGAAGTTGACATCCCTTAGTCCGCATGCTTCCGTATATTTTTTGAAATGATACTGCATGAGCCTTGGCTCCATAAAACGCTCAACCTCGCCCGTTAAGACAAAGGCCTGCGGAGGATGGTTCCCCATCCTGGCGCATAATTCCACCGTTTGGGGCATCAGCGGAATGATCCTTTTAGACGTAAGGCTTTTGGGTTCATCGATTAGTATTTCTGTTTTTTCCTGTGTCATGGGGTCTTTTTTCTGTAATCGCTGCATGGTTGCACCTACCTGAACAGTTCGATCAGGCAGGGAAATATTTTGCCAACGCAGTGCACAGATTTCACCGATTCGCATTCCTGTCATCAGGGTGAGCAAAATCCCAAATTTACAGTCATCCAGGTCTGTGAGCAAATAGCGCACCAGACGATCCTGCTCTTCTCTGGAAAGTACGCGCATTTCTTTTTTGGTTTCTTTAGGATAGATGATTTCGAAATCAGAAAGCTTGCAGCCTCCCTGCTTTTTGGCGTACTTCAAAATAGAATGAAGAATCGTCAGGATATCTCGAACGGTTTTTGTCGATAAGCCGCCGTCTTTTTGAAGCGCTCCGTTTACCAATAATTCATGGCTGAAATTTTCCAGAACAGCCGTACTGATAAACTGCGGCATGCAGGAACCCAACCGGGGAACAATATAATTCTGAACTGTACTGCGGTACTTTATATAAGTAGATTTTTTGATTCGGCTGCGATTTATTACCAGCCATTCTCCGCAATAATCTGCCAAAATTTTCTTGCTGTTTGAAGCTGGAGCAGAACGATTCAGCAAGTCGGCCTGTGCTTTGGTCTGCTTTTCATGTGCTTCCCGAAACGTTTTGCCGTAAACATACCCATATCGTATTTTCCCCGACAGATCGTAACCTTTGATATAACGACCTTCCCAACGTCCGTCTTTTCTTTTATAAATGTTCTTTCCTTTTTTAGCCATATCCCTCATCCTTTCTTGGCTTTATATAAATGAATTTGACGGTAATTTTGACGGCCTATATCTTCTAATGCCTTGCTTTATTCTTCTATTTATGAAATAAAAGTTACCAAAATGATGAATATCAAGTTTTTTCTAGCTTTTCTATTGATTTTTAAAAATCATTATGCTACAATCAAACCCATAAAGAGCGAAACTATAATTTCTTAAATTGTGTAACTCTACGAAAAAATCCATTTTATGTGTTTGTTTACCCATTGACAAAACACATATCAATTTACTAAAGAAATAAAAAGAGCCTTTGTTTTGTACGTCTATACAAAGCAAAGGCTCTTTTTTAAGAAATTGTAAATTTTAGCAATATATTCCAGAAAATTTCACAAAACGAATTATGTAACAAAAGGGATTTAAAAACAACGCCGAACCCGAAAAAAATTCGAATTCAGCGTCATGCAGGCAAGTATTAAATTAAAAAGAAAAGCCTCGAACGCGACTTGCGCGTCGAGGCTCTCGACTGGTGCCGCTAACCGGGGTCGAACCGGTACGGTATTGCTACCGAGGGATTTTAAGTCCCTTGCGTCTGCCTGTTCCGCCATAGCGGCATAAAAACATCTTTTGTGTCTGTTTAGTATAGCATAGTCCATTTAAAAAAGCAAGACAAAACGACCCGGCTCTGCCTATATGCCATATTTTTCACAAACTCCGGCTTTTCGTTTGACTTAGTCAATTTGGTATAGTATACTGATGTCAGAATCTGCTTTTTTAGCAAGTGCGATTAAACCAAGGAGGAATTTTTTATGTCCTATTATCTGGGAGTTGACGTTGGCGGTACCAACCTGGCCGTTGGTGTTGTCGACGAAGAAAACAAAATTATTGCTCGTGCCAACGCAAAATGCCCGGTTCCCTGCCCGGAAGAAACGTTCTGCGACATTCTGGCTGACGTTATCCGCGAAGCACTGGCCAATGCCAACATCACGCTGAATGATATCCCGTGGATCGGCTTGGGCTGCCCCGGCACGGTTAACCGCGACACCGGCGTGATCGAATTTGCCAACAACCTGGGCTATTCCAACTTCCCGCTGCGTGACATGCTCTCCCAGCGTTTGGAAGGCAAAGAAATTATTCTGGAAAACGATGCCAATGCCGCCGCTTACGGCGAATTCCAGGCTGGTTCCCTGCGCGGCGCCCGCAACGCTGTTGCCATTACGCTGGGCACCGGTATCGGCAGCGGTATCATCATCGATGGCAAAATCTATGCCGGTTCCAACTTTGCAGCCGGTGAAATGGGCCACACCGTAATCGTTTACAACGGCTATCCCTGCAACTGCGGCCGCAACGGTTGCTGGGAATCTTATGCTTCCGCAACGGCTCTGATCCGCTGCACCAAAGACGCCATGAACGCACACAAGGATTCCAAGATGTGGGAACTCGTGGACGGCGATATCGAAAAAGTAAACGGCCGTACTTCGTTTGACGGCATGCGCGCCGGAGATGCTGCAGCCAAAGAAGTTGTCGATAACTTCATCGCTTATCTGGGCTGTGGTCTGGCCAACGTGGTCAACATCTTCCAGCCCGACATCCTGTGCATCGGCGGCGGTATCTGCAACGAACGCGAAACACTGCTCGCCCCGGTTCGTGCTTATGTAGAAAAAGAGCAGTACACGATGAACACCTCGAAAAAGACGGTTATCTGCCGCGCAGAACTGGGCAACGATGCCGGTATCATCGGCGCCGCTCTGCTGGGCAAATAAGAATCCCTGGGGAGGCACACGATGAGTATTGAAAAACAGCCGTTCGGCACTTTGCCGGACGGGCGTACCGTTGACTTATACACACTGAAAAACAGCGCCGGTATGACGGTGGAAGTCATCAACTTCGGCTGCCGTCTGATCCGCATCATGACGCCCGACCGCCACGGTGCGATGGGCGACGTGATTTTGGGACACCGCACGCTGGAAGAATATTACGGACACGATTTCCAGGGTTCGCTGGTAGGCCGTTACGCCAACCGCATTGCGCATGCGGAATTTACCATCGACGGCAAAACCTATCATCTGGCAGCCAACAACGGTGAAAACGCCCTGCATGGCGGCCCCGGCGGCTATCATCAGGTTTTGTGGACAGTAGCCGATGTAACCGGTGGCGACGCACCTTCCATCACCTTTACGCATACCAGCCCCGATGGCGACGAAGGTTATCCCGGCAAACTGGACATGCGGGTTGTGTATACGCTTTCGGAAGACAACGCCCTTTCGCTGGAATACAACGCCGTAAGCGACGCGATGACGCCGATCAACTTTACGAATCATTCGTACTTCAATCTTTCGGCCGATCCGGACCGTGATGTGCTCGACACGCAGCTGAAAATTCACGCCGATTACGTAACGGCCGTAGACGATGGGCTGATTCCGACAGGCGGATATGTTGCGGTAAAAGGCACGCCGCTTGACTTTACTTCCTTTAAAACAATCGGTCAGGATATCCACAGCGATGACCCGTTGGTGAAGAAGATCGGCGGATACGATCACAACTACTGCATTCTGGGCGCCGGTATGCGCAAGTTTGCCGAAGCCGTTCACCCCGAAACCGGACGCCGGATGGAAGTTTTCTCCGATCTGCCCGGTATGCAGCTGTACACATTCAACGGCGGATCTTCCGCACTGGGCAAAAACGGCAAACCGTATATTTCTCATAACGGCTTCTGCCTGGAAACCCAGTTCTATCCGGATTCTCCGCACCACGCCAGCTTCCCCTTTGCGTTCCAGCCGGCAGGTGTACCGTTTAAAACCACAACGATTTATAAGTTCTCGGTTGAATAAAATCGATCTAAAACCGCTGTCTGTTTTTGCAGGCGGCGGTTTTTCTTTATATTTTTTGCTGCAAAATTTGCAATTTTTTTGATTTTCATCATGAATCGTCTATGCTATAATGAAAAGTAAAGTATGAAAATGAAACCAAGCAATCGATCCCAAACGAGGAGAGGCTGTTTATGAATACAAACATCCTGATTGTAGAAGACGATCCGCATATTGCCCGTCTTTTGCAAACCACTTTATCTATGTCCGGTTATGAAAGCGAAATCTGCTCCGACGGCGTTACGGCTGTTCATCGGGCTACGGAAGGCAATTTTGATTTGATTTTGCTGGATATTATGCTGCCGGGAATGGACGGTTTTGCCGTTATGGAGCAGATTCGTCCGCTCGGCATTCCGGTGATTTTTCTTACGGCCATGCAGGACACGCTCGATAAAGTCCACGGGCTGCGTTTGGGCGCGGAAGACTATATCGTCAAACTGTTTGAAGCCATGGAATTACTGGCACGCATCGAAGTTGTCCTGCGCCGAACCAAGCGTACGGAAACAACCTTAACATATGAAAACATCGTGGTAAATTTGGACCAACACACGGTAGAAAAAGACGGCATTCCTGTTTCGCTTACCCCCAAAGAATTCGATGTTCTGGTATTTTTTATGCAGAACCGCGACCTGGCCATTACACGCGAACGCCTGCTTTCGGCTGTTTGGGGATACGAATACGAGGGTGAATCGCGTACCGTTGAAATCCATGTGCAGACGCTGCGCAGAAAGTTGGGGCTGCAAAACAAGTTGGTTACGATTCCGAAACTGGGCTATCGATTGGAGACCCTGCGATGAAACTGTGGCAAAAAGTATTTTTGTGCGCGCTTTTTCTGATGATGGCCGCCATTCATGTAGTTTCCCTGGTGTTGGTTCAAAACAGCCAGCAGCTTATGCTGGAACGCGAACAATCCAGATGCCTGGAAAGTCACGAGAATCTTTCGGCCAATCTTGTAAACCGCGTGATTTATGAGCGTCTGCGCTTAAATAAAATTGTTCTGGACGAAGAAACCATTCAGGAACAGATGGAACTGAGTCTTGCGGCTGTAGGGTCGAATACATTCGGAGCAGTTGTTTATCAGGATGGGCAAAAGCTCGCCGCCTCGGGTGTTTCCATACCGGCGGTAGATTTGCCCCAAGATTTTATCCGAAAAGATTTTTGCTCACTCCGTCCGATTGAAGAAGACGGGCAGCACTATCTTTTAGCGGCCTCCTTCCTTTTTGTGGAAGGTCGGCAGATGGAGCTGTACACCGTTTCCGATATTTCCGAAATTTATACACTGCGCGCAAAACAGCTCGCCTTTATTCAGCGCATGGGATTGATTTTTTCCTGCTGTTCCGCTGTTGTCCTGCTGTTTTTAATGATTCCTCTGCTCGCCCCTCTGGGGAAGCTCAACCAGATTACGCAGAAAATTGCTTCCGGAAATTACGCTGTGCGTGTTCCGGAAAAAGGCAGCATCGAATTTCGGGAGCTGGCGCGCAGTATGAATGCGATGGCCGGCGCCGTAGAAGCCAACGTCAACCGCCTGGAACAGGTAGCCGAAGATCGCAAGCGCTTCATTGCCAATTTGGGGCATGAGATGAAAACACCGCTTACTTCTATTCTGGGGTTTGCCGATATTCTGCGCATTTCGCGTACCGTTTCCGATTCTCAGCGGCAGGAATACGCCGGAATCATCGTAGAAGAGGCCAAGCGTCTGCGGGCCCTTTCCGGCAAATTGATGGAACTCATCACCATGGGCAGCACGGCGCTGACTTTAACTTCCGTTTCCATCCCCGATCTTTTTGCTGAAATCGAATTAGCCATGCGCCCAAGCATACAGGCACATGAGCTGAACTTTTTTGTCATCCCTACACACGCCGCGCTCGTATGCGATGTAACGCTGATTAAATCCATGCTATTCAATCTACTGGATAACGCGATCAAAGCCACCCAAAAGGGCGGGCGAATTCTGCTGTTTTGCACATGCGACGCTGAAGAGGAAAAACTCCGGATCACGGTTCGCGACAACGGCATGGGAATGACAGAAGAAACCATTCAAAAAGCAACAGAGCCGTTCTATATGGCCGATAAAACCCGGACACGCCGTGCAGGCGGCGCAGGATTGGGACTGGCTTTGTGCGCGGAAATCGTCCGTATTCATGGCGGCAATCTGCAAATCAAAAGCAAACTGGGCGAAGGCACGATGATTCGGGTTACGCTTCCGATGACACCGCCGCAAATCGATCCCCCTGCTCCCTCTCAAGGAGGTGCCTCACATGCATAAAGCGTTCTGGAATGTACTCTCCATTTTATTAGCGCTGGTCATTATCGTCGGCGGCACTTTCACTTCCGAATGGGTAGGCAGTCAAATTCTGCCGCCCGAAGAAACTGTTTACGAGAAGATCCAGGGCAATCATGGGATTCTGCGGCTGGAAAACTCACAAGATTTGATGCTGTATCCTTTTGATGATTATGACCCCAAAACTTGCGTACCGATTCAAGAATCCAAATTTTATCAGGACGCCTGGGGTTCTGCCATAGACGATACCGCGCTAAAAACGATCGTAGAAACCTTAAACACTTATGGCGGCGATCTGCTGCCGCTCGATTCCCGTGATAGCGGAGAACTGCTGAATCAGGAAACAGTTCCTCAAATTTTATGTAACTCTACAAACGAATTTTGTTATATCAAAGATTATAAAACCTCGTTTGGCGATTTCAAGGCTTCTGTTGATCTTGCGTTCCAAACCAATCTGAATGACGAGTGGTATATCCCCTATGTCTATTGCCGTGTAGAAACTACTCCCACGCTGGATGATACGCAGCGTCAAGAAATGGTTGAACGGCTGACAAACTGGTTGGATGAATACAAAAGCAAAATTCAAGAAAATAAGAATAATTCTTTCCGCCCCACGTACAGCGAAGACAATCCTTTCCCAGCTGTGTTTGGTAAGCTAAAGGATATCTGCTCCGAAAAACGCAATCTGTCTCATAAATCTCATTATTTAGAGGACATGCTGCAAAATTTTGAATGTATGATTTATCGGGATGAGATTTACTGTATCTTCACTTCAGGCAGCGACCGAATTGTCCTGATCTATAACCCGGAACTTCGCCATTTTATGGGATATAGTCTCTATTTACCTTAAAATTTTGGTTTTTCTTTGTGTTTTCGTAAGAATTTCTTTAGAACTTTTGTCAGGCTTCTTTTTATAATGAAAGTATACTTGAAGTCTGGAGGCCTTATGATGAAACCGCAACCTAAACGACCGCGCGCCCCCTTCAATTATCACGAACTAATGGAACAGATCAGAAAGAACAAACACAGCGTTGCTCTTAAGCGTTTCTTGATGAAAAATCGTCTGATCTTGCCAATTTTGCTGGTCGTTATTGTGTTGGGAATTATGCTAACCCGCTGTTTTACTCCAAAAACAGTACAGCCAACCCCAAGTTCTTCAAGCAGTGAGCTTTCTTCTGTGGAACCAACGGCGAGCACCGCTGTATTTGCTGAAGCACAACCAGAAATTTCAGAAGCCCGACAGATTATTGACGCTGCCCAGTCGCTGGAACCAGGCGAACTGATCGATGTACCGCTGATGGGTCAGGGCGAATACCCTACCGGATGCGAAACAATCAGCACCATGATGATGCTGCGTTACTATGGTATTGATATCAGCACGGAGGATTTTATCGATAACTATCTGCCTATGGCCGATTATGAATTCATTGGAGATACGATGTACGCGCCCAGTCCCAATGACTATTTTATTGGAGATCCGCGTGAATCCTACAGTTACGGCTGCTTTGCTCCCGTTATTGAAAAAGCGCTCAGCAAACTGCTCCCGGATGACTGCCGCGTTGAAAATTTAACCGGACACGAACTTTCCGAATTGGCGGAAGAATACATCAGCAAGAGCCAGCCTTTATTGGTATGGGTAAGTATCAATATGTCCCCTATTGAACCAGGCAACGAATGGATTTTGCCAACCGGCGAAACCTACGTATGGCCTTCTGGCGAGCACTGTGTTGTTCTGGTGGGTTATGACGATCAATGCTACTATTTTAATGATCCGCTTCAGGCGCCTGATGTTGTAGCCTATGATAAAGAAATTGTAGAAGAAAGATTTGCCGAAATGTATTATCAGGCGCTGGCCATCGTAGCAAATGACAATGAACTAAGCTAAAAATAGCCGCAAAAAAGCGAACCCTCTTCAGGAAGGTTCGCTTTTATTTTAGCCATTTTACTGACGGGCGTTTTTTAACGCGGCGATATAATCGCCCAGACCGGCCTCGAAATTCACGCCGCGGCGCAGATCGCGTTCTTCCGCCAAGCTGCGACGGATACAATCGGCCACAAAATTTTCGGCAATCCGTACGGCTTCCAGTGTATGCACACCGCTAAGCTGTGCGCCGATCAGCGCGCTGGCAAACACGTCGCCCGTACCGCATACAGAAGCCGGCACACGGGGCAAAACCACCTTTTCGACTTTCCCGGTACGGCAATCCATCATGGCCGCACCGATGTGCTCTTCATCCGGCATAACGCCCGTGAGAATCGTTTGCTCCTGGCCCAGATCTCGAAGCCGCTCGAGCAGTTCGTCAACCCACTTTTCTTCGTGCGGACCTTCATGATACGGCACGCCGCACAGCAAACAGGCTTCGGTGATATTAGGAAGAATCACGCTGCCCAAACCGCAAAACGCCCGCATCTTTTCGGGAAAAGCCGGGTCAATACCACTGTAGAGTTTTCCCCCATCGCCCATCACCGGGTCGATGTAAATGCGCGTCTGCTCCCCGGCCATATACGGCAGCGCTTCGCGCAGAAGCTCGGTCTGCTCCAAAGAGCCGAGATACCCGATATAAACGGCATCGGCCTCAAAACCCAGGTCGTGCCACTGGCGAACCGTGGGCAGAATCGTTTCGGTCAGATCATGAAACTGCACACCGGGAAACGCCGTGTGTGTAGAAAGCAGGGCTGTGGGAAGCAGCGAAGTTTCCAAACCCGCGCAGGAGAGAATCGGCAAGGCAACTGTGGCGGAACACCGTCCGGCACAGGAAAGATCATGAACCGCAATCACGCGTTTTTGCTTCTGCATAAGCTTGTCTCCTCTCGTTTTGAGAACCTTACTCAGCAACAATCCGCAAGGTTCCCGGCCGGCGGTGTTTGTCGCCGCGCACTTCAAAACCGGTCTGTTCCGCCTGAATCAGCTGGCGGACAACAGCTTCCGTTACCCGTTCACCCGCCGTCAGATACGGAATCCCAGGCGGATACAGATAAACCGTTTCCGCCGAAATATGCCCCGGCGTCTGTTCAACCGGAAGAACTTTTGTTTTACAATCACGCACCTGCCACGGCGGCATTTCGCCGGGCGGCAAGGTCGGTTCCATGCCCCGAACCGGCTTAAAATTGCCGTCTTTCGGGATCTGCTCAAGCGCTGCAAGCAAACGCATGAAGCCTTCTTTTGTATCGCACAGGCTCGTCATGGCGAGCGCATAGTTAGGCGCGGCCATTTCGAGCTCGAGTTTCGCGTATTCGCGCAGCCAGGCTTGTGCATCTTTTCCGGACATACCCCGAACGGCAAAAACCAGTTTGGAAGCATCATATCCGACGGCCGCGCCGATGTCTTTTTCTCCAAGCAAGCTGATACCCGGCACGGCGGCAATTTTTTCCCGCCAACCGGCAATCCGCCCGGCAAAAAGCGGCAATGCGCCCGGTTCGGCCTGCATCTGCCGCAGACAGGCGACAATTGACGCCATCAGCACATAAGACGGGCTGGTACTCTGAAACATGCCGACAAATTCAGCGAGCATGTCATCTTCAACACGAGCATCCCGGGCGATGTGCAGCACAGCCGTCTGTGTCATGGACGGCAGGGTTTTATGCAGGCTTTGAATCACCACATCCGCGCCCTGTGTAAGCGCAGAAAGCGGAAATGCACCCTTTCCAAACGAAAAATGTGCGCCGTGCGCTTCGTCTACGATCAACGGAACGCCATGCGCATGGCACACGGCAGCTATGCCCGCAACATCCGAAACGATCCCCTCATAGGTAGGCGATACGATCATCACAGCGCGCACATCGGGTTCCTGCCGAAGCACCTGTTCCACCGATTCGGGCTTCACCGCACCGCAAAGACCTCCAAGAGCGGGCAGCAGTTCCGGCAAGACATAAACCGGCCGCAGATGACGCAAAAGCAAGGCGTGATGCGCCGATGTGTGGCAGTTTCGGGCCAGCAAAACTTTCCCGCCCACAGGAACCAGCGCGCTCAGCGCCGCCAGAATTCCACAGGAAGAACCGTTCACCAGAAAAAACGTGCGACGGCTGCCATAGAGCACGGCGGCTTCTTCCATCGCTTCCAGCAAAATTCCCTCGGGATGATGGAGATCGTCGAAGCCGTCAATTTCGGTGATATCTATGGAACAGGCCCGGTCAACCGGCAGGGCCTGCCGCTTGTGTCCGGGCATGTGAAAGGGGTACGCTTCCCCCGATGCATAATCCAAAAGTTTTTGATAGAGATCTTCCATCCGTTACTCAGCCTGTTCGGCCTCAAACTGCGCCACTTTCAGCATGATGGCGTTTTCAATGCGGCGACGATGCAGTTCACAGCCAAATTCATATACGCCGTTGATGCTGCCGGTGGAATGATACGCATTGGCTACGCAGCCGCCGCTGCAATAGAAGCGGGCAAAGCAATCGTCGCATTCTTTATGCGCGTAGATGTTGCACTGACGGAACTGGTCGCGCACGGCGTCGTTATCGATACCGGTAAACACGTTGCCGAGCTTAAAGTTTTCCTCGCCCACAAACTGGTGGCAGGGATACAGATCACCTTCAGGCGATACGGCCACATATTCCGTACCCACGCCGCAGCCGGAAACACGCTTTACGATGCACGGACCGCCGGTGAGATCGATCATATAATGGAAGAACGTAAAGCCGTTGCCCTTCTTTTCGCGGCGAAGCATTTCAACCGCCAGCTTGTCATACTGATCCAGCAAAACAGGCAGGTCGCTTTCGCGCAGGGCATAATCGGCGTCCGGCGGAGCCACAACGGGCTCCAGCGAAATTTCTTTAAAGCCCAAATCGGCAATATGCAGAATATCCTCGGCAAAGTCGGTGTTGTAATGCGTGTAGGTACCGCGGATGTAGTAGTTTTCCTGATTGCGCAGATCGGCCAGCTCTTTGAACTTGGGCACGATCAGATCGTAGCTGCCCTTACCGTTGCGGGAAGAACGCATACGGTCGTTCACTTCGCGGCGGCCGTCCAGGCTCAGCACCACGTTGCTCATTTCCTTGTTGATGAAATCATACATGGATTCATTGAGCAGGATACCGTTTGTCGTGATAGTAAAGCGGAAGTTCTTATCGTGCGTCTTTTCGAGTTCGCGGCCATAGGCCACCAGCTCTTTCACAACTTCCCAGTTCATCAGCGGTTCGCCGCCGAAGAAGTCCACTTCCAGATTGCGGCGCGTGCCGGACTGTTCGATCAAATAATCGAGCGCGCGTTTGCCCACTTCCAGGCTCATCAGCGCGGAGCAGCCATGGTACTTGCCTTCTCCCGCAAAGCAGTAGGTGCAGGAGAGGTTGCAGTCGTGCGCCACGTGCAGGCACATAGCCTTGATGACGGACTGGCGATTCTTAAATTCCTTGGCGATGCCTTTATAATGATCTTCGGCAAAAAGCTTGCCCTGTGCCTTGAGCTGTTCGATATCTTCGAGCACGCCGGCAATTTCTTCGGCCGTCACATCGGGGCGGTCGTGATATTTTTTGAGGATCTCAGCGGTGATTTCTTCGGGCGTATGATTTTCATACAAGCCGATGATATCATAAGCCACTTCGTCTACAGCATGAACACAGCCGCTGTTGACATCCAGCGCGATGTTGTATCCGTTTTTCTTATACAGATGAACCATAAACCGATTCCTTTCCCTGCCGGACAAACCTTCCGGCTTCTCATAAAATTGTAAGTACCGCATGAAAAATCGCTGCAAGGGCTGCTTTCACAGCTTGCAGCGATTTGATTCATAGTGTGCAATTACTTCTTGAGCATTTTGCACTGCTCGCACTGCTGGTTGGCAATGCTGCAGGAAGTCTTGCTGGCAGACTGGCAAGAAGTCTGGCATTCGCCGCAGCCGCCCTTCTTGGCAGATTCTGCAAGATTTCTGGTTTCAAGAGTCTGAATTCTTTTCACGTGGTACACCTTCTTTCAAAGAATGACATGAATACAAGTATAGTTTATCAGTTTCGCTCCATTCTGTCAAGCAACGCACAGAAAAACATCTCCATGGGGTTTGTTAGAATCTGCCGCCTCCGCCGCCATGGCTTCTTCCGGAAGATGACGTATGCGTACTACTGCCGGAGGAAGAAGAGGAAGAACCGCCGGTATCTTTTGGACGGGCAGTACGATGTGTTTTTGAATACATGAACAGATCTCTCTCTTCCGAAAGCCTTAAACCTTCTCTGGTCATATAATTTTGCGCCGATTCCTGTGGTTTAACATTTTTCAATTGAGAGCGCATAACCGTAACCACGATCAGGCCGGCCACCCCGCCGATACCAAGCGCCAGAAGCAGCATCAGCACGCCGGGCTTTTCTTTAGGAAGATGCCCCGTATCATAGGGCGTTCCTTTTCGCGCCTCCGTTAAGAAATCATCGCACAGCGAAGCATACTTAAAAAAGGCATTGGCATAATTGCCGGATGAAAGACTACCGGATATTTTATCTCCGATGTAATCGATACCCGCATCGGTAAAAGCCGTAATGGCATAGGCGTGGGTGGAAATCCACCACTGGCGGGTTTTCATATCGACAACCAGAATCAGTCCGTCGTCCGCGCTTCCCCAGCCGTAGCCGTTATAATCGAAGAAATCATCGGCAAAATTGCGGATTGTTTTTCCGTCCAGAGAATTTACTGTCACCAGCGCAACATCGCATTTCTGCCGCTCGCTGATTTCTTCCAAGCGAGCCAGTAAACTTTCTTCTTCCTGCGGGGTAAGCAGCTCCGCTTCATCTACAACCAGCGGCTTCTGCCTTGATTCGGGAATTGCAGCAGCCAATGCCGGATCGCTTAAAAAAACAGGCAAAAAGCATACAAGAAGAAACAACACAGCCGTCAAAGAATTTCTTATCTTTTTCATCGGTCATTCCTCCTCACAGCAAAGCCCAGAGCCACATCACGGCGTAGATTGCGGCGCCGACTCCGCCGGCAATCGAAAGCAGCCACCGCCAGTAGGCTCCCCAGTCCGTGGGGAGATTGCCCACGAATTTTCCGGTCTGCCCGTTCATGGCAAATGTATAGCGGGTTCCCCTCCAGGTGGTATTGAGCAGCCAGACAGGAAACAAAGCATAACTGGCGTTTCCGTTTGAAAAACGGATCGATGAGGATTCCTGCGTAACCGTAGCGTATCCGTTTACCGTAGAACGGAAAACGGACTCCGTGCTGTTGCGGATACGTGCATTGGCGCGATTTTCGCTCTGCTCTTCGCTCACATCATACTTATCCGCAAGATACCCGGCGAGATAAGCCGTCTGGAAATCCACAGCCTGGCTAAAATCAAACGGTTCAAGCGATTCCATCAAATCGTCCGGCATTTTACTGGAGCCATCCACAGGCACGCGCTCAAAGCCAACCGTTCCTCTGCGTATGATGGAATAATAATTGGTTTTGGTGTAATTATAGTCGCTGTCGCTCCATGTTTCCACCCGAGTCGCTTTATAGCGCATGTGTGCATTTACATCCGCGTCAAACAGCCAAAACGGCACATACACACCCTTGATTTCATCAATGTGTGTTTCCGTTTTAAACACCTTGGGCAGCAACCGCTTATCTTTCAGATAAGACCAGAACTTTTCCTTGGCTGCTTTTTTATCAAGCTGGAACGGAATCACATAATCCGGGCGCAGATTACCCTTAAAATTACCCACCATGACAACCGGATTATCGCAGTACGGACACGTTGTCGCCGCCGTTTCGCGATCACATACAATCTGTCCGCCGCAGGATTCACAGGAATACATAACCATATTTTCTTTTTCGTTTTCCTGCCATTCGCTGCCGGGTTTGTTTTCCCATTTCAGGTCGTCCTTCTGCTCCGCCTCCTGTTTAAGCTGTTCATCCAGCTTTTCGAGCGTCTCCATCTCGTATTCGGTATCGCAGTAGGGGCATTTCACCTTCTGAATACCCGCGTTAAATTCCAACGCGCCGCCGCAGGCCGGGCACTTATACTCCTGCAACTGTGCCATTACTCATTCCCCTCTCCAAAATAAATGCAAACAAGTTAACGCTGAATATCACCCTCGTCGAATCGATCACCGCACTGCGGGCAGAATTTCGGCGGATTCTGCGGGTCTTCCGGCTCCCAGTCGCACTTGCTGCAGCGATACAGCGGTGCGCCGGCCGGGCGTTTGGCTCCGCAATTGGTGCAGAAATTACCCTGATTTACAGCGCCGCAGGTACAACTCCAACCCTGTTGTGCCGGTTTGGGACTGCCGCATTCCGGGCAGAAATTGCCGCTCACAACCGCACCGCACTGGCATTTCCAGGTTCCGGGCTGCGTCGGCTCCGGCTTTTTGGCGCCGCAATTCTGGCAGAAGTTCCCCGTTGCCTTGGCACCGCAGGTACACGTCCAGCTATCGGCATCCGCCTGCGCCTGTTGCATTTCCTGCGCGCGCTGCTGCTGGCCCATGGCAAACAGATTCTGGGCATTCATGCCGCCGGCCTGCTGGGCCAATCCCATACCCATAAAGCCCATCATCGCTCCGTTTTCATTGGAAGCTGCGGCACGCATGGCGTCGGCCTGTGCCTGCGTCAGCTTGGCAGCCGCCATGGAAGGATCGCGGAGAATCGCCATGTGCTGGGCATCGCGGATCATGTCGGCATCTTCGTCCGGCAGCGTAATGGAATGAATCGCCACGGAAACCACCGACAAACCACGCAGCTCAGACCATTGTTCGGTCAGTACCTCGTTCATACAGTCGGAAAGTTCCTGGGTATGTGCCGGAAGCGCATTCGGGCGCACCTGCATTTCAGAAATACGGGCAAAAGCAGGCTGCAATGCGCTGATAAATTCCGCTTTCAGCTGGCTGTCGATTTCTTCCCGGGTATATTCCCGCTCCACATTGCCGCACACATGCGTGTAGAACAGCAGCGGGTTGCTGATTCTATAAGAATACAAACCGAAGCAACGCACGGACACATCGATATCCAGCCCGATGTTGCGGTCTACCACACGGAACGGAACCGGATTGGGCGTACCGAATTTATTATTCAGAATTTCTTTCGTGTTGAAATAATAAACGCGCTGGTCTTTTCCTGTATCGCCGCCATAAGTAAAACGCCGGCCGATTGCACGGAACGTTTCCAAAATGCTTTCGCCCAGCGATCCGCTGAAAATGCTGGGTTCTGTGGAAGTATCATAAGTGTACTGGCCGGGTTCGGCGCAAACTTCGACGATCTTCCCCTGTTCCACAATCATCATGCACTGGCCGTCGGCCACAGCGATGCCCGAGCCATTCGTAATAATATTATCGGAACCTTTTGTATTAGAAGAACGTCCGCCAATTCGTTTTTGACCTTTGGTAACCAGCACATCTTCGCTCAAAGAATCACAATAGAAAAACTCTTTCCACTGGTCGGCCAGCGTGGAGCCAACCGCTCCCATTCCGGCTTTGATAAGACCCATACTGCATACTCCTTCCAACCTGTATCGGCAAACCATCGTCTGCCGCAGGAATCAGTTATTTTAACAAGATCATCATATCATGTGCCGCAGATTTTGACAACCTTACACATAAAAAATTCCTCAAAAGCAAGATCACTTTTGAGGAATCCATTTTTATGCCGTATAAGGCGCCAAAACCAGCAGCAAAACGGCCGGTTCGTACAGGCACATAATCCAACGATTGCGAAATTCGGTTTTTCTGTTCATAACGATGGCGTCGCCCAAAAGCAGATCGGAACACAAAAAACATCCCGCGCCCAAACCGGCCACCAGTTTAGCCGGCAGATGACCGCCCGGCACCCAGAACAGGCTGCCGATCGCGCCTGCCATCCCGAACAGGACAAACACATAAACAATCAGCGCCGCAGAGCTTGCTCCAACCGCGGCAAATCTTTTCCGATAACATACGGCCAGTACCAGACACCCCAGCGCGCCGGGCACCAGCACGGCCGCAAGCGGCGCGCCGTCTAAGATTGCCCGTGCAATCAGACCGATATGTCCGGCCAGAAACACCAGCACACCGGGAACCAGCGAATAACAAATAAAAATATCGGCCAGCAAAAACAGCACTGCCGTTGCACAAAGCACCCAATCCGCCGTACTTTGGCGCAGCAGCGCTCCGGCGAACGCAATCAAAACCGGCCCCAGCGTCGTAAAAGCCTTTACCGTGGTTTTTCCTTTATATGGACTCCACAAATACAGCCACAATCCCAGCGCAATCCATGCAAGACCAGCTGCCAAAAGCACGATGAACAACATCACGACGCCCCCTTTTTGATATTTTCTTTTTTAATTTATAACGCAAGTGTTGCTGCGCCGAGCGCCGTTGCAAAAGCGGCGTTTTCCGGCACAATATACCGCAGGCCATACAAATTGCCGACCGCATCCAAAATTTCTCTGGCCTGCGGTATGGTAGCCAGCGTTCCGGTAGCGACGATCGTTTGCATACCGCAGCCGTTCGCGGCAAATGCGGCCAGTACGCCGGCATTCTGAATAACCATATTGATGAGCCCTAAGGCGAGATCGCCTTTGCTGGCCGTACTTTTCACGCTGCCGAAACTGGCCGCCGTTACATCGGGCGGCAGCGAAGGAATTTCGCCGCAAGTGATGTCACGGATCGTCAAATCGACATCGGCCAAGTCCCCCTGGGAGGCCAGATGGAGGATGGCATCCATATCGCGCACTTCCAGAAGCGTATAGGCAAGCCCCATCAGCGTTCCGCCGCCGATGGCACTGCCGCCGACGTGCTTCGCGGAACCATCCGCTCCGGCATGCACAAACGCCGTTCCAGTGCCCATGCTGATAATCATGGCTTCTTTTTCATTTGAAAGCAGCAGGCCGCCGCGGCCGATCGCCTCAAACTCCGCTACTTTTTCTGTGGGGATGCCGTACAGCTCTCCGTCCACGCGTGCCGCACCCACGCCGGTCAGCACGATTTTCCGCACATCTTTTAGAGAAAGCCCCAAACTATATAATAGATTGCCCACCGCACCGAATAACGAGGTCAGCTGGTCGCCGGCGCGAACCTGCAAAAGCCCGCGGATTTCGCCGCTTTCATCCAACGCTACGATTTTTGTGGTGGAACCGCCCACATCAACGCCTAAAACAACAGACATGTTCTTTCGCTCCTTTTATCCGAATCAGGCACAGCCTGCATCAATTTACGCTTTCTTACGCTGTCAGTATACCATTTCTTTCCGCTTTTCGCAAGGCACATCGCAGCGCCGGACGCCCGGCGCTTCTTTCCGTTTTTGCCGGTCTTGTTGACAAAATTCGTTCCTTCTCCTATACTGAATACAGTGACAACCATCAGCTGCCGCCGCGTCGATTCGTGTGCGGCGGCCTGTTTTTGCAGGAGGGATTTCATGGAGCAAAACCGTATTTCCGCGCTGCTCTCCCGGCAGGGGAAAACACATTTTCGCGAAATACTGGGCGCCGTTTTGTTTCTGGCCTGGCCGGCCATTGTGGAACAAATTATGCTCACGGCTGTACAGTATGTCGATACCGCCATGGTGGGGCGGCTGGGAGCGGATTCCACCGCGGCAGTCGGCCTGACAGCCAGCACAACCTGGCTGTTTAACGGCGTATTCGGTGCAGCGGCCACCGGCTTTTCGGTGCAGGTTGCGCAGTATCTCGGCGCGGGTCAAAACAAGCAGGCTAAGCGCGTGGCGGCGCAGAGTCTGCGATTTGTCGTTTTGTTCGGCGTTTTAATCGCCATTGTGGCGGTCGGACTTTCGTTTCCGCTGCCGTATTGGCTGGGTGCAAAAGGCGAAGTGGCCGAAATGGCGGGCATTTATTTCCGCATTATCGCAATCGGTATGCCGTTCACCCTGGGGGTCAACATGATCAGTGCCATCCTGCGCTGTTCCGGCGACACCAAATCCCCGATGATTCTGAACACCTCGATCAACCTGATCAACATGGTTCTGAACTTCCTGCTGATTTACCCCTCCCGCACGATGACGCTCTGGGGACATTCCTTCTGGATGCCGGGCGCCGGGTTGGGCGTGGCCGGTGCGGCTATCGCTTCCATCACGGCTATCGCGCTGATCTGCGGGGTTTTCCTGCTGGTTCTGTTCGGCAAAAAGGGACCGGTTCAGCTTTCGGTTCATGAAAGCCGCCGTTTTGACTCAACCTGTCTGCGCACGGTTTTCCGTCTGGGAACTCCTATCGCGCTGGAGCGCATCACCATGTGTGGCGCGCAGATTTTGATTACCGCTGTCATTTCCGGCATCGGCACCGTCGCGATCGCGGCCAACCACCTGGCGGTTACGGCTGAATCCTTAAGCTATTCGCCCGCTTTTGGCGTTTCCGTTGCGGCCACCACACTGGTAGGTCAGGCCATCGGCGCCGGGAGAAAAGACCTGGCGATGCGCTTTGCCCGCGTAACCACCGGAATCGGCGTGGCCATTATGACGCTGGGCGGCGTATGCCTGTTTGTGTTCGCACGGCCGCTGATTTCCATTTTTTCCACCGATCCGCAGGTGATCGATCTAGGCATGCAGGTTCTGCGCATCGTGGCGTTTGCCGAGCCGCTATTCGGCGCTTCCATCGTAGCCGGGGGCGCTCTGCGCGGTGCCGGCGATTCCCGCGGACCGTTCCTGCTCAGCCTGGGGACCATGTGGGGCGTACGCATCGCGCTGTCACTGCTTTTGGCAGCGCCGTTTGGACTGATTGGCGTATGGATCGCCATGGCTGTGGAACTGATTGTACGCGGCAGCGTTTTCCTGATCCGCCTGTGCGCCGGACGCTGGCTGCATATTGATCTTCTTAAGATGGGAAAAACGGAAAGTACCGCCGCAAAAGATGAAACCGGCGTATAATTTTGTCGGCTTGCGGGTATTTTGTTATTGACACCGGAACAAAAAATGCACTATAATATAGAAAAATAATACATCCGGCAAAAGGGAGTAACTGGCAGCTTTGCTGCGGCAATCGGCGACACACCGGCTTTATGCCCGCCCTTGAATGAAACAGTAAGACTTTTGCTGCACAGGTTTTTTCTATCTGTGCGGTGAAAGTCTTTTCTCTTTGTGCCGGGAAAAGGAAAGGAAGAACGTTTTGGAAGCATTGTACGAAAACTTTCAATTCCTCACATGGCAGCACGTCGTCATGTGGCTGATCGGCGCGGTTCTGATCTATCTCGCCATCAAAAAGGACATGGAACCCACCCTGCTGCTGCCCCTGGGCTTCGGCACCATCATGGTGAACATCCCCTTCTCGGGAGCCGTTACCCAGACGCTGGAAAACGGCGAGCAGGAGATCGGCGCGCTGTCGACTTTGTTCAGCATGGGTATCAGCAACGAGCTGTTCCCGCTGATCCTGTTCATCGGTATCGGCGCGATGATTGACTTCGGCCCGGTTCTCTCGAATCCGAAGCTGATGATCTTCGGCGCAGCCGCACAGTTCGGTATCTTCTTCACGCTGTGTACCGCCTCGATGTTCTTTGGCATCAACGATGCAGCCTCCATCGCCATCATCGGCGCAGCGGACGGCCCCACTTCCATCGTCGTGGCTCAGAAGCTCGGTTCCAAGTATCTGCCGGCTATCATGGTTGCCGCCTATTCTTACATGGCTCTGGTTCCCATCATCCAGCCGCCGGTTATCAAGGCGCTGACCACCAAAAAGGAACGCCTGATCCGTATGCCGTATGAAGGCCGCCAGGTTTCCAAAACGACCCGCATCCTGTTCCCCATCATCATTACGATGCTGGCCGGTATCGTTGCTCCCTCTTCTGTTTCTCTGATCGGCTTCCTGATGTTCGGCAATCTGCTGCGTGAATGCGGCGTGCTGAATTCTCTGGCCGAAACGGCACAGAAAGTGCTGGCCAATCTGATCACGATCTTCCTGGGCATCACCATCGCCTCCCAGATGCAGGCCGAACAGTTCCTGAAACTGGATACTCTGCTGATCCTGGGCCTGGGTCTGTTTGCCTTTATCTTCGACACCGCCGGCGGCGTAATCTTCGCCAAGGTGCTGAACATCTTCCTCAAGAAGAAGATCAACCCGATGATCGGTGCAGCCGGTATTTCGGCTTTCCCGATGTCCGGTCGTGTGGTTCACAAGATGGGTCTGAAAGAAGATCCGCAGAACTTCCTGCTGATGCAGGCCACCGGTGTGAACGTTTCCGGCCAGATCGCTTCCGTTATCGCAGGCGGTTTGATCCTGAATTTCTTCATGTAAGGGAGGATACACATTATGACATTCAATCCCTGGGCTTTTGTTGACAATCTTTCTTATATGGGACTCGGCATGCTGGGTATCTTCGTGGTGATCGGCGTGATTATTCTCGTCACCATGCTGCTCAACAGCCTGACCAGCAAGAAGGACAAATAATTGACGATATTCCCCGTTTTGATAACGGGGAATATTTTTTTGCTTATATTTTCTTATATGAATAAAAATAGTGTAATTTTGTCACATATGTGTTATAATTATCCCAAATAATCGATAAAGAAGGGATAACCGTGGCCTATGTGCAAAAATTTGAACCCTATCGTTTTTACATAATCGTCACCACCATGCAGGGATACCCTACGTTCGGTTTAGCTATGCTCGATGAAGCCGGACGCTGTGTATCCCTTATCGAAGATCTTTCATTAGATCGGGTCTATGTCAGCAAATTGAAAAGTCTTTGTACCCTTTGGCAGCTAGACCCTTTACATCTGCAAGATCTTGCAGAAGATTTTCTAACCTGACAATCCTTGAAATCTCTGAAGGCTTTGTGTTTATGCACAATGTTCAATTGATTTTTTTGAGCAAATGTGCTATACTTCTATTGAAAAGAAAAGAATTTAAAAGCCCGAGGAGGCACATTATGACGAATATTTGGCACGATATTTCCCCTAAACGCATCAACAAAACCGATTTCTGCGCCGTTATCGAAATCACAAAAGGCGGCAAAACCAAATACGAACTGGATAAAGAAACCGGTATTCTTCAGCTGGACCGCGTATTGTATACTTCTACCCACTACCCGGCAAACTACGGGTTTATCCCGCGCACCTATGCAAACGACGGCGACCCGCTGGACGTGTTGGTTCTCTGCTCCGAAAATATCCTGCCTATGTCGCTGGTACGCTGCTATCCGATCGGCGTCATCATTATGGATGACAACGGCAAGGACGACGAAAAAATTATTGCCATCCCGTTTGGCGACCCCACCTATAATACTTACCGCGATATCAGCGAACTGCCCAACCACATTTTCGATGAAATGCAGCATTTCTTCCATGTGTACAAACAGCTGGAATCCACCAAGCACACGGAAGTTACCAATGTTTTGGGACACGAAGACGCCGAACGCATCATTGAGTCCTGCATGGAACGCTACGTAAACGACTTCTGCCGATGAGGCATGGCTTTTGTTGCAAAATGCGACAAATCCTGCTATACTGAATTTATGAAAATGAATTGATACAAAGGGGTTTGTTTACCATGTCCATGCAGCTTTTGCGCAAGCTTCCCACACCGGAAGAAATCAAACAATCGATTCCGCTTTCTCCTGAACTGGCCGCTATGAAAGCCCAGCGTGACCGCGAAATCGCTGATATTCTCACGGGTGCTTCTCATAAGTTTATTCTGATTATCGGCCCTTGCTCGGCAGACAGCGCCGATCCGGTGATTGAATACATCTCCCGCCTGCGCAAAGTAAAGGAAAAAGTGGAAGATAAAATTCTGATTATCCCGCGCATCTATACCAACAAACCCCGTACAACCGGCGAAGGCTACAAAGGCATGCTGCATCAGCCCGATCCCGAAGGAAAATCCGACCTGCTGGGCGGACTGCTTTCCATTCGTCATCTGCATCTGCGCGCCATTGAAGAAACCGGCTTTACCTGTGCAGACGAAATGCTCTACCCCGAAAATTACCGCTACCTTTCCGACCTGCTCTCATATGTTGCGGTGGGCGCACGTTCTGTAGAAAACCAGGCGCACCGCCTGACGGCCAGCGGCGTGGAAGTGCCGGTGGGCATGAAAAACCCCACCAGCGGCGACATTTCGGTTATGCTCAATTCAATTCTGGCCGCTCAGCACAAGCACACGTTTATCTATCGCAACTGGGAAGCCGTTACCGATGGCAACCCGCTGGCGCATGCGATTCTGCGCGGCTCCGTCAACAAGCATGGGCAGTCTATCCCCAACTATCATTACGAAGATCTGCTGCATCTGTACTCGGCTTACGCCGACCGTCATCTGGAGAACATGGCTGTTATCGTGGATACCAACCATTCCAACTCCGACAAGCAGTATCTCGAACAAGTCCGCATCTGCAACGAAGTTTTGCATAGCTGCCGCCATAACAACGACATCTGTTCGATGGTGAAGGGCTTTATGGTGGAAAGCTATTTGGAAGACGGCAATCAGAAAGTGGACGGCGGCGTATACGGCAAATCCATCACAGACCCGTGTTTGGGCTGGGAAAAGACGGAAGCGCTGATTTATTCCATCGCCGACCAGCTTTAATCAAATAAAACAGCCGGAGAACTCCATCCGGAACGGAGGAATATCATGATCCTGGCTTTGGATATTGGCAACACAGCCATTACGCTGGGCTGTTATCGTGAAGACACCCCGGCTTTTATCTCCCGCATCACAACAGACCCAAAAAAAATGGAAGATCAGTACGCCATTGACATTCGGGATATTCTGGAAATCTACGACACGACTCCCGCGCAGATTACCGGTTCCATTATTAGTTCGGTCGTCCCTCCCCTAACAGAGGCTGTGGCGCGAGCCGTGGAAAAAATCACGCACACTTCCCCCATGATCGTGAGCCCCGGCATTAAAACCGGGTTAAATATTCGCATCGATAACCCCGCTACGCTGGGCGCCGATCTGGTAGCCGACTGCGTGGCGGCGCTGGAACATTACCCGCTGCCCTGCATTATTTTTGATATGGGAACAGCGACATCCGTTTCGGTGCTCAACCAAAAAGGCGTGATGATCGGCGGCGCGCTGATGCCCGGTGTACGCATTTCGCTGGAAGCGTTATGCCAAAGCACGGCACAGCTGCCCAATATTGCGCTCACGCCGCCACGGCGGACAATCGGAACCAACACCATTGATTGTATGGCTTCGGGTACCTTGCTTGGTACCGCTTCGATGGTAGACGGCATGTGCGCGCGCATCGAGGAAGAATTGGGCGCCCCCTGCACGGTCATCGGCACCGGCGGGATGTCAAAAGATATTCTGCCTTTATGCCGCAGACCGGTTATCCATGACGAAAATCTGCTTTTAGACGGGCTGTATATCCTTTATAAGAAAAACAGCCAATCCAAACCGGCAACTACCGCCTGATCAGCGGTTTGCAAATAAAAAATGCGCTGTATCCTCAAAGGAACAGCAGCAGGAGGTATTTTTATGAATCACAACAAGATCGTCCGCATGGCTACTTTGGCCATTCTGACCGCCATCGTGGTGGTGCTGCAGCTGATGGGCAGCTTCATCCACATCGGGCCTGTCGCAATTTCGCTGACACTGATCCCGATTGTCGTTGGCGCAGCTATGCTGGGTACATCGGCCGGTGCTTTCCTGGGCTTTGTTTTCGGCCTGGTCGTTACCATCGCCTGCGTAAACGGCACCGATATGGGCGGCAATATGATGTTTGTCGCCAACCCGCCGCTGACCGTTTTCCTGTGCCTGCTCAAAGGTACGGCCGCTGGCGCTGTAGCCGGTCTGATCTATAAAGCTCTGAGCGCCAAAAACAAACTGGCCGCTGTTCTGGTGGCCGCGATTGCCGCCCCCGTTACCAACACCGGTATTTTCTGCGCGGCGCTGGCGCTGTTCTATCAGCCCACGCTGGTAGCCTGGGCCAACGGAACCGATCTTCTGGTTTATATGTTCGTAGGCCTGGTTGGCGTCAACTTCATCGTTGAAACGCTGATCAACGTCGTTTGCAGCCCCATCATCCTGCGCATCATCGACGCCGTAAAGACCAAGCTCGCCTGATTGTTTCTGCATTTGAAAAGCCGTTGGATTTCCAGCGGCTTTTTCCATACAATATCATAATTTTTATTGGGAGGGATGTTTTTGGATTCTATTGTTAAGCAATTAGATCAGAATTTTGCAGATGAATTTTGCCGATTAAGAATAGCTCTGTTTACCGAATTGGGCGAACTCTCTTCCGATTCGGACTACACCGAGCTAAACGCAGCAACAAAGCAATATTATTTGTCGCACATTAAGAAGGATTTGATGAGCTGGGGAATTTTTGACAACGAAAATCTTGTTGCCATCGGTTCACTTTGCTTGTTCTCCCGTATCCCTTATCAGGAAAATTTAACCGGCTCAGAAGGCTATATTCTTAACATCTACACCATTCCTTCCCACCGAAAGCTTGGATATGCAAAACGGATTTTAGATGAGATCATCCGGTACAGTCGTGAAAATCATATCAACAGATTGTGGCTCAATGCCAGTGAACAAGGAAAAGAAGTTTATAAAAAATTAGGGTTCCAAGAAAAAGATAATGAAATGGAACTATTTTTACCGCATACTTCTTTGAATGACTAAAAGAAAGGAACTGCTAGATGGAACTCCATGTCATAATTCCAGATTTTGAGGTTATGTTCAGCCAGATCATGGACTTTCAAACAGAAAAAACCTCTCCATTCTGGTCAAAACCGCTGTTTCATTTTTATCCTCAGTTGGACGAGCCCTATGCACTCTCGCTCTCGTTTGCAGACAGAAAACGCTATTTTGAGCAAACGTTGCAAAACGTTTACGAGGAATTGAGACCTACTTTTCAGCAAAAAGCAAAGCTGTATCAAGCGTACTGGGAAACTTGCAAACCGCAGATTACCGCCGCTTTATCCGAAGCCTTTGGCATAGACTGCGGCGAGCTTTTAAACGATATGAACTGCCAGGTTTCTATGAATCCGATTTCTCCGCGCTATCTGAAAGAACGCACCTTCACGATTTTTTATCTCAACAGCGAAAAAGGCATGATGGGACTGAGCATTCATGAAATCATTCATTTCGTCTGGTTTTTGGTGTGGAACCGGCTGTTTGAGGACTCCTACGAAGAATATGAAACACCTTCGCTCAAATGGATTCTAAGCGAAATGGTAGTGGAATCTATCATGAAAGACGAACGGCTGAGCTCCATCAATCCCTATTTTCCGCGGGAAAACGGTGGCTGCATTTATCCTTATTTCTATGACTTAGTCGTGGAAGAAAAGCCGATTCTGGACACACTGGATGAGCTATACCGAAGTCGGAACATCCAAGATTTCATGAAAGAGAGCTACGCCTATTGTTTAGCGCACGAAACAGAAATCCGCGAGCATATCCGCCGTTCAGAAGATAATTTTTAAGAAATGTTCAAACAAAAAGCCGGCCTGAAAATCAGGTCGGCTTCGTTTTACATCTGCACAATTTCGTCTGCAAACATCTGCACTTCTTTGGGATCGTGCGTCACCAAAATAACAGCACTGCCGCGCAAAGCTTCAAACACGCGCTTGGCCACGCGGTCGCGCAAGGCCGGGTCTAATCCCTGGAACGGTTCGTCCAGCAGCACCAGCGGCGCCGGAGCGGCCAGCATCGCCGCCAAAGCCACACGGCGTTTCATTCCGCCGCTGAGCTGTTCCACCGGCAGATCGGCGCTATCGGTCAGTTCTACCCATTCCAGCAAACCATCCGCATCGGCATCCGGGCGGATAAACAGAATGTTTTCCCGCGCCGTGCGCCCGGGCAGCAATCGATTTTCCTGAAAAAGAAACGCACAGTTTTCCTTGCCTGTCACACCGTTGTCGTCTGTTTCCAGCCCCGCCCAAATGCGCAGGCAGGTTGTTTTGCCTTCCCCAGAAGGTCCCAGCAGAGCCGTAACACGTCCGGCCTCAACCGGCAATGTAAAGTGATCCAACACCAGCCGCTCTCCGAAATGTTTGGTCAGCGGCGGAAGCGGATGAAGCTCTGTTGATTCAGCAGGTTTCGTTTTGGATTTCTTTGCCCGCAGCGGAATGCGCAGCGAGAAGCGGCGCGTAAGCCGCACAAAGGCAAATTCAAGCAGCAGGCTAAGCAGCACCACAACAAACGTCCACGCAAACAAATCGGTGGTTTCGATGTAAATTTTGGCGTTGTAAAGCTGCGTACCGATAGCCATTTTCGGCGTACAAAGCACCTCCGCGGCAATTCCGGCCTTCCAGGCCAACCCCAACGAAGTTACCATGGCTGAAAGAAAATACGGAAACACCCCCGGCAGTACAACATACAAAAAAGTTCGCCAGCGGCTCACGCGAAACACCTGCGCTTTTTCCAGCAGCTCGGGATCGGTCTCGCGCAGACCTTGCGCCACGTTTCCGCACACCACCGGGGACACAATCAACCCACCGATAAACGACGGCACGGAAGCTCTGGAGATCCAGACAAGCGCCAAAATAATGAACGAAGCCACCGGCGTAGCTTTAGCAGCCGCCAATACCGGACGCAGCAGACACGCCATAATCGGCGAAACGGAGATCAGCACAGCGGCCAAAACGCCGGCTGCCGTTCCCCAGAAAAGTCCCCGAAGGACGTTCCACAGCGAAAAAAGCGTCGTTTGCCAAAATGCGGCCGTCCCGATCAGTTCCCCCAGGCGAAGAAAAACAGAAACAGGCGATGGGATCAGGATTTCCTGATCCACCGCCCGATAGACTATTTGCCACAATCCCAACCAAAAAAGCGCGCACAAAATCCAAGCCGCCCACGTTTTAAAGCGTGAGCGGTTTGCTTTTTCAGTTGCCTTCGTAGTAAAAATCTTCATTCGGCAGCGCTCCTCCTACAGAGGCGGGGTTGGCATCGAACAGAACCTGCAGATTTTCCTGCATAATTGCTTTCATTTCATCGCCGGTAATCAAGACGATGTTGCAGTTCGGAATAGCCGCTTTGGCTACTTCTGCGCTGGGAACAATCTCCTGACGGGCGATCGCTTCCGGTGCGGTTTCATCTTCGTTGACAAATTCCACGGACTGGGCATATTCTTCCATAAAGGCAGCCACAGCCTCGGGATGCTCCTCCACAAAATCCTTTCTTGCAATCACACAGCCCATAGCCAGATCGGCGTCACAAACTTTGCCCCATTCTTCGGTCATATCGAACGCGATGGAAAAGCCCAAGTCTTTGGAAAGCAGCGCCGTTACGTTCGGTTCCGGCAATACGACGATATCCGCTTTTCCGGCCGCAGCCTGTGCTACGACTTCGCTGTGTTCAGCACAATACTGAATGTCCACATCCGATGCGGGATCGATTCCGTTTTCGCTGAGCACTTTATTCAAAATATATTCCGGCGTGGCGCCCTGTCCGGCAGAATAAATCGTTTTGCCTTTGAGATCTTCCAGCGAATTCAGCTTTTCCTTAGAAAGGATATACAGCACGCCCAGCGTATTGACACCCAATACCTGTACATTGCCGGAAGTCTTTTTATAAAGCGTGGAAGCCACATTCACAGGTGCTGCGGCGATATCGGCATCTCCGTTGGCAATGGCCGCCACAACATCGGTGGGCGCACCGCAGAGCGTGAACGTATAGTTGTTCTGCGCTTTGCCTTCAGCTGCGTTTTCCATCAGCTGAACCATGCCCATGCCCGTCGGGCCCTGCAGGGTATACACACTAACATCTTCCATCGGCGCGGCTGTGGATTCGGTTTCGGAAGAAACTTCAGAAGAACTTTCCCCAGCGGAAGACGACACAGAAGATGTTCCGTTTCCACCCGCACAGGCGCTCAAAGAAAATACCATGGCTGCCGCCAATAAAATTGAAAGAATTTTTTTCATGATCCATACTCCCTCTTGATTTGCTGGAGTTATTATACTATACTTGTTAAAAAATAAACGTTGCTATGGCAACAAAAGAGGTTTCTATGCCAGAAGATATTTTGTCCCGTTCTCCGCTTTTTGCGGGGATTGAAAAAGAAAAAATCGGCCATCTGTGCGCCTGTATGGGGTGCACAAACGGCCTGTATCATAAAAATGATGTCATTCTCCTGCAAGGGGATCGGGTTGGAAAAGCCGGGATCTTGTTGAGCGGTTCAATCCGGGCCGAAAGCAGCGGCTACAGCGGCGAACAAATTATTCAGTCTCGTCTGCGGGCCGGGGATGTGTTCGGCGACGCTTTGATGGCTGTACCCGAAAAAGAAAGCCCGGTCAGCATTATTGCCGAAGAAGAAACGCAGGTGCTTTTTCTCCCCTTTTCCGGCATTATGAACGGGTGCGAAAAAAACTGCCCGGAACATCAGCAGGTGCGCCTCAATCTGATGCGCGAAATCGCAGAAAAATTCTGGGGATTAAACCGAAAAGTGACTTATCTGAGCATCCGTTCTCTGCGCGGGCGCATAGCCGAATACCTGCACGATGAAATGAAGCAGAATCACAGCCAAACGCTTTATATTCCATACACACGGGAGGAACTCGCGGCCTTATTGGGCGTAAATCGCAGCGCTCTCTCACGGGAATTAAGCCGAATGGCCCGGGAAGGCCTGATCTCCGTTTATCGGAACTCTTTCCGCATTTTGCAGCCCGAACAGCTCGATGCCTGCCGAACCGGAGAATGTATGCAAAATTCTATCAATCAATACAGCAAAAAATAAACAAGCGCGGCATATTCCAAAATGGCAATCGCCGGAAATCCGAGCCGAAAATACCAATGCTTTGTTTTATGTCGGAAGAAAAACATACCAAGCGTACCGCCAATTCCCCCGCCTAACAAAACAACAAGAAACAAAGTCTTTTCGGGAATGCGCCACAAATGACGCCGCGCACGCCGTTTATCGATTCCCATCAGTGAAAAGGCCAAAATATTGATCCCTAAAAGAATATACCAAACCCACATGAGCGTTCTCCTTTCCATACAGGCAACAAAAAAGCAGGGCTAAAAGCCCTGCTCTTATTTTTAATTTTTACAGGCCAATAAACGGAGCCGGGTCTACGCGGGTACCGTATTCATAAACCTCAAAGTGGAGGTGGTTACCAAACGAGTTACCCGTATTGCCTACATAGCCGATAACCTGTCCGCGCTCTACATACTGGCCGCTGGAAACCGCCAGGCTGCTGCAGTGTGCATACAGCGTGGAATAGGTGGAGTTATGAGCAATCTGTACGTAATAGCCCCAACCGTAACCCCACTCATCCGTGGAGTTAGCATCTACAACGTAACCGCTTTCGGCAGCCACAATGGGCGTACCATAGTTTGCGGCAAAGTCGATTCCCTTATGGCCGCGATCGTCGCCCCAATAAGAGGAGATGTACACATAACCGGGGCAGGGCCATGCAAACATAGCGCCTGTTTCATAATCGCCGCCGGAGCCACCTTCGGAGCCGCCTTCACTGCCGGAACCGGAATCGCCGGTATTATCATCGCCACCGGAGTTTCCGCTCTGGTTCTGATCTTCCTGCTCCAGTTTATCCTGCCAAGCTTCATCTTCAAGAATCTGCTGCAGCTGTTCTTCAAGAATGTTGCTTTCTTCTTCGGTCTGCTGACGCTGGCCTTCTACTTCAATCTGCTGGCTGCGCAGATCTTCCAAAACGGCTTCGCATTCGGCTTCCAGACTCTGCAGTTCGGCCTGCTTGTCCTCCAAAGAGGTACGAAGCTCGGCTGCGGTTTCACGATCAGCCTGAACCTGGTTTCTGGTATCTTCGGTGCGATCCATATAAGCAGAAACTTCTTCGATCAGCTGAGCGTCGTGCTCTGTAACAGCCTTCATCAGTTCGGCCTTTTCGGCGAACTCCGTCCAGCTATTGCTGCTCAGAAGAATCTGCAGTGTGCTTTCCTGACCGGATTCGTACAGCACCTTGATGCGCTGTTTAAGCAGTTCCATCGTAGAATCGATTTCGGCTTCTGCGGCATCCAACTCGGCATCCAGCTCACGGATGTTTTCATCCAGCGCACTGATGTTGGCAATCGAAGCATCGATTTCGTCCTGAACCGAGCTGATCTGCTCCTGCAAGGTGTTGTAATATTCAAGCTGTTTGCTTTCATCATCTTTCAAAGAATCGAGCTTGCTCTGCAGCTCGTCCTGTTGGGCCTGCAAAGCGCTGATTTCTTCTTTTACTTCATCAGAAGTTTTTGCAAAAACTTGTCCGGCCGGGCTGCACACCACAGCGGAGGCCAGCACACAAATGCTCAGTGCGGCCGAGAGAACTCTCTGGCGAATCGGTTTGTTCATATGTATACGCACCTACCTTTTTCAACTTAAACAATCGGTTGATGTTTCACGTCTTTTACTGAAATGAGTTTGAAATGATTTTGTAACCTTTTTGTCACTATTTTAGCATAGATAAAATCGTTATGATTCCATAAGGGAATTATAACGATTTTGTAATAAAAAATTTATAATTTAATTTTTCAAAAATCATTTTCTAAAGTGCGTACGATCATGATAATACCGCTCATTCAAAGCAGCGTGGCTGGAACGTGTCTTTTTCCAGCGGCTTCTGGCAGCCGAACGCGGTTCAACAGCATTCCGGCCGCGAGCCCGGGCGCCGCAGATAAACAGAATAATCACCAGCACACAAGCCAAAATCACAATCCAGGCGATCGTTCCGATCGGATACTGCTGGCGCTCTGTCTGTGACGGCAACGATGACATGGGCTCGGTATTGATAAATTCCCGTTCTCCCGAAGATACAGCTGAATTGGCAGACGAAGCGGAAGACACCATAGACGAACCTGCTGACGATTCGATCAAACTTCCCGATTCCCCGGAAGAAACCTCAGCCGCAAAAGCAAACGTTCCCCAAGAGAGCAAGCCAAAAAGCAAAACCAACAAGAAAACCGGTGTCCACCTCCGGCGAAACTGCATCATACACTTCTCCTTTTTCATTCCCGATTTGCTTTTCCTATTATAGTACAGAAAAGATGCGGCTGCAAGAGGCGAAAATCAGGCGGCGTAACGCAGCAAAACATCGGCTAAAGCATCGCCAAACAAAGACCCGGCGTAAAGAACTTCCGAAAGCGTATTGACATGGGTGCCGAATTCCACGAGCAGCGAATTGTGCGTTGCGTTCATATTATACCGGCGGTCACAAAAATCAAGCGGACGCATCAGCGAACCATATTTTTCCGTAGCCTGTTCCTGAACTTTCAGCGCCATATGCAGATTATCCTGCCAATCCGGGAAACCATAGGAACCATCGGGATCGCGGCCGGTTATAATCATCACCTGAGAAGCTTTGCGTCCGTTGATTTCTACCGTCGGCTTATAGGCCGTTCCGTCTTCGGCAATCATGGCGTCGCGGTGAATGTCGAGTGTCATCACAATAGAAGGATACTGTTCCAGATTCTTTTTTATGGTTTCCCACGAGCGATCGTAAGCACCTGTATAAACCGGATCGTCATGGACAGTTTTATCGTGAATCACGCCGATTCCGCGTGCACGCAGCGCTTCGGCCACCTTCTCCCCTACGGCCACCACGCTCTGGCTTTCATCTAATGTACGGGATGGGTCCGTATCGTAAACACGGCCGGTAAAAGCCGGCAAGAAACATTCGGTGGTGTGCGTGTGGTAAATCAAAACCATCGGTGTGCCGTCCGTTAAAATGGAAATGTCCGGGTCAACCTGGAGTTCCTGCGCAAGATCGAGCCCTGCATCCGTTGTATCGCGGACAAAAAAGTTTCCGATCTGCTCCCCGCCATCCAGAAGAACCTCTTCCACCGGGTTTCCGCCTTCGGCAGGGGCTTCGCTGCTTTCTGTCTCGTTGGAAGAAACATCGGACTTGGAATAGGGCGCGTCACTTTCCAGATAGGTGATCTGCCGGTTGCCCGGCGGATTCACAATATCCCCCGAGGGCAGTATACCATGCAGACTGCCCTGCACCGCCGAGGAAATAATTACACAAACCAGCAGCAGAGAAGCCCAAACCAACCACGGGCGCACGCCGCCTTTCCGGCGGGGCCGCCGCCGAAAACCGACAAAACGCATCCCGACACCTCACCCTTTTTTTACTTCTGCGGTATCTATATGCACACCGAGGGTGAGAATATGAATCGGATCAGAACTTGTGGCGGCGCAGCAGCAGCGAACTGGTTACAACAGAAACGGAACTGAACGCCATACAGGTTCCGGCCACGATCGGGTTTAAAAGGCCAAAGGCCGCCAGCGGAATGCCGATTATATTATAGATAAACGCCCAGAAAAGGTTCTGGCGGATTTTACGCAGCGTCAGTTTGGAAATACGGATGGCACGCAGGCAATCGCCCAGATTGCCGCTCATAATCACCAGTCCGCTCGCGTTGGCGGCGATATCCGTACCCGTACCCATGGCCATGCCGACATCGGCCGCAGCCAGTGCGGGCGCGTCGTTGGCGCCGTCGCCCACCATGGCGACCACACGCCCCTGTGCTTTATATTCTGCAACAATCGCCTGTTTATCCCCCGGAAGCACGCGGGCGCGCACATCTTCGATGCCGACACGGGCGGCAATGCTGCGGGCCGTCACTTCGTTATCGCCGGTCAGCATCGTCACGCGGATACCGGCCTCTTTCATGGCGGCAATCGCTTCCGCAGAACCGGGCTTAACCGGATCGGCTACGGCGATCACGCCGCAGAAAACATCGTCGCAATACACGGCCACAGCCGTTTTTCCCTGCATTTCAAACCGCTTCAGCTCCTCGGCGGCCTGATCGTCTCCCTCTTTCGGGCGGCCCACATAAACGATATGGCCGTCTACCCGCGCCGTCACGCCAAAGCCGACCTGCGCCGAAAAATCTTCCGACTGAGGCAAGGACTCTTCCCGTTCTTCTGCATAAGCGGCGATGGCGCGTCCAATGGGATGTTCGCTGTCCCGCTCGGCCGCACCGGCCAGATGAAGCAGTTCGTCTACGCCCATCCCGTGTCCTTTCAGATCGGTTACTTCGGGCGTACCCAGCGTAATCGTACCGGTTTTATCGAGCACAATCTGGTTGATACGGCTGGCGGTTTCCAGCGCATCGGCATCGCGGATCAAAATACCCGCACCCGCGGCCATACCGGAGCCCACCATAATCGCGGTAGGGGTAGCCAATCCCAGCGCACACGGGCAGGCAATCACCATCACGCCCACACCGTGGCTCACGGCCACATCCAAATTGCCGGTCACCCATAAAGTGATGAGAAAAGTGATGACAGCCAGACTCAGAATCGTGGGAACAAAAACCGCCGCCACACGATCGACTGTTTTCTGGATAGGCGGGCGGCTTTCCTGCGCGCCGCGCACCATTTTCACAATGGCCTGCAGCATCGTCGCGCCGCCCGTCTGTGCCACACGGAACGTAACCGCGCCTTCGCGGTTCACCGTTCCGGCGTAAACGGGATCACCCGGATGCTTTTCCACGGGGATGCTTTCGCCCGTGAGCATCGATTCATCCACGGCGGAAATGCCGGAAACGATTTCCCCGTCGGCCGCCACGGCTTCTCCGGGACGCACACGCACTTCGTCGCCCTCCTGAAGCTGTGAAACCGGAACCGCTTCTTCTTTTCCGCCGCGCACAACCGTAGCCTGACGAGGCTGCAACCGCAAAAGCGAATCCACAGCATCGTTGGCGCGCAGTTTGGCGCGGGACTCAAACAGTTTACCCAGCAGAACCAGCGTAATCACCATGGCGCTGGCCTCGAAATAAAACGTATGGCCGCCGGAGAAAAGCTGCCACACGCTGTAGGCGTAGGCGCAAAGCGTACCCAGCGACACCAGCACATCCATGTTGGCGCTGCCGGCGCGGATGGAATCAAACGCACCGCGGAAAAAGCGGAATCCGATGATAAACTGCACCGGCGTGGCAAAAGCAAATTGCAGCCAGCCGTTATGCAGCACATGCATGGCGGCAGAATTCGGCGCCGCGAACATCAACACCATCATCACAAAAAACGGCAGAGACAACACCAGCGACGCTAAGAACGTTGCCCAAAGCAGCCGATACTCCCGCTTTTGGAAATCCGATTTATTTTCAATCACGCTGTAGCCCGCTTTTTTCACACACTTTTTCATAGCGGACGGCGTAACACGCGCTTCATCATACGTAACAGCCGCCGATTCCGACGCATAACTCACCGAGGCTGCTTCGACGCCGGGCAATTTTTTGAGCGCCCGTTCCACGGCATTCGCACACATCACACAGTGCATACCGCCGATTTCAAGATCGATTTCTTTCATCTGTCTGAACCTCCGATTTAATATCTACAAATATGGTATACTTTAAATCTGCAATTGTCAAGTCCCCTCAAAGAATCGGATGATTTTTTATAAGATTTCTTTCCGACATCGAAAAAATTCATATTTCATCTGTTTACAAAGGGTATTGGGCATGATATACTAATCAAGTATAAATTAACTGAATTTAAAGAAAAGTCGGCCGCTCGGGCCGGAAACGGAAAGGAGATCCGTATGAGCAAAGCAACCGCAAAAAAGAATAAACCCACTGCCATGCAGCTTGCCGTACGTATTGTAGCCGGTGTGCTGGCCGTGTTGATGATTGTTACCATGTTTGCCGGACTGCTGTTCTAAGCAGCATTTAGAAAGGAGCCATTTAAAATGTCCCTGTTTTCCAAAAAAGAAAAAATCACAATCGGTGTAGAAGGTATGCACTGCCAGATGTGCGTGAAAAACCTGACCCGCGGTCTGAAAGAAACAAACGGTATCACGGACGCTGTTGTCAGCCTGGAAGAGAAAAACGCCATGGTGACGTTTGATCCCGCCAAAATCGACGCCGAAGGCATTCGCGCTGTCGTGCGTGAATGCGGCTATCAGCCTGTATAATTTTTGTTTTGCTTTTCAGCGTCCGCTTACGGCGGACGCTTTTTGTTTAAAAAGCGTGTTCTTCCCTTTCCTGCCCTTGCATTTTGGCGGGTAAAAGGCTATAATAATGATTAGCTGTGCGAATTTCGTACAGCCGTGTACACCTAAAAAATTTGGAGGTCAACACAATGGAACGGAAAACATTTTACATCACAACCCCGATCTACTATCCGAGCGGAAATCCGCATATCGGCCACAGCTACTGCACCGTAGCCAGCGACGCCATCGCCCGCTATAAGCGAATGCAGGGGTATGATGTGATGTTCCTGACCGGTACCGACGAGCACGGCCTGAAAATTGAGCAGAAGGCCGAGGCACAGGGTATTTCCCCCAAGGAATATGTCGATCACATCGTTTCGATCTTCCAGAACCTCTGGAAGCTTCTCAATATCAGCAACGACCGCTTTATCCGCACCACCGACGACTATCACGTGAAGGGCGTGCAGAAAATCTTCAAAGAGCTGTATGACCGCGGCGAAATCTACAAAGGCAAGTACGAAGGCTGGTACTGCACCGACTGCGAAGCCTTCTGGACGGAAACGCAGCTTAAAGACGGCAAGTGCCCCGACTGCGGCCGCGACGTAAAATGGGCCGAAGAAGAAGCCTATTTCTTCCGCCTTTCCAAATACGGCGATCGCATTCTGCAGCTGTATGAAGAACATCCGGAATTTATTCAGCCGGAAAGCCGTAAAAACGAGATGATCAACTTCATCAAGCAGGGCCTGGGCGATCTGTGCGTTTCCCGTACCAGCTTTACCTGGGGCGTGCCGGTTGATTTCGACCCGAAGCACGTTGTGTATGTTTGGGTAGATGCACTGCCCAACTATATCACCGCGCTGGGTTACGGCAGCGATAACCTTTCCGATTACAACAAATACTGGCCGGCCGACGTCCACTTTGTGGGTAAGGAAATCGTCCGGTTCCACACGATTATCTGGCCCGCCATCCTGATGGCGCTGGATTTGCCCCTGCCCAAGCAGGTGTATGGCCACGGCTGGCTGTTGTTCGGCGACGGCACCAAGATGAGCAAATCCAAGGGCAACGTGGTTGACCCGTATATTCTCTGCGAACGCTACGGCGTGGACGCGATCCGTTACTTCCTGCTGCGCGAAATCCCGTTCGGCAGCGACGGCCTGTTCACCAACGAAGCGCTGATCGGCCGCATCAACTCCGATCTGGCCAACGATCTGGGCAACCTGCTCTCCCGCACCACCGCCATGGTGCAGAAATATTTCGGCGGCGTGATTCCGGCCGAACGCGAAGCCGATGCGCTCGATAACGAGCTGATCGAAATGGCTTCCACTCTGCGCGACCGCTGCGACGCGGCAATTGATAAGTATCAGTTCTCCAACGCGCTGGCGGAGATCTGGAAACTGATTGCCCGCAGCAACAAATATATCGACGAAACCATGCCGTGGGCACTGGGCAAAGACGAAAGCAAAAAAGCCCGTCTGGCGGCTGTCATGTACAACCTGTGCGAAAGCCTGCGCATTGTTTCCATCCTGCTGGCTCCGTTTATGCCGCAGACCACGCCGCGTATTCAGGAACAGCTGGGTGTTTCCGGCGACGCCGTTTCGTATGAAAGCGCCGGCAAGTGGGGCGTGCTGCCCGAGGGAACCGAGATCCGCAAGGGCGAAACGCTCTTCCCGCGTATCGACGTGAACAAGGAAATTGAAGAGCTGAACAAGCTGATCCCCAACCCCATGGACAAGAAAAAGGAAGAAGCCAAGGCCGAAGCGCCCAAGGCGGAAGAAAAAGCCGCTCCCGCCGGTGTGGCACAGATCGGCATCGACGATTTCGGCAAAGTCGAACTGCGTGTGGCGAAAGTCATCGCCTGCGAACCGATCAAGCGCGCCAAGAAGCTTTTGAAGCTGACGCTCAACGACGGTGAAGGCGAACGCACGGTTGCCAGCGGCATCGCTCAGTGGTATAAGCCGGAAGACCTGATCGGCCACCACGTGGTAATTGTAGCGAACCTCAAGCCCGCTAAGCTGTGCGGTGTGGAAAGCCAGGGCATGATTCTGGCCGCCGATGTCGGCGACGACGTGAAGGTACTGTTCGTGGATAACATCCCGGCAGGCGCCTCGATCCACTAAAAATCAAAAGCCGCCGGAAAAACCACCGGCGGCTGTTTTTTACTGCTCTATACTCTAGGAGGATTGCATGGAATCTCTGATTTTCGATACCCACGCCCACTACGACGCGGAAGCGTTTGCAGAAGATTGCAGCGACGTACTGGCCCGCCTGCCCGAAAAAGGCGTGTGCGGCATCATCAACAACGGCACCGATCTTGAAAGCTCGGCTGTTTCGATCAAACTGGCCGAAACCTACGACTATATCTATGCCGCGGCGGGTATCCATCCCGAACTGGCGGCGGCTTACCGCGCCGAAGATGTGGAAAAACTGCGTCCGCTGCTGGCTCATCCCAAAACGGTCGCGCTGGGCGAAATCGGTCTGGACTATCACTACGAAGATGCCTGTCCGCGTGAACAGCAGAAAGAAATCTTTGAAGCGCAGCTGCGTTTAGCCAATGAACTGGAGATGCCTGTCATCATCCACGACCGCGAAGCGCACGGCGACACGATAGATCTTCTGCGCAAGTACCGCCCCAAAGGAACGCTGCACTGCTTTTCAGGCAGCGTGGAAATGGCACGTGAAATCATCCAATTGGGGCTTTATATCGGTCTCGGCGGCGTTATTACGTTTAAAAACGCCCGCCACAGCGTAGAAGTGGCCGCGGAAATTCCGCTCGACCGCCTTCTGCTCGAAACGGACGCACCGTATATGGCGCCGGTTCCCTTCCGCGGCAAGCGCTGCGATTCCTCGATGATCGTTTATGTTGCCGATCGCATTGCACAAATCCGCGGTTTGACGACAAGTGAGGTATTGGCCGCCACGCGTGAAAACGCCCGTCGGCTTTATAAAATCTCATAAACTCAAAAAAGAGCCCGCTGATTTATCAGCGGGCTTTGCTTATTCATTTGGAAAAGAAACAGATTTTCCCGGCGGATTCATCCACCGTATAACGCAGGTCAAAGAGTTTGCAGAAATCTTCGGCCGTAACACCTACACAAAATGTAGCGCCCACGTTGTGTTCCTCATCAACCGTTTTATATGCCAAAGGAATCGTTTCGCCGTTACGCTTCACACGCAGGTCTTCTACGCTTTTATCGTAAACGGCTCTCATTTCCCAGGTTGTATCGCCGATCGTCCATTCGCTTCGATACACGCCGTCCGCAGACTCCGCCGTGTAGCTGCCGCCCAGCGCCCGTACATATTCCCGGTTGATCAGCGGAACACTGGTTGAATCCGAAAGAAACCCAATATCCATCACCAGCATATACGATTGCTGTTCTTCGCTGTACCAGGCATATTTATAGGAATCTGTTGTAAGCCCATACTGTGAATACGGATTATCCGTACTGTCGTACAGCATTTCCTCTCCGTCAAGTTCGATCGTCTCCAACAAAGAAACATGCTTATCCTGCAAATACTGCGGCGGTATGTCCCCTCTGTTTTCGATCTTGCCGTCCGTGCAAAGCTGCGCATACTGATTGGCCAAACTGTTATACAGTTCCTCCCGGCTGTTTTGCCCTGTGAGCATCACATCGGTAATGTTTGTCCAGTTATCGTGCGCATCCATATCTTCCTGCGAAGGATACCAAACCACATGCACACGCGCCACGGGATGCTCGCTGAGAAATTCCGGCGCATTATAGGCAAGCTCGCGGCTGTAAACGGCATCCGCCTGGAGCAAAACATCCACGACGCTGTCGAGATCCGAAAAAGAGAGCAGCTGCATCCAGCCGTACGAATCCTCATACGCATCATGCGCGCGCAAAATTTCGCGAACCTCATCCGCATACAGATCATGCACAACCGAAACATAGTTGCAGCTGATCTCACGGGTATAAAACGAGGTTTTCGTGGCGTCGATCCAGATCGGGCTCAGATAGCTGTTTGCTGTAAATTCGAGTCCGCGATCGCGCGTACGGAAACGATATTCCATATTATCCGGCGTTTCTTCGATAAGCTCTCGGCCGATTTCGTCATAGGCTTCTTTGCAGATTTCGTCCACATATTCCAACACTTCGCGCCGTCCGTAGATTTCGGCATCGGCGCCAAGGCAAGAACAAAGGGAAACGCAGAGAAGCACCGCCAGCAGCAAGCCAAGCATTCGTTTCATCTTCGTTTCCCCCGTTTCATTTTATTTGAAAACTGCTTAATAATCCAATTCGATAATCTGATAGCCGTCGATCACCGGAACGGTAAAGCTGCCGTTTTCCAGCGCGATTTCGCGGCCTTCGGGCTGCAGAACCGCTTTCTTCAGCGTTTCAGGCACACGCACCCGAACCTGTACATCCGCAAGCTTCGTGCGTTCTTCGATAATATCGATTTCGGCCGATTTGCGGACCGGGATATAAGAAAGCAGGTGCAGCGTATAGCGGTTCTGTTCCGGCTGATGCAGCAGGTTGACCGTCAGCGTGGACGGGCCGTCGTGCTCCACACAAAGCGAGCCGATCAGATGCGTCAGCGCATTTTTCACCAGCAGTTTGCACCAGCGCGGCGCATTGGCGCGATACTGACCGAAGATCGGATGCGAGAACACTACCACACCGTTGTTTTCAAACACAGAGGGATAGGTCTCTCCTTTCGCGGACGGCGTATAGCGATGCGAACAGAACAGGCGGCCTTCGCGCGCAAAATAAGGCGCACGAGCCGAAAGCAGTGTTTCGGCGCCGCAGGAAGCCAGTTCTTCGCCGGCAAGATAGATCACATATTCTGCGCCGGATTCCAGCCCTTCGCCCAGCGGACCGTCGGCCACCAGGAAATCGGGGAATAGCGCGCGCTTGCCGCGATTTTCCACGCCGTAGCACTCGGGATAGCGCCCGTTCTCCATCAGGCCGCCGCGGCCGGCAGCCAGAATTTTGCCGCCGTTTTTCACATAAGCATTCAGCTTCTCAGCCAGCTCTGCCGTGCCCGGAATATCTTCCGGCACGATCAGCAGACGATACGCAGAGAAATCCATCTCCGTATCGACTACATTATACTGAAGCGCCAATTCATCGAGCATTTGGCAAGCGCCCAAAAGCGCATCTGAAAGCTGATTTTCAACCAGCGGGTTTTCGGCCGTAAGCAGCGCCACTTCGGCTACCGGCCGGCTGGGCAGCGCGAACGCTTCGCGTTCCTCAAACTGGCGGTAAACTTTGCCGATGAGTTTATACGTCGTCGGGTTCACATGACCGTCCGGCTCCAGCTGGTCGCCGATCGAGCAGGCGCAGCCCATCGAAAGCATGCGGAAGGCTTCAAATTCCAGCGCAGCCTGATTTTTATAGGAATGGAAATCGCCCCAAGAGGTATGGAATTTACCGGTCATACCCAGGCAGGGTTTGCCCAACGTACGGGCATAGCGCACCGTTGCCGGGAAATGCAGATAGCCCCAGCCGCCGGACGGCAGGCTTTCAAGTTCAAAATGCGAATAGGTGTCTTTGCTGGGCTTGGTGCAGGGGCCGACATGTCCTGCATTATAGAAAATCGTGCAGTTCGGATTGTATTCACGAACCACGGCGCTCATTTTTTCTTTAAAGCGCTTCATCGTAAACGCGGCAAACGCACGAACGGCCGTTTCGTCGTTCATGTCGATGCCCTTCTGTTCCATCTCGCGGCGACAGGAGGCACACAGGCACGGACGGATGCCGACAATGTCAAAGAAAAGTCCGTCCAGTTCGTCGCCCAGCATTTCGCAGACTTCACGGGTCTGGGCTTCCAGGAAATCATAATAGCCCGTATTTACGCACAACGACTGATAAAAACCGGGCTTTGTAAAGGAATCGCCCTCGTGGGAACCATCGGCTTTACGGATCAGCCATTCGGGATGGTTTTCAGCGGAATGATAATCCCACTGCACCGTAATATAAACCGGCGCGCGAACGCCTGCTTCGTGCAGAGCGCGAACCTGCTTGAGCAGCAGGTTGGGTTCGCTCAAATTCGGATGAATCCGATCGGGGAAACGCTTGGACGGATAATACAGCCAGCCATGATGGCAGCGGGCAAACACCGTTACCGAGCTGACGTGCGCATCTTTAAAAGCCTTGGCAAAGGCTTTTTCATCAAAAGCCGAGCCAATGCCAGGAATATGTTCCGAAGTGTGAAAATCCAGATGAATCTGGCGCGGTGAAAGCTGCATACAAACTCCTCCAAAATACTAGGTTGTTGCCTGCATGATAGCATACGCCTATTGGGATGTCAATTGATTTGAAAAACTTTTTTCAAACGTTCCAACTGCCGCTAAAAGAAAACTATTTGCTTTTTTGATCGCTATACGATACAATAGAAAATAGAAAAGAAATTTGTGCCGTCAGCACAAGGATGGAGGATTAATATGTTGACTGCTGAAAATCAGAAGTGGTTGGACGAAGTTTGGGGCAAAATCCAGACCAAAATGTCCGCTGAAGTTGACCGCATCGGGGACAAGATCCCTTACATTCCGGAAAACGGAAAATATGTTGATATGTCCGATGGAAGAATCGGTTGGTGGACCAACGGTTTCTGGCCGGGCATGCTGTGGCAGATGTATCATGCCACCGGCGACGAACGCTATAAGAAAGCCGCAGAAGGCGTTGAAAAGAAACTGGACGAGCCGCTTAACGGCGGTAACACCGACCACGACACCGGCTTTTTGTGGCTGCATTCCGCCGTTGCCGATTATCGTCTGACCGGCAACGAAGAATCCAAAACCCGCGGCATCCACGCTGCCAACATTCTGGCCGGCCGCTACAATGCCGACGGCAAATTCATCCGCGCCTGGAACAACTGGGACAAAGAAAATGACCGTACCGGCTGGATCATCATCGACTGCATGATGAACATTCCGCTGCTGTATTGGGCAACCGACATGATCGGTGATCCCCGCTATAAGCAGATCGCCATGCACCATGCCGATACCGCCATGGAAAAGATCGTCCGCGAAGACGGTTCCTGCTACCATATCGTAGCCCTGAATCCCGATACCGGCGATGTTGAATTCTATCCGCCCTGCCAGGGCTATGATCCGAACGGCTCCTGGTCCCGCGGTCAGGCCTGGGCTATCTACGGCTTTGCCCTTTCCTACAAGCATACTGGTAAGCAGGAATACCTGGACGCCGCCAAAAAAGTGGCTCATTATTTCCTGGCCAACGTGGCCCAGACCGGCAATGTACCGCTGGTTGACTTCCGTGCGCCGGCCGAACCGGTAATGTACGACTCCACCGCTGCCGCCTGTGCCGCCTGCGGTATGCTGGAAATCGCACAGCATGTGCCGGAATTCGAAAAGCCGCTGTACTTCAACGGTGCCGTAAACATGCTAAAAGCCACCATGGAGAAGTTCTGCAACTGGGATCCGGAAGCAGACAGCATCCTGGGCGGCGGTACGGTTGCCTATCACGCCAAGGGCCAGATCGAAGTGCCGATCATCTACGGCGATTACTTCATGATCGAAGCCGTTCTGCGCCTGCTGGGCAAAGATTTCCTGATCTGGTAATTTTATCTTTCCATAAAAAATGCACCCGTTTTTCACGGGTGCATTTCTTTTTTTATGATTTAGAAGTGATCGGTGAAGAACATCTGTTTGCGAACAAAAACTTTTTCCAGCACATCCCGGTTGCCGTGAACGCTTACATCGGAAAGATATTCCGTCTGCGCCAGTTCCACAAAACCGACGGCCAGCTGAGAGAACCGCTGGATCGTCACGGAAAGATCAAGCTCTTCCTCTGTAAGTTCTACCGAAAGCGCCTGCCCGTCTGCAAACGATACGGCATAAGTTCCGTTATTTTCGGGCAGGAACGCATCGCTCACCTGTATGGTAAAGCGTCCCGCTTCTTCGGGATAGCGCATCAGTTCCAGCGCTTTCTGTACACAGATAATCCGCATCTGGCCGTGCGGCGAAACAAGTTGACTGCATTCATACGGCTCCGGAATCATCGCCGAAACCGGCACATCTTCGGGCAGCTCCAGCCGCACTGCACGATACTGCGCGCGCAGACGATAGAAGAAGCCAAACACCTGACGCAGATCGTCCGGCGTAAGATAGGCCAGGTCACGCACTTCGGCCAGATACCCATGTTCCTTCTCCATCGGCTTGGGAACAAAAATCACATACGCGCGCGGCAGGCCGTCTTCTCCGCAGAAAACATATTTATAAACGCGGTCTTTAAACGGATCGCCCTTTGCTGCCCACCACTGGTCGTCGCGGCGATGGATCGCCAGATTTTTCCCTTTAATAAATTCGGCGTGAACCGTTTTGAGATCGTCGAGCGGATCGTCTTTGCGGCACATATACACGTCCATCGTACAGGCAAAAGACTGGAACGCGTCGATCTCGATCTGCCAGGAAGCCTGTGTACAGCAAAGCTCGTAACCAAACTGGCGGTAATACGGATGAGAAAACGGGAACAGATACGAAAGCAAAAAGCCTTTCTGATACATCTCGCGGAACTGTTCGCGGAAAATGGCGCGAATACCGCCCTTGCTGCGGAATTCCGGCAGCGAACTAACGCCGCCCACGCCGCCGGCCGCCACGATATGCCCGTCAAATTCAACGCTGTAAATGTTGTTGGTCATCGTAGCGCAGATATCTTCGTTTTCATCCATAGCTCCCCAGAGATCATCCCGACGAGGCTTGTCCTTGGCTTCCTGATAAACTTTCAGGCGTTCATCGATATCCGTGCTGGATACAAAACCGACGGCACTGGTCATATCGTGCGCCAGAATTTCTTCAGGCGTGACAAGCTTTTTTACTTTGGGTTCCATTCAACACCCCTCCTCGAAGTCAATGGCACCAGTATAGCAGAATTGTAAGATTAGAGCAATATTTGTGCAGAATATAATTTTGAAAATGTGCAGATTTCCTTGACACCTCTTAGCTTCGGGGGTATAATTGCCCTGTATAATGGCTTTCAAGTGTCATGGGGAGGAATCAGCATGCTCAGAGCAGGTATTCAGGTTTCCAGCGTAAAAGCCTATCTGCAAACCGCAGAAGACGTTCGCAAGTCTTTTCTGAAATTCGGCGAAATGGGCTATACCCGCGCCCAGCTGCAATGGATCGGCAAGGATGTTCCCGCCGCCGTAATTGCCGAAGCGCTTAAGGAAAGCGGAATGGAATCCTGGGGAATTCAGGATTACTATGAAGAAATTCTGGCCGATATGGATTACTATCTGGGCCTGTGCGAAGCAACCGGCGGACGCTATCTGTGCGTCAGCGGTATTCCGGCTGTGTATAAAGAAAACGGCACGGTTACACTCGAAGGTCTGCGCCGCATGGCCGATGACCTGAATCATCTGGTTGAAGATCTCTCCCATCGCGGTATGGTGGCTACTTTCCATCCGCGCTGGCAGGAATACGAACTCGTGGAAGGCAAACCCGCCACGGCCTGGCTGATGGAAATGACCGATCCGCGCTTCCAGCTGACGCTCGACCTCAACCATGTGGTTCGTGCCGGTGAAGACCCGGTGGCCTGGATTCTCAATATGCAGGGCCGCCAGGATATGGTTCACTATAAAGACATGGTGGACGCCACAAAAGAAAAATCCGTTCTGGTTCCCGCCGGACAGGGCTGCCTTGACGGAAAAGCCATTTTGGATGCCTGCCGCAAAGCCGGTGTACAAACTGTTTTTGCCGAGCAGGAAAGCTGGGATAAAGATCCCTTTATTTGCCTGAAAGAAAGCTACGATTTCCTGGCTTCTCACGGCATCCGATAAAATCGTCAATTTTGCCGCTTTGAGCGGCTGGTATATTTAGGAGGAATTGATTATGTCAGATCCAATTCGTGTTGGCCTGATCGGCCTGGGCCGCGCCGGTACCGGTATGCACCGCAAAGAGCTGCTGCCCCGTCAGGACAAATTTCAGTTTTATGCCGTATGTGATGAAATCCCGGAACGCTGCCAGGCATTCCACGATGAATTCGGCAGCAAGATGTATTCGAAGATCGAAGACATCCTGGCTGATCCCGATGTTGAACTGATCGACATCGCTACCCGTTCCTGCGACCACTACAAGCACGCTAAAATGGCTCTGTTGGCCGGCAAAGACGTTATGCTCGAAAAGCCGTTCGCCCGTTCCGCTAAAGAAACGGCCGAACTGATCGCTCTGGGTTCTCAGCCGGGCGGCCCGAAGCTGTACATCCGTCACAACCGCCGTTTTGAGGCCGGTTTCTGCAAAGTCAACGAGATCATCGATTCCGGCATGCTGGGCGATGTTTACGAAATCAAACTGACCCGCAACCAGTATCAGCGCCGTGCCGACTGGCAGACGATTCACGAATACGGCGGCGGCCAGCTGCTCAACTGGGGCCCGCATATCGTTGACCACTCTCTGCGTTTCTGCGGTGGGGACTATGTAAGCATGTATTCCAACATCAAGCAGGTTGCCGCAGCCGGCGATTGCGAAGACCACATCAAGATCGTCTTTACCGGCGTAAACGGCCGCATTGTTGATATGGAAATCAGCGGCGGCGTTGCTCTGCCCACGCCTGTTTACATGGTTTACGGCTCCAAGGGTACGCTGGTCAGCACCAAGGACGGTTTCCATGTACGTTATCTCGATCCCGACAACAAGCTGCCCAAGCTCGAAGCTGATCCTTCCACGCCGGACATCCATGCCGGTTTTGGCAACAAAGAAGAGATCAAGTGGATCGAAAAGGATATTCCGCTCGATGATGAAGGCGAATCCGCAACCTTCCGCATATGGGATGCGCTGTATGATACCATCCGCACCGGCAAGGCTTATCCGATTAAACTCAACGAGGCTGCTAAAGTTATCGAAGTAATCGAAAAAGTCAAGATGGGTACCATCTTTGAATAATAAAGGAGGAAATCCCCATGGCTTATGATATGACGATCGGTGCACAGCTTTACACCGTACATGACTATACAAAAACGCTGGAAGGTTTTGCCGAAGCGCTGAAAAAAGTTGCCGACATCGGCTACACCACCGTTCAGGTTTCCGGCACCTGCGCTTTCGAGCCCGAATGGCTGCGCGAGGAATTGAAGAAAAACGGTTTGGAATGCCCGCTTACCCATTCCCCGATGGATAAGATGATCGAAAATCCCGATAAGGTTGTGGCTGATCACAAAGTATTCGGCTGCAAATACATCGGTATCGGCTCCATGCCCGGCAACCTGAAGGAAAACGGCCATTCCGTATATGAAAACTTTGTTGCCAACGGCAAACCGGTCGCCAAGCGTTTTGCGGAACTGGGCGCTTATATGATGTTCCACAACCACAATGCGGAATATCTGATGGAGCATGACGGCAAGAACTACATGCAGCTGCTCTCTGAAGCTTTTGCACCCGACGAAATGGGCTTTACGCTCGATACCTACTGGGCCAAAGCAGGCGGCTATGATCCCGTTGAAGAGATCAAACGTCTGAGCGGTCGCCTCCCCTGCATCCACTACAAGGATATGGAAGTGCTCGGCGACGGTACAACCCGCTTCTCCTGGGTCGGCGGCGGTATTCTCGATTTCGAGAAGATCAGCGACGCAGCTCAGGCAGCCGGTACCAAATACATCTTTGTTGAACAGGATAACTGCTTCGGCGAAGATCCGTTTGAATGCCTGAAGAAGAGCTATCAGTATCTGACTTCTATCGGCCTGAAATAATTAGAACAAGCGAAGCCGCTCCTCAAACGGGAGCGGCTTTTGTTTTGCCGTTTTACGGGTCAAAAAAGCTGCTGCCCAATCCGAGCAGCAGCTTTTTATTAAATGATGAATTATTCGAAATCGTAGGCTTCGTATTGTACTTCGTTCAGCTTAGCCATAATTTCGGCATCCGAATCCGGAACACAGTAAACCGTCAAATTCTCCTTATCGGTTGTATCGAAGATATTGCGGCCGTATTCTTCAAGTGTGGCCGGAATATAAACTTTCTCGAGCGCCTTGCACTGGGCAAATACGGAATCACCAAACTTCGTCACCGTATCGCTGATGTGAACTTCTTTTAATCCATAGCAGCGATAGAAAACATTGCTGCCCAATTCCGTAACGCCTTCCGGAATCGTCATAGAAGTTATATTTTCACAAGAAGCAAATACGTAATCCCCGATTTCTTCGATCTGCATGGTGCTGAAATCAAAGCTGGTCAGCGCATCACAGCTGCTGAACAAGCCTTCGGGCAGCGTCTTGATCGAAGCCGGCAGCGTCAGGCCGGTAAGCGAATCGCAATCCGCAAAAGCATAAGCGCCCAACTTTTCCAGGCTATCGGGCAAAACCGGATGAACCAGAGAGTCACAGGCGGAGAAAGCATATTCGCCAATCGAAGTGAGCGAATTGCCCTCAAACGTCAGCGTAGCAAGCGCCGGGCAATCACAGAAAGCCGTATCGCCGATTTCCGTTACGGAAGCGGGGATCGTAATCCCCTTGAGCGATGTACAACCCGCAAAAGCATTGGAGCCAATCTTGGTCACCGTAGAGGGAATCGTAAACTCCGTAAAGCTGCTGCATCCATAGAATGTGTACTCTTTGATTTCCGTAACGCCTTCCGGCAGATCTACGCCCTTGAGCGAGGAGCAATTCTGGAAAACATAGCCGGGAAGATCGGTCAGATGATCCGGCAGCGAAACGGAAGTAAGTCCGGTGCAGCCGTAAAAGATAGCTTCGCCGATCGTCTCAACCGTTTCCGGAACCACCATTTCGGTCAGCGATGTGCATTCCGAAAAAACGCCGCCTTGCAATTCCTTAATGTTGGCGCCAATCGTAAACGATTTCAGGTTACTGCACTGATAAAACAGGCTTTCACTCAAAACCGTAACGCCTTCGGGAATCGTAATTTCCGTAATCGAAGAGCAGCCCATAAAGCAGGAAGAACCGATTTCCGTGATTCCCTTGGGAAGGTCAATAGACTTGAGGGAAGAACACTTGGAAAATACGCCTTGTCCCAGTTTAGTCAGCCCCTCGGGAAGCGTAACGCTTTCAAGCGCCGTACAGCCCATAAAAGCGCCGTCATCAATCGAAGTTACCTGCTCGGGAACCGTATAGCTGGTCAGGCTGGTGCAGTTACCGAAAAGAGCCGCGGGCATTTCTTTCATATATTTCGGGAAAGCAAACTCCTTCAGGTTTGTGCAGCCATAAAAAGCGGCTTCGCCCAAAACCTGCAGCGTTTCCGGCACATTCACGGTGCTGAGCATCGTGCAGCCATAAAATGCCTGCGCGCCAATCGTTGTAATGGAAGACGGCAGCGTAACAGACGTAAGCGTGGTATTTTCGGCAAAGGCGCCTGCGGCAATACCCGTTACCGGCAGATTTTCATAAGTAGCCGGCACTTCAACCGCACTGTCCGTACCATTATAAGCCGCAATTTCTACATACGTATCATAAATCTGATACTCCCACGTTTCACCCGTTCCGGATACTTCCGAACCGAAAATTCCGGGATCACTGCCTGAGGGCAGATTGGTTTTGCAGCCTGCCATGGCCAGGCAAAATGCAACCAGCAGCAGCCCCATGGCCGCCAGCCGGAAAACAGACCGTCGTTTCATGTAAGAATCCTCCTTGAATGACTTGAGTCCGCTCGCTGTTTTACAATAGTTTTACAGCCTAACATTTTTATTATAGCGGATAGACTTATCCTGTGCAAGCGTAGAGAAGTGAATTTTAAGTGAAGTCCTCATCACAAGCGCTTATCTTATAAATTCGAACCTCTTTATTTAATTTTCGGGCATAGTCAAGCGAGTTTTTCGTTCCCTTGGAAACGCCGTCCCAGATCGCTACCACCAGATCGGCTCGCTCAATAATTTCCCGGTTTCTTACCAATGGCGCGGCGCGTCCATAGCGGCTATAATCCGGCCGGATCACCGTACACGGCAAATTGTGTTCCCGGGCGTATTGCTCCGCCAATTGATCCACGCCTTCCGCTCCGCCGGTAATAATTTCGCTTGTCTGCGCAGGAATAAACGCATCGATCGACATATCAACTCCGCGCGATCCGATTACGGCAACTGCCACGGGATTTTTTGGCGGTTCAAAATCTTCAAAAATACAGACCGCTCCGTCTTCTTTCAGTTCGTTATACGTATCCATATCCGACACCGTCCAACTCAATTCAGTCAATCCAAAAAGTTTTTTTGCCAGCCGCAAAGAAAGAATTTTGCGGTAATGCCAATTATAAGCTACAAAATCTGGCCGCGTCCAGAAACTAGTCAGTAAGTTTTCGGCAGCCCATAAAGCCGGTCTCGGCAGCGCCGTCTGTTCTTTTGAAAAATGCGTCAGCAGCTGCCCTCGGAAAACACGCGGCCGATTTTTTCTAATCCAATGAAGCACCGTAGGATCGAACGACTCGATTGCAAAATTTCCGTCATACGCATCCAGCAGCCGAAAAACAGCTTCGCACAGCCGTGCGGTATCCCGCTGCGTTTTAAGCTCAATCAACAAAGGGACGCGCCCTTTTATTTCGGCCAGTACCTGAGAAAATTCCGGAACCGCTTCACCGGAAGGAAAACGATAGCACAGAAGTTGCCGCAAGGAAAGCTCCGAAATCCGCTCGTGCCGGCCAAATAAGCGCAGCAAATTATCATCATGAAAAACAACCGGCACGCCGTCTCGGGTCAGGCGGACATCGAGTTCGATGCCCCAGCCGCCCCCAACAGCCGCCCGAAACGCCGGCAGGGTGTTTTCTTCTATAAACCGTGTTTTGTTATGCAGTCCGCGGTGGGCATAATCATACCGGCAAAATGGTTTTGAATCCGGCCGATGAAAAAGCCGGGGTGCAATCAAAAAAAGCCCTATCCCAAACGCCGCAGACAAACCTAAAAAAATAGACAAAAAAAGCTGCATATTTTCGGCTCCTTCGCCCGAAACAAACGGCTTGTTATTTACCCTGACTTTCAGTATACTGGATTTACCTTGAATCTTCAACCGCTATTTTGATCGACGAAAAGAAGGGAATCTCCATGAAATTTACCAAAGGTTACTGGCTGAATCTGCCCGGCGTTACCATCGCCGACGCTGTACAGATTCGTCAGGTTCGCGCCGAAAACGATCGGCTCTATTTGTATGCCGTTCCCTATCCGCAGGATGAACGTGCGTTGGGCGGCCCTGTACTGGAAATGTATGTCAGCGCGCCCGCGCCGGATATTCTTCGCATTCAGGCGGATCATTTTATCGGCAGCGCCAAGAAAATTCCTCAGTTTGAACTCAACTTCTCCCCCTGCTCGCTTAACATTCAGGAAGAAGAAAACAGCGTCACCGTAACCAACGGACGTCTTTCGCTGGTGATTCAGAAAAATCCGTGCGACATGACTTTTTATTGGGACGGCGAATATCTCACACACGTCGGCAACCGTTTCGGCCATGCCATGATCAGCACCATCCAAACACCCGAAGGCCCGTATATGCGTGCCCAGCTCGATTTGGACGTGGGCGAAAAAGTCTATGGCTTGGGCGAACGCTTCACGCCGTTTGTGAAAAACGGACAGGTTGTGGATATGTGGAACGAAGACGGCGGTACCTGCAGCGAAATCGCCTATAAAAATATCCCGTTCTACCTGACCAACCGTGGCTATGGTGTGCTGGTCAATTCCAGCGACAAAGTTTCGTTTGAAGTCTGCTCCGAAGTCGTGACCCGCGTGCAGTTCAGCCTGCCCGGTGAATCGCTTGATTTCATGGTGATCGGCGGCGGTGAGATGAAAGGCGTGTTAGAGCGCTATACCGGCCTGACGGGCCGCCCGGCTTTGCCGCCTGCCTGGACGTTTGGCCTGTGGCTTTCTTCTTCGTTCACAACGTCTTACGATGAAGAGACCGTCAATCATTTTGTAGACGGCATGGCCCAGCGCGGCATCCCGCTTTCCGTCTTCCATTTCGATTGCTACTGGATGAGCGAAAACGAGTGGTGCAACTTTACCTGGGACAGCCGTGTTTTCCCCGATCCCAAAGGCATGCTGGCGCGCATGAAGGCGCGCGGCCTGCATATCTGCGTGTGGATCAATTCCTATATCGGGCAAAAATCTCCGCTGTTCAAAGAAGCCATGGAACATGGCTACCTGCTGCGCCGCCCCAACGGGGATGTTTGGCAATGGGATCTGTGGCAGGCCGGTATGGGTCTGGTGGATTTCACGAACCCGGACGCCTGCGAATGGTTTAAATCCAAACTGCGCGCTCTGCTTGAAATGGGCGTGGATTGCTTTAAGACCGATTTCGGCGAACGCATCCCGACGGACTGCGTGTATTTTGACGGTTCCGACCCAGAGCACATGCACAATTATTATACCTACTTATACAACAAAACCGTGTTTGAAGTATTGGAGGAATATAAAGGAAAAGGCGGCGCCTGCCTGTTTGCACGAAGTGCAACCGTAGGCGGACAGAAATTCCCGGCTCACTGGGGCGGCGACTGCACCTCCAACTATGTTTCCATGGCGGAATCGCTGCGCGGCGGGCTTTCGCTGGCGCTGAGTGGGTTCGGCTTCTGGAGCCACGATATGAGCGGCTTTGAGGGCACCGCCTCGCCAGATGTTTATAAGCGCTGGGCGGCGTTCGGCCTGCTTTCCACCCATTCGCGGCTGCACGGTTCCCAGTCTTATCGCGTGCCGTGGCTGTTCGATGAAGAATCCGTAGACGTATTGCGGTTCTTCTCCAAACTGAAATGCCGCCTGATGCCCTATCTGTATGATGCTGCCGTACAGGCGCACGAAGAGGGCATCCCGGTTATGCGGGCAATGGTTTTGGCATTCCCGGGCGATATTGCGGCAGAAGACGCCGACCGGCAGTATATGCTGGGTGAAAACCTGCTGGTGGCTCCCGTTTTCCGTGAAGACGGCCGCGTCGATTATTATTTGCCCGCCGGGAAATGGACGCACCTGCTTTCTGGCGACACCGCCCAAGGCGGCAGCTGGAAACGCGAAACCTACGACTATTTCAGCCTTCCGCTGTTTGTCCGCTCCGGCAGCCTGATTGCGCTGGGCGAAGAGGAAGATCAGACCGTTTACGATTACACCGGCCGCTCCTGCCTGCATCTGTTTGATCTTGCAGACGGACAGGAAGCTTCCTGCCGCACCTGTAATTCAGACGGCGTACATGAACGCACGGTAACCATCCGCCGCAAAGGAAACATGCTGCATGTACACGCCGAAGGCCGTTTCGAAAACACGCGCATCCAGCTGCGTAAGATGCCGGCGGTTCTCTCCTGCACCGGCTGCTCTTTTGAAGGGACAGATCTGGGGGCCTGCCTTACGCTTTCCAGCGCAGATGCACAAGTTGTTCTTTCCTAAAAGTTGACACTGATTTCATAAATTACCGCTCTTTGCGTGCAAATTTGTGCGCAGAGGGCGGTATTTTTTGCTTTTCTTCATCAATTTTGTGTGGTAAAGTAAAAAAATCGAAAAAGTACTTGACAGGCTGGTGTGTGTGTGTATAATTGTATACAATTATACGAGACCTTTTCAGGACTCGATTGTTTACCCGCCGACCGACCGTTTCCAAAGGAGGTTATTCTTATGTTGGAGATTTCTAAAAAAACAAACCTGCTCGAACAGAAACAGTATCGCTACTCCCTTCAGGATGTGGAGGAGCCCAACCTGTACCGTGATGTTTACCCGTATAACGCCGTACCCAGAATTCCGTTCAACCATCGCCGCGTGCCGATGGGAATGCCGGAAGAAATCTTCATCACCGATACATCCTTCCGTGACGGTCAGCAATCCGTAGAGCCCTATACCCCCACACAGATCGTAGAGCTTTACAAGCTGCTTTCTCGTCTGGGCGGGCCGAACGGCATTATCCGGCAGACGGAATTCTTCGTCTACAGCCACAACGACCGCGAAGCCATTCGCCGCTGCCAGGATTTGGGACTCAAATTCCCGGAAATCACAACCTGGATTCGCGCTACCAAAGAAGATTTTAAGCTGGTAAAAGACCTGGGCATCAAAGAAACCGGTATTCTGGTTTCCGCATCGGACTACCATATTTTCAAAAAGCTGGGCATGACCCGCAGTCAGGCCATGAAGCAGTATCTTTCCACGGTTGCTATGGCTTTCGAAGCCGGTATCCGTCCGCGCTGTCATCTGGAAGACGTAACCCGCGCCGATTTCTACGGCTTTGTGGTACCGTTTGTCAATGAGCTGGAACAGATGGCTGAAGACGCCGGCATTCCGGTGAAAATCCGTATCTGCGATACGATGGGTTACGGCGTACCGTTTACGGAAGTTGCCCTGCCCCGCTCGGTTCCGGGTATTGTTTACGGCTTACAGCATTACTCCGACGTCCCCAGCGAAATGCTCGAGTGGCACGGCCACAACGACTTCTACAAAGCAGTAGCCAATGCATCCATCGCCTGGATGTACGGCTGCAGCGCGGTGAACTGCTCGATGCTGGGTATCGGCGAACGTACCGGCAACGTTCCGCTCGAAGCTATGGTTATGGAATATGCTTCCCTGCGCGGCACGCTCGACGGCATGGATCCCACCGTCATCACCGAGATCGCACATTACTTCCAACATGAAATTGGCTACAAGATTCCGGACAACACGCCGTTTGTCGGCCGTAACTTCAACATGACCCGCGCCGGTATTCATGCCGACGGACTTTTGAAAGACGAAGAAATCTACAATATTTTCGACACCAAAAAGATTTTGAACCGTCCGGCCACCGTTATGATCGGAAAGACTTCCGGCTTGGCGGGCATCGCTTACTGGATCAACGAAAACTATCAGCTGTCTCCGTCTCAGGCAGTCAGCAAAAACAGCGAACTGGTCATGGAACTGAAGAAATGGATCGACAAAGAATACGAAGACGGCCGCCAGACCAGCCTTTCCGTCAGCGAGCTGGAAGAAAAAATCGAACAGCTTTCCGGCGGCGCACTGGCCAGACTGTGAGGCGCGCGTTATGATTCAAAGTACGTCTCTGGCCGATCGAGTGTTTGAACATTTGGAAAACGCCATCTACAGCGGCACTTACGCCGAAGGCCAGATTTTAACCGAAACTTTTCTCTCCAAAGAACTGGGCGTTTCCCGCACACCGGTGCGGGAAGCGCTGCGCCGTTTGGAGCAGGAACGGCTGATTGAAGAAACCGGCAAAGGCAGCCGTGTGCTGGGCATTACCGTAGAAGATGTGGAAGACATTTACGAAATCCGCCTGCGCACGGAAGGGTTGGCCACCCGCTGGGCCGCTCAGCGTATGACCGATGAACAAATTCAGCATCTGCACGAACTATTGGATCTGCAGGAATTTTATCTTTCTCAGGAAAATACCAACGAGCTGAAAAACACCGATACACAGTTCCACGGAGCTTTATATGAAGCCTGCGGCAGCAAAACGCTCTATGAGATCCTTTCTTCGCTGCACCGCAAAATGCAGCGTTTCCGCAGCCGTTCCCTTTCCCATTTTGAACGGGCCGCAATTGCTTTACAGGAACATCGCGCCATTCTGGCTGCATTGGAAACCAAAGACCCGCAAAAAGCCGAAGAAGCCGCTGTTTTGCATGTGCGAAACGCAAGAGACAATGTACTAAAAACTTGCAACGGCGATCACGCAGAACAACAGGCAGGTCACGAATCCTGATTTTTTCGCACAAATTTACAAATTGGAAATTAACTTTTCTATACGAAGTGTTACAATAAAAGAAATCTTTGATAAACAATAAGGAGGGTATTTGAAATGGGCATGACCATTGCGCAAAAAATTATCCAGTCGCATCTGCTTTCGGGTGATATGACCCCCGGCAGCGAGATCGGCCTGAAAATTGACCAGACCTTAACACAGGACGCCACCGGTACGATGGCGTACCTTGAATTTGAAGCCATGGGCATCGACCGTGTCCGCACGGAACGTTCTGTGGCCTATATCGATCACAACACCCTGCAGTGCGGCTTTGAAAACGCCGACGACCATCGGTTTATTCAGTCCGCCGCCGAAAAATTCGGCGTATGGTTCTCCCGTCCGGGCAACGGCATCTGCCATCAGGTACACCTGGAGCGCTTCGGCAAACCCGGCAAGACCCTGATCGGTTCCGACTCCCACACCCCCACCTGCGGCGGTTTGGGTATGCTGGCCATGGGCGCCGGCGGTCTGGACGTAGCCGTAGCCATGGGCGGCGGCGCATATTACATCACCATGCCGAAAATGTATAAGGTTGAACTGACCGGCAGCTTGCAGCCGTATGTCACCGCCAAAGACGTCAGCCTGGAAATTCTTCGCCGGCTTTCCGTTAAAGGCGGCGTGGGCGCCATCATCGAATGGGGTGGTCCGGGCGTAAAGACGCTTTCCGTTCCGCAGCGCGCCACCATCACCAACATGGGCACCGAGCTGGGCGCCACTACTTCCATCTTCCCCTCCGATGAGATTACGAAGGCGTTCCTGGAAGCACAGGGCCGCGGCGAAGATTATCTTCCGCTCGAATCCGATCCGGATGCCGTTTACGATCAGGTGATCGAAATCGATCTTTCCAAAGTTGTTCCGCTGGCCGCTTGCCCACATAGCCCCGATAACGTAAAGCCCGTTTCCGAGCTTTCTGATATTAAGGTAGATCAGGTCTGCGTCGGCTCCTGCACCAACTCTTCGCTGGCCGATCTGATGATGACCGCCGCCATGCTCAAGGGCAAGACGGTAGCCCCCTCCGTTTCGATGTCCGTATCTCCCGGCAGCCGTCAGGTTTTGCGCATGCTCTCGGATATGGGTGTACTCAGCGATATTCTGCTTAGCGGCGCACGTCTGCTGGAATGTGCCTGCGGTCCCTGCATCGGCATGGGCTTCTCCCCCAACTCCAGCGGCGTAAGCCTGCGTACCTTTAACCGCAACTTCCTGGGCCGCAGCGGCACCGCCGACGGACAGGTTTATCTCGTTTCCCCCGAAACGGCCGTGGCCTCTGCCCTGACCGGCCATATCACCGACCCGCGCACACTGGGCGAAGCGCCGCAGATCACGCTGCCGGCTCATTATACGGTAGATGACAGCGCCGTGCTGGCCCCCGCTCCGGCTGAAAAAGCCGCCGACGTCGCCATTGTGCGCGGCCCCAACATCAAGGAATTCCCCGAAAGCCATCCGATCGGCGACGTCATTGCCGCCCCGCTGATGCTGAAAGTCGGCGACAACATCACCACCGACCACATCATGCCCGCAGGCGCCAAAATTCTGCCGTATCGTTCCAACATTCCGCACCTGAGCCAGTATTGCTTCGGTGTCTGCGACGAAACGTTCCCGGCCCGCGCAAAAGCTGCCGGCCAGAGCATCGTTGTCGGCGGCAGCAACTACGGACAGGGCTCCTCCCGTGAACATGCCGCGCTCGTTCCACTGTATCTGGGCGTGCGCGCCGTAATCGCCAAGAGCTTCGCGCGTATCCACGCCGCCAACCTCATCAACGCCGGTATCCTGCCGCTGACCTTTGCCGATCCGGCCGATTACGACCGTCTGGAGCAGGGCGAAGCGCTGGAAATCACGGGAATCGACGACGGCCTGAAGAACGGCACGTTCACCCTGAAAGCCGGCGACAAAACGATTGTGCTGACCGGTTCGTTCACCCAGCGTCAGGCCGATATTCTCAAAGCCGGCGGTCTGCTGAACTACACGGCACAGAAACAGTAAGGAGGGCTTTTGATGAATCAGATCGATCAGGCAGTGGCTCAGTTCCGCACCCTGCTGGAAGAACAGCAGGCGCGCGTACAGCAGCTTGAAAACGCCGAACCGGCCGTTGACTATACCAAGAAAGAAACCGTTGTGATCGGCATTGCGCCCGGCGACGGAATCGGCCCCATCATCACCGAACAAACCCGCCGCGTGCTTGAAAAACTGCTTGCCCAGCCGATTGCGGAAGGCCGCATCGAGCTGCGCGACATCACGGGGCTTACGATCGAAAACCGTATGGAATTGGGCGTTGCCGTTCCCCCGGACACGCTGAAACAAATTAAAGCCTGTGATGTTTTGCTCAAAGGCCCCACCGCCACCCCCAAAGGCGGTAAAATGGAGAGCGCCAACGTAGCGCTTCGCCGTGAACTGGATCTTTATGCCAACGTGCGCCCCGTAACCGTTCCTGAAGAAAACATCGACTGGGTTTTCTACCGCGAAAACACCGAAGGCGAATATGTGCTGGGCAGCCGCGGCGTTGAGCTGGACGGTATGGCGGTCGATTTTAAAGTAACCACAGACGCCGGTACACGACGGATCTGCCGCGCGGCGTTTGAATACGCCAAAAACAACGGCAAAACAAATGTTTCTATCGTAACCAAAGCCAATATCATGAAGAAGACGGACGGCAAATTCTCCGCCATCTGCGCCGATATTGCCGCCGCTTACCCCAATATTGAAACGGAAGAATGGTACATCGATATCATGGCGGCCAACTTGGTAAATAAGGCGATTCGCAGCAAGTTCCAGGTCTTTGTTCTGCCGAACCTGTATGGCGATATCATCACCGACCTGGCCGCACAGATTCAGGGCGGCGTAGGAACGGCCGGAAGCGCCAACATCGGCGACCGTTTCGCCATGTTCGAAGCGATCCACGGCACGGCGCCGCGCATGATTGAAGAAGGTTTGGGCGATTACGCCAACCCCAGCAGCCTGCTGAAAGCCGCCGTGATGCTGCTGCGTCATATCGGACGTGCTGACGATGCCGCTCGTCTGGACCAGGCGCTGACAACCTGCACGGATACCGTTCCGATGACCGGCGATGCCAAGGGCGCAACCTGCAAAGCTTTTGCCGATGCGGTTCTCGCTCAGCTGTAATAATAACCGAACACACAAAAAAGCTGTTGACAGAAAATCTGTCAACAGCTTTTTTTATTCTCAAATCTCAGTCTTCATCTTCCAACGGGTCGTCATCAAATTCTCTAAGAAGTTCAGGCTGCTTTTTACGAATAATTTCCAAAGCCGCCTGAAGCACAGTATCTTTTTCGCCCGCTTCCAAAACAGCTTTCAATTTTTTCGTCTCTGCTTTTTTGGCCTTTTCGCGTTCCTCCTTTTTTCTTTCCAGGAAAGCTTCAGAAGCTGCCTGAATTTCTTCTTCCGTATGAGGAAGTTTTTTATCAAACAGGAACTGCTCATAGGCATTGCAATAAAGCTCTACCTGATCGGTGAAGGCCACCTGCTTGCCGTGATCCAGCCACAAAATTTTGTTGCACATCTCACGAACCTGCGCAATGGAGTGCGACACCAAAATACCCGTAACACCACTCGCCAGAATTTCTTTCATCTTATTGCCGCTCTTTTTGCGGAAAGCGCCGTCGCCTACGCTAAGCACTTCATCCAGAATCAAGATATCCGGGCTGACCAAACAGGCAATGGAGAAAGCCAAACGGCTTTTCATACCACTGGAAAGCTGTTTAAACTTGCGATCCTGAAAATCCTGAAGTTCGGCAAACGAAATGATATCGTCGTATTTTTCATTCATAAAGCTGCGGGTATAACCCAGCATAGCGCCGCGCAGATAGGTGTTTTCACGTACAGTCAGATCACCGTCAAATCCGCTGGCCAATTCCAAAAGGGCTGCAATATTGCCGTGAATTTCCATATGGCCCTCGGTAGGGATCATAATACCGGAAACGGCCTTGAGCAATGTAGATTTGCCCGCACCATTCGATCCGATAATTCCCAACATATCGCCCTGCTCTAAAGCAAAGGAGATATTTTTATCGGCCCAAAATTCTTTGACATGATATTTTCCTTGAAGGCGGCGAAGCACATATTCCTTCAGGCCAATGTCTTTAAAATCACCCGTAATATACCGGATGGATACGTTTTCTGCTCGAATAATCGACATAAGCGTTCCTCCTTTAAATATAATACAGGAATTTGTGATTGTTCACTTTATAGATCATACCGCCGATGACCAGCATCACCACAGCATAGAAAGCGCACAATAGGTGAAACGACAAAGACGGGACCATCCCTTCCAAAACAATCACACGGAAATATTTAATGTAGCAGTAAACCGGGTTGCAAAGAAAAAGTTTCTGCATGAGCGGCGAATAGCCGTCAATCGTATAAAAAATCGCAGACATATACTGAAGCAGCATAACGAATACATCATACAGATAGCTGATGTCCCGGAAAAAAACAAAGAGAGCCGAAAGAACCAACCCCACGCCTACGTTAAATAACACCAGGCAGCAGATGGGATAAATCAATAATACAAAACGAGGATGGAAAGTAACGCCATCTAAAAATACAAACAGGAAAAAGACGCACAACGTAAGGCCAAAGTTGATGAGTGCCGAAACGTTTTTCGAAAGCAAAAACAAATATTTGGGCACATTCACTTTACTGAAAATGTTCGCATTGGACATCAGCGAGTTCATACCGCCATTGGTGGACTCACGAAAATAGGAAAATACCAGCGTACCGCAGAACAGATAAATCGTATAATGCGGTGTATGGCGTCCAAAAAATTGAGAAAACACCAGGCTCATAACCAAAAGCGTAAGCAACGGAGACAGAACGCTCCAGGCCATTCCCAGTACAGTACGTTTATATTTTTGTTTAAAATCGCGTTTTACCAGTTCTTCAAATAGAAACTGATTTTTTTTCAGTTTAAGAGCAATTGAATGAAACATGCTTTATTCTTCAGATTCCTCCTTTTTCTCATTTGTATACGAATACACGGCAAAATTCTTAACCTTTTTATCCGAGTAAATCGCATTTTTGAGCCAATCCATTGAAAATGCTTTAATGGCTTCCAGCTTTTCATATACTTGCGTATAGTCCATCGCATCAATTAAATCCATATTGCGATCAAGTTCCTCAACGCTCTGGAATAGTCTGGACTCTAAATCCAACGGAGACAGCAATGAAATAAATCTTGCAGCGCCGCGACGAGCATTTGAAAGCGTAATAAACGGCTGCTTAAAGATAATGGAATAGATCGTACCGTGGAAGGAATCGGTTACAACTGCAGTGGCATTCTTGTAGTACCACATCCATTCGTGCAGATCCACTTCACGTTTAATCTCCACACGACTGTTTTCAGGCAGCGAAAGCTTTTCTACGTTTGCATCAAACAAATGCGGAAGTTCGTTAAGAATCACGATGACCTTACGATTTTTCTTTTTCGCAATTTTAGCCAGCAAAGCTCCCATTTCGGGGGTAGGATCCAAAATATAAGCCAGAATATACGGTTCTTTTTCTTCAAGATGGGCATGAGAAATCAGTTCCTCATAAGCTTCCATCGGCGGCAAGAAAGCCGGGTCGCATACTCCGGTGGCCTGTACATCAAAAAGTTTTTCACAGGCTTCCTTAGTCATCTCGTCTCGAACAGAAATGTGATCAAACTGCTTGAGATAATAGCGACTGATCAGTCGTTCTTCCTCAGTTCCTCTGTATTCCGGTCCAAGTGAAGTAGCATAAGCAATTTTTTTATTCAGTGGGCTGACAAAATCAAGGAAATAAGTCTGCCGATAAGGCCGGCTCAGATAGACATTCCAAAGCTGATCAGAGCCCAAAATAAATGTATCTGCCTGTGCATTCAACTTTTTCAATTCATCCAAACGATATTTTGCACTCACGTTATAATAACGATTGGCAATTTTACACGGATGAGTTTTTGTATCAACGACTTCTGAATCAGGACGCAGACTATTTTCGACCATCAAAACGGAAAGCCCCATTTGATTCAGCACGGTATTGAGCGCATAATAGGTCGCCATACTGCCGTAATTGCGACCATGCCACAGACCTACAACCGCAACGTCATATTTATTGTTTAGTGCATAATCAACGGCTTTATCGATAGGCTGTTTTTCAATCAATTCATAAAAATGACTACGTCCGGCCGGGGTTCTCATTTTCTGGCCAAAACGGTTGTTTCGCCTTGCAATATCAAGCGGAACTTCAACGTCTGTCTTCAGAGACGGCTGAATTTCAGCAAAAATAGCCTGTGCTTTTTCCGTATTTAAGAGAACGCAACTGGTACCAATATTATCATTGTACTTGGGATCGAATTTAGAAATTCCCCAAAAATCACCAATGGTAAAATCGCCTTGCCGCGGCGTAGGTGCAAACATACAATCCGTACACACCGTCTTCAACGACAACCCAGAATGCATTACTTTTTCATACGCATCAAATTTAATATTTCCAACTACTTTTTCTCCATTTTTTAAGTAAGCAATGGAATTGAAAGAGTTGTATCCCAATTCTTTGGTTCTAAATTTGAAGCCTTCCAGATTCTCTATTCCGTAATAATCCTGCAGGTACTTGCTAAACACCTTCTGAGAAGGTGAACCGTGACAAATCAAGTCAGCCGTTAGCAAATTATCATATTTTTTACCCAAAAAATTATTCAACCCAGCCACCTGACAAGGTGTTCCGGTAAAAAGAACCAATTTGTTTTCTTTTAAAAGGGACTGTACTTTCTGATAAATATCACCCACACGACTCTGTACATATTTAGAACCGCGAAGTTTATACATCTCATCGGGTGAATCAATCAGAATATGCTCAACTTCAAAACGATCATTGAGCGCTACACCGGCGACATAGCCGCCTCGGTCAAACACATACTGTGCCAACGCTGAGAACATACCGCCGGAAGAACTATTTCTTCTGGTTTCATCATCTACCATTACAGCGTGGCAAGGCGGCTCAGCCAAATTCTCTTTGGGCGTATGGATAACCGGGCATTTTTTAGCGCAGAGACCACAATGGATGCATTTAGCCTCATCAATACAGGGACTCCAATAGCCTTCTGCATCCGGCTGCATCGTAATGGCTTTAACCGGACAAATATTATAACAAGCACTGCATCCGGTACAATATTGCAATTTCAAATCCGCCACGGTCTGAGGCTCTGTAACACCGTCTACCAAATAGACAGAGCGCACATCTTCTGAAGATTTCTGTGTTACAGGCTGCACAGACAAAGGCTTATCAGCCTTCTTAAAAGCATCTACGGCAGCCTTGGCTTTCCACGCAAATCTTGATTTTTTAAGCAGATTTTTAAATTCCTGTTTCATATACCAAGATATTCCTTCCAAAATTCTTCGGTAACCATATTCTTAAAGCTGTTACGATAATCCGCGTTCACCTTTTGGGCGTTCTTTTTATAGTTTCTCATCACCTTAAAATAACGGGTCATCAACGAGAAACATCTTCTGCGATTGATTACACGCATAACTGCGGTACGATCATTGGCATTTACCGCTACCAGCTTCTTGCGTCTGTAGTTCTTCCCGGGGACAAACCGCCAGTCATAAGAAATTACTTCCGGCTTAAACTTAAGCAAAAAGCCAGGCAGAAAATGACCGTTAATCGTGAGAACATAAATAGCTTTCTGAACAATGTTCAAGGCTTTATATTCATATGGATCAACTGTATCCAAACTCAGCTTTCTGGAGAAATTGGCAAAAGAAAGCATTTTTTCATTTTTAGCGCCATGCTGCTTAATAGATTCTTCGCCATTAAGATGGATCAGGAAATCCGGTCCCTTCATAAAATCATCTACAGAATCAAGCAGCTGTTCGCAGTTATTATACGCAAAGCGCGTCAATTCTTTCCAGAAAAGCGTTTTAATTCGCTTAACAAAATCAATATCGCTGCAAATATTGCTCGTGGCCTGGATCACCAAACTATTGCGATGCACCTGATACAGTTCCATCGCCGCATTAAATTTGCCGCCAAAACCAACGTGCCAAATGCTAATACCATTGAGCGTTAAAAATTCAGCCTGATTACGCAAACTGAACTCCACGTCATCACCACGCACAAAAACAGGCAACGGCAGTCCATTTTCCTTAATGCAAGGCACCGGGATGCAGCAATACCACCAACCGGCATAACAATAATCGCGCTTACGCTTGGACTGCTCTTCATTCTTAACCAGGTTGGAAAGCACACGCATGTCCATGCGTTCCTTCAGCGGTCCGTATTCACCGTTGTCTCTGCGTACAAAACCGATGTCTTCATACTGCATTTCGCGAATGTCGTAATCAAACATAGCACCGCTGATAAAGTGACGCTGATATTCCGGTTTCAAAATACGCAGCAGATAATACGTTCTAAACAAGCTTTCGCTCATGATCAAAACGTCATCGTCCATCAAAAGAACGTGTGTAGGCTCTTTCTCCATGTGAAGGGATTCCATCATTCCGCGCGCAAAACCGCCAGAACCGCCCGAATTGATATTGGAATGAATTTTGAGTCCGGGGCATTCCAAAGATTTCGCATCCAAGGTACGCCCATTATCTACGATGTTTACGAAGATATGATCTTTCATATCGCTATCTTTAGAAAGGACATCTTTCTTCAGCAAAGCAATATTTTTCTTAACATACTCTTCCTTTTTGAAAGTTGTAGAAGCAAGAGAGATATAAATATCCCGAATATGTTCCTGCTCAACATCCGCAACATAGGCACCGCCATACAAGAAAAAAGGCTCCATGGCCATAATGTTAAAAGAGACCAAGGGACGTCTTGTGTTGGGAATGTCGATTGAAATTTTGGTTCGCTCGCTGCTGTCAAGCATCACCTTTTTCAAAATATTGATATTTACATTCTTAGAACTACGATAGATTTCAAAAATCTCAACAACCGCTTTACCAGAAAAATCCAGCTGAAGCTTAAACTTTTCGGCATAGGTTTTTTGCTTCCAAGCATTGACCTGCAAAACGTTAAAATAGGTAGCAAAAGAAACCGCATCGTATTGCTTAATAATATGGCATTTCTTCTCGATATCATATACCATATTATAGGCCTTTTTCGTATTACTTCTGCAATGCATCAACTCACAATAATTACGGAAATTAGAATCCGCGTCATACTGCAAGATTACGTTTTGCAACTTCAATTCTTCGTACATAATAGTCTCCCTATTCCCTCATAAGATCTTCTTCATAAAATTCGCAGCATTTGAAGGAAGATTTCAAAACAAATAAAATCAATATCCTTCATTTTACACTGCTTTAGATTCTATCATATATCCTGCAATTTTTCAAGTATAACACTGGATTTGTGTCTAGTAAAAGCAGGGTAAAACAAAAAAGCCGCACCCAAAGATAGGGTATGGAAATGGTCAATAACCACACAAAAGATATGGTTATCTTCATTTACGAAAAACAAAAAAGCCCCGAACACGCAAAGCGTGCCGAGGCGATAGTGGTGGGCCATCCAGGGCTCGAACCCGGGACCAACCGGTTATGAGCCGGCAGCTCTAACCAACTGAGCTAATGGCCCTTCTAAACGAAACAAAGCCGGCAAACTCAAATGAATTTACCGGCTTCACTTGGCTCCCCAAGTTGGACTCGAACCAACGACCCTGCGATTAACAGTCGCATGCTCTACCGGCTGAGCTATTGAGGATTATATGTGTTGGCACCG
>CALWVE010000042.1 GCA_944384905.1 uncultured Clostridia bacterium
GTGATTCTGGTAGGCATATTGGGCCGCAGGCAAAAGCAGCAAAGCCAGGTCTGAACCCCCTTAGCGCAAAGTGAACCCCCTAACGCCAAAGGGGGTTCATTTGTATCACAATTAGGGTCATTTTCCAGAAAAGCACAGCATCCGCATTTTTCGGGTGGTGTGCTTTTTTATTTCAGAGGGATTCGAACCCTGAGAGGTTCTAAGCATTTTGATAACGACTTTCAGAAAAGTGAGAAACACGGAGTTATCAACGAAACTAAAAATCATCTCCCGCTATTGACAAACGCCCGTACTGTGAGTAAATTGAGATCGTATGATTTCCTGTTTTGGGATAAAAGTTTTTCAGGAGGCGCATTTAAGTGGTTCATCACATGGGAACACAAGAAATCAAAACAAAAAGGCTGTTGCTACGGCGTTTTGTACCGGAAGATCTGCAAGATTTTTTCATGTGGACCGGATCTCCCGAAGCTTCCCGATTCATTATGGAAAAACCCCATAAAACCATAGAAGAAGCAAAAAAAGACTTAGATAAACGAATCGCCAGCTATGCGAAACCAGATTATTACATGTGGGGCATTATTTTTGAAAATGAGCTGGTGGGATTCTGTTGCGGAAACGAAATAAACGAAGAAATCAGAAGTATTTGTATTGGCTATGGCCTTAAAAAGCAACATTGGAATAAAGGTATCGCCACCGAAGCCACACAAGCTTTAATTCGCTATTTCTTCGAAATAGACTTTAATCGAGTGTTTTCGTATCATAATCCGCTTAATCCTGCAAGCGGAAAAGTTATGACGAAAAGCGGAATGACTTTCGAAGGACGAATTCGCGGAGGCTCTTTACTCGCCGGCGAGATTTGCGATTGTTTGCAGTATTCTATCCTGCGTTCGGATTATCAGCTTTAACCAACACATAAAAAACGGCCCGCATATGCGAGCCGTTTCTTTTATGCAAAAATTTATCCCAGCGCAACATCCAGCGCCATCATAACGGAAAAGCCCAGGGCGAAAAAGATCGTTCCCAAATTGGAATGTTCGCCGGCGGACATTTCGGGAATCAGTTCCTCCACCACGACATAAATCATGGCACCGGCCGCAAAGCTGAGTGCATAGGGCAGTACGGGCGTGATAAACCCGGCTAGCATCAGCGTAAGGATTGCGCCCGCCGGTTCCACAATACCCGACAGCATACCGTAAAGAAACGACCGACCTTTCGAGAGGCCTTCCGCCCGAAGCGGCATGGAAATAATCGCGCCCTCCGGGAAATTCTGAATAGCGATGCCGATGGAAAGCGCCAGCGCACCGCTTAAAGCAACGTTCGTTTCGCCGGAAAGCCACCCTGCATAAATCGCGCCCACCGCCATGCCTTCCGGAAGATTATGTAAAGCTACGGCGAAAGTCAGCAGCGTTGTTTTTTGCAGGCCGCTCTTAATTCCTTCGGGCTGCTGATCGTTGCGGTGCAGGTGCGGAATCAAACGATCCAAAACCAGCAAGAACAAAATACCCAGCCAAAAACCGATAAACGCGGGCAGAAAAGCCCAGCCTTCCAAATGGGCCGATTGTTCCATGGCCGGAATCAACAGGCTCCATACAGACGCGGCCGTCATAACGCCGGCGGCAAAACCGGTCAGCGCACGCTGAACCGCGTTTCCCAATGCACGGCGCATAAAAAAGACACACGCCGCACCCAGGGTTGTTCCAATAAAGGGAATCCAAATTCCTCTCCAAATTTCAAACGGCATTCTATCTCTCCAATCAGGCAAAAAAATTAAATCCGATCCATCGGTTAGAAATTTCTAACTTTGCCTTTAGTTTATCATATTCCGGCTGTTTGTCAAGCGGAAGAAACTGCATCGATCCCAAAGAAAAAGCATCCTCACGAAGAGGATGCTTAAAAACACTTTAATGCAGCGGTTTCAGAAACACTTGACCCTGCCAGGTATCCACGGCCACATTTCCGCTGCCGCTGCCGCACAGCGTTACACCGTTTTCGGTGCGCAGCGGCGAAGAAAGTTCACTATCCAACCGATCCGTCTGTGAAGTAACGGTATATCCGCCGTTTTCGGGCAGTTCTACGGCGATATTTCCAAGGGTAGAAACCAGCGAAAGATTCTTCGGCTGCATGGAAAGGCGCGTAGAAAGCACACCGGAATACGAAAGCAAACGGCCTTCATTCAGCACGCCCGAAACACGCACATCACCGCTCACACTGCGCATATCGGCGGCACGAATGGTACAATCTGTAAATTGCATCGTTCCACTGTTTGTTTTCGCTTTTAGATCGTCAAATGTGCAGGCCGAAGCCGAAATTTTTCCCGATTCACTGCCGGTTACACATTCCGGCGCCGCTACGCCCTGCATCTGTACAGACCCGGCGGTCACTTCTGCCCGCGCCGAAATAGAAAGGCGCAGATCTTGCACCAGAATATCGGAAGCTCCCGAAAGCACACGGATATATTCCATGGCGCCCGCCTGCTTGCGCGGGATCAGAACTTCCACGCGCTTATACAGCCCGCCGGCCAAACCGCTATCCAGCGCAAAAAGATTGCCGTTCCAATCAACGGTAAGACTGCCTCTGGAAAGCGTAATATGTCCCTTCTCTTCTGCTTTCAGCCCCTGTTTGGCATATTCATTGACAACAATCACTTCGCCGTCATAGGCACGCACCACAATCGGCCCGCGCACCCAGTTGAGTTCCAGCGAGTACAGCGAAGTACCTTTATCAAATGAAACCGTATTCACCAATTCCGGCGTTTCCTGACGGACAACCACCGGCGGCGTAACCGTCAAAAGCGGAACGGCCAGAGAAAACACCCAGATGCAGAACACAGCACAGGCCAGCGCCCGGATCATTTTCATCAGGGAACGCGGCGTACCGTGTGAAGCCGCCCAGCGCGTAACCGGATTCGGCCAGGCTGTTGCCAGGCATTCAAACCCTGCAGAGACCTTTCTCAGACCGTATTGAACGATCCGCCGGATTCGTTCCCAAACCGGGATCTCCCATTTTATTTTGTCGTTTGCCATGCGGCTTCCTCCTTCGCGCCCAGCCGAAGGCCGGTACGCTTTTCCGGCGGTTTACTTCAGCGGATTCGTTTATACAAAACATTGAGTTCGCGCAGCCAGTTAATATCCAGCTGATCCAGGTTCTCCTGCGTAATGCGATACGCCCAGTTGTCCTGCGCCACACCCGGCACATTCATGCGGGTATCTTTTCCGAATCCGCACAAATCCTGGAACGGCACCAAAACCAGCCCGGCAGCGCTCTGCCACAAAGCCGCAATAATGGCCCGGCAGGAAGGGCTGTCATAGCCGCCCTGCTGCCAGTTATCGCCGGCAAAATGGCAGTAATCCAAAGCATACTGACGCTGGTGAGGCAAAACTTCCCACAGCCAGCCAAACAGCGTATTGTTATCATGCGTACCCGTATAGGCCACGCAGTTTTTCTCGTAATTATGCGGCAAGTGCGGATTATCCTGCGAATCGATAAATCCGAACTGCATCACGCGCATACCGGGGAATCCGGCTTCGTCGCGCAGTTTCAGCACATCTTCGTCGATCAGACCCAGGTCTTCCGCGATAATCCGCGGCGTACGCTCCCCAAAGGAAGCAAACAACGTGCGGAAGAAATCCATCCCCGGTCCGGGCATCCACTGGCCCTCTTTGGCCGTTTCCGCTTCTTCCGGAACGGCCCAGTAAGCCGAAAAAGCACGGAAATGGTCGATGCGCACCACATCGAACAGCGAAAGCGAACGCTTGAGGCGGCGCACCCACCAGCGATAGCCGTCTTTGCGCATTTCGTCCCAGCGGTAAAGCGGATTACCCCACTTCTGGCCGTCCTCGCTGAAATAATCCGGCGGAACACCGGCCACGTTTTTCGGGTCGCCGTCCGGGCTGATATCAAACAAACCGGCGTGGCTCCACACATCGGCACTGTTGAGCGACACATACATCGGCATGTCGCCGATCACCTGAATGCCGCGCTCCTTGGCGTAGGCGTGTACACCCTCCCATTGCTCGGCGAATTTATACTGAATAAACGCTTCAAACAAAACTTCCTGCGCATAAGTCTGCCGGGCTTCACGGCACGCCTGTTCCTCGTGGCGGCGCAGCGCCTCGGGCCAGGTACGCCAATCCGGTTTCTGTAAAACCTGTCCCAGCGCCATAAACAGCGCGTAATCAGGCAGCCAGTCTTCCTGCGATACCAGATAAGCGCGGACACGATCCAATTCTTCGCTTCCGGCCCGTTCAAAAGCCTTGCGCAAAACCACACGGCGCGTCTGAGCCAGTTTGGCAAACTGCGCGGTATACGGATTGTCACACCGCTCGGCATCCAGCTCTTCCTGTGTGAGCAAGCCTTCCTGAGCCAGCGTTTCCAGATCGATAAAATAAGCGTTTCCCGCAAAAGCCGAATAGCCCGAATACGGCGAATTCCATTCATCCGTAGGGCCAAACGGCAAAACCTGCCAATATGAACAGCCGGCTTCATGCAGCCGATCAATAAAACGTCGAGTCGGGGCTCCGAATCCTCCGATTCCGTATTCTCCGGGCAAAGACGAAATGTGCAGCAGCACGCCGGAAGCACGGTCAAACATACGGTTATCATCCTTTCACCATGAAACTACCGTAGAAATTATGCGTTGTAGCTATATTTTATCATTTCAAGCCGTTTTTTACAAGGCAAATTGGCTTTTTCGTTTTTCAATCCGCTATTTATGGCCCGTTTTCCTTGTTTTTCAGATTCTTTTTGCGGGTTTGGCACATTATTTGTATAAAAAAGTAGGCAATCTTACGCTTCTATGGTATAATAGGGGCAATAGTGCCGGGAGCCTCTGCCCTTTTGCGGCAGGAAAAGCGTTCAGATGGAACGCCCAGCCCCGGATGTACAACGGAAATGGAGAGTGGAAACATGCTTTGGGTCGTTTCGGTGGCCTGCACAGCCGTGGCCTTGGCCGTATTGATGGAACATAAATATAAGTGGTGGATCACCCTTTCGGCTTTGGCTGGCGGAAGCCTGCTTTGCTGGATTCTGGGCCCGCTATTTACATACCTGTTCAGACATTCCCCGTACCTTAGCGCTGCTGCTGTTCAAAATATCACGGTCAATATCATCTTTTTTGCGGTTTCGCTGTTTATTTTCCGCAACAGCGCCGTACAAAAGCTTACTTTTAGCCTGTTTTCTGCCGTAAACCTGGCTTTGTTCCCCGCTTTGGGCGAATATCTGCTGGGGCTTTCCGGCAGCGCCGTACACGGCGCCGCAGCCGCCTGGGGCTGTGCCCTTTTGTATTTGGTTCTTTCTGTGCCTGTGTGGCTTTTGCTCAGCGGGCTGTTCCATTTTTATAAAGAACAGCGCTTCTCCGTCACCTGGGTTTGGATGATTGCCTGCGCCTTGTTCCTGCTGCAGGCCTCGGGCGGCGCATTCGATGTTTTGTTTGCCGCCACACAGTATTGGCCGCGCTATGTCTTTACCCTGCTGGCCTATCTTGCGGTTCTGTTTTCCTCGCTGGCCATCACCAGTGCCGGCCGTTTTGCCCGCCGCAAAACGGCTCTTGCCGCCCGCGAAGCACACTTGCAGTCGAAAAGCGAATATTGCCGCTCGATGCTGGTCAATATCGAATCGCTGAAAAACCTGTATGAAGAAAGCGGCAGTACGATTCTTCCGCAGGAAAGCAGCTTCTCTTCGCTTTTTGCCACCTACAGCGATAACCCGTATGTCAGCGCCGTTTTGGCCACTTACGCCGCCGACGCTGAAATGAACGGCATCCGCTTTGAATATTCCAACGACCGCTTCAACACCCGGCTGAAGACCATGGAGATCTGCACGCTCCTCACCGACACGCTGACCACCGCACTGAATGCGGCGGAAACCTGCGGCCTTGACGATCCGTTCATCCGCCTTTCCGTGACCAGCGGTTCCGGCCGTTCTCTGGTTATCGAAGCGGTGTATTCCGACCGCAACGAAAAGCCGCAGCCGGTTAAAGACTGGAAACAGTTCCTGGCCCGGGTTGAACAGATCACGCACGCCAAGTCGTCCAATCATCTGAACAACATGGAAGACACGGAATATTTGATTCAGCGCTACAGCGGTACATTGGACCTCGCGCACAGAGAATCCGAAAGCATCCTGCGCGTCGCCATCCACGCTTAATGCTGCAGGCTGCGTGTCAGATTAACGTAAAAAGTTTCGATCAAACCTTTTCAAAGGTTTGCGGATTCCAAAGGCGGAGCCTTTGGCCGCTTTCCGCAGAAAGCGGAACTCTTCGGCCTCATAAAACGCAGGAAAGGGTGAAAAAACAGTCCAGCGGACTGTTTTGAGGGGAAACCCTCGTCGGGGGTTTCCCCTGTAGCTTTTCTACTTGTACAATCCAACAATCAGCCATATCTTTTTCTGCCAAGTTGACACGCCGCCAGCAGCGTGTTATTCTAAAGGACAAATGCGCATCAGGCGCTTTTAATAAGGAGAAGAATTACCATGTCTGACAAAATGGTACGTATTGAAAAAACACTTTATCCCGGTGGCACCGATCATGTCCTGACGATGAGCTATGACGATGGCACCGAACATGACCGCCGTCTGGTAGATATGTTCAACCGCTACGGAATCCGCGGCACGTTCCATCTGATTTCGGGCCGTCTGGATCATCCGGGTTACATCACTTCCGCTGAAGTGGCCACGCTGTATCAGAACCACGAAGTTTCGTCCCACACCGTGACCCACCAGTGGAACACCCACCTGCCGGCCGAAAACATCCTGCATGAATCTCTGGATGACCGCAAAACGCTGGAAGACCTCTGCGGTTATATCGTGCGCGGCATGTCTTATCCCTATGGCAATTACGACACCCGCACGGTGGAATTGTTCCGCGCCTGCGGCATTGAATACAGCCGCACCACCCACGGTACGATGGATTACAATTTCCCGGAAGACCCGCTGATGTGGCACCCCACATGTGCTTCCCGCGAAAGAATGATGGACCGCCTCGAAGAATTCTACAAGCCGCAGCGCTACGAAAACGGCCGTCTGCTGTATGTTTGGGGCCACAGCTTTGAATTTGACCGCCCGGATTATCCCAACAGCTGGGAGATCATGGAAGAATTCTGCAAGCGCGCCGCCGGACATGAAAACACCTGGTACGCCACCAACATCGAGATCATCGATTACATGAACGCCCAGAAAGCACTGCGCGTTTCGGCAAACGGCAGCATCCTGTACAACCCCACCTTCACGGATGTATGGGTAAAAGCCGACGGCCAGGCCGTATGCATCCCCGCCGGCCAGACCGTAAAACTGTAATAATAGAAAACACAAACCCCGGAGCAGTCAACGTTAGCCTGTTCTGGGGTTTACCTATTCGTAAGAAGGCATGTAAACTCTTTGCGCGACAGGAGCCTAATGTACAAACGTTAAAGTTTTTGTCCACCTTTTTCAAAAGGTGGTGGGGTCGAGGGGCAACGCCCCCGGCGCGCCCCGCAGGGCGCGAAACTCTTTTGCTTCTATAAGCGCAGGAGGGTAGAAAGAAACGTCCAGTGGACGTTTCTTTCGTAGGGAACCCTCGCCGGGGGTTCCCTGGGGAGATAAAGTTTTTCTATAAAATGAACCCGGAGCAGACACAAATCTGTTCCGGGGTTTCTTTAGCTTAAATTTACAATCAGATCCAACGCATTTCGCTCATGCGGTCTTCAAACGTGATCACTTCGCGCAGGAAGGAAGCCGCTTTCTGCAAGCCTTCGTTCTGGCTCATCAGGCTGTCCTCATGCTCGATGGAAAGCACATAATCGTAGCCCACCATACGCAGGGTGCTGACGAAATCTTTCCAATACAGATAATCGTTGCCGTAGCCTACGCTGCGGAAGATCCAGGAACGATGAATTTCATCGGCATACGAATGCGTATCGAGCACACCGTTTTTGGCCACATTGATCTTATCCATGCGGGTATCTTTGGCGTGAACGTGGAAGATCGCTTCGCCGCCCAGCTCGCGGATCACAGTGCAGGGGTCCATTCCCTGCCAGATCAGGTGGCTCGGGTCGAGGTTGGCGCCGATTTCCGGGCCGACCGCTTCACGCAAACGCAGCAGTGTCGCCGTGTTATGTACGCAGAAGCCCTGATGCAGTTCCAAACCGATCTTGTTGACGCCGTGTGCTTTTGCAAAAGCCACAAACTCTTTCCAGTAGGGAATCAGCACGCTGTTCCACTGCCAGTCGAGTACTTCCAGGAATTCGTTCGGCCAGGCGCAGGTTACCCAGTTGGGCTGCTGAGACGTTTCGCTGTCACCGGGGCAGCCGGAGAAGCAGTTGATCTGATGCAGACCCAGCTTTTCGGCCATCAAAACGGCATTGCGCATATCGCGGTCAAACTGAGCCGCGATTTCCTTGTTGGGATGCACCGGGTTGCCGTGGCAACTCAGGGCGCTGATCTGCATATCATATTTGGCCAGCGTGGCTTTGAATTCTTCAAATTTAGCTTCGTCGTTCAGCAGAACATCCGGATCGCAGTGATCTTTTCCCGGATAGCCGCCGCAGCCGATTTCCACCATCTGAATGCCCATGGACTTAAAATAAGCCAGTGCTTCGTCCAGCGGCATTTTACCTACAACGTTTGTCAATACACCGAGTTTCATTGACTTCACTCCTTGCTGATTTCATAAACAGGCTCCCAAACACCGCAAGGCGTTTGAGAACCCGCAAAAATACATGAACTTACAGATTTTCCTGAATCCACTTGCAGTCGGCTTCCAGGCATTCCAGGCGGGAAAGATCGCCGTAGTTCGCTTCGCGCTCCACAATATACAGGACATCCGAACGCTGCGCATCGGCAGCGGCCTTGACGGCTTTCCAATCCACGATACCGGTGCCGGTAGCCACATTCAGCTTATCGCGCTCTTTGCGGGCGGCGATCACTTCGGGCGGCAGAATCGGCTTGCCGTTTTCGTCTTTGGGATAAACCGGCGCCGGCGTTTTGTCGAAGCGGGAACGGGGCGTGCCGGGGCCGACAACTGCGCCGTTTTCTTTCACATGAATACCGGCAATGCGGCCCGCGTGGCGGTTGATATAAGCCACGGGATCGATACCGGCGGCGGAAGCCCAGCCGCAGTCGATTTCAAACACAACCGTTTCCGGATCGGTATTTTCGATCACATAATCGAGGATCGGCTTGCCGCCGTCTTCAAAGAATTCGCTGGTGTGGTTGTGATAGCCCACGCGGATGCCGTATTTGGCGGCTTCCTTGCCGATGCAGTTGAGCTCGGCGGCCACAATCAGGGCTTCTTCTTTGGTTGCAAACGGCGTGCCGGGGCAGATAATCATCTTCATGCCCAGTTTTGCCAGATACGGCAGATCGTTGATGATGTAATCCATAGGCACATGGGCAGAAACGATCGCAATTCCGGCTTCATCGGCCTGCTGCTTAAGCGTTTCGGCCGGAACATCCATATAATTGCGGATCAGTTCTACGCCGGTATAGCCCATGCGTGCGGCTTCTTTAAACTGTTCGGCCAGCGTCATCGGTTTATCAAAGCCGAACGAATACATCTGCATTGCAATGTCTTTCATCGCTGTTTCTCCTTAAAAATACACGGGCTTGCCGGTCTTGGAAGAAGTATAGATCGCTTCCAGAATGCGGGTTACGGTGTAGGCCTGTTCAGCCGTTACGAACAGTTCGCCTTCGCCGCGCAGAGCCTTGACCCAGATGTCCGCTTCGAGCGACTTGGGAGCCGGTCCCTGAGAGAAGCCCGGGATATACGGAGCAACCGGTTCACCTACGGTGGTGATGGAGGGCTGACCGGCCACAACATGGTTCAGACGCACCACGTCGCTGGCTGTATCGAGACCGCCCTTTGTACCGGCCAGCATAGCCGTAGCCTTGTTGTTAGCGCCCTGTTCCTTCGTCATGTTGATGGCCCAGGATGCGCGCAGCACGATCGTAGCGCCGTTCTTCATCTTGATAAAGCCCATGGCGGAGTCTTCCACGTCATAGGTTTTGTTGTTCCAGTTATCCTGTTCGCCGCGGCCATTAACCTGTCCCTGATGTTCAGGATCGAGCAGACGGCCCAGTTTTTCAAAAGAAGTACCTACAACATAATCCACGTCGTAGTTGTTCATCAAAAACAGCGTCAGGTCGAGCGCATGGGTGCCGATATCGATCAGCGGACCGCCGCCCTGCTTGGATTTATCGGTAAATACGCCCCAGGTCGGTACACCGCGGCGGCGCAGATACGTAGCTTCGGCATAATAAATATCGCCCAGCCAACCGTCGTCTACCACTTTCTTGGCAACCTGGTTGACATGGAAATGACGATACTGATAACCGATCGTCAGCATTTTGCCGGTCTTGTCTCGGGTTTCGAGCATCTTCTTGGCGTCTGCTTCGCTGGCGGCCATCGGCTTTTCGCACAGAACGTGCTTGCCGGCTTCCATGGCGGCGCAGGAGATCTCGCAGTGAGATACGTTGGGGGTCAGAACATGAACGGCGTCAATCGTGGGATCTTTGAGCAGTTCACGATAATCGGTATATACCTTTGCATCGGGCGTGCCGTATTCTTTGGCAGCCTTCTGCGCGCGTTCTTCGATCAGATCGCAGAATGCAACCATTTCTGCGCCTTCAATTCCCTTGATACCGGGGAAGTGTTTGCCGTTGGCAATACCGCCGCAACCGATAAAGCCCAGTCTGATTGTTTTGGACATCTTAAATTTCCTCCTCTAAAAAACAGGGTTCCTTGCAGCTGCGTCATACGCAGCCTTACAACTCTTGGGGCAATAGCCCGGATATTTTTATCATAATATAAACCGTCACGAAAGACAAGTCAAAATTTACAAGTCGCGTTTTTTATATTTAAAATTTCGTGCCGCTTTTCTATATAAATATCCCAAAATTATACTTTTTCAATTGCAAAACAGAAAAACCAATGGTATGATGAAGAAAACAAAGGCCGCCATTTGGGGCGGCGGGGAGGAACCTTATGAAACCGATTGATTTTCCGCTTTCCTTTATTGCGGCGGGAAAAGAAATGTGTGATTTCGACCATTTCGTTCCCGCGCCATACCTGCGCCGCAGCATCGTTTGCCGTGAAAAACCTGTGCGCGCCGAACTGCTGATCTGCGGGCTGGGTTTTTACGAGCTGTTTATTAACGGCGAAAAGCGCACCCGTGGTTTTTTGGCGCCGTACATCACCAACCCGGATCAGATCCTATGGTACGACCGTTATGACCTGGCCGCCGATTTTACAGCTGGCGAAAACGTGTTAGGTCTGCTGCTCGGCAACGGCATGCAGAACGCTTTCGGCGGCGAAATCTGGGATTTCCAGCTTGCCCGCTGGCGCAGCGCGCCCAAAACGGCGCTTTCTCTGTGCCTCACTTATGCCGACGGCACACAGGAAACGATCGTATCCGACGAAGCCTTCCGTACCGCGCCGTCGCCGATCTATTTTGACGACCTGCGCGTCGGCGAATTTTACGATGCACGCCGCAAAATTCCCGGATGGAACAAGCCCGGATTCGACGACAGCGGCTGGCAGCCCGCCATTTCGGCCGAAACGCCGCGCGGAGAAGCCCGCCTGAACACCGCCGAACCGATCATAATTTCGCGCAGCCTTACGCCGGTTTGGTTCCGTCCGGGCAAAATGACGCGCCCGGCCGATTGCCGCCCGACTTTAAAAGTCTATCCTATCCCGGACGACGAAAGCGGAACAGACGGCTGGCTGTATGATTTCGGTGAAAACGCCGCCGGTCTGTGCCGGCTGAAAATTCACGGCAAACCCGGACAGAAAGTGATTCTGCAATTTTCGGAGCGTCTGTATCAGGACGGGCTCGACCTGCATTACATGCGCTTTTTGCCCAACGGATTTGATCACCGCGATATTTACATCTGCAAAGGCGAGGGCGAAGAAACCTATCTGCCGTCGTTTACCTATCACGGTTTCCGTTACTGCCTCGTGATGGGCATCACCGAAGAACAGGCTACGCGCGATCTGCTGACTTATGAAGTCATGCATTCCGATCTGCATCCGCTGGCTTCGTTTACCTGTTCCGATCCGATTGCAAACGCCGTACAGGACGCTGTTGTGCGCTCCAATCTGGCGAACTTCTACTACTTCCCCACCGATTGCCCCCACCGCGAGAAAAACGGCTGGACGGGCGACGCGGCGCTTTCCGCCGAACAGATGCTGATGAATCACACCGCCGAAACCAGCCTTTCCCAGTGGCTGGAATGCATCTGCGCCGCACAGGCACCGGACGGCGCACTGCCCGGCATCGTGCCCACAGGCGGCTGGGGCTTTGAATGGGGCAACGGTCCGGCGTGGGATATCGCGCTGGTCAACCTGCCGTTTGCTTTGTGGAAACTGCGCGGAGATCTGGAACCCGCGCACAAAGCCGCTTCTTCCATCATGCGCTATCTGCATTATCTCTCCACCAAAACCGATGCACAGGGTCTGGTTCATTTCGGTCTGGGCGACTGGCTGCCCGTCACAACCGTTCGCGCGCCGCTGGAGCTGACCGACTCCATCGTTTCGATGGATATCTGCCGCAAAGCCGGCAAGCTGTTCCGCGCGCTCAACATGGAGCCGCAGGCCGTATTCGCCGAAACGCTGCATGAAAAGCTGCGCGGCGCCGTACGCGAAAACCTGCTCGATCTCTCTACCATGACAGCCATCGGCAACTGCCAGACATCGCAGGCGATGGCGATTTTCTACGAGGCCTTTACTCCTGCTGAACAGCCCGAAGCGTTCCGCCGCCTGGTTGAAATCATCGAGCGCGACGGCAATGCCTTTGACTGCGGTATTCTGGGCGCGCGCGTGCTGTTCCATGTGCTTTCGCGCTTCGGCCGCACCGACCTGGCCTATCACCTGGCCATGAACGTGGCAAAGCCTTCCTATGGGCGAATGATCGCCTGCGGAACCAATGCGCTTTGGGAGCAGTTTGGCATGGAACCCTCCTGCTCGGGTTCGCTGAACCATCATTTCTTCGGCGATATCAGCAGCTGGCTGGTGCAGCACTTGGCGGGACTTGAGCAGAACCCGTTTGAACGCGATCCGCTCGAATGCCGCGTCACACCGCGCCTGATCGACAATCTTACACACGTCGAAGCTTTCCGTATGCTGCCCTGCGGTAAACTGGCGGGCGAATATTCCCGCAGCGGCGACCGTGTAACTTACACGCTCACGGTTCCCGAAGGCGCTTACGGCTGGTTTACGCTCGAAAACGGCTGGCAGTTTGAAGACGGAACGTCCTGCCGCCCGCTCGAAAGCGGAACTTACACCCTGATCCGCCGCAAATAAAATACAATCACCGCAGGCCCTCCTTTTGATTCGGGAGGGCCTGTTCGGATTTAGGAATGCTTCGGAAAGGAAATTCGTATGAAAAGCCCTTTAACAACGCTGTGTTACATCGAACGCGACGACGCGTATCTGATGCTCCACCGCGTCAAAAAAGAAAACGATATGAACTACGACAAGTGGATCGGCATCGGCGGCCATTTTGAGGAAGGCGAAAGCCCCGAAGACTGCCTGCTGCGCGAAGTGCTGGAAGAAACCGGGCTTATGCTTACCCGTTGGCGTTTCCGTGGGCTGGTGACTTTTTGTTCCGATCTTTGGCCCACGGAATATATGCATCTCTTTACAGCCGACGGCTTCACCGGCGAACCGCTCCCCTGCGATGAAGGCGAGCTGGAGTGGGTTCCTAAAAAACAGATCTCCTCTCTGCCCATCTGGGAGGGAGACAAGATCTTTCTTCGCCTGCTGGCACAGGACACGCCGTTTTTTTCGCTGAAACTTGTCTATTCCGGCGAAAAACTGGTTCAGGCCGTGCTGGACGGCCGGACACTGCCGATCCGATAAGCAGAAATTCACACTATGTATTGAAAAAACAGGCAAAATCGGCTATTATGGTAACATTAAGGTTTGCTATAGGAGAGAATATTCATGAAGCTCATTACGTTTACCGTGCCGTGCTATAATTCGGCCGATTATATGCATGTCTGCATCGAAAGCCTGCTTAAGGGCGGCGACAAAGTTGAAATCGTCATCATCGACGACGGCTCCAAAGACAAAACCGGCGAAGTTGCCGATCGTTTCCAGGCGCAGTATCCCGACATCATCAAAGTGGTGCATCAGGAAAACGGCGGTCACGGCGAAGGCATCAACCAGGGTATCCGCAACGCCACCGGCAAGTATTTTAAAGTGGTTGATTCCGACGACTGGGTGGGCGAAGACGCGCTCAAAACGCTGCTCGACACCATTGAAAATACGCCCGACGATCAGCTGCCCGATCTGTTTGTCTGCAACTACGTTTATTATCTGAAAGAAACCGGCGTCGATAAAATCATCAAATACGGCTCCGTTTTCCCGGCCGGGAAAACCGTGGGCTGGGAAGAAACCCGCCGTTTCGGCATGAGCCAGAACCTCACGCTGCATTCGTGCATGTTTAAAACCAGCGTCATGAAGGAAAACGGCCTGGTTCTGCCCAAGCATACCTTCTATGAAGATAACCTGTATGTGTATTATTCCATCCCGTTCGCCAAAACGGTGAAATACATGGATGTGGATTTCTACTACTACCTGATCGGCCGCGACGGCCAGTCGGTAGCCAAGGCTGCCGTGCTCAAGCGTTACAAGCAGCAGATTTTGGTCACCACCCGCTGCTTTGAAGCGCACCGCCTGCTGGAGATCAAAAAGACACAGCCTCGTCTGTATGCCTGCCTCTATCATCACCTTCGCCTGATGATGATGCTGGCCACGCTGTTCTCCCGCATGAATAAAACCAAAGAAGCCGATGTGGATAACTTCGCCATGTGGGATCACCTGATGCAGGTTGACGAACCGCTCGCCAAGAAGCTGCGCTGGAGAAGCATCAACTTCTGGCTGAACATTCCCGGCAAAATTGGCCAGTGGCTCTGCTGCTTCGGCTACGACTTTGCCCATCTGTTTGTTAAATTCAACTGACGCTTTCACATAAAGCCGCTTTCTGATTCATAGAATCACACAGCAGGCTATTGAAAGCTCAAAACTGTTCTTCCGATTTCCATAATAAGGGAATTGGGTATGGAAAGGCTGCAAAAGTTTCGGCGGGCGCTTGAAACGCCCGCTTTTCTTTTCTATACGGAATGCAGCCGGAAAGGGTTCCTATGTTTTTTCGTTTACTCTGGATTTTCTTCCTCTATTCGTTCGCCGGCTGGGTGATCGAAACCACAGTTGCCATCATTAAGCAGAAGCGTTTTGTCAACCGCGGCGTACTCAACGGCCCGCTGTGTACTATTTACGGTGTGGCAGCGGTTGTGCTGAGTGTAACCCAGCGAGAACTTTTAGACAACATTCCGCTTTTGTTCGTATTCAGCGCGATTTATGCCACCGTCATCGAGTGGCTCGCCGGATATTTTCTCGAAAAAACCAACCACGGAAAATGGTGGGATTATTCCAAAATCCCGCTGAACCTCGACGGTTACATTTGCTTGCCCTATTCGCTGCTTTGGGGCGTTTTGGGCGTGGTTGCCGTCAAATGGATCAATCCGTTCGTTTACGCGCTCTATGACTGGATTCCCCGCCCGGTCACAACGGTTATCCTTTGGGTCTTGCTGGGAATCTTCGCGGTAGACGCGCTGGGCACCTTCTACGCGATCCATCATCGCAAAGGCATTTCTTCGCGTGTTGTAGAAGCAAATAACCGCCTGGCCGGATTTACCCGCCGTTTCGGCAATGCCATCGCCAACCTGATTCAGCGTCGTTTGACGCGCGCGCATCCGCAGATTCAGGAACGTGCGGTTCAGGGGCCGCCTGTCGTTTTTGCGCAAGGGTGCAGCTTCTACAAGATTTCTATTTTGTTTGTAGTCGGCAGCTTTTTGGGAGACATCACCGAAACGATCTTCTGCCGGATTACGGCCGGCGTGTGGATGAGCCGAAGCAGTCTGGTGTGGGGACCGTTCAGCGTGGTATGGGGCCTGGCTTTGGCCGCCGGAACCCTGCTGATGTATTCCTACCGCAATCGTTCCGATAGCTTCATTTTCATTTTCGGAACCGTTATCGGCGGCGCATACGAATACTTTTGCAGTGTCTTTACCGAAATCTGCTACGGAACCGTCTTCTGGGATTACAGCCAAATCCCCTTTAACCTGGGCGGCAGAATCAATTTGCTGTACTGCTTCTTCTGGGGAATTGCGGCTGTGATCTGGCTGAAAGTCTGCTACCCGCTGTTTTCCAAGTGGATCGAAAAAATCCCGATTAAACCCGGCAAAATCATCACCTGGGTGCTGGTCATCTTTATGGCGGTCAACATGGTTGTTTCCGCCGCAGCGCTGGCCCGTTACAGTGAACGTGCCCACGGCAAACCGGCCGAGAATGTAATTGAATCGATTCTGGACGAACGATTTGACGATGAACGCATGCAGCGCATTTACCCCAACGCCATCCAAGTGAAATAAAATTTGCAGCCGCTTTAAACCGTATAAAACAGCAGGCACCAAAAGCTTTTATGCTCTTGATGCCTGCTGTTTATTTTGTCTTTTATACATATTCTTCCAGCTGATGTAGCCGTAAATATCGTTTACCAAAAACGCGGAAAAGCAAATCACAACAGATATATACTTTAGATCATCAGCCGCAGCCATTGTCCATAAAACGATTAAAACAAGATCATTGGCGGCATAAGCAAGTGCATAAAATGCGCTTCTTCGAAAGGTAAGATAAACCGCAAGAAAACTGGTGGCTACGGAAATCGTACTGGGAATGATGTTAGCTGTTTTAAACGCATATAAAATCAAGTAAAAAATGTACGTTACCGCAATAGTAACCGCAACCATAAGCGCAATTTCTTTGCGGCCGATGCGGTTGACCGTCACTTCCGATTTATTCCCCTCGTATGGATTTTTCATCCACGAAACCAAGGAAATGACGGCCATCGGCGCCGTCATGCCCAAATAGGTGATCATCTCTCCGTAATAAGCATAGGCAAATGAAATTCCTGCATACAGCAGGCTGAAAATAATCATCAGTACCTGTCCAAACGGATTCCCTTTGGCGCAATAAATAAGAGATGTGCCGCCAATCACAGAAGCAAGAAGCGTAAAATAATTTTCTCTGTCAAAAATAAGAAACGAGCCTATCATAAACGTCATCGATAACGACCATAAGGCCCACTCTTCTTTAGAAAAATAGCGGATATGATTTTTAATTGCATTCATTTGGTTCACCTAAAAATACAAGCGTTTGCATGTACATCTTCAAAGACCTAACGACGTACAAACAAACGCTTGCGCATTTTTGGCTACCCGGTGGCAGCCTGTAATTTAGTTTTAGTACAGCTTGGCGCCGGCCGGGATATGCGGATCGACCATCAGGCAGTGGAGTTTTTCCACGCCTTCTTCATGATGGACGGCGGAAATAATCATACCGCAGGAATCGATGCCCATCATCTTGCGCGGCGGCAGGTTAGTGATGGCAATCAGCGTTTTGCCTACCAGCTCTTCCGGCTCATAGGTATCGTGAATGCCGCTGAGGATCACGCGATCGGTGCCCGTGCCGTCATCCAAGACAAACTTCAACAGCTTCTTGCTCTTCGGAACGGCGGTGCATTCCTTTACCTTTACGGCGCGGAAATCAGACTTGGCAAACGTATCGAAATCGACAAATTCCTGGAACAGCGGCTCGATTTCAACTTTGCTGAAATCAAGCGGTTCGCCGGAAATAAGCGGCATTTCGGGGCCGCCCGTCTGTGCGGCGCAAACAGCGGCAGGAGCTGCGGCCTCTTCCTTTTTGGAAGCTTCCGGCTTGTCCAGCGACTTCATCGTGGGGACAAAAGCAACCATCTTTTCAATCTCTCCTAAACCTACTCATATCTCATAAAAGGTCTAAACGGGGTTTCTTCCTGAATCGTTATATCCCTATAAATTCGTGCTGTTTTTCGGTGAATTGGAGTATAAATTGGTGTAAATGGTGTAGAAGCTTTTATCCTCGTTCAAGAAATGCCAATTATTCGTTGGACACTTTATTATACTCGCTTTTGAAATATGAGTCAAGACCTTCAAACTCAGACTGCCTAAGCTCCTTTGTCACATCGGTATAGATATTGAGCGTTGTTGAAATATCCTTATGACCGAGCGTATCCTGAATGACCTTGACATTCACGCCTGCGTCGCACATTCTCGTTGTAAATGTATGTCTTAATGAATGGCAGCTAAAATGCGGAAGCAGCACTTCGGGATTATCGTTTTTCAAAAACTGCTCATCGTTACAGTCACGGATTATGCGGCGGATTGCTTTATTGAGCGTTCCCTGATGTTGTGGATTTCCGAAGCGATTGATAAAGATAAAATCCGTGTATCCGTCAATGATAGCGATACAATGAAGATCGAGCAGCTCCTGCCTTTCCTTTTCCATTATGATTGCCTCTTTCACAAAACTGAGCATTGGCACTTTTCTCTTTCCAGCCGAAGTTTTCGGCGTATTGACATTAAAATAACAGCCTTTTTTGCTTCCATCGGTGCGGTGGTCATACTGAGATGTTACGTTGGCACCAAACTTTATATGTTTTCCTCTTTAATAAATCAATATATATCATAAAAAACGCAGAGCGGGCCGATTTTTTTCGGCACCGCCCTGTGTCTTTGCAAATTATTT